>CAYMLO010000189.1:0-16313 GCA_964390905.1 uncultured Planctomycetales bacterium | reverse complement strand
CTGGTATCATCGCCAAGGAGGACACGTATGCGCTTAGCTTCATGCCATTCGGGTCTGGCTGCTTTCGCCGCGACAATGGGGCGATCTTGCGAAGGTTGTATCCCAAGCGAAAGATGCCTGACCCCTTTCTTCCCCGCCTACGAGTTGCTATCAAGAGCGCAGGACCGGTCGCGCGCCCAATGCAATTGCGATGCGATGTGATGCCGACGTTGACATGAACGATCCACGCACTGTCCTGCAGGGGGTCGGACTGAGCAAGCGGTTCGGTGTGGTTCAGGCCCTCGACGCCGTGGACCTGACCGTCCACGCCGGCGAGATCCACGCGCTGGTCGGCGAGAACGGCGCGGGCAAGAGCACGCTGATCAACATCCTGGCCGGCGTGCTTCGGCCTGACGGCGGGCGGATCGTCCTGTCCGGGCGGGAAGTGAGACTCCGAACTGCCTACGAGGCCGCCCAGGCCGGCATCGCTGCGGTGTTTCAGGAGCTCAGTCTCGTCGGGACGCTGTCGGTGGCGGAGAACGTCCTGGCGAACCGTCAGCCGGTAAACCGGCTCAATCTCATCCGGACCGCCGAGCTCCGTCGCAGGACCAGACAGGCGCTGCAGGTGCTCGATGTCGACCTCGATCCCGACGCCCTGGTCGAGCGGCTTTCGATCGCCGAGCGGCAGCTCGTCGAGATCGTCAAGGCCGTCTCCGCCTCACCCCGCGTGCTGTTGCTGGACGAGCCGACCAGCTCGCTGACCCGGCGCGAGACCGAGGCGCTGTTCGGCTTGATCCGGCGTCTGCGGGCCCAGGGCGCGGCCATCGTCTACATCTCACATCACCTGCCGGAGGTGCTCGAGCTGGCCGACCGCGTGACCGTGCTTCGCGACGGCCGGCATGTCGCCACGCGTCCCGCCGGGGACATCACCGAGAACGACCTGATCCGACTGATGGTGGGGCGCGAGCTGCGGGACATCTACGGCCAGCGGGGCATGACCGAGCGGGGCACGGTGCCTCGTCTCTGTGTTCGCAACCTGTCGAGGCCCGGGGCGTTCGAGGCCGTCGATCTCGAAGTGAGTGCGGGCGAGATCGTCGGCCTGGCAGGGCTGGTGGGCGCGGGCAGGAGCGAACTTGGCCGGGCGCTGTTCGGCGCCGAACCGGCATCGAGCGGACGGATTGAGGTCGACGGCCAGCACGTCTGGCCCCGAACGCCAACCGCGGCGATGCGGGCCGGCATTGCCTACGTGTCGGAGGATCGCAAGGAGCAAGGCCTGTACCTGCGTCACGCCGTTCGCGATAACCTGGTTGCGCCGCGACTCGAGCGGTTCAGCAATCGGTGGGGGTGGCTGCGCGATGGGGCGATCGACGCGTATGCCCGCAGGGCCCGGGATCGCTTCGGCGTGGTCACGCCGGACGTGCACCAGCCGGTCGAGCGGCTGTCGGGCGGAAACCAGCAGAAGGTCCTGCTCGCCGGGTGGATCGGCATCGAGCCGCGGGTGCTGATCGCCGACGAACCGACGCGGGGCGTCGACGTCGGGGCGCGGACGGAGATCTACGGCCACCTGCGCGATCTGGCCGCCAACGGCGCAGCCGTCCTGCTGATCTCGTCGGACCTGCAGGAGATCCTGGGCATGTCCGACCGCATCGTCGTGATGCGCACCGGTCGGATCGCCGCCCGCTTCGACCGCGATCAAGCGACGGAACAGGCCATCATCGCCGCCGCCCTCGGCGCGGACGGCGGAGGTACGTCATGACGACCGCACTCCTGGCGCGGGTCGGACGGTTCGCCGAGCTGCGAATCCTGCTGGTTGTGGTGGTCTTCGCGGGCGCGATGACGGCCTACGACCCGCGGTTCCTGTCGTCCGCCACGATCAACACGATTCTGCTGTATCTGTTTGGCTATGCGATCATGGCCTGCGGCATGACGGTGTTGTTGGTCTCTGGGGGGTTTGATCTGTCGGTGGGGTCGGTGTCGGCGTTGGCGGCGATGGTGGCGGCCGTGCTGATGAAGGACCCGTCGATCCAGCTGGCCTGGCCGGTCGCGATGCTGATTGGCCTGACGACGGGTGCGGCGCTGGGGCTCTTCAACGGGCTGATCGTCGCGAAGCTCAAGATCAACCCGTTCATCACGACGCTGGGGATGATGCTGCTGGCCCGGGGGCTAACGTACATCGTCTCGGGCGGTATCGGACAGTCGGGGTTCGATCCGGGGTTTTGCTCATTGGGTCAGGGTGTGATCGCCCGGGTGCAGATGCCCATCATCATCTCGCTGACGCTGGTGGCAGCCGCCGACCTGCTGCTCCGCAAGAGCCGGTTCTTCCGTCAGAACTACTATATCGGTGGCAATGAGCAGGCGGCCTGGCTGAGCGGCATCGCGGTGAACCGGATCAAGGTGCTGAACTACGCCTTGTCGGGGACGCTGGCCGCGCTGGCGGGGCTGCTGTTTGCGGCGCGGCTGGACTCGGCCATGCCCAACGCCGGCGAAGGCGATGAGCTCAAGGTCATCACCGCCGTCATCGTCGGCGGCGCCAGTTTGGCCGGCGGGAAGGGCACGGTCTTGGGGGCGTTTCTGGGTTGTCTGCTGCTGGCGATGATTCGCCCGGCCATCAGCTTCCTGCCCATCGAAGACCACTGGGAGAAGGCCGTCGTCGGCGCGATCCTCCTGATCGCCGTCGTCCTTGATCGCGTGGGGCGACGCGGGTAGGGGCCGCACGCCGGTGCGCTCATCGCTTCGTGCGCTTCTTTCTTCGGTCGCCGCCGTAGTAGGGGTACGTGTCGAAGACGTCGCCCTGGCCCGTCGCGCGGGGGTCTCCGATCTGCGTCATCCAGGCGTCCAGCTCGGCGCGGAGCTTCGCCTTGGCTTGGGCGTACTCGCGCATGGGGGCGACGTTGTTCATCTGGGCCGGATCCTTCTGCAGATCATAGAGCTCCTCGCCCGGGCGCTTGGCGAAGGCGAGCTGGAAGAGGTGACTGACGCGCTTGGCGTTTCGGTTCGCCATCATGTAGGCCTTCGTGGGCGAGCCGTCGATGTCGCCGTAGCGATCCGGGTCGCCCGCGGGCCAGCGATCGGGCTCCAGGTTGCGGATGTAGAGGAAGCGATCGGTGCGAACCGCGCGGCAGGGATAGCCCAGCCCCCCGGCGCGGACCCATGCGTGTCGTTCCCGACCGATGAAGACCTTGTCGCGCTTCGGGTCGATCCGGCCGGCCCTGTCGGACGTCAGCAGGTCCAGGAAGCTCTTGCCGGTCATCTCAGCCGGTGGTTTGAGCCCTGCCGCTTCCAAGAACGTCGGGGCAAAGTCGGTGAAGCTGATGAAGTCGTCGAGGGTCCTGCCGCCCTTGACGCGCTTGGGCCAGCGGATGGCCAGCGGCAGGCGCGCCCCGTAGTCGTAGAGGTTGGCCTTGGCGCGGGGGAACGGCATGCCGTTGTCGCTCGTGACGACCACGAGGGTGTTGTCGAGCTTGCCGTCCCGTTCGAGCACCTGGATGATCTGACCGACCTCGCGATCGAAGCGTTCGATCTCGACAGAGTAGTCCAGGATGTCGCTACGGACCTCGGGTACGTCGGGCAGGAACGGGGGCACGTTGACGCGGTCGAGGGACTTGCCGGACTTGGTGCCCGAGCCCTTCTTGTAGGGTCGATGCGGGTCGACGCTGCCGAACCAGAAGCAGAAGGGCTTGCCCTCGGGCATCTGTTCGTAGAACTGCTCGAAGCTCTTGAAGCGTTGCCCGGCGGGGTTGCGCTCTCGCCCGCCGGGTGGGAGGCTGCCGGGGCCCCATCCCTTCCGCGTATGGCCGACGGCGTAGCCGGCCTTCTCGAGTAACTCCGGGTAGACGGCGAACTCCTTGCGGAGCGTGCTCCACAGGTTGCCGTTCTCCTTGAGTCGCCACGGTGCCTGGCCGGTCAGGATCGCGCCGCGCGACGGCGTGCAGGACGGCGACGCGCAGAACGCCCGCGTGAACCGGACCCCTTCCCGGGCGACGCGATCGAACGTGGGCGTCTTGACGACCGGGTCGCCGGCGGCGCCGGTGTGGGCCCACGACTGATCGTCGGAGAT
The DNA here is from genome assembly GCA_964390905.1 of uncultured Planctomycetales bacterium. Taxonomy (GTDB): domain Bacteria; phylum Planctomycetota; class Phycisphaerae; order UBA1845; family JAFGLZ01; genus JAFGLZ01. The sequence goes on along the minus strand of CAYMLO010000189.1, from coordinate 12,277 downwards.
CGCAAACAGGATGTTGGGCCGCGCGTCCGTCGCCGCGCCGAACGAACGTCCGGCCGTCAGCGTCTGGGCGACGAGCGATCTGCCAAGTGATCCGGCGGCCACATTTCGGAGAAACTCGCGTCTGCGCATGTCATCGGCCTCCGAGCGAAAAGCCCCTGCCCTACGCCTTCGGCTTGAAGCTCAGCGCCTGTTGCTGACTCCAGACGCCGGCGATGCGGGCCTTGCAGTCGGGACACTGACCGTTGGCGACCCGGTTCTCGACGATGCGGTAGCCGCGGCGGTGGATGAGGCGCTTGTTGCAGGACGGGCAAAACGTGTTCTCGCCTTCGTTCCAGGGAACGTTGCCGACATAGGCGTAGCGCACGCCGGCGTCGAGGGCGACCTTGCGGGCCCGCTCGACGGTCTTGACGGGCGTGCGGGGCAGGTTCTTGACGCGGTAGATCGGATGGAACCGCGAGAAGTGCATCGGCACGTCCGGGCCCAGGTGCTTGACCACCCACTTGGACATCTTTCGGATCTCGTCGGCCGAGTCGTTCAGCGTCGGGATGACCAGGATGACCAGCTCCATCCAGATCCCCGTCGAGGCCAGCACGCCCAGCGCATCGAGCACGGGCGCGAGCTTGGCCGAGCACATCTTCTTGTAGAAGTCTTCGGTGAAGGCCTTCAGGTCGATCTTGATCCCCGTCAGATGCTTGCAGAGCTGTCGCAGCGGGGCTTCGAGCATGTAGCCGTTCGTGATCGAGACGCTGCCGAGACCGCGTGTGCGGGCCAGGGCGGCCGTGTCGTGCATGTATTCGTAGAAGATCGTCGGCTCGCTGTAGGTGTAGGCGATGGTGTGGCAGCGATGCTTGGCCTGCGCGCGCTTGCACAGTTCGACGAGCCGCTCGGGGGTGATGGTGCGGCTGGGGACCTGTTCGGGCCGGAACTGGCTGATCTCCCAGTTCTGGCAGAACTTGCATTCCATGTTGCAGCCGGCCGTGGCGATGCTGGCCGCCGTCGTGCCGGGCAGGTAGTGGTAGAGGGGTTTCTTTTCGATGGGGTCGACGTTCAGCGAGCACAGCGTCCCGTAGACGAGGGTCTGGTAGGTCCCCCCGCGGTTCTCGCGGACGCCGCAGTATCCGCGCTCGACGTCGGCGACGCGGCATTCGCGCGGGCACAGCTTGCACAGCACCTTGTTGTCCGGCTGCTTCTCCCAGAACTGAGCCGGGTGACGGGCCACCCCGGGCAGCTTGGGTCCGGTGAGTTTGACTTTCGAATCGCTCGCGACGTCCTGGGCCTGCGCGACCGCAGGCAGACCGGCCAGCGCACACCCCGCGCAGACCGCGTCCCGCAACACGTCACGACGCGACGGATCAGGGGATGACTTGCCTAGTATGTCCACCAGATCAGCTCCCCCGCCAAGGCTCATTCCTAAGGTGCGGGAGGCCTGAGCCTACCCCGCATCTTGCGGACCCAATCCGACGCGTTTGCTCTCGCCTCGATGAACTCGACGTAGGATGCGTACGCGTCCCGATGGGCCAAGTAATCCGACATGATCTCCGCCTGAATCCGACGCTTCATCTCAACGCAGTCAAACGTCTTCGTCTTCATCAGCGCTCCCTGTGTCTGCCAGATTGGCTCCACCATCTCGCTGGAATCATCCGAAGCCTCTAGCGTCCATTATAGCATGCCCCACCAGACGCGTTCGTCATAGGACGCCTCGTCTGGGGAGCAGTTGCGTTCGGACGGTGCCCAGCCGGGACATGGGCCCCGTTCGGCATGCGGGCCGGAGACGCGGCGTGCCCACTGGCGAAAAAAGACGCCCAAAAAGCCTTGCCGGGCATGGGCGAAGCAGTATAATGAGACAGAAGTGTGGGAATGGAGTAGGAGGGAGAGGGTCCCAGCCGATTGCCAAGTCCCTCGGGACGCATCTCCCCGGACATGCCGAGGCCGTGCAAGGAAAGGGGCAGGCAATGAGAGTCATAGTTGCGCTGGGCGTTCTGTCTGTCGCCGCGGTGCCGGCGTTAGGCGACGCGGTGATGTACACATTCGATGTGACCAGCGGAACCGCCACGGTGGACATGAGTCCGGACGGCGTCATGATCCCTGATCCGGTGACCGTGTCTCAGGACGGGACGTTCGCCATCACCATCTATCAGAGCAACGGTCATATCGGCGAGTCCGACACGTTCGTGCTGGAAGACTGTGACCTATACAACACCGATACGCTCAGCGTGGCCGTCCTGGACTTGATGACGGCCAACCTCCAGCCGAGTAGCGGTCACCTTCTCGACTTCGCGCCCGTGGCGCCCGGGCACATCGGCCCGGGGGGTCAGGGGGTCGTCACCGCTGACGTGTACATGGACTTCTTCGTCATCATCACGGGGCTCATCGATGAGTGGTGGCAGACGAGGGTTTGGGCGGACCAGCCAGGGGACTTCCTGGTGACCTTGACCACGTCGGGGATTCAGAGCGACGTTCTCGAGGCGAGTCTCCACGGTACGTATGCGTACGAGCTCTGGATGTCGACAACGGCGGGCAAGCAAACGATAACGCTAGACATCGCGATCGACATCGTGGGCACGGCGCATGTGGTGCCTGATCCTGCCCTGGGCGGCCTGACGGCGCTGGGGCTGGGCATCGCGGGCGTCTGGCTGCGTCGCCGACCAGAGAAGCGGTGAGGAAAGGGGCAATCCATGAGAGCCGCACTGGCGCTGGGCGTCCTTTCCGTTGCTACAGCACCAGCGTTGGGCGATGCGGTGACCTACACGTTCGATGTGATCAGCGGTTTCGCCACGGTCGACATGAGTCCGGACAGCACGATGAGTCCAGACCCGGCGACCGTGGCCCAGGACGGGACATTTGCGATCACCGTCTATCAGAGCAACGGCCACATCGGCGAGTCGGACACGTTCTTGCTCGAAGACTGTGACATCTACAACCCCGAGGTCTTCAGAGCGGGCCTTAACGGGCTAGTCACCGTCAACCTCAAGCCGAGCAGCGGCCGCCTCCTCGACTTCGCGCCCTTGGCGCCAGGGCACATCGGCTCAGGCGGTCAGGGGATCATCAGCACCGACGTGTACATGGACGCCTTTGTCATCCTCACGGGGTACGTCGATGAGTGGGTGACTACGAGTACTTGGGCAGGCGAGCCGTCGGACTTCCTGGTTACCTTCACGACGTCGGTGAATCAGAGCGACGTTCTCGAGGCGAGTGTCCATGGTACGTTCGGGTGGGAGATCTGGACTTCCACAGCCAGCGGCATCCTGACGATATCCTTCGACATCACGGTCGACATCCTGGGCACGGCGCATGCGGTGCCCGATGCTGCTTTGGGCGGCCTGACGACGTTGGGGATAGGCCTCGCGGCCGTCTGGCTACGCCGCCGACCCGAAAAGGGATCGCGCTGACCCGGCTGCGGCACCCTAGCAGGTATCCTAGAGTTCGACGCGGTCGATCTTGCTCAGATCGGCCACGCCCAAGCCGCGGTCGGCGGCCGTCATGACGTGCGCGATCGGACGCCTATCCTGGGCGAGCGTCTTCATCCGCTTCTCGACCCGCTTGCGATCGATGATGTCGGCTGAAACGCGGTCGACCGCCACCGGATCGCGTCCGACCAGCAGACCGGCGAAGGGCCAGGTGAAGCCCGGATGCTTGGCCGGTCCGGCGTGGTATTGTGCCTCGATCCCGTCCATCACCGCCAGTCGCAGCTTGGGACCGATGTGAGGATGACGGACCACGTCGGCGACGTAGGGGCTGCAGTGGTCGTCGTGGTACTTGTTGGGATTGTGGATGGCGCCGTAGAAGTTCTTGAGCGTGCCGCTCACGCCGGCCAGGTCGTGGTGCTTCAGGACACCGGCGCTGATCAGCGCCGTGACCTGACGCGTGACGATCCGGCTGAAGCAGCTGCCGATCTCACCGCTCGACTCGACGGTTCGCTCGTAGCCCGCGCCGCCTGTGCCCGGGCGGGCATCCGTGCCGTAACACTTCACGCCGTCGGAGGACCTGCCCATCCGGTAGCCGGCCGCCTGCAGCTCGACGTCGAACCGATCCCAGATGATGATGTTCCTTGCGGGCACGCCCGCGCGGGTCAGGCCGGCGACGATGGCGTCGGCGACCTGCGGGTGGGTCGACCGTCCCAGCGTGTTGACCTTGATTCCGACGACATCCCCGGGCCGGAACAGCGCCGACCATGCCTGCTTGGCGTCCGGCAGGCCCGTCAGCTTCGTCAGGGCGGCATCGAGCATCTTGGCGAGCAGCTTGACGTGCTCGCGCGGATGCCCCCGCGCCAGCTGTCCGTCGCGGGCGATGACGACGCGAGCACGGTCACCAGGCGGCTTGGGGATTGGCGCCCCGCCGCTCCGATCGCATCCCAACAGTGTGCCTGCAGCGGTCGCAGCAGCGGGCAGTTGCCGGACGAACTGCCGACGCGTCATGGCCCGGCGGTCGGACGGCGGCTGACGATGATGGTTCCGCGATTCATCCCTTGGCGGCATGCGACTTCTCCGGCTCGCCGAAGACCTCCGCCGTGAACACCTCGAGCCGCGTGCCCTGCTGTTTCCAGGCCTCTGGCGGCAGCCCCGCCTTGCGGCTCAGACGCGACAGGAACGTCTCTAGGTCCCAACCGGTCTCGGTGGCCACCTGGGGCAGGTAGACGCTGCGCTTCATGCCGCGGGACAGGATGACCCCGTGCTTGCCGAGGACGATCTGGTCGGGGTCCTTGATCCGCCGGATGGGCGACAAGATGCTGATCTCGACGGTGATGTTCTTCATCTCCCCGGCCGTGACAGGATTCGTCGCAAAACGGTAGTCCCGCGTGGCGGCGTTAATGGCGTTGTCCACGACGCAGTCGACCAGCGGCCCCCGGGCAAAGAAAGACCCGATACACCCGCGCAGCCGACCGTGGTTCTTCAGCGTCACGAACGCGGCGCCTTTCTGCTGCATCCGACCGGTCAGCTTGTACTTGGGCAGACGGGGGTTGATGCGTCGCTTGTCCGCCAGCACCGTGGTGGCGGCGTCGCGGGCGATCTGCAGGAGGGTGGCCCGCTCGGCCGGGTTGAGCGGGGGCGCGTCGCCGGACGACGTCTCAGCATCTGGTTTGGCCTTGGGTTTGTCGGACGTCTTGACGAATCCGATGGCCATGTAGCTAACCGAGTGAGACCAATCGCCCGTCATCCGACCGGACGTGTCGTAGGCCAAGCGGGTGCCCTTGTAGGTGCCGATGCGGTTCAGGAGCTTGATCAGCAGCGTGATCGGCCCGCGGCCGCAGATGGTCTGCGGCCTGCGGTAGTTGGGATTGCCCACGCCGTTCTCCTCGAGCTTGCGGAGGAATCCCGCCGCATCCAGTGCGGTGATCTGATCCGCCGCGGAGAAATCGATCCGCTTGAGGTTGGCAGGGACGTCGTCGGTGAACGGCACGAACAGAAAACCGCGTCCGTAGTGGGTGAAGTCGCTGCTGGCCACGACGAGGGTCTGATCGTCGACGAGGGGCGCAATCGCCTTCGCCATCCGGTCGTAGATAGCCTGGTCGATCTGGCCGACGATGATCGGCACGAGCTGAAAGCCGCTCAGGACGCGCTGCAGGAACGGTAGCTGGATCTCGAGCGAATGCTCGCCACGGTGGACGTACTCTCGTGGCGCGAAGTCCTTCTCGGCGAGCAACCGATCGCACGCCTTGCGGTCGACGGGAATGTTGCCCAGCGGCGTGCCGTAGGCGGTCACCTTCGGCAGGATCGCGCCGCCGTCGAATCCGTGTCTGTGACTCAATCCCAGCACGATGACGCGCTTGTACTGCTGCCCCTTGAGCGTCCTGTAGGCCGCCGCGGCGATCGGGCCCGAGAACCGAATGCCCGCGTGCGGGCTGATCAGGGCTGCGGGTTTGCCGGGCAGCGACGGGGGATCGGCCTGGGCCAGGTACCGGTCGACCTGGTCGCCCAGCGTCTTGGCGTCGCTGGGATACCACCGATCGTCGGCGCATTCGGCCGGCCGGACGCGACCGGCCTCCGAGTCAGCCTGACAGGCCGGCGCGACGATGACTGACAGCGCCAACATCACCACAGATCGTCTCGAAGGGCACATCAGATGACCTCCTCCGCATGCCATCGGGTCAGCAGAAGTGGATTATACCAGACACCCGCGCCCGCACTGCGGGATGAATCCCACAGCTCGGGCCATCGCATGTGATCCCGAGTCCCCAGGAATTCCGGGAACCCGATGCGTGGGTCGGTGTCTAATGGGATGATGGCGGGATCGGGTCGTTGGGCCCAAGATCCGCCCAGTTTGTCCAGGAGCATCGACCATGGACCGATACAGGCAACCTTCCCTCGTCCTTCTCGGCATTTTGACCGCGATGGCGGCCGGGCTCTGGCAGCCGGGCGTCGCGATGGCCGACGGGATCATCATCATCGATCATCCCAGGATCATCCCCCCCCCCAGACCGCCCCGTCCGCCGCGGATCATCTACATGCCTCTGAGCATCAAGTACCACCGCGTCACCGCGGATATCACCAACGCAGTGGCCGTCACCAAGATCGACCAGGTTTTCCACAACCCCAACCCCAGACAGCTCGAAGGGACCTACATCTTCCCGCTAGCCGACGACGTGGCCGTCCAGGAATTCACCATGTTCATGGACGGCAAGCAGGTCAAGGGAGAGCTGCTGGCCAAGGACAAGGCCCGCAAGATCTACGAGGACTACGTCCGCAAGATGAAGGACCCCGCCCTGCTGGAGTACGTCGGCTCGCGGATGTTCAAAGCCAGGGTCTTTCCCATCCCCGCCAACGGGGACGTCCGCATCACGATGGCCTACAGCCAGGCCATCCCCGTCAAGCACGGGCTGGCCACGTACCGTTACCCGCTCAACACCGAGAAGTTCAGCAGCAAGCCGCTCGAGGAGGTCACCGTCGTCGCGACCGTCACCAGCGACGTGCCGCTCAGCAGCGTCTTTTGCCCGACGCATCCGGTGCGGATCGATCGCAAGAGCGCCAACAAGTACGTCGCCAGCTACGAGGCCAAGTCCGTCAGGCCGGACAAGGACTTCCTGCTGTACTACAACCTGAGCAAGACGGAGTTCGGCCTGTCGCTGCTGACGCACCGGAGCGGTGGGGAGGACGGGGTCTTCATGGCACGGTTGGCGCCGAAGATGCCCAAGCCCGAACAGATCCTGCCGAAGGACATCTGCTTCGTCATCGACGTGAGCGGCAGCATGTCGGGCCTGAAGATCGAGCAGGCCCGCAAGAGCCTGAAGTTCTGCCTGGACAACTTGAACAAGGACGACCGGTTCAACGTGATCAGTTTCAGCACGGAGTCCCGGCCGTTTCAGCCGAAGCTGGTGTCGGCGGCCGACCACGTCGACGCGGCCCGGCAGCACATCGATCAGCTCAAGGCCATCGGCGGGACCAACATCAACGAGGCCCTGGCCGACGCGCTCAAGATGGCGACCGGCGACCCGAAACGGCCGTACATGATCGTCTTCATGACCGACGGCAAGCCGACCGTCGGCGTGACCGACGTCAAGGAGATCCTCAAGAACGTGTCGGCCGCCAACAAGGACAAGGTGCGGATCTTCGTGCTCGGCGTCGGCAGCAACGTCAACACGCGACTGCTGGATCGGCTGGCCGACGACAACCACGGCAACCGCGACTACGTTACCGAGAAGGAAGATCTGGAGATCAAGCTGTCGAACTTCTACACCGCGCTGGCCAACCCGGTGCTCAGCGACGTGAGCGTGTCGTTCAACGGCGTGACGGTCCACGACGTCTATCCCAAGCAGCTGCCCGACCTGTTCAAGGGCAGCGAGCTGGTCGTCTTCGGTCGATACAGCGGCAGCGGACAGGCGACGGTCCGCCTGACGGGCCTGCGATCGGACACGAAGATGATGTTCGGTTTTGAAGGCGATTTCCCGGCGAGCCAGACCACCAACGAGTTCCTTCCGCGGCTGTGGGCCCGGGGCAAGATCGGTTACCTGATGGACCAGATCCGCCTGCACGGCTCGAAGAAGGAGCTGAAAGACGAGGTTATCCGGCTGAGCAAGAAGTACGGGATCATGACCGAGTTGACGTCGTGGCTGGTGCTGGAGGACGCCGAGGCCCGCCCGGCCAGCGCCCCAGTCGCTCTGCGCGAGTCCCTGGGTCAACCAACGGCCAGGCGCCGGGGTGCGAGGGGACGAGTGGCCTACGACGCCGTCTCCGGCAAGGCCTCGGTTCGGGCCAGCCGGCAGCTCCACGACCTCAAGCTGGGGGTGCGGTACGGAGGCGTTCGGGACGAGAGCGAATCCCTCGTCGCTCCCTTGAAGCTCCGCGACGCCCGCGGTCGGAAGGTCGTCCGCAACGTCGGTGCCAAGACGTTCTACCGCGACGGCGAGCGGTGGCTGGACAGCGTCTACACGGCCATGGGCAAGGACAAGCCGCCCACCGTGAAGATCAAGCTGTACGCCGACGAGTATTTCGAGCTGACCCGGAAGTACCCCGAGGCCGCCAAGTACCTGGCCCTGGGCCCGCAGGTCGTCGTGGTCCTGGACGGCAAGGCCTACGAAACGGTCGAGCCGTGACGGTCATGACAGGCCTGGGTCATGACCCAAGGTGGGCTCAGGCAGACTTGGCGTCGGGGCATCCGGCGAGCGTATGCGGCAAGCGGTGGGAGCAGACCCCGCCCGATCGGATCGGGCGGGGTCGCCGCTTCATGGTCGTTCAGCGTGCAGGTGCAGACCGAGCCCGCCTGTCCTCAGGCGGGTCGGACCGGGCTGGGGACAGCCCGGCTCGGTGTTATCCCCACATCTGATGGAGCATCGTGATGCCGGCGTCGGCCATGCGGCGTCCGGCGTCGGCGCAGAGCCACCGACTCAAGATCGGTTTGGCGCCGTAGGCGCCCCGTTCGGCCTGATCGGTCGTCGGGACGTACGTCGAGGCGCGGGCGTTGGCCAACTCGACGACGAACGTTGACGGGGCCGGCGACCAGTGTTTGATGTCCAGCCCGATCCGCACGAAGATCTCCGCCGGCAGCGCGACCAGCCCGACGTCGCCGATCCGAAAAACCTGGACAGGGACGTCGGCGTTCTTGCCGTCGTGCGGCCAGGACTCCCCTCGCTCCAGCACGTACTGCTCGAACGGCGACCGCTTGGACTTGGCCCGCAAGGCGTCGAGTTCGGCGTGGAGCGCTTCGTCTCGCGTGTAGTAGGGGATGGACAGGACGTCGATCCGGCCATCGAGGGACAGGGCCGTCATCGGCTCGGCGCGTTCGGCGGCATGCATGGCGACGCCCGCCAGCCCGCGGCCGATCATGATTGCCCTGCCCGGTCCGCCTCTGGGCAGGTTCGTGGGATCGTGGGGAACGTGGTTGATGTCGCCGCACGTGCCCTGCAGCAACAGCGTGACGACCTCACTGCCGTGCGCGCCGGCGACCGCGCGGGCCATCTCGCCGGGCCAATCCGCCGAGATGAAGTTCGCTTTGCCGCCGCCGATGACGTCCACATGCAGGGCGAAGTTGACAACCAGGCCGACGAGGCGGTCCTTGGCGTCGACGAGGCTCAGCGTCTGCACCTGCGGGTCGATGGGACCGGCCGGGGCGATGACCTGGTCCTTCCGACCGCCGACCCCGAACACCTCCGACCCGTCCTTCAGCCGGAACAGCCGGTTAAACGAATACCCCTCCGCGTCGGCGGTACCGGCCCGCAACGTCACGGGGGTCATCTTGTCTACGGCCGACCGGACCGTCCGCGCGATGTGCGCCGGCAGCTCGTCACGCCATTCGACTGGGGGCTTCACGACGGAGTTGTCGCGGAGCTCCGGCCCGGTGTGCGTGTGCGTCGCGCAGACCATCACGTGCTGCGACGGAATGCCGAGGTCCGCGTTGACGAGTTCGCGGGCCCGCTCGGTGGTCCGTTCGTCGATGGAGATCAAGTCACACGAGACCAGCACGATCCGCCGGCCGTCGTGCTCGATCACCATGGCCTTGGCGTACAGGTCGTCGCGGACGGACTTGGCGACGCGGTCGTGAAAGTAGCCCGCCAGCGACACGCCCACGGGAGGCGTGATGACGGTCTGGGCACAGCCCGCCCGACATTGGATGGGTTTGGCCGATGGCAATGGTTCGCTCCTGTTCTAGGATTCCTCGTCGTCATTCGTATCGTGTGTGTCGATGTCGAGCGGCGCGTGCATGTACTCCTCCGGGTGCGGTTCGCGCAGCACCCGGCGGATACAGAAGGCGCACAGCGCCAGGACCATCCCGACGCTGCCGATCATCATCGCCCAGCCGGCCGGGGTCAGCCCGTCCGCCGCGCCCATTACTGCTGCCATGCATGCTGGTCTGATCATGGCGAGTCCTCCCCCGGCTCTGCTGCGGGATGCGCCGCGATGATCCGGGCCATCCGATGGCGATACGCCACGTGGCTGAGGATCACCGTGATGGCCAGCAGGAGGATCAGACAGACGAACAGCCCGCCGGCGATGGCGGCCTGCGTCTCGGCGGGTTCCGCGCTGGCCGTTGCCTCAGGCTCGAGCTTCCGCAGCCAGTCGGGCAGCCGATCGACCCGGACGTCGGGCGAGGGGCCGAGCAGCTCCGTCAGTTGGGCGTCGACGAGGTCAGCCTGCTCGTCGGACAGGTCGGTTCGCGCCAGCGGCGCTGCGGCGGGCGCCAAGTCCAGCCACGCCGGGCCGAGTTTCTCGTAGGCCGCCTTCTCGTAGACGGCGCGGGCGGCCAGCTTGCCCTGTAGCGATGGGATCATCCCGCGCACGTAGTCCGGGGCGTGGACGGTCGCCCACGAGACGAACACGACGATCAGGAACGTGGGCGTGATGTAGCGGATGAAGAAGCCGTAGCCCCGTGGCAGGCGGAGCTCCGCCCCACGGTTGGCCTCCCGGATACCCCGATGGGCGCCGAGCACCCAGCCGAAGATCAGCACCTGCCCCGTCGCGCCGATATAGATCATCAGCTGGTTGACCCAGAAGTCCGCGTGGTCCAACGCGATCGCGTTCTTGCTGAAGTACATGATCGGCAGCGCCCCGGCCAGCGTGATCAGCCCCAGCACGATAACACTGGCGCGCCGACGGAGACCGAACCCCTCCTCCAGGAACGCGATCGCCGGCTGGAGCATGCTTAGCGTGCTCGTTAGCGCCCCCAACCACAGGAGCCCGAACCACAGCCCGCCGAACCACCGGCCGCCGGGCATGAAATGCATGATGGAGGGCAGCGTCACGAATCCCAACCCGAACGTGCTGCCCTTGGCGTTCTCCGCGCCGAGGAATAGGAACGCCGTCGGCACGACGATGAGCCCGGCCAGGACCACCTCACACAGCTCGTTGGCGCTGGTCGCACTGAGCCCGCTCAGCACGACGTCGTCGTCCGAGCGGAGGTAGCTGGCATAGGTGAGGATCAGACCGAACCCGACGCTGAGCGAGAAGAAGATCTGTCCCGCCGCCGCCAGCCAGACGTTGGGGTCCGCCAGCTTCGGCCAATCGGGGTTCCACATGAACCCCAGCCCCGCCGAGATGCCAGGCAAGGTGAGCACGCGGATCAGGATCAGCACCGCACACCCGATCAGGAGGGGCATGGCGACCTTGCAGAAGGCCTCGATGCCCCGGCTCACGCCACGATAGATGAGCAGAAAATTCGCGCCAAAGCTGACGGCGACGCAGAGGAGCATCCCTCGCCCGGTGAGCGTGAAGATGGCTCCGTTCTCGCCTTGACCGCAGGCGGTCTCGAAGAACCCGCCCGAGGCGCCGACGACGTTTCTGACCACGTCGTCGTGATCCGTCAGACCTTCGGTAGCCTGACCGAACAGGTTCTCGAACGCGCCGTCGAAGAATTGGACGGCGTAGTACAGGCACCATGCCTCGACGAAGACGTAGTACATGTAGATCACCACCGGCAGCATCAGCTGCAGCCCGCCGACGAAGCGGGCAAGCGGATGGTTCCAGATTGCCGAAAGGACCCCGGGCGGGCTGTTGACGCCTCGCCGGCCGCCGAGCCGGCCCATCGTCCACTCGCACCAGCAGATGGGGATCCCCAGGATCAGTAGGCTGGCGATGTAGGGGATCATGAAGGCGCCGCCGCCGTTGTTGACGGCCTCGCCGGGGAAGCGAAGGAAGTTGCCCAGCCCGACGGCCGATCCGGCCACCGCCAGGATCACCCCGATCTTGGACCCCCAGTTCTCGCGGTCGGTGCGTGGCGTTTGGGGACTCACGTCGTTCATGCTGGGCTGCCCCGTGGGCTCGGGCCAGGCCCCCGCCTGACCACCCGGGAAAAGGTTCCTGACACGAATGGCATGAAGCTAAGTCATTTCTGTTTGTAAGGCGTTTCTTTT
>CAYMLO010000188.1:0-16411 GCA_964390905.1 uncultured Planctomycetales bacterium | reverse complement strand
AACCGATGCTGTCGGCACCGTTGATGGTCGCCGCCGCGTCCTGTCCGTAGTCCCGCTCGACCTGGGCGCCGTCTGCATCCACCATGTCCATGGTGCCTCCCTCGTCGTTGGGCAGGGCACGAACGCTGATCCACTGATCAGATCCGTAGCCCGCCGACTGGAGACGGAAGCCCGTGCTCGAGGCAACGGCGGAGACACCGGTCGCGTCGCTGACCACGTTGATGGCCGCCGCGATGGCACTCGCTGCCGTGCCCGAGATGAAGGAGAGCGAGACCATGCCCGTGTTGCCGGCCAGCTCGATCGTGACGGGGGCCGATATCTGGGCCGAGGTGAAGTACAGACCGGCCTTCTGGGCCGACTGCGTCACCTCCACCTCCACCGGGATGTAGTCCCGCGTGCCGAACTGCGCCTGATGGACCTGCAGCGCGGGCATGGCCGACCACGCCACGCCGCTCAGGACGTAGTCCAGCTCGCCGTTGATGAGCTTGCGACCCGCAAACGTGGTCGTGTTGGAGATCCGGGTGATCGAGTCGACGGCCGAATCGATCTGGAGCTGATTCGCTCGAATCTCCTCGTCGCTCATCGCACCGCGGTTGGCCGCTTCGACAACCAGGTCCTGGATGTCGATCAGCAGGGCTGCCACCTCATTGAGGGCGCCCTCTGCCGTGGAGATGACCAGGCTTGCCCGCTGGGTGTTGTCAATCGCCTGTCCCACGGCGGCCACCTCCGCCCTGAGGTACTCAGAGACAATGAGCCCTGCAGGATCGTCGGCACCACGGTTGATTCGCAGGCCGCTCGCTAGCCGCTCCAACGACAACTGTAAGTCGCTGTGTGCCTTTCTCAGGTGGCTCTGAGCGGTCAAGGCCTGCACATTGGTGTTAATGGTAGCCATGTGCAATCCTCCTTGATTGGATCTTGGCTATGGCCCCACTTGGGGCCCTGACGTCCGCACCGGCCGGTCGGCGCGTCCGCCAGCTGGCTGAAGGGGCTAGTCGCTAACCGCCGGCCCCACGGCTCGTTCCTCGCGAGCACGATCAACCATCACTGGGATATCCTCCGGCTTCACTTCTGCCGCTGCCGCATTCTCACGCTGAATCGCGTCATAAACTTCCTTGCGATGTACGGGGATCCTCACGGGCGCGGTGATCCCCAATCGCACTTTGTCGCCGCGAATGTCCACCACCGTGATCTCAACGTCGTCACCGATCATGATGGTTTCATCGCGTTGTCTCGATAGCACCAGCATCCTCGGCTCCTTCCTTGGATTAGATGATGCCAAGTCCCTTCGTTGACGTTGGCGAATCTACGTCGACGGACCGGTCTTTGCAGACCCGGGCCGGCGACCACCGTCGGTCCGCGGCCGGCGGCGTCCGCCTAGCGCCAACCCCTGGTCACGTGGAGAACCCGACCTGTTCGCCCCCTCAGCAGCAACGCCTCTCGGCAGCAGGGGCCATCCATCTGGTCTCCACGTCAACCCACTTCGTTGGGTCCGATGGCCTCGACCGCCGATCTAGGCGGTGCGGCTCACCGCCGCCTCGGGCTCCTTGAGCCGCATCAGCGGTTGGCGCGTCGTGTGCCGACGGTCTGACAACACAAGCTGCTTGGCCACCCGTGTCTCGCAGTTCACCACCAGGGGGCCTTGCAGGTTTCCCGTGAGCATCTCCTCCACCTTGTTGACGATCACGAAAACCTGTGCGCCAGATGGGTCCTCCAGACCCAGTTGGGCCAACTCGTCGGCCCGGATCGGTACCCGGTAGTCAGGGACGAACAGACGCGGATCGCAAACCACGAACGCCAACTCGGAGCGATCCACCGATTGCAGCCAATAGAAGCTGCTCTGGTCTCCCGTCTGGATCAGGGCGTACTGGCGCTGGTTGGGAAACCCCAGAACGCCCTTCGGGAACTCGATCAGACGATCCTCATCCACTTCCACCGTGCCAAAACGCGACGTTTCTATAACCATCGCTGCTACTCCTGAACGTGACCCATCCTCTTAGATTGCCCGCATCGTGTTCCGGCCATCCCGCCGACCGATTACCGTCCGGCGCGGCGCGCCCGTCATCCGTGAACCACCGCACCTTCCGACGCCCTCAACACGATGCGACCCGCGAAACTCCATTCCGCGCCCCGGTGGCTCCCCACCGGGCAATCACGCCCCTCACAGACGGGCGGGCCACTCCTCCCGTCAGAGAGGCCGAAGCTGATTGTCGTAGACCTCCCGCTCATTCCAGGAAGTCCAGCAAAGACAGACTCAACGTCTGAGACCCGGCCATCAGGTTCGCCTGCAACGCCGTTTGTGCCTGCTGAAACCGGGTAATCGCTTCCGCATAGTCCAGATCTCTCACCTCCGACAGCGCCTTTCGAGTCGCGTCCACCGCCTCCTCCGTCCGACTCAACCGTGCCGACAATGCACTGGACCGCGAGCCCACCTCGCCCAGCGACCGGTTCACCCACGCAATCATCTCCTCCACTTGCGCACCCGCCGCCGAAATCTCCCCCTGATCTCCCGAGAGCAGCGCCTCATGCAGGTCATGCAACGCGGTGAAGACCCCCGGCGCCCTGATGCCGTTGACGTCTTCGCCGACGACCTCCACGCTCGCCCCTGCGCCGCTCGCCTCGAGGCCTGTCAGGCCCAGGTCGTCCACCGCATACGACAGGTTCATCCGTTCGACCCGGAGCGTCCCGTCTACCCCCGTCGTGTCCACCAGGCGAATCCCGTTGCCGTCGACGGCCATGCCGGCGGACACCCCCACGCCTGCCGCCGCCGCGGCTTCGTTGATGGCGAAGAGCACGTCCTCCAGCGTCTCGAATCCGTCCCCGTTGCGATCCAGCCCGCCATCCGCGTCGTTGATGTCGACCTCGAAGCTGCTCCCGTCGCGCGCCACGATCCGGAAATCCGTCCGCCCCGCCGTGCCCGAAACGCCTTGGCCCCGATTCAGCGCCGACAGGCTCGTGCCCGCGTGCATCGATCGGATCCCCAGCGCCTCGGCCGTGTTGCCGCCGTTCTCGCCGATCGTCATCGCGCAGCCGCTCAGTCGGTTCACGATGTCGATGCCCGTCCCGTCGTCCGACAACTTGGCCCACACGTTCAGCTCGGCCGTGTTAATCAGGTTGAGCAGGTCCTGAACCGTGTCCGTGCCCGTCAGCACGCTGGTGTTGATGACACCCGACCGTCCGCCGTTGTTGATCACGAACCCAGCCGATAGGTCCGCCAACGCCACCCCACCCAGGTCCTGCAACTGCGTCCACCCCGTCACGGCTGGCTGAATGTCCTCGCCCGTCACGCTCGCCAAGGGGCCGGTGGTGAGCATCCCCAGGTCCCGGGCGGTCATGCCCTCCCCGCTCTCGGTGACCTCGAGCGTCGATCCGCCCGTCGTCAGCCCAATGCCGTTGCCCGCCGCGTTGATGCTCGCGGTCACGCTCGACCCCGCATCCGCCGCCGCCTGGTCGATCAAATCGATCACGTCGCCGACGCTGTCCGCCTGCGTCAGATCCACCTGGAAGCTGACCACCCCCGTCTCGTTGATTTCGACGGTCCCCAGCGTGATCCCCCTGCCCGTCACCCCCCCGCAGTCCCTCAGACGCGTCTGCTCGGTCAGCAGGGCATCCCAATCGCTCCAGCACGCCATCTCCTCGCTGATCGCCCCGAACAGCGCATCCCCCGTCAGGTTGTACGCCTCCTCCTGGACCTCATCGACGCGCGTCAACAGCGAGCCGGTGTCGCCCACGAACTTGACGTAGCCGTCCTCCCGGGTGAAGGGGGCTTCATCAACCTGCCGGCCTGCGAAGAGGTAACGTCCCTGGTGCGTTCGATTCCCGATCATCACCAGCTGGTCGATGATGCTGTCGACCACGACGGCAGCCGATTCGCGCTGCTCGGCGTCGGTGATGTTCCCCACGTGCTCGTTGGCGATCTCCTGCGCGTCGATCAGCAAGCTGTTGAGGTCAGAGATCGCGTCGTCCGTCGCACTCAGGAACGAATCCGCCAGGCCCAGGTTTGCCAGAATCTGGTCCTGCTGCTCCAGCAGCTGGTTCAGCTGGATCACCTTGGACGCGCCAACCGGATCGTCGCTGGGCATCACGACCTTGTACCCGGTGGCCATCTGTTCTTCGCCCTCGAACAGCTTCAGCGTGTTCTGCCTCAGCGTCTCCAGGAGGCTGGACGCCTTGAGGTTCTCGGTGACACGCGTGATGCTGACTGAACTAACGCTCATCTGCCGTCTCGATCCTACGTCTATCCCCTCGTCTCAACCCCGCATGGGCCAACCGGCACGCACTACCTCGCCATGGCCAGGAGCTGCTGAATCAGCTCGTCGACCACCGTGACCACTCGCGCGGCCCCTTGAAACGCGCGCTGGTACCGCATCAACTGCAGCGTTTCTTCGTCCAAGCTCACCCCGCTGGTGGCCTCCCACTGGGCCTCCAGCGATCGGGAGATGACGTCCGCCGCTTCCACGGCGTTCTCGGCCGCCGCGCTCGTGCTCGCCAGCTCGGCCATCACCCCGTTGTAGTAGTCCATCACGCTCTGACCGTTGTTGAGGCTGCGACTTGCCGACGAGGCCAACCCCGCGATCTGGCCCGCGTTGGTCCCGTCGCCCGGCAAGCCGGTGACCGCCGCCGCCAGGCGCTGCGGCTGATCGACGATGTTGTCGTCCAGCGCGATGGTCTTCGCGCCCTGTCCCGAGAAGAACGCGTTGACGCCCAGGGCCCCGAGCGCCCCGCTGCTGTCATCACTGAAGGTGAAGGCATACCCCGAGCCCGCCTCCAGCTGCAGCCGGTTGTCCGTCGTCACCGAGGCCGTCAGGTTGGCCACCTGTGCGGTGATGTCCGCGGCCAGCGAGTTCAGCGTCGTGTCCGCCCCCACCCCGTCCAGGTCCACCTCGATCCGTGTCGTCTCCTGCAACCCCGTCGTCGCGTTGATCACCGTGACCAGAAAGCCCCCGTTTTCCGGCATATAGATCATTCCGTTGTCGGCCGCGTTCAACGCCAACGCCGGATCCGACAGGCTGTAGGACCCGGTCAGACGCTCGTAGCCCTCCAACCCCTGGCCGGTGGCGTGGATTCGGTTGACGTCGCTGATCAACACCTGGGCCAATCGATCCAGGTTGTCGATCTGCTCGACGATGTGCGTATCCCGAGCCCGTACCAACCCTTCCAACTCCCCACCCCATACGGTGGCCTGGCCCCCGTTGTCGGCCCAGCGAAGCACCGCCGTCTGCCGACCGTCGACGACCTCCATCGACGTCGTCAACTCGCGAACCAGCTCCCGCTGCACCAGCAGCTCGTTGCCGATGTAGACGTTGCAGCCCCCGTCCGGCTGCTCGCGCGTCTGGATCGCCACCAGTTCCGACAGCTCGGCCAGCAGCCTGTCACGCTGGTCTCGAAGCGTCGTCACCGTTCCCTGCCCGCTGGCCTCGGAGGTGGCGATCTGCAGGTTCAGCTGGGCCACGTCCGACGCGATTTCGTTGACGCGCGTCACGGTCTGCTGGAGCTGCTCGTTGAGCGCCTCGTACTGGTTCTCCAAGGAGCCGCTCATCCTCGTGAGCGATTCGGTCAGGGCGGCGCCCTGGCTCAGCACGAGGTTGCGCGTGCTCGCCTCTTCGGGCGTGTTCTGCAGATCCGCCCACGCATTGAAGAAATCGTTGAGCTGGCTGGACAAGTCGACGTCGCTCAGGGCGTTGAACAGCGACTCCAGACTCGCCAGCGCGGTCTGTTCGGCCAAGGCCCCCTTCTCGTCACCCATGGCCGTCCGCAGGCGGACGTTGAGCGCCTCGTCGACGTTCCGTCGGACCTCGGCAAGCGTGACGCCTCCGCCCGGGTGATACCCGTCGTTGACGTACGCACCGGTCTGCGGCACCAGCGAAGGCGATTGACGGGAATAGCCGTCGGTGCCGACGTTGGCGATGTTGTTGCCGATGACCTGCAACCCGCCTTGATACGCCAGCAGAGCGCTCTTGCCGATTTGTAGAGCCGAGTTCACAAGACCCATCGTCGTGGTCCCGCCTAGCCCACCGCCTCGAAGACCCGAGCAGGCCGATCCGTCGTCAATTCACCCCCCGACGAGTACGTCCCCGCCGAGTGCCCCGCACGCGCCATGGCCGCATAGACCCGTCGGAAATGCTTGAGCATTTCCTCGGTGACCAACGTGGCCACCTTGTTCGACCGGTCGATCGCAGCCAAGACCTCACGAACGCTCGCCGCCAGCCCGAGCAGCTGCGCCCGCCGCGGCTCGCCCAGTTCCTCTGCCAAGTCACGCAACGACAGCTGCTGAGCCGCTTCGGCCGGAAGACCGATCTCCTGGCCCATCAGCCGCACCAATTGCTGTCGGAGCCCCTCCTGCTGCCGAATCCGATCCGACAGGAACCGCTCTCGGGCCAGGCACGAGTTGAGGGCGTCGGTGTCGGCCCGCCGCATCGCGGCGAGCTTCTGGCCAATGACCGATAGCAGCTCCTCGTGGAGTTCCTTCAGGTCGCACATCAGGGCGACCAGGTCCCGGCTTCGAGATTCGACCATCCTGTTCGTCTTCACGATCCCGTACCCCCCTCGTCCGACGCCGCCCCTGGCTCGGGTCCGGTCGTCGTCGCAGCTGCCTCGGTCCGCCTGGACAATCGCTGGAAGATCGCTTCGTTCAGCTCGAACCGCCTGGCCTGGCCCATACGCTGCGCCAGCAGCATGTCCAGCTGCCCGCGGAAGACCTCCTCCCCGCGGCCACCATGGCCGTAGGGGCCCTTCAGAGCCGAGTTCCGCATCGTCTTGAGCAACGTGCCGTAGAACGTCATGCCCACCAGCTCGTCCACGTGGCGACGTAGCCCCTCGTCGCGCCGCTCGGCGTCCTCGATCACCCGCCCCACGCGGTCACGCACCTCTCCCCCGAGACGATTGGCCGCCCGCAAGACCTGATCCCCCTGGACGGCTGCTTCGCCTTGTATCCGTGCCACCGTGTTGCTCAACGACAGATCCATTCCGTTACACTCACCTCGCCCCTGTCCCCTCACGCCGTTCACAGGCTCATGGCCCGGCTGCTTCCGCTTGAGCTAGTCGACCTCCACCCAACGCGCCAGGATCTTGCCCGAGCGATACAGCTTTTCGATGAAGGCGATCCGGTCTTTTGCCGGCACCTTCAACTTGCCGAGCGCCTCCACCAGCTCTGCCAGCTTGGTCCCGCCGCGGCGCTGCGGGTCGATCTGCACCCACGTCTGCTCCTTGAGCTGTGGGTTGGCCGCCGTCGGCGCGGGCGGTTCGGGAACCCACGTGCTGATCATCAGACCGTTGTGCGTGGCGGCCAGCGGGGCGATCTCCACGTCGCCCGTCACCACGATCGTGCCGTCTTTCCGCGAGACGATGACCCGGGCCTCGCTCAGGGGCATCAGCAGGTCCAGGCCCTCGATCCACGCGATGAAGCTCGCGGGATCGCGGATCTCCTCCGGCGGGACGCGGACGATGACGTTCTTCGGGTCCAGCGCAAACGCCAGCTCTTTCTGCTTGTCCGCCGCCCGACTCTGGGCAGCCGCGGCCGTCACGGGAAACGCCGCCTCCTGATTGACGATCTGGGCGATCGTGTTGGCCATCGACCATTCCGCGTGCACGTCGTTGAGCACCAGCGTGATGTACCGCTCGTCTGGCCGGATCAACGGGCTGTGATGCTCCAGCTCGTCGCCGCGGGCCAGGTACGTGTGCAGCACGCTGACTTCCAGCGTCGCCCCTTCCTTGACCACCCCGGTGGTCGGATGCTCGGCCGACGTCACCAGAGGACCCGACGCCATCGCGTAGACCGTGGTGTCCGTCTTGTCCGCACCTTGAAGCAGAGGTGTGATCAACAGCCGTCCGCCGACCAGGCTCTTGCACGCTCCGATCGCCGAAACGTGCACGTTTACCCGGTCGCCCTCGCGGACGCCGTTTTCCGGCAGCGTCGCCTCCACCATCACGACCGCGACGTTCTTGGTATTCTGCAGGTCCGCCTGGTAAAGCACCGGGTTGGCGAACTGCTCGAGGACCTGCACGAGTGGCCGGATCGCCGGGGCGTACTTGTCGCCGTCGCCCGTTCCCTTCAGCCCAACGACCAGACCATGCCCCAGCAGCGCGTTGGTCCGCCTGCCCTTCAGGCGGGTCACGTCGCCGATCTTGGCGGCCAGCCCGCTCGGGGCCATCGAGGCCGCCGCAATCGATGCCAGGATGATCAGGCGCTTCGGCTGCATCACACGCGTATCCCTAGAACGGCCTCAGATAGTCCAGGGCCCTGGGAATCCAACCACGACGGGTCGAATCCCGAACCGATCCCTTGTGGTCGATCTTCATCTGCTTGTCCGCCAGCTGCGTGCTGAGGATCGTGTTGTCCGGCGTCACGTCCAGACTCCGACACGTCCCGCTCACCCGCAGGATCTGCTCTTCTTCGTCGTTCTTGATGTAGGCGTTGCCCTCGAGCACGAGATTGCCGTTCGGCTTGACGTCCACGACCTCCGCGGTGATCCGCGTGATGAAGGTGTCCTCGCGCTCGGCCTTGCTGTCGCCCTTGAACTCTCCGCCGAAGCTCGCCTTGATCTGCGGCTTGCCGCCGGCGAAGGCCTGCTGCTGCCACTTGTGGTCGTGGATGCGAAACCACGCGTCGAGCATCGCGTCGAAGGTGGCCTCCTTCTCGTTGTCCAGCTTCGCATCCGCCTCGTACTTCTTCTGCTCGCGGACGATGATGGTGATCAGGTCGTGCACCTTGAAGCTCTTGGGGGGCTCGGGCACCACGGCCATGAGGCTCGCACGCTGCAGCGCCTCCGTCGCCGGCGAGATCGGGCGACGCCGCCACCCCGAGTAGGCCGGCGTGAGCTGCGGCGCGGGGGCGGACCGATGGGGCTGACTCGTTGCCGCTCGGTGCCGACGCGCCATCAGCGATGAGGTCTGGCCCATCACCGGACATGCCGCGCCCAGCGTGACGGCCGCAATCCAAAGGTGTCGCAGACGAAGTCGCATCACCGATGCCCTCCTCTCTGCGACACGGCCATGCTGACCTGTCGCCCTGACCCGGCGACTTTGACCATTTGCGGACCGACCACCTTCGCGCGGAACCGCTCGCGGGAGGCCTCGTTTCGGACCTCGATCGTCTGGTCCAACATCCCCGATTCCAGCGCCTTGACGACGGTTCTGACCCGGAGTCCGCCCACGTCTGACAATGCCGTGACCAGATCCCCTCGCTCGACCAACGGACAGGGCTTGACGTCGCGGACGCGGACCATCTCGCCCTTGCGGATGAACCGCCGGCTCTGCTGACCGGCCGCCGTAGCGACCTCCGTCAGACCCAACTCGTCGGCCCGGACGAAATCCCGATCCTCGAGCGCGAGATCCTGGCTCCGGATGACCTGGCCGCGACTGATCGGGCGCGTCGCCACCACCACCGGCACCGTCACAGACACCTCGACGACCATCGGGAGCGTCTGTTTGATCTGGCCGTCCTGCAGCACGTCCGCCTCCAGGCTGCACGAGCCAAGTCGGCGTTCGCTGCGCCAGTGAATTCGGAAATCGTACTCGGGCTTCGACAACGACAGCGCCTGTCGAACGTTGGGACTGAAGCGGAGATGGATCCGGCCACCCAAGTGAGCCAACCGCTCGGACACGAATGCGTGCAGCACCGCTTCGAGGGTCTGGGGAGCCTTCTTCGATCGGGGAACGGCAACGGTGATCTGACCGGGCGTGGTCTGGGGCACCCAGCCGGCCTGGGAGGGGTCGGTCTCTCTCGAGTCGTCCGGCTGGGCGGCCTCGGCTGATGGCGACTTGGGCCACCACCACCGCGACGACGCGGACGCACCGTCCGGGGCATCGGTCACACGCAGCGTCAACGGACGAACCACCCGACACCGCACCGATCCGCGGACCGTGAACTCGACGGGATTGGCCCCCGCCCGGACCAGCGCCTCACGGAGCTCGTCGAGCGTGACCTCGGTGCGTTCGCCCGGCTTCGGCGCCGGCTTGATGTGGACGTCGGCGAACCGCGCTGCCTGGTCGGGCACGACGCTGAGCACTTGCGCGACGTCGCCAACGCGGATGACCTCGTCGGCCACCACGGTGTCCGGCCACATGCGAACCGCGGCGCCCAGGCTCGGCTGCGCCAGCAGCCCCACCGCGAGCGCGGCGATTCCGCCAAGGGGCAGTCGACCTCTCGACGACCCCGACGGGCATGTAAGGCTGTCGCAATCCTTGCGATGCATCTTAGCGTCCTGCTTCCGACCCGCTCGGTTTCCTACCGCGGATCAGCCCTCACCAGCCCCGGCTAGAGCGATGACTAGAACCGCCTCAAGTTCGTTACCGTCTGCAGCGACTCATCCGCCGCCTTGATCGACTGTGCGTTCAGTTCGAATCCCCTCTGTGTAAATATCAACTGAACCAGTTCCCGTACTGGATCGACATTGCTCATCTCAACGTGGTTGGCCATGATCGTCCCGGTCCCCTGCTCGCCCGGATTGGCCTCGATCGGGACGCCCGACGCGTCCGTGGCCAGATACAGGTTCTTGCCCAGCTGCTGAAGCCCCTCGGGATTCACGAAACGCGCCAGCTGGATCTGTCCGGCATCCTGCATGTTCGGCTGGCCCGCCTCCCGATACTGCACCAACCCGTTCGGGCTGACCGTGATGTCTTTGCCCGTCGGCGGGATCGTGATGTCCTCGAAGAGCCGGGACCCCAGGCTGTTGCCCAAGACGATCTCGCCATCGGCGTTCAGGGTGAAATTCCCCGCCCGCGTGTAGGCCGTCACCTCCTGCCCGCCCTCGGCGTACACCACCCGGAAGAACCCGTCGCCGTCGATCATCAGGTCGAGCGGACGACTCGTGGGGTCCGGTGAGCCCTGCTCGAAGTTGAGTTGCGTCCCGCTCACCGTCGCCCCCAGCCCGACCTGGATGCCGTGCGGCATGTACCTGTCGTCGGAGGTCTGAAGTCCCGGTTGACGCTTGATCAGGTAGAGCAGATCCTCGA
Organism: uncultured Planctomycetales bacterium; assembly: GCA_964390905.1. Lineage (GTDB taxonomy): Bacteria > Planctomycetota > Phycisphaerae > UBA1845 > JAFGLZ01 > JAFGLZ01. The sequence goes on along the minus strand of CAYMLO010000188.1, from coordinate 5,461 downwards.
AATTCACCCGCGACCGCTTGAAGCCGACCGTGTTGACGTTGGCCAGGTTGTTGGCCAGCACGTTCAGCTTCTCGTCCAGGGCCTCCATTCCTGACGCTGCGGCATGAAGTGCGGTGATGGCCATGACTCGTTGCCCTTCCTAGCCCGTCAGCACGTTCGCGCCCCCGGGCCGCCCTCTCCCTAGGCCACACGTCCCACGTCGTTCACCACCCGACCCAACATCCCGTCCTGCAGCGAGATCAGCATGGCGTTCAACTGGTACGCCCTGGCCGATTCGATCATCCCGATCAGCTCCGTCGTCGGCTCCACGCCCGAGGTCTCGCTGTGCCCCTGCACCACCCGTCCGGTCGCCTCGGCCGGCTCGGCGTGTCGGCCGTCGAACGTGTTTTGGCCCGCCTTGACCAACAGGCTGCGATCAGCGAAGTCCGTCACGCCCAGCGTGCCGACCTGCTGATCACCGATCCGGATCTTCCCCGTACTGCCGATCGCTATCCTGCTCGCCGCGACGCGTCCGATGTGGATCGGTTGGTCGCTCGGGTCCAGGACGGGATGCCCACCGGCCTCCGTGACCAGATCTCCCGATGCGTCCAGCGTGAACCGTCCGTCCCGCGTGTACCGAACCTGGTCGCCCACCTGGACCTTGAAGAACCCGTCGCCCTCGACGGCCACGTCCAGCGGCCCGCCCTGCTCCAAGGCCGCCTGGCTGAAGTCGGTCGCCGTCGGGTTCTGCCACGTGCCGCCGGTCAGCCCGTCGAGCAGCTGATGGCGGAAGTTCCCGCCCCCGGCGCCCGATTCGCTCTCGACCCGTCGCTCGCGGAAGACAGCCAGATCCCGCTTGAAGCCGGTCGTGCTCAGGTTCGCCAGGTTATTGGCGATGACGGCTTGCTTGTGCTGGTTGACTTGCAAGCCTGCGGCCGAGAGCCACAGTCCATAGGTCATGGGCTATCCACCCCGTTCAACGCGCGGCGACTCCTCCGCCTCGACGCCATGCCCGACTCGCCTGGCCCGCTCGACCAGATGGACCGCGGTAGCGACGCGTGCGACATCGAGGATCCGACGGCCGATCCGGGAGAAATCCCGGGCAGCTCCACTCATCCTCGATTCTCTCGACTGACTCGCTCGGTCCATGGTCTCTCCCACGCAACCCCGACGAACGCATGGCGATGTCGATTGCTAGGCAGCTACCGTGCCAAGGCCGTTTCTCACAACTGTCCCTGCCCGAATCCAAGCTTGAGAACAAACGTAAACGAAGGCTGATAAATTAGTTACAAAGATCACGCCTTCCCGGGCCGGATCGAGGGCGAATCCATGGGGGCCGCCAAAACCGCGCAGCTCTTGCCTTCAACCGGCAATCCTTGCGCCACCCATATCCTCATCTATCTGTAAAAATAGGAAGAACTGACCTCCAACGCCCGTGAGCGGCCCGGGACACGCGGGTGGCGGACTGCCCCCACTGGGGAGATGGCCTCCGCCAAACATGGAGGCAACGACCCTCCTGTAGCAGCCGGTTGCCCGCTGTTTCCCATGGTTCGGCGCAGACGCCTCCCCTCGCTGGCGGGGGGGTGGCTTTCTGCTACAATGACCGCCGCATCACTGGACCGACTTTGAATCGCCTAGATCCGGAGGAGCTGACTATGGCATCTAAATCGATGAACCGCAGAAGCTTCCTGCAGGGCTCCGCCCGTGCGACGGTGGGCCTGGCGGCCGGCACGTCCCTGGCTTCCGCTACGGCCAAGGCTGCCTCGGCGAACGACAAGATCATCATTGGCTGCATCGGCGTGGGCGGGCGCGGATCCTATCTGGCCAGGAAGTTCGCCGCCCGTCGCCTCAAGCAGAAGGACTGCGAGATCGCCTACGTCTGCGACGCCCGCGAAAGCAGGCGCCGGAGCGTCGCCAAGGAGGTCGAGAAGCTGCAGGGCAAGGCCCCCAAGGTGGTCGGCGACTTCCGCACGATCCTCGACGACAAGGACGTCGACGCCATCATCAACGCCACGCCCGACCACTGGCACGCCCTCCCCGTCGTCTGGGGCGCCCAGGCCGGCAAGCACGCCTTCGTCGAGAAGCCCGCCAGCCACAGCATCTGGGAAGGCCGCAAGATGGTCGAGGCCTCGCGGAAGTACAAGAAGGCCGTGCAGCTCGGCACCCAGTCGCGAAGCTGCGAGTACATGCGCAAGTGCATCGCGTTCCTCAAGGGCGGCGGGCTCGGCACGATCCACTTGGTCAAGGTGTTCAACATGATCAAGAAGCGCAGCAGCTTCAAACCGTCGAAGGATTGCGACCCGCCCAAGGATATCGATTGGGACAAGTGGCTGGGCCCGGCCCCGATGCGGCCGTTCAATCCGGATCGGCTCAGGTGGAATTGGTGGTGGGACTACTCCGGCGGCGACATCATCAACGACGGCGTGCACCAGATGGACCTGGCCAACTGGGTCATCGGCTCGCAGTCGCCGACGTCCGTCTACTGTGCGGGCGGCAAGTTCGCCGTCGACGACCCGCTCGACGCCCCGGACACGCAGACGGTCGTCTATGAGTTCCCCAAAATGACGATGACGTTCGAGCTGGCCATGTGGACGCCCTACCAGCACAAGACCGACTGGGGTATCCGCGACAAGGAGATCTTCCCCGAGTGGCGGTTCAACTCAACGCGGATCGAGGTCTACGGCACGAAGGGCCAGATGTACCTGGGCCGGCACGGCGGCGGCTGGCAGGCGTTCGGCGCCGACGGCAAGAAGAACAAGGAGATCGGCCACGCCCACGGCGTTCAGGGCAACGTCTGGCACCAGGACAACTGGCTCAAGTGCATCCGCAGCGGCAAGTGGCCCAACTCCGACATCCTGGACGGCCACCTGTCCACCACGCTGTGCAACCTGGGCAATATCTCGCTGCGGGTGGGCTCTAAGAAGCTGCTGTGGGACGGCAAAAACGAACGGTTCACCAACAGCGACGAGGCCAACCAACTCGTCAAGCGAAGCTACCGCGCGCCGTGGGTGATCAAGGACGCGGTGTGAGCAACCCGGTCGGGCGCGTGGGCGCGGCCCACGCGTCTGTCTTCGCAGACGACACGGAACCCTACATTGTACACCCGCTGGTACGGGCGATACGCGAGCCGGAACGCGGATCGGGCGCGCTTCGGCCGGTCGTACCATGACCCGCCTCGGACTACCTTCTTGCCCGGCGTGGCGGGGTCGCTCCGGCCGTCGTCGGCGTTGTACGGATACGAGCTGAATACCGTGCGCGTCCACTCGGCCACGTTGCCGTGCATCTCATGGAGGCCCCATGCGTTGGGCTGATACTTGCCCACCTGCTCCGACACGAACGCGCCGTCGTTGAAGCGCGCGTCCCTGGGGACCCAGTCGTCGTACTTGGTAGGGTTCTTGAGCGGCACGTAGAGCAGGTAGGGGTTGTCCGCCAGCGCCTGGATCTTCGCGTCGCTGACGTTGGCGAAGCCGGAGAAGTCGGCGTCCCGGCCGCCGTACGAAAAGGCCGTGGACGTCCCCGCCCGGCAGGCGTATTCCCATTGGGCCTCGGTCGGCAGCGAGACCATCAAGCCCGTCTTGTCGCTCAGCCACCTACAGAAGGCCATCGCCCGCGTCCACGACACCCGCACGACCGGCTGTCTGGGCTTGTTGACGGGATAGCCGTGGACGCCGAACTGGTAGAAACGCTTGGACTCGACGCGGCTATCGTGGGAGGGATCGAAGCGGGCGAACTGCTCGTTGGTGACCTCGAACTTGCCCATCCAGAAGGGCCGCTCGATCCGCACCCGCGTCAGCGGCCCTTCGTCGGGATGGCCCGCCAGGTCGCCCATGACGAACTCGCCCGCCGGGATCCGCATCAGATCCAACTTGACGCCGCCCAGGTCGATCGCAAGCGTCGGCTTGCCGGCCTCGGCCTGACGCCGCCTCGCCTCTTTGGCGTCGAAGGGCCATCCGGGGCAGGTCACGTGCGCCGCCGCCGTCCGCACCGGCTTGGGGACGATCGACGTGATCTTCCGCTTGGGCGCGGGAGGGATAGCCTCGTAGTCGACGTCCACCCCAGCGTACCGCTTTCGCATCTCACGACTGCGGTCCGCGATCGCCTTGACCCGCTTGGGGTCCTCGATCTCGGTCCACGTGCCGTGATAGGGCGTGTTCAGATCGATCCACGTGATCAGCCGATCCCAGGCCTCGGCGTCGAGCGTCACGCCGTTGTGCCCCTTGGCGAGCATCTGGACCAGTTCGGTGGTGTCGGCGTGGTACTCCATCGGCGTCAGCATGTGATAATCGCTCTCGATGCCGGGACGCCGGACGTAGCGGTGCAGTGTCGCATAGGCCACCGAAAACCGCTTGCCCGCATGCCCGCCGCCGTTGCCCGGGCACACGCTCTTCCAGTCGGTGATGTGCTTCGTTCCACGGAGGTCGGCAATCGCCTTGCCGTCGGCCCGCTTCTGCCCGTTGTGACACCCGACGCAATACCGGTCTAGAACGGGCTGCACCTCGCGATGGAACGCGAACCCCCGCGTCGGCCCGCGCCACGGCGTGATCTTTGACGGCGTGCCGTACGCCGCGACGTTCGTCTTGACGGGCGGGGTCATGTTCTGCCGCTCGTGACAGCCGACGCATGACAGCGTCTCCCCGGGCATGGCCGTGAACCAACTCCGCATCAGCTGCAACGCCTTGCCCTCGGCATCGAGCGGCTGCACGGAGATCGGCGTGTTGGCCGGCACGCGGAACAACGCCGACCCGTCCTCTTGAACCGGCACGGTGCCCAACACCCGCTTGATGTCCCACGGCCCGTCCATGCCAATCACGCCCAGCAGTCCCCCCATCCCGCGATAGCCGTAGACATAGGTGAACAGCCGCAGCTTCCTGACCGTCCCGCGCGGGACACCGTCGAGCCCCCCGCCCGTGTAGATGTCCGTGAGGTAGACGACCGCGTCCTTGCGCTTCAGGTCGACGCGGTCCGGAACGACGGGCGGTCTGGGCGTCTTGCGGAGCGGCACCGGCTCGAACAACACGTCCCCAGCCTGCTCCTTCAGCAGGACCATGTTGTCGAAGACGTCCACGAGGTAGACGCCCCACAGCGACTGCGGGGTCGGCTTGCACGAGACCAAGAAGTACTTGTCGCTGAGCGGATACGGATGCAGGAACTTCGGCCAGGAGTTGTCCACCAACCTGTCGGCGACGACGCGCTCGACCCGCTTGCCGTACTGGCCGATCCGCTGGATCGCGCCCTTGGCCTCCTGTCGGCCCCGGGCTGGATCGAAGATCACCATCTCCCCCATCCGCGCCACGCCGTGGTGACCCGTGACGATGCCGACCACCTGCGTCGGGTGGCCCGGAATCGGGCGCGCGTAGAACACACCGTTCGGCCAGTACGAATTGCTGCCGTAGTACTCCATCTGCCCCGTGCCGTCGGGGTTCATGTGAAACAGCAGGCGCGTGTTGGAGTGGGGCGTATCCGTGTATTCCCAGCGGGTGTA
>CAYMLO010000187.1:0-16661 GCA_964390905.1 uncultured Planctomycetales bacterium | reverse complement strand
CCATCGGCAAAGAAGCCTACTTCAGTCCATCAATTCTCGGGAGACAGAGCACTAGAAGGGCGTCCACCCCCCCAGATCGATGTGCGCCTTGCCACGCTGGGCATAGAACAGCGCCTCGGTCCAGTTCCAGAACCCAACGCCCAGCCACAGCGCCTCAATGCCCCAACCGAGATCGATGAAGCGGTTCGGAAGCGGCTCGACCTCGAGCTCCACGTGCCCATCGTAGAACGCGCAGCTTGCCCGTTTGACCGGCGTGAGGAAATGCACCACCTCAGGCGGGATCATCGGGGATATAGCTGGGGGATCGTGGTACCGACCCCCCTCGTTGGCGAGCATGAAGAACATGCAATCGGCCACCATCCAGCCCCCGCCGAGCTCCCCCTGCAAGTAGCCTTCTGGCACCGCCACCTGGAACTCGTCCAGGGGCGCCGCACAATGGCGCCGCCAGTGCTCGTCGATCAGCATGTACATCTTCGCGGGGGCGTAAGGCTGACTGATTCCGATGATGGGACCAGGCGCACCGAAGGGCCCTCCGTATTCCGCCCGCCAGGGGGACCCGTCCTGGCCCTCAGGATCGGCGCGGTCGAACCACTTCCGGCCCAGCATCGACCGCGTGTAGTTGAAGCTGTTCTGCGTCTTGATCCCCGGGCCGAGCCGCTCGAACTCCGGGCAGCGGTAGAGGGCTTCGAATCGGGTGTAGGAGAACAACGACCCGTTTCGAATCAGGGCGTGATCAGGCCAGTCGCCGTCCACCTGCGACGTCATCCAGTAGTCGGGCATGTCAGGCATGAGCCAATCTTCCAGGTAGGCCCACTCCTCGACGGAAATCCCCGAGCCAGCCGGCCAATCACCGCTGGACAGGCTGTCGGCGTCCTCCCACCCCCGACCCATGAAGGGCGGCGTCTCCCCGTAGTCGTCCGCATAGAGCAGCATCGCCTTGCAGAGCTGCCCGATCCGCGAGAAGCACACCGACGTCCGCGCCTGCGCCCGGGCCTTGCTCAGAGACGGTAAGAGAATGGAGATCAGCAGCGCAATGATCGCCACCACCACCAACAGCTCGATCAGCGTGAAGCCCGTGCGGGCAGAAAGCCTTGCGGACATGGCGGGCTCCTCCCTCACGCCTGACACAACGGCCTCCGGCCGTTCCGGATGTGTATGGGTGGCACAATCCTACCGGGCTTCTTCGCAAGACACAAGGTGCGGGACTGTCCCCTTTTTCAGAGAAGCGACGCCAGGAGCATCTCTGAAAAAGGGGACTATCCCGCTGGGCCCCCGCTGGGCCCCGAAGCCGGGATCCGGGTCCCGGTTTCCGGGTCCCGGGATTCCCGCCCACCCAAACAAACCAAGGTTCGCGATCGTCGCGGGTTCGACCTATCCTATTGTGAGCCACAGCCCGCCCACAAGCACCGGAGAGACACGTTTGGCAGACACCCACACAGACCAAGCGGCCGCCCCAACAAGGTCGCGTCCCACGCGATCGGCCCTATGGACGGCCCTGCTAATCCCCTTCTTCATCCTGCCCCACCGCTGGCTGTGGTTCCCGTGTGGGCTGGGCGCGATGCTATTGGCCTGGCCGACGAAGTCGCGCTTGTCAGACCTGATCCGCCGCGACGGAACCCTGATCGTCGGGTCCGCAGGCGTCCTGATCGTGCGGACCGGCCTGGATCCCATGCGGTGGCTGCCATGGATCGGCGCTTCCCTACTGGTTTGCTGGCTGCGAAGCCAATCGTGGTGGTCGCGCGGGCTCGGGATCGCAGCGGTCGGGATGGTGTGGGTCGCCTCGGTCTGCCTGCTCCTCAGACCGAGCTGGCCCGGCTGGCTGGGCGCGAACGGCCACATCGATCCCGCGGCCATCCTCGTCTGCGCCGGCGACAGCCTGACCTCCGGCGTCGACCCCCACTCGGACGCCGACAGATACGTCGCCCGCCTCCGCGAACGGCTCGGCTGTCGCGTCATCAACGCCGGCGTCGCGGGGGATCGCACGGCCGATCTGCTCGCCCGGCTCGGCGCCGACGTCCTGTCCCACCACCCCACGGCCGTGCTCGTCTTCATCGGCGGCAACGACTACCTCGGCGGCACGCCCCGCCGCGAGTTCGCCGATCACTTCGAAGCCCTGATCTCCCGCATCGCCACCACCGGCGCGAAGCCCGTCATCGTCGAGGTCCCCAGCGGTCTGATCTGGAACCCCTACGCGGGCATCTACCGAAGAACCGCCCAACGCCACGGCGCCGTCCTCGTCCCCGACTCCCGCCTACGATGGTGGTACACCCGAGAGCTCCTCGCCCGCCGCTGGCTCAATGACCCCCTCACCACCGACGGCATCCACCTCTCCCCCACCGGCGCAACCCGCGTCGCCGACTGGCTCGCGCCATACGTCAGAGGCGCCCTGACGACTACCCCAGCCCCATAGATCGAACCCGCGGCTCCAGAGCACCTGAGATCGCTTTGCAGACCGGGCAAGGCAAGTGTACATTCGTGCCGGTCGGTTTCCTTGCACAGGTGACGCGCGTAGGCGAACTGAGCCACAATAGTGAGGAAGGGAGTGCAACCATGACCGTCAACATCGGCATCGTCGGGGCGGGCGGGATCGCTCGGCACCATGCCAAGACGTTGGGGACGCTGGCGGAGGCGAAGATTGTCTCGGTGGCGGATCCTGATCCGGACAACGCCAAGGTGTTCGCCGACGAGTACGGGTCGCGCGTGTACGCCGACGCGGCGGCGATGCTCGCGGGCGAGGCGGACCTCCATGCGGTGATGGTGGCGGCCAGCGCGGACGTTCGGCTCGAGCCGATCCGGCAGGTCTGCGACCGCAAGCTCGCGCTGTTCTGCGAGAAGCCGCCGGCGTTGGATCTGGCCACGGCGATCGCGGCGAGGGACGCCATCGCGCAAGCAGGGATCCTCAACACGGTGGGGTTTCAGTCGCGGTGGTCGCTGGCGGCAACGCGGATGCGCGAACTCGTGGCCGACCGGCCTCGGCTGTTCGCGCGGATCGTGGTCGCCTGGCCCGTGTTCGACTGGGTCAAGGACAGCCTCGCCCCGGAACGGCTGTACACCCACACGGGCTGCGGCGGGCCGATGATCGAGCAGGGCATCCACTACCAGGACGTGCTTCGCTACGTCACCGACGATGAGCCGGTCCGCGTCCAGGCCGTCGGCGAGATCGGGCGAACCCAGCCCATCGACGGCCGGGACTGCGAGGAGACCACGATCGTGACGGCCCGCCACGCGTCGGGCATGCTCTCGACGCACGTGCACAACTGGTCGCACACCGAGGCCCTGATCGAGCTTCAGGTCGTCGGCGACGCGTTGGACCTGACGTGGCACATCCACGAAGGCGAGCACCTCACCGGCCGGCTGGACGGCAAGGACGTCGACGAGCGCTTCGAGGCCGACCCCTACGTCGAGGAGATCCGCGGTTTCGTCGACGCCGTCGCCAAGAACGACCAGACGATCCTGCGAAGCCCCTACGCCGACGCGTGCAAGACGCTGGCCGTCTGCCAGGCCGCCACCCACGCCGTCAAGACCGGCAAACCGCAGGACGTCGAGCACGCCTAGCGTTCGACCGTACCTGTTCCTACAGATCGACGCTGAGCGCAGAAGCCCAACCCGAGCCGGCCCGTCCCCGGGCCGGTCAACCTGGTGAAGACCCCCGCCCCCCAAGACCGGCCCGGGGACGGGCCGGCTCGGTGTGATCCGGCGACCCCACACAATCATCGCTCGCCGAATAGGGGTCTACAAAAAAACGAGGCCCCGACTGCCAGGGCGGGACCTCGTGCCTGAGGAGATGGTAGTGATGACGCTTTGATTATCGACGCGTCCGACCAAGTAAATCATAAGGTTTTTCCCGAGCGGTTACCCGCAATATCCCCTAGAAGCGGGCACAAGAATGGGCCACGCAAAGCCTTGCGGGCCAAAAGGAACGACCTGTGGTCCCAAGAGACAGGGCGCGTCCGGCTTCGGTCATCAGGCCGCAGTCGCAGAGAGACGGCTTATATCCGATAAAAACGTTACGGTTCAACGGACACGCACGGGTGGCCCTTTCTCCCTCCAGATGGCTCAACTTGACACGCTCATTCTGCCGAAGTAGGCTCATGTTGTTGAGGAGTGGCCCTAAGGACATGCAGGAGCCCAAGGCGGTGTGCGGCGGAACGTCATCTCGTTCGCTGTCCTTTAGCGAGCGGTTTACGTTTGCGCTTCATGCGTCTTGAGGCCCCCTGAGCGAAGAACCGATCAGAACCAATCGCCTCAAGACGCCAAGGCGGTGTCTTGAGGCGGTTTTTTTGGGTCTCGCCGGGCAGCCACGTGCTTGCAACGAGGTAGCCTGCGGCCTAGCCTACCGGGTTGCCCGTATCGGCGCGGATCGAGACGCACGGAGTCAACACGATGGACGACTTGCGACAGAGACTAAAGGCCCTCGAGCAGGACGTGGTCGATGCCGTCGCGGCGGCGGCGGACGCGCCCGATCGCTTCGAAGTCCTGCGGCAGGTCACGGCGCGATCCGTAGGCCCGAAGGGCGAGCTGACGCCGATCCTCCGATCGATCCGCGACCTGCCGTCCGAGCAACGGGCTGAGGTCGGTCGGCTGGTCAATCAGGCCAAGCAGAAGATCAACCGCATCATCGGTGAGGCCCGTCAAGCATGGGCTGATCAGGACATCCGCGCCGAGCAGCGCCGCGCCAGCGCCTACGACCCGACGCTGCCCGCTCCCGTCAGGCCTCGCGGCGGGGTGCACCCAATCACGGCGGTGCAGTGGGAGATCGAGGACGTCTTCGCCCGCATGGGCTTCGTCGTCGAAACCGGTCCGGAGATGGAGAGCGACTACTACAACTTCGAGGGGCTCAACGTCCCGTCGTGGCACCCGGCCCGCGACATGCAAGACACGTTCTGGCTGACGAACGGTTTGCTGTTGCGGACGCAGACGTCGGCGGTCCAGGTCAGGGCGATGCGGAAGTACGGCCCCCCGCTTCGCGTCGTCGTGCCGGGCCGATGCTTCCGGAACGAAAGCGTCGACGCCTCGCACGAAACGACGTTCCATCAGTTCGAGGGGTTCCTGGTCGACCGGCACATCTCGCTGGCGAGCTTGAAGGCCTTCCTGGAACTGATGCTTCGCGAAGTCTTCAAGCGTGACGTGAAGATCCGGATCCGCCCCGGGTACTTCCCGTTCGTCGAGCCAGGCCTGGAGTGCGACGTCAACTGCCTGATCTGCGGCGGCGTGGGCTGCCCGACGTGCAAGCACAGCGGGTGGGTCGAGATGATCCCCGCCGGCATGATCCATCCGAACGTCTTGAAGGCCGGCGGCATCGATCCACACGAGTGGACGGGGTTTGCGTTCGGCGCCGGTCTGACGCGGCTGGCGATGATGAAGTACGGCATCGGAGACATCCGGCTGATGAACAGCGGCGATCTGCGCGGCCTGATCCCACCGGAGCGCCTGACGGGCCCGACGGTTGGCAAGGCGACATGAGCATGGCCAGTCGTCCGCCACCTGAAAGCGGCTGGGAAGAAAGGGGGCTGGCTGCTCTCGCCGCGACCATGGGCCGATCTTGCGAAAGCGGCGTCCCAGGCGAAAGCTGCCTGACCCCTTTCTTCGGGTTGGCGATGGAGCACGAACCCGCGTTGAAGGTTCGTTCCCACTGATATAGAAGGCAAACGATGCTGATCTCACTGAACTGGCTTGGCGATTTCGTGGACATCCCAGGCGACCTGGATGCGCACGAACTGGCCCTTCGACTGACGATGGTCACGGCCGAGGTCGAGGAAGTACGACAGATCGCCGTCGACGCCGACGGGATCATCGCAGCGAAGGTCGTCCGCGTCGGATCAGTGCCCGATCGTCCGAAGCTCAAGCACGTCGTGCTCGACGTCGGCGGCAGCGAGGTCGAGACCGTCACGGCTGCACCGAACCTCCTGCCAGGACACGTCGTGGTCTACGCACCGGAAGGCACGACCATCGGGGCAATCGGCAAGATCGGGCGGACCGATATCGCCGGGCAAGCGTCGGTCGGGATGATCCTGCCCGGTGACGCGCTCGGGATCCTTCAGACCACACAGGAAGCCATCTTCCTGCCGCCGACGACCGAACCGGGCAGCGCGGTGGACAGGGCTGAGCTGAATGATTGGGTGCTGGAGATCGACAACAAGTCGATCACGCATCGGCCCGACCTGTGGGGCCATCATGGCATCGCGCGGGAGGTGGCCGCCCTGCTCGACCAGCCGCTCGTGCCCTACGACGACGTCATCACCCCGCTGGCGGATCTGCGGGACGACGCCAAGCCGACGATCCCCATCGTCATCGACGATCCGGAGCTGTGCCCGCGGTACTCCGCCCTGACGATGACGGGCCTGCGAACGCAACCCGCGCCGTTGTGGATGCAGGCGAGGCTGTCGCACGTCGGGCAGCGGCCCATCGACCTGTTGGTCGACCTGACGAACTACATCATGTTCGAACTGGGCCAGCCGACGCACGCCTTCGACGGCGAAAAGGTCGCGCAGATCGAGGTCGGCGTCGCCAAGCCGGGCGAGACGTTCAGGACGCTCGACGGCATGGACCGCAAGCTGCCCGACGGGACGCTGATGATCCAGTCCGCCCGCAGGAACGTCGCGCTGGCGGGGATCATGGGTGGCGCGGCGACCGAGGTCACCGCCGAGACCAAGACGGTCCTGCTGGAGTCCGCCAATTTCGAGCCGGCCACCATCCGCCGCGCTGCGGCCGCCATGGGACACCGGACCGAGGCGAGCGCGCGGTTCGAGAAGGCCCTCGATCCGGCCAACACCGTCCTGGCGATCGGTCGGTTCGTGAAGCTGGCCGGCGACGAGCTTCCCGATCTCCAGGTCGTCTCGACGCTCAGTGACGGGTACCCGGACCCCAAGCCGCCCGTGTCGGTGACGGTGGACTTGGGGTTCGCCAGTCGTTTCATCGGGATGGAGATCGCGCCAGATCGTGTCGGGCGGATCCTCACGTCGCTCGGCTTCCGGTGCGAAGACACCGGCAAGGACACGCTCCTGGTGCACGTTCCGTCGTTCCGGGCCACGCGCGACGTGACGATCGAGGCGGACGTGATCGAGGAAATCAGCCGCATCATCGGCTACGACAACATCCAGGCCGTCCTGCCGGACGTGACGATGCGGAGTTTCCGGCCCGTGCCCGCGCTGCAGCTCGAGCGTCGCAGCCTCGAGCTGTTCTGTGGTGGTCTGGGTTTCAGTGAGATTCACACTTACAACTGGTACGATCAGGCGTGGTTGGACTTGCTCGGCTTCGATCCCGGTGAGTGTGTGGAGATCGCCGGCACGTCGGCCGGGGGACGGCGCCTGCGTCACACCCTCATGCCTCACCTGCTCGTGGCCGCTGACCTGAACCGTCGGCACTACGAACGGTTTGGCCTGGTAACGATCGGCAGCGTGTTCCTGCCCGAGCCCGATCCGAAGGAGAACTGGCCGGCGCGGGAAGCCCGACGGATGGGCCTGGCCGTCGTCGGTCGCGGCGATGAAGACGCCTTCATGAACGATCTCAAGGACGCCGTCGAGACGTGGGCCATACAATCGCTGCGTCGGCAAGCCGGCTTCACCGAGCCGGACAAGGCCCGCGCCGTCAAACCGTGGGAACACCCGATCAAGACGTCTGACGTGGTCGTCGCCGGTCGGACAACTGGCCGGGTGACGCTCGTGCCACTCGAATGCCGCCTGAAGATCGACGAGCACCTCCGCCGGTGGACCATCGCCCTGGCCGAGATCGACCTGGATGCCGCAGTCGACGTCGGGCAGGCCGATGATGCCTTGGCACCCGTGCCCACGTACCCGCAGGTCGAGCTGGACTTCTCGGTCTTACTCGACGCGACGCGTCGCTACGCCGCCGTCGCCGAAGAGGTCGGGCAGTTCGAGCACGCCCTGCTCCGTCGGCTGACGCTCGTCGACAGCTATGAGGGCAAGAACATCCCGGCCGGACAACGGAGCCTGACGCTCCGCGCCCAGGTGGGCGCGCCCGACCGGACGTTGACCGAGGAGGATCTGCAGGGCTTCCGAGAGGCCTTCACCGCGCATCTGGCCCAGCACGGTCTGGCCCTGCGAAGCTAATCGACACGCCGCCGGGCCACATGACGTGACACGGAGTCAACATGACCATATTGGATGTTCGCACGACCGGACGTTGTGAGTTCGTCGACGTGACCCGCCAGGTCCAGCAATGCGTGTCGGCGTCAGGGATCGAGCAGGGACTGTGCGTCTGCTTCGTGCCCCACACGACCGCCGCGGTGACCATTCAAGAAAACGCCGACCCCGACGTGACGCGCGACCTTGACTACAAGCTGTCCGATCTCATCCCACAGCACGACCGGGAGTTCCGGCACAGCGAGGGAAACAGCGACGCGCACCTCAAGTCGTCCGTATTGGGGGCCTCACAGACCCTCCTGGTGTCCGACGGGCGGCTCGTGCTGGGCACGTGGCAGGCCATCTACTTCGCCGAGTTCGACGGCCCGCGCCACCGCAGGATGCACGTTCAGGTCATGGCGGACCCGTCGACCTCGCGCTGATCCGCACCCCGCGCCGTCAGCGCCACCCCAGGGCCAACAGGAGCAGCATCTCGGGGTCCTGCTGGCCGATCGGGAAGACGCCTTCATGTAAGTCCGCGGTGTGCAGCGTCTGGTCGATCAGCATCTCCCGCGCCGACGCGGTGATGTCCATCACCTCCGTGTCATCCCTCGTGTGGTTCAGGCCGAGCAGATGACCCAGCTCGTGGGTCGCGACGTTCGCGATCGCCGTCCCCATCTCTTCGACCGTCGGGTCCAACGACATGAACAGCTCGAACGTGTCGGTGAAGACGATGCACTCCTCGACTTGATGGCCGTTGTAGTAGTCGACCCGGTCGGCCAGCCCGAGCAGGCTGGCGTTGTAGGACCCAAAGAAGATGCGGGTCACCTCACCGCTGGGGTTGTCCCCGTCGGCGGTGCTGTAGAAGTCGATGTCGTAGTCGGCATACTCCTCGATGACCCTCGCCTCGATGACGTCGATCATCGCGGCGGTCTGGCCGGCGTATCCAGGATCGATGTCGGCAGCGTTGAAGGCTGGCACGTCGAGGGGCGACCGGCTGCCGATCCGAACGCCCGACGCACCGTCGAAGTCGAGCAGAACCGCCTGTCGCTCAGGCGCCGGCACACGTTCGTCCGGCTCCCGCTGAATGGTCATCGTGTACGCGCCCGCCGTCGACCGATCCGGCGTCGACGCGATAGCCAGGTAACAACGTGACACATCCTCGCGGAGGACGTGGTTGATGTACGGCTCGTACTGCCCCAGGCCGGAGACCCGATCGTCGTTGACCATCAGGAGCATGCCACGGTCATCGAACAACCCCATGGCCGCATCCAGCCCGTTACGCTGATCCGTCTCGATGATGATCCGGTCGCCCTGCGCGAGGGCCCCCAGATCGTAGACGTCCACGTCGTCAGCCGACTGGATCGTGCCGCCGATGGAGATGCCGCCGTCGGCGGGCAGTTGCACCCGTTGGGCCGACGCCCACTGATCGCCCGCCTCCGACGTCTCGACCACACCGGCGACGACCGGCTCGCCGGTGTCCAACAGCCCCAGAAGCGGGTTGTCCTGCGCGCCGCATCCGGGCAGGCCCGCACAGAGCGCAAACAGAATCCCGATCGTGCCGGCGCGCACGTACCGCGCACTGGTATCACACAACATCTCTGCACCTCTATAAGCGCTTCATTGCCCCGTCAGACTGGAACCGACCTATCCACGCGTGGCGGGCTCGTCGCCCTCCCCCAATAAGGGGCGGGCCGGCATGGGGGGCCTCCTGATGCACCGCGCAGATCCACTGGAGGGAACATACGATTCAGTCGGCCGGCAGCCAAATCGCAGCGCGGCAAACGCGGTCAGGGAGGCCGGACAAAGCAGAGAGCGGAGCGCTTATCGGACGGGCGACCGCGGTCAGGTGAGACCCGTCCGTGTGTGCGCTGGTCAAGTCGTAGGGCGGAGCCCCCCCCCCGCGACGTCGGTCAGGGCATCCTGTCTTTTGCGGGCTTGGTTCCTGGGACCTTGCCGCTTGGGGGGGGCACCTCGACGGCGGGGATGGCGTCGCGGAGGATCAGCCAGAGCCGACGGAGCGGCAGCTCCATCGTCACCGTGACGCGACGGTTGGCCCTGTCGACCTTCGGCGAGCCGACAAGCCGGGCGGCGCTGAGGAACGTCAGAATGTCATCCGCCAGATCCTCGTGCCCGTCGAGGAAGGTTGCCACGCCGATGCCGCCAGGTAGCTTCAGGACGTCTATCCGCTCGGCGATCTGCAGACGGGCGGCGATGCGGGCGTCCTGGCTGGCGATCTCGATCGCCCGATTCGTCACCGACGGATCCCGCGGCAAGGCGGCCTGACCGTTCGCGCGGATGGACTCCTTGGCCCAGGCCGGCTCGTCCACCTCGACCACCGCATACGGGTCCTTGCGGAACGCGGAGGCAGGCGGCAGGCCGTAGCCAACGGCCCGAAGCCGACGCACTGTCGCCAGCCGAGCGATGCTCTTGATGTCCGATTCGGGGATCCCGGGCTTGGTCGCAAGCCCCGCATACAGCACCTGCAGCCGGGCCACGATAGCGGTAACGTCCGCCTCGACGTAGATGCGGCAGACCTGCTCGGGCAGGAACTCATCCTCGGTGACCCTCAGCCCGGCGAATGGCTGGCGCAGGCCCTGAGCGATGGCGGGCGCCCCCGCCAGGAGGGCCGCGACCGTGCCGGATCGTTCCATCTTGAGGTCGCCGGCCTGCCGAGCAAGGCGATCGAGAGCATCCAACCGGGCCGCGCGCTGAGCGGCCTTGTACCCCTCGGGCGTGACGTTGGCCCATCCCGCAGGCGGCAGGTCACCCGCCTCTTCCCCGCCCGGCCAACCCGGCGGGCCGGCCAGCTCGTCTTCGCTGGGCGGCCGACCGTGGCCAGTGACGAGGATGGCACGCCCTTTCGCCTGCTTGCCAAACGCATCGACGTCGGCGGCCTTGATGATCCCTGTGGTCTGAGCGGCGCGGTGGAGTCTGGCCAAGCCCTCAGCGAAGGCTCCAAGCGACAGGCGGAGGTCCACTTCGGTGTCGCCGTTGCCGTAGCGACGGACGCGGCCAACGCGGTCGGCCTGGGCCACGAGTTTGCGGATTTCGATGGCCACGGGGGCAGACACGGCCGCCAGGCCGCTGACGGTCCGACCCTCGCCCAATGGGAGGGTGGCGGTCTTGGCCCGAAGCTGACGGTAGGCATCAGCGACAGCAGCCCGCTCGGCAAGCTTGGCGCGCTGCTCCGCGCTCAACGTTCGGGCCGCCAACACGGTCTGAGCCAGGAGCAAAGCCAGCGCCGCACCGACAAGGATGATCCAGAGGTGCGGCAGACGTGAGACCCGCCGGCCGCATCCGTCTGGTTCGGCATCCCAGATCGATGATTGCATCGTTGCCTGATCCCCGCTCGAGTGTCCGATCAGACCCACCAAAGCTGTGAGGATACGCCGGGGGCTGGCCCAGCTCAAGGGGGCCCGGACCGATGGGGGAGGCAGGCCCAGCCACGCCCGGTCCGGGCCCCAGGGCCCCGTTCGGAACTGGGGGGCCATTTCTAATCGCGAGCCGACCGATTTGGAGGTATGATTTGAGGGGAAGCGGCCCCCGGGGCGACAGTGGGCTGCGGGCGTACGTGCATCCCCAGTGCCGCCGGGTCCTATAATGCTGAAGAGACGACCCCGGCGGGGGACGCTGGTTCCGTGTGACCGAGTCGAGGCCGACCCATGGCGCAACCGAAGTCAGGTGATCGGGTCAGTGAATACGTCCTGCTCGAGCAGGTCGGCGCCGGCAGTTTCGGCGAGGTGTGGAAGGCGCGGCACCACATCTGGGAAGACCAGATCGTGGCCATCAAGATCGCCACGGACGCCCAGTACGTCCGCAACCTTCAGCGAGAAGGTGTGACGATTCACGGCCTGAAGCACCCCAACATCGTTCGAGCGATCGGGCTGGACCCGTACGCGTCTCCCCCATACCTGGTCATGGAATTCGTCGCCGGCCCGACGCTGCGGCAGGTGATCGACGCACATCCCGGCGGGGTCCCCCTGCCCGCGGCGCTGTCCGTGCTTCGCGGCATGCTGCAAGCGTTGGCGGTTGCGCACGACAACGGGGTGATCCATCGCGACGTCAAGCCCGCCAATGTGCTCATTGCTTCCAGAGACGACATCGCACAGGCCACGCCGGACGTGGTTTGCGTCACCGATTTCGGGCTGGGCGAGGCGGCCGGCCTGACGACGACGTCGATCCTGCAGTCGGGCAGCATGCTGACCGAAGGAGGCAAGAGCATCTCCGGGACGATGGCGTACATGGCCCCGGAACAACGTGACGGGCAAGACGTCGACGCGCGGGCCGACCTGTACGCCTGCGGGATGGTGCTGTTCGAGCTGTTGACGGGCAAACGCCCACAAGGAGGCGACCTGCCCGGCCACCTGCGGCGCGAGGTGCCCAAGTGGCTGGACGAGTTCTTCGCCCGGTGCTACACGCGGCTGGAGCGGCGGTTCGCGTCAGCAGCCGACATGCTGGCCGAGCTGGACAGGTACGCGCCTCTGCGGAAGACACCCATGGCGAAAGCGCCGCCTGGGGCCAGGCCCGTACCCCCGTTGCCCCGCGCCAGGCCCGCGCCCTCCGCTCGGGGGCGGTTGGACGAGTACTGCGAGAAGTGCGGCAACAGGCTCGAGCCGGACGACAACTTCTGTATCAAGTGCGGACACCAGGTGAACCCGAACCCACGACGTTGTCCCAAGTGCGGAGCGTATCCGGACCCGCATGACAAGCACTGCATCTCCTGCGGCACGTCGCTGGTGAGCAGGAGTTAGCGAAGCGGACGGCGCGGGTGGGCAGCTGAGTCCATAGGAGATACGCTAGGCGTGTTCAGATCGTTTCCATGCCTGTTCGTGATCCTGGTGATCGTGGGCGCGATCGTGGTCCTGCGAATCATCACGGCGATCTTGCAGCGGCAGATCACCGGCGGGCGGCCCTGGAACCCGGGTGCTGGTCGTCGGATCAGGCGGGCCCGATGGCGGATGCTCCCGCGGGCCAGAGGGCCGGCTCGAGGCGGCAAGGCCCCCACGCAGCAGAATGATCCCGGGCCGTCCGGGCCGTCCGGACCGCCCGTCAACATGTGGCCCGTTTGCAGCAACCAGAGCTGTCGGCACGCCAACCGCCCCGGGGCGCGGTACTGCAGCCGGTGCGGCACCCCCCTGACCTGAGTCGGCATGCGAGGGACCGTTCCGAGGCCATGACCGTTTCGTCCCAAGACGCCCGACAGACCGAAGCCGCGTTCCTCAGATCGGTGGAAGGGCGTTTCGATGCGGCCACGCGCTGGCTGCCGGGCTCGACGTTTCGCCGAAGCGAGCGGGATCAGCGACAGCGGCTCCGCGAACTGATGACGGCGCGCCGACGGTATGATGCCGATCTGCTCGACCGGCTGCCGAACAACCCGCGATCGATGCTGTTCGGCTACGTCAGACCGTGGTACTGGTTCGGGCGGCGGAAGGCGGGTGCGATCACCGCATCTGCGCTGACGCCCCTGGCCGCCGCCCTCGAACGGGCGGGCGCTGACGGCGGCGGCGAGCTGCCCCCGATCGGCAAAGCGGAGCTGGCCGAGCACCTCGATGAGCTGACGGCCCAACGGGTGGGGTCGCACATCATCGGCGTGTGCAGCCCGAGCGGATTCACAGACGAAGCGAAGCAACTGAGTCTCGACGCGCCGGGCGTGACGTTGGTCCTGGTCGAGCCGCACGGGTCGGGCGGCTGGACGGTGACGGGGGTGTTCGGCCCGGAGCTGGCGCGGGCCTGCGAGCTGTTCGACCCCGAAGGCGAGTCGGCCAAGCGACAGCGCGTCCGCGCCGCGGTGGATGCGCGCCGGGCGTCGCTCATGTCGGCAGGATTGAACGCCGCCGATCTGGCCGACGAGTTAGGCGTGGGCCAGGACATGATCGAGGCGACGTTCCGCCAGATCGCGGCCGAAGACGGTCGGCTGCACGTGACGACGGGCGAACGGGCCGCTATCCTGTACTACACGTCCAGTGCGGTTAAGGAGGCATCGTCCATGTCTGCGATGGACTTCCTGAGGCGGATCTTGGGTCGTGAGGCATCGCCGGCCGAGAAGGTCCGCGACCTGCGGGCCAAGCAGGTCGAGATCGACGACGAGCGCCGAGGTCTGGAGAAGGGCCTCGGTGAGCTGGTCAACAAGGAAGGCGATCTGCTCAAGCAGGGCGGGGCGGCGACGTCGCCGACGGTTAAGCGCCGTCTGGCCTCACAGCTCGCCCAGCTCCGTCAGGAGATCGGTCTGCAGAACGAAAAGGCCTCGATCCTGACCAAGCAAAGCCAGGTCCTCGGTCGGCACATCCACAACCTGGAGGTGGCCCAAACGGCCAAGCCGGCGGATCTGCCCGCTTCCGATGAGATCACCGAGGCGGCCGCCGCGGCCGAAGGCGCGCTGGAGGAGCTGGACGAGACCTACGAGGCCGTCCGCACCGTCAGCAGCGCCGTCTCCGACCAGGCGATGACGGACGAAGAGACCGCCATCCTCGCCGAGTTCGAAGCCGAGGCCGCCAAGCAGGCCAAGGCCGACGAGATCGTGCTCGAGGAGATCCCCGAGGCCGAACCCCCCGACCAGGCCGCCCCCGCCCGCCGACGCGACGAACGGCAGCGCGAGGCCGACTGAGACCCGTCCGACTGGGAGGACCCGCCGATGGGCCTGCTCGACTGGCTGACCAAGCGACGCAAGCCGCTGTCCAAGATGACGCGGCAAGAGCTCCGCCAGCAGGAACTGACGCTGGAGAAGGAGCGCAACCTGATGCTCAAGCGGATCGAGAAGATCGGACGGGAGAAGCAGAAGCTGTTCGAGCGCGGGGTCGGCGAGAAGGGCCCGGAGGTCCGACGGGCGCTCGCTCAGGAGTTCGAGATGCGGACCACCGAGCAGCTCATGGTCTCCAGACAACTCAACATCCGCACCAAGGAGATGCTGACCGTCTCGCGGATGCGGATGATTCGCGAGAACGCCGAGCGGGCCAAGGTCGCCGGCGATCGGATCGGCATGATCAGCGAGCGGGACCTGATGGTCCTGACCAAGCTGATCGAGAACGACGCCATCACGTCCCAGATGTATCAGGAGCGGCTGGACCAGCTGCTCCAGATCGGTGCGGACGTGGACGAAGGGGCAGCTGGAATCAGTGAGGCCGGCCAGGCGGTGATGGACATCTGGGACAAGATGGACGCGGGCGACCTGGAGGACGCGACCGAAGCTTTCGACGAGGCGGACCGACGCGTCCGCGAGCAGAAGAGCGCTGCAGAGGAGTGAAAGGGCAAAACGTCGAAAAGTCGAAACGTCAAAACGTCGAAACTCCAGACGTTGTAGCGAGTGTGGTTGTGGCGACCCATAGCGGGCATTGTTGAGGGTGCCATCATGGCCTTGTTCAAATCAGCTGAAGAACGACGGATCGAGCGCGACATGAAGATCCGGCAGGGCATCCGTCGGATCGAGCGGTCGATCCGCGAGCAGGGGAAGTTCACCGACGAGTTCGTCGCCAACGCACGCCGGGCGAAACAGATTGGTGACACGGCGCAGTATCAGTTCATCCGCAACTCGCTGAAGAAGACGGCGACGATCAAGCGGATGCTCGAGCGTCAGCTCCTGAGCGTCAAGAACGCGCTGCTGATCAAGAAGCAGGCGGAGGCGTCGTCGGACTTCGCCGCGGCGATGGGGACGATGGCCAAGGAGATCGGCCGGCTGTTCGGCGAGACCGATCTGGTCCAGACGCAGGTCGACTGGGAGAAGGCGATGGCCCAGTCGGCCAGCATGGAGGAACGGATGTCGATGTTCCTCGACTCGGTCGAGGACATGGCCGCCCAGGATGTCGAGATGTCCGAAAGCTCCGCCATCGGCGACGACGAGATCGACCGGATGATCGAAGCGGAAGAAACGGCTGAGCACGAAAAGGAGATGGGCCGGCTGGCCGACCTCCGTAGCGAGCTGGATGCGTTGAAGGGCCAGAAGGAGAAGCAGGAGAAATAGGGGTTTCGGGTCTCGGGGTCCGGGTTCCGGGGTCGGTGATTACGAAGGAACCCTTGGGTCGTGGGTGTAACGGTGGCCTTGTATGGTGACTTCGTTCGCCACGTTTGAACGCCTCAAGAGCAAGGGGGTGGCTGCGTACAAGAAGGGCGAGTACGCGGTGGCCAAGACGTACCTGGTCGAGGCGGCGGAGGCGATGGTCGAGCTGGCGGAGTCGGCCAAGACCGAGGAGCTGCGCGGTCAGCACGAGGAGTA
Organism: uncultured Planctomycetales bacterium; assembly: GCA_964390905.1. GTDB lineage: Bacteria > Planctomycetota > Phycisphaerae > UBA1845 > JAFGLZ01 > JAFGLZ01. The sequence goes on along the minus strand of CAYMLO010000187.1, from coordinate 371 downwards.
TGCCCGCGAGCTGATCGACCTGGCCAAGGACTGCGACCGTCACAAGGGCCAGAAGCGGGGAGGTCGTCCGGCCACGCGCGAACGGGAGGGGGATGAAGGTCCGGACGCGTCGGACTGGATCGTGAGCGAGAAGCCCGACATCAGCTACGACGACGTGGCCGGCATGGAGGACGTCAAGCAAGAGATCCGACTCAAGATGATCTACCCGTTCTCCCACCCCGAACTGGCCGAGAAGTACGGGGTGAACGTGGGCGGGGGCGTGCTGCTGTACGGCCCGCCGGGGACGGGCAAGACGATGATGGCGAAGGCGACGGCGCACGAGCTGGACGCGACGTTCTTCGTGATCAGCCCGGCCCAGATCATGAGCAAGT
>CAYMLO010000186.1:0-16668 GCA_964390905.1 uncultured Planctomycetales bacterium | reverse complement strand
ACGAGATCGCCCGCCGCACGCCCGTCGATATCACGCTGTACAACATCCCGCAGTTCGCCAACCCGATCACGGTCGACTGCATCAAGCGGTTGTGTGAGCATCCGCGGGTGATCGGCATCAAGGACTCCAGCCGCGACCTGCCGTTCTTCTTGAACATGATGAACGAGATCACGCCGCTCCGGCCGGACTTCGTGTTCCTGCTCGGATGCGAGGAGATGCTCGTGCCCGCGCTGGTGATGGGGGCCGACGGCGGCACGATCGCTACGAGCGGCATCGTGCCCGAGGTCATCATGCGGATGTATCATCTGACGATGCGGGGCGAGCTGGTCGAGGCCGTTCAGATCCAGTTCAAGGTGCTGCAGCTGATCAAGAACCTGATTTTCGGGACGGACTTCCCCGAGGGCTGTCGCGCGGGCTTGGAGATCCGCGGGTTCCAGATGGGTCGAGGCCGGCAGCCGCTGTCGGCCTCGCAGCGATGTGATCGTGCGTCGCTCCGGACCCACTTGCAGTGCCTGCTCAGCGAACACGGCGTGGTCGAGGAGCCGCCGGAAGGATGTCCGACAGGACAGCCCGCTCCCCTCGTCGTCGACCGTGCGGAGATCGATGGCATCGTCCGCAACGTCATGGATCAGCTCCGGCGGCAAGGTGTCGTATGAGGCAGTGTGCGGGCGTGCTGGAAGTGATGGGCCTGGGGCCGTCGTTCGTCGTGGCCGACGCGACGGTCAAGGCCGCCGACGTCCGCCTGACCGGCATGGAGCTGAGCCACCTGGGTGGGATGGTCCTGAAGGTGGTCGGCCCGGTGGGCGAGGTCGAGGCGGCCATCGAGGCGGGTCGGCGGACGGCCGAGGGGTTGAACGCCTACGTCGGCGACTCGGTCCGGCCGCGGTACCACGATCAGGCCGACGAGCTGATCCACTCGGAGCAAGAGTACATCGCCATCATCGAGGGCGGCGATCACATGCTGCCGGGCGAGACCGAACAGGAGCGGCACGGCGATCCGGCGCGGAGAAACGTCGAAACGTCGAAACATCGAAACGTCGACAAGTCGAAAAGTCAAAACGTCGACACGTCGAAACGTCGAAACGGCAACGTGGGGACGGAGCGGGAAGACGGGCCGCATGGGCTAGGAGCGTTGGGTATGGCGGATGAGATTGACTTTGCGTTGGGGTTGATTGAGACGCAAGGGTTGACGGGCGTGATCGAGGCGGCGGATGCGGCGCTCAAGGCGGCCGACGTGACGCTGGTCGGCAAGGAGAAGATCGGGGCAGCCTACGTGACGATCATGATCAAGGGCGACGTCGCCGCGGTGAAGGCCGCCGTCGAGGCCGGCGGCAAGGCGGCCGAGCAGGTCGGCAAGCTGATCAGTACCCACGTCATCCCTCGCCCGCACCCCGAACTGGCCAGCTTGCTTCCGGAGTGACGCGAGGCGGGCAACGGACCGGACGCGCCGACGTCCCGCCTTGCGCGATCATCGACAGTGCACACCCGTCCGGTCGCTGGACCCCCAAGCCCGATCCATATTGACCCAACCTAACCGTTGCGGACAATGCCTGGGGTCATGCGCATCAGCAGCTCGTGGGTGGTGCCGGCGGCGGTCGTGGTCGTGCTGATCGTGGCGGGGGTCGGCTCGCGGCGGTCGTATGTGGACAGCCGTGGGCGACCCGTCGTCATCTACGCCCATCCGCCGTGTCCGCCGTCGCTGATGGCGTTGTATGAGCCGATCTGGGACGAGTTCAAACGGACCCACCCGCACATCGATTTCCGCGTCCTGCACATCACGGGCAAGTACGAAGACAAGATCAAAGTGATGTACGTCGGCAAGATCGCGCCGGACATCATCTTCATGTACCCGACGGCGCTGCCGGCGTGGGCGGAGCTCGGCACGCTCGTGCCCCTCGACGGGTTCCTGGACGACGACCCGACCGTCCGCCGCGAGGACTACTTCGCATCGATGCTGCGAACATTCACGTACCGGGGCAAGCTGTACGGCCTGCCGAAGGACGCGTCGGTCGAACTGCTGTACTGGAACTGCGACCTGTTCGAGGCCTGCGGCGTCGATCCGCCCGAGCCGAACTGGGGATGGGCGGCGTATCTCGAGGCCGCCCGCAAGCTCACCCGCGACACCGACGGGGACGGGCGGATCGACCAGTGGGGCACGACCGGGTGGAGTTGGCTTCAATGGATCTGGCAGAACGGCGGGAACGTCGTCAGCGCAGACGGCCGGCGATGCGTGCTCGACGCGCCCCAGGCCGTCGAGGCCATTCAGTTCTGGGGGGACTTGGTCACCCGGTACAAGGTCGCCCCCACACCGACCGACATGCAGGACCTGGGGCCGTGGCGGCTGTTCAGTCTCGGGTACGTGGGCATGCACGCCGAGATGTACCCGGCTGTCTCGGTCATGCGCGACTATGCCAAATTTCGTTGGGACATCGCCCATGTGCCGCGCGGTCCTGCTGGGCGGATCTCCCCCGCGGTCGGGTCGGCGCTGGCGATCACGACGCAGGCCCGGCACCCCAAGGCCGCCTGGGAGTTCATCAAGTGGATGACGGGTCCGGAGGGGATGAAGGGCCTGCTCAGCGTCGAGGCGCCGTCGTGCGTCAAGCTGGCCCGCAGCGATGCGTTCCTCCGCCAGCCTGGCCTGCCGGCCAGCAAGCACGTGGCCATCGAGGCGCTCGAGTACGCCCACCCGCCCGTGCAGAGCATCTACTACCAGGAGCTGTTCGACACGATCGGCAGCGAACTGGACCGCGTCTGGCGAGGGCGGTCGACCGCGGCCGAGGCGGTCGCACGCGCCACCCCCAAGGTCAACCGCATCCTGACGCGCACACAAGGCGAAACGTCGAAAAGTCGAAAAGTCGAAACGTCGAAATGAGGGAACCTCGAAACAACCGGGCGCGATCCGTTGATCCTATGGGGCGGGAGGATCGGCGCGATTTCTGGTTGTTTGTTTCGCCCTGGGTGCTGGGATTCCTTCTGTTTGGGGTGGGGCCGATCTTGGCCAGCCTGGTGTTGTCCTTCATGCAGTGGGACATCTTCAGGCCGCCCAAGTGGGTGGGGACGAGCAACTACCGCGAGATGCTCCTGGACGATCCACTGACGGCCAAGGCGATCTGGAACACGTTCTTCTACACCGTCTTCGCGGTGCCGCTGGGGACGGTGGGCAGCCTGGCTGTTGCCATGCTGCTCAACACGAAGGTCCGCGGGCTGCCCGTCTGGCGAACCTTGTACTACCTGCCGACGGTGGTGTCGGGTGTGGCGATGGCCGTCATCTGGCGGTGGCTGTTCAACCCGCAGATCGGGTTGCTGAACCGGATGCTCCGTCCGTTCCTGCAGCTGTTCGACCTGCCGGATCCGGCCTGGCTGCAGAGCCCAGTTCTCGCCAAGCCGGCCTACATCATCATGAGCCTGTGGGGCATCGGCGGGGGGATGATTATCTTCCTGGCCGGGCTGCAGAGCGTGCCGCAGCATCTCTACGAGGCGGCCGAGATCGACGGGGCGGGTCCGATTCGGCGGTTCCGGCACGTGACGCTGCCGATGATCACGCCCGTCATCTTCTTCTCGCTGACGATGGGGCTGATCGGGTCGTTCCAGATCTTCACGCAGGCCTACGTGATGACGGGCGCGGGGCCCGAGAACTCGACGCTGTTCTACGTGCTGTATCTGTTCGACAACGCGTTCCGCTATTTCCGGATGGGTTACGCGTCGGCCCTGGCGTGGTTCTTGTTCGTGATCATCATGATCGTGACAGCCGTCCAGTTCGCCGCCGGTCGATTCTGGGTCTTCTACGAGCAGGAGGCATGACGTGAGAGAAATGGGACGGGAATCTCTTTCGCGGGTGCCCCATCGTTTCAGCGGTGGCCGGCACGAATTCCTTGCCAATAGGTGCCTGCCGCGAAGTCGGGCGTCGGGTGCCTGGATGTTGGTGGGAGCCGTCTGCATCTTATGGGGTCTGTGCCCAGCGACCGACGCGGGCGAAGGCCACCAGCGTCCCAACGTGGTCCTCATCCTGGCCGATGATCTCGGCTGTGAGACGCTCGGATGCTACGGGGGGACGTCCTACAGGACGCCGAACCTGGACACGCTCGCCCAGACCGGTATCCGCTATCGTCATTGCTATAGCATGCCGATGTGCTACCCGTCGCGGGTGTGCCTGCTTACGGGCAGATACCCGTCTCAGCTGGGCCACCCCCGCTGGGGGACGTTCCCGAAATCTCAGGAAAGAAGGACCTTCGCGCACGTCATGAAGTCCCGCGGCTACGTCACGGCCGTTGCCGGCAAGTGGCAACTGACCCTATTGAAGAACGACCCGGACCAGCCACATCGATTGGGCTTCGACGCGTACTGTCTGTTTGGGTGGCATGAAGGTCCGCGGTATTACCAGCCCCTGATCTGGCAGAACGGCAAGATCCGGAGCGACGTGAAGGATCGTTACGGGCCGGACGTCTATTGCGAGTTCCTCATCGACTTCGTCAAACGAAACAAGGACCGGCCGTTTCTGGTGTATTACCCGATGGCCCTGTGCCACGACGTCACCAACGACTTGGACGCGCCGCCGCCCTTCGGTCCAAACGGACGCTGGCAGACGTACGGGGAAATGGTCGAGGCAATGGACGAGCGGGTGGGCCGTCTCGTCAAGGCCATCGACCGCCTGCGGCTGCGGCAGAGAACGCTCATTCTCTTTACCGCTGACAACGGCACGCCGGTCCAGTACATCACCGGCGTGGCGGGCGGGAAGTACGTTCGCACGGCGATCGTATCCAAGATGGGCGACGTCGCCGTTCGCGGTGGGAAGTGGAGCCTGACCGACGGCGGGACACACGTGCCCCTGATCGCCAACTGGCTTGGGAAGCTGCCGGGCGGGCGTATCACGGACGACCTGGTGGACTTCAGCGATTTCCTGCCCACGCTCGCCGATCTATGCGGCGGCGCGCTGCCGGCAGGGGTCGTCTTGGACGGGAAGAGCTTCGCGTCCGGGCTGTTGGGCAAATCGTCACCGGCTCGTCAGTGGGCCTACTCGGAAAAGGGAGAAGATCGCTACTGGGTGCGGACGCAGCGATGGAAACTCTACAACTGCGGTGCTCTGTACGACCTTCGAAATGACCCGCACGAGAAGACGCCCGTTCAAGGGGCACGCTCGGATGAGGCCGATGCAGCGCGGGTGAAGCTCGCGCCTATCCTCAGAAAGCTGAGAACGCGATGAACAAAGACGGGCGAGAGAAAGGTAGGAAGTCTTTTCCCAGGCAAGGGGGTACGGCATGAGGGACGCCCCCGGGCACCGACCGGCCGCACATCGCCGGTCCGGGTGGATCGGTCGGACGGCCGTCTACGCGGTGTTGAGCGCGGGCGCGCTGGGTATGCTCATCCCGTTCCTGTGGATGCTCCGCAGCAGCCTGGTGACGGCCGACCAGATCCTCGAGCCCTGCGACGCCCTGAGCGACTTCGTCCCCCGACCCGCCCGGGCGGGCAACTACGTCGAGGTCTTCCAGAAACTTCATTTCTGGCGGTGCCTGGGCAACACGACGTTCATCACGGTTGGCGTGCTGGTCGGAACGATCTTGTCCAGCAGCTTGTGCGCGTATGCCTTCGCGTACTGCCGCGTGCCGTACCGCAACAAGATCTTCTACGCCGTGCTGGCCACGATGATGTTGCCCGGCGTGGTGACGCTGATCCCGGTGTTCATCATGTTCCGGACGATCGGCTGGGTCGACACGTTCAACCCGCTGATCGTGCCGGCCTTCTTCGGCAGCCCGTTTGCGATCTTCCTGTTCCGCCAGTTCTTCCTGCAGCTCCCGCGCGAGTTGTTCGAGGCCGCCCGCGTCGACGGCGCGAGCAACCTGCGGATCTGGGCTACCATCGTCCTGCCGCTCAGCAAGCCCGTCGTCATCACGGTTGCCATCTTCAGCTTCATGGCCACGTGGAACGACTTCATGGGCCCGCTGATCTTCCTGAACAGCGAGGAGAACTGGACGCTCCAGCTCGGCCTGGCCAGTTTCATGGGCCTGGTCGGAACCGACTGGCACCTCCTGATGGCCGGTTCGATGATCGTCCTGCTCCCGGTCCTGATCGTCTTCTTCGCCCTCCAGCGCTACTTCGTCCGCGGCATCGTCACGACGGGGCTGAAGGGGTAGGCGCGCCCTCGGAAATGCGCACCACAGACACTGCTTGCCAGCTATAATGTACGAGAGCGAGATCCGGCGGCCCGGAACGCGAGGCGCATGACGCAGATTTCGACGCACGCTGGGAGGCTTCTTGCATGACGCTTGGGCGAGAGCGCATCCTGAGGGTCTTGGCGGAGAACCGAGAGGCCATCCGAGGCTACGGCGTTAAGCGCCTCGGGCTGTTCGGCTCACGTGCTCGTGACGAGCCCACGGAGGCCAGCGACCTGGATTTCGTCGTCGAGTTCGAAAGGAAGTCTTTCGACGCGTACATGGATTTGAAGGCTTACCTGGAGGAGCTCTTCGACGCCCCCGTTGATCTGGTGCTCGCCGACGCGGTCAAGCCCAGACTCCGAGCGGCTGTGATCGATGGAGCGGTCCATGCCCCGGGACTATAGGGTCTATCTGGAGGATATCCTGCAGGCGATCGAGAAGATCGGTCGCTATACGGCAGGGCTCTCCGCCGAGACGCTGACTCGAGACGACAAGACCCTCGACGCCGTGGTCCGCAATCTGGAGGTCATCGGGGAAGCGGTTAAACACCTGCCCGATGAGATCCGCGCCGCTCATCCCAATGTGGAGTGGAAGAGGATCGCCGGCTTGCGTGATGTCCTCATCCATGCCTACTTCGGAATCGACGTCGACATCGTCTGGGACATCATCCAGAACAAGCTACCGGTGTTGGGGCGTCAAGTACGACAGATCATCAACGAATAGCCGGTCGCCTGGTGTTCGGAGCTCCACGTTCAGACGACGCGCATCGGGGCTGGCTCATGGACCTGCTGGCCATAGACCGCCCCCCTGTGGTCGGATCGATGATTGTCCTGCTCCCTATCCCGATCGCCTCGGTTGCCCTCCAGCGCTACTTCGTCAGCAGCATCGCGACGGCGGAATTGGAGGAATCAACCTCAGGACCCACGTTCGTACACGCTGCTCATCGCCGGGGGCGGCTCGTTCTCCGCACTGGCCCGTCCCCAGCAGCGGCTCTGGGATCGATTCTTTATTGCTGCCCCCTGTAAAGCCCGGGTACAATCAAAGCTAGTGTTCATATTCGAAATGCTCCTAATGGGTTGGAGTAGAGGGCATTCGGCAAGGCTCAGGGCCCTCTTGATTGGGTGAGACTATGCGTGCAGAAGCCGTCCTGTTTGACTTCGACTGGACCCTGGTCACGTTTCATCATCGGGGTGCGATCCGTGGCGCATGTAAGAGGCTGAAAGGCAAAGCCCACAAGCGAGACTTTCGCCGAAGGTTCAGCGAGAGGGTCCGGCGCGCCGGCGAGAGCGGGTTCCTATCCCTGTTGGCAGACTTGCGCCGGGATTGGGAGGGCGCTGAGGGTTCACGAAAGATGCAAAGGCTCGGAAAGGCGTGCATGGAACACGCGCGCAAGGCGTTGAAGATCGGCGTCTTCAGAGCCCTGAAGGAGGCCATTGCCCAGAATCGCGAATGGCGCATTTCAGAGGCAATCGCCAGAATCACCAGTCTGGAGGGGTGTAGGGATACGATCCCCTCAAAGAAGACGCTCACACCGAAGGAAGCCTCCGAGCACGTGCTGGACTTTGCGGGCGAGTGCCTTGCGGCCGGGTGTCACGACCGAAAGACCTGGTTCTTGGCCGTGTATGGTCCCAAGGACGCGGACAGGGCTGTGGAACACTACTGGGACATCGTCGAGAGAACAACCAAGTTGGAGGAGGGCGCCATCGAAGCGATCACTGGCCTCGGACAGGCGGGCCTCCGCGTAGGCGTCCTCACCGACACTGACGGGCTGTGGAGGGACAAGTACTGCCGAATCCGGACCAAGCGCGAGCGTGTTCGGAGGTCTGTGCCGGTCTCCGTGCTGCCTGCTCGCTACCTCTTCGTGTGCCGTGACGACGCCGCGTTGCTTCACTCAAAGACAATCCCGGAAACCTACAGAGAGGTCTGTCGCCAGATGGGCGTGGCACCGGACCGTACCATCATGATCGGGGACAAGTATGAAGCGGACATCTGGCCGGCTCTTCAGGCCGGGCTCGTGGCCAAGCTGAAGCGGAGGAAGGACAGGCCTACAACATGTGATGATGCAGTCCCTCTTCTCCATTCGTTCAGAGATATCCTCGATTCCCCTCAACTGTCGGAGCTTGAAAGACAGGACTACGAATCGAGTCGTGCCCGATACTCAGAAACGCTGGCGCTCTTCCGGAAGAAGCTCGTCGGCTTTGTGACTCTGTCCGGTGTCTTGCTGGGTGCCTACCAATACTTCTCCGAGAAGGGATGCTCCCCTCACCTCATTTGCATCGCGCTCTCAGGAATATTCAGTTCGGTCTTCTCCTTCCTCAGCCTGAGGAGGACGTACTTGTACCACTACTTGCACAAGAAAAGGCTGGCGTTGCTAGACGCCGAGAGATCCACTGCGCGGCATATCTGCGACACGTTTCGCCGGGAACGGCACCCCGATTTCTTGTCCTCCGTTTGGGTGCCCAGTGGGTTCTATCCCGAATTCGCAGTTCCTGTCTTGGTCTTCGCAGTTTGGGTGATCCTGGCTTTCTCCTCTCGATGAGGTCTTTGCCTTGGTTGCCCGGCGCCTCACTCTCCAGGCAACCCAGGACGTTCGCACGGCAATATGGGGTCGGATTGAGCGGTGAGATCAGCCGAGCCGAACTAATCACTGAAGGCCAGGCGAGCGCAGCGGAATGTGTCGTTGTCACAAGCACTTGCCCCCGAAGTTGGATCCGAGTAGGGAGTGCTAAGTGGATTGCACCATTGGTGCGGGTCTTCACCCCAGCACCAGCGCCCCCAATCAAGTCGGCACCCGCACCAATGACTACGCCTGTCTCATGTCGGAGCAGACCAGCATGTTTGAGATCCGACAGGTAACAGACGACGACGAGGCATGGATTGAGGAGCTCCTCGTCCGCCGATGGACCTCGATCCTGCAGGTGACATGGGGGCAGGTTCACGATGCCTCGAAGGTCCCAGCTTATGTCGCAACCGGTGACGGGCAGCGTGTCGGGCTGATCACGTACCGGATCGATGGGGCGTCCTGCGAGATTGTCACGCTGGATAGCGTCCTTGAGAACCAAGGCGTTGGGACGGCGCTGGTGGAGGCCGTCCGCGCCGCGGCAACGAGCGCGGGATGCACGCGCCTGTGGCTGATCACGACCAACGACAACCTTCACGCGCTGCGATTCTGGCAGAAGCGCGGGTTTCGACTGGTCGCGGTCCATCGGGACGTGGTGGCCGAGTCGCGCCGTCTCAAGCCGAGTATTCCCCTGGTGGGGCGGGATGGCATCCCGATCCGCGATGAGTTAGAACTGGAGGCCACGTTGTAGGCCGACGCGGTGCGCAGGTCCGGCTCGTGGTCCCGGCGTGGACTGCACAGCCTCGAGTGGAGGGCATCCACATGAACGGACGGGAGTTGCTCAGGGGGATGGGGGTCATTGCGCTGGGAGTCTTGGCGATGGCTCGATCGAGTCGGGCCGAGGCGGCGGGCGATGCGTCGACGGACCGGCCGAACATCCTGTGGGTGACGTGCGAGGACATCAGCCCGAACCTGGGCTGCTACGGCGATGCCTACGCGGTCACGCCCAATCTGGACCGGTTGGCGGGTCAGGGCGTTCGGTACACCAACGCCTTCGCGCCGATCGGCGTGTGTGCCCCGGCCCGGTCGTGTCTGATCACGGGCATGTACCCGCCGTCGATCGGCACGCATCACATGCGTTGTCAGGGAAAGTTGCCGCGCGGCGTGAAGTGCTTCACCGAGCACCTGCGGCAGGCGGGCTACTACTGCTCGAACAACGTCAAGACCGACTACAACTTCAAGCATCCCAAAAGCGCGTGGGACGAGTCGAGCCGCAAGGCCCACTGGCGGAACCGCAAGAAGGGCCAGCCCTTCTTTGGCGTCTTCAACTTCACAAGCTGCCACGAGAGCCAGATCCGCCTGCCCGAGGCGAGGTATCGCCAGCGGACCGCCAACTTCACGCCGGCCGAGCGGCACGATCCGGCCAAGGCGCCGGTGCCGCCGTATCATCCCGACACGCCCGAGGTGCGGCGCGACTGGGCTCGCTACTACGACATGATCACGCACATGGACAAGCAGGCGGGCCGCGTCCTGGAGCAGCTAGCACAAGACGGGCTGGCTGACGACACGATCGTCTTCTTCTACTCCGATCACGGGGCCGGCATGCCGCGAAGCAAGCGGTGGCTGTACGACTCGAGCCTCCGCGTCCCGCTGATCATCCGCTGGCCCGACAAGTACAAACACCTGGGTGCGGGCAAGCCGGGCGGGTCGACGGATCGCCTAGTGAGCTTCGTGGATTTCGGCGCGACGGTGTTGAGCCTGGCGGGCGTGAAGGTCCCGTCGTACATGCAGGGCAAGCCCTTCCTGGGCGCCCAAGCGGCCGAGCCGCGGAAGTACATCTACGGCTTCCGCGATCGGATGGACGAGCGGTATGACATGCTGCGGTGCGTGCGTGACAAGCGGTATAAGTACATCCGCAACTACATGCCGCACGTGCCGTGGTTCGGCGACCAGCACATCGCCTACATGTATCAGATGCCGACCATGCGGGTCTGGCAGCGATTGGCCGACGAGGGAAAGCTGACCGGCCCGGCCGCGGTGTTCATGCAACCCCGCAAGCCGATCGAGGAACTCTACGACACGCAGGCCGACCCGTGGGAGGTCCGCAACCTGGCGGATGACCCCAGGCATAGAGACCGACTGCGAGAGATGCGCCGCGTGCACGCGGAATGGCAGACCGAGATCCGGGACTTGGGCCTCCTGCCGGAGGCGGACCTCCGCACGCGGTTTGAGGGCAGGCCTCCCTATGACGCCGTCCGTCAGGACCCGAGCGTGTATCCTCAGCAGCGGATCCGGGAGGCGTCCGATCTGGCCGGGCAGATGGATCCCAGCGCCGCCGACAAGCTCGGAACACTGCTCAGCGATGCCGATCCGGCCGTTCGGTACTGGGGAGTGGTTGGGCTGACCGCGCTGGGAGACGGCGCCAAGTCGGCTACAGATGCGCTGTCAAAGGCGTTGAGCGACGTGTCACCGGACGTCCGTCTGACTGCCGCAGAGGCCCTGTGCAACCTGGGCCGATGTGATCACGCGCTGTCAGTCCTGATCGAAGGTCTGAAGCACGACAGCGAGTGGGTCCGGCTGCGCGCGGCGAACGTTCTGGACCGCATGGACGGCAAGGCCAGACCCGCGTTGAAAGTGATGAAGGACGCCAGCAAGGACCGGAACGGCGACGTCCGCAAAGTGATCGGGCGCGCGCTGGAGGACCTCCAAGCTCGTTAGCGACAGGATCTGCTTCGCGTTTGGTCGTCCTACGTTCGTCGACGTTGGATCAGCCCGACCATGCCCAGGCCGAGCAAGGCCAGCATTGACGGCTCCGGCGCGAGCAGGACGTTGTCCAGCCCGCCCGTGTCTGCCCCGTCGGCGAACTCGGCCGTGATGACCAACCCCGTCAGATCCGACAGGACCGCCATCATCTGGCCCTGCGTCGGGGGCAAGAGGGTGTCCGGGTCGACCCAACCGGCCGACTCGTTGAGCAGGACAGATCGCTCCTCCCATTGCCAGGTCGCCGAAGGGGCATCGAACGGCGCGACGAACTCCAAACCGGCTCCCTGGAGGCCCACCCACCCGGTATCGCCTTCAAGGTTGTCCGTGGAGATGTCGAACGAGAACGATTGGCCGTAGGCGTCCGACACGTCGCCGAGGAATTTCGCCGGCGCGGCGAACCCCCAAGCGCCCGTGTCCGGATCGGTGGCGTAGATGCATCCGCCCGGGTTGCCGCCCGTTGAGGAGTACGTCGGGGAGCCCACGTACCCCAGCGTGCTGACGACGAGCCATCCCTCGTCGTTGGTGTTGAACGTGCTGCCCGCAATCGGATCGGCGGCCACAGCAGGTGACGCAACCACCCCGGCGGAGATCACGACAACGGCGAGGACCTTGGCGCAGCCAAAGGACGTACTCATGCCTCCTCCTCCCTTCTTGGTGTTGTTCGTCAGATAAGCCCCGTCCCCTCCAGCCAACCGGCCGATGTGGTGATGGACGGCGCTAACTCCCTCACAGTCCATCATCCTACGTCGCAGGCCACCCCGCTGTCAACAAGCTTCTGGCAGCCATAGTCTTCGCGCTCTGCTTTCTCGAAATGGCCTTGTTTGGTCCGTCAACTTGCCTTCATGCACAATCCTGACTACTGTCGATAAGCTAGCTGGCGAGGTCCCCCAGGCGGCACGCATCGTGGTGATCCTGACACGTCACGCGACGGGCCTGGGGACACGCTGTTCTGATGAATCCTGACGCCCTTCCCACACACGCGGCGGGTCCGAGCCACCGATGACGACCGAGCGAGGTCTGTTTCGCAGCGAGACGATCACCCAGGCGCTCAGTGTCTACCTACCCGCCACGGCGCTGTTTCGTCTGGTGGGGCTGGGACGGAACATCCTGCTGACGTGGCTGATGCACGACGAGGCGGAGTTCGGCCTGTTCGCGTTGGCGCTGGTGGTGATCAATCTGCTGAACCCGCTGTGCAGTCTGGGCCTGAACGAAGCCGTCACCCGCTACACACCCATGTACGAGACTCGCCGGATGCTTCGGGGGTATCTGGCCCGTGCGATCCCGCTGGTCTGTGGTGTGGGAGCCTTGGGTGCGGCGTTGATGCTGATGGCGGATCGGACGCTCGGGCCGGCCTTGTTCCAGACGGTCTCGCTGGATCCCAAGCTGACGTGGTTTGCGCTGAGGCGGTCGATCGGATTGATGCAACACGTCGCCTGGGCGACCTTCACGCTGATCGTTTACTTCCTGTCGCTCAGCGTGCTGAAAAGCCTCCGCATGTACCGCGTCCTCAGCCTGATGGAGCTGGCGCACGGGTTGATCTTCACCGCGATGGCGATTGCCGCCCTGCTGCTCCACCACCGGACGGCGATGGCCATCATTTCCTGCTATATGATGTCGCTGTGGATCTCGATGGCGTGCTTCGCGCTGCCGGCCGCCCTGCATCTGTTGATGCAGCCAGTGCAGGATGAGCCCATTGGGGGCGAGCCGGTGATCCGCCGGATGTTCGCCTTCAGTCTGTGGGCGGCGCTGGCGGCCATCATGTGGCAGGGCATGCAGAACTACCCGCTGTGGTACCTCAACCGCATCCACGGGAGCGACGCGGCGGGCGTCTTCGGGGCCATGCGGACCATTACGCAGTACGTCGTCGTCGCCGCCGTGGCGGTAGCCACCGTCGTGATGACGGCCGTCACCAAGTTGTGGGAGTCTGAAGGGCGCGAACCGGCGGATCGGCTTCTCACGCTGGCCTTCAAGGCCACCAGCCTGATCCTGTTGACCGGTTGTGTGGGCATGGCGGTGTTCCGCGAGGAGATCGCGATGCTCTTCGATCCGCGGTATCGCCACGGGGCGGACATCATTCCGCTGCTCCTGCTGGCCTTTCTGATCGCGGGCAATCTCGGGTTCCTGGCCGTGCACTTCACGCTGATCGAAAAGACACGATTTCTGTTCTGGCCTTGGGCGATTGGGGTGGGGTGCAACGTCCTGTTGGGTGTGTGGCTGGTTCGGAACGTCGCCGGCAGCGACGACGGGTACGGCATGGGCCTCGGGATCGCCATCAGGCCGCTCTTCAACTGCGGGGCGGGAAGCGACATCGGATCCGCTGCCTGGACAAGCGCCCTGGCCTTGATCGGCGCGTTGATCGTCTGCGTGCTTCTGCTTCGCGTCGAGCGTCGCCCGGTCGATCGTGGAAGCTACCTGTTGCTCGCCTCCGCCGGCATCCTGGCCTTCAATTGGTACGTCATGCTGCCCGCCATCGTGGTCATCTGGATCGTCGCCCTGTCCACCACGGCGGTCTTCTCGATCCAGGAGAAGGCCACCCTCGCCCGGAAGATGGCCGCCGCAGGCAACTGGGTCCGGGGCAGAGGGTGATGGGGTCTAGGGTTCGGGGTTCAGGGATCGGGTCTGGGTTGGCTTAATTAGGGGATGCGGCACGAGGCCTGAACCAGCGCGGGTTGGTCCCGGAACCGGATGCGTACTTGACGAAGACTGTCTCTCGGTGTTTTATTGCGCGCGACCAGGCTGTGTGGGATCGGCACGTGCGTGAGGGAATAGGCGGGTCGCTGGGCAAGTTCTGTCGACCGATCGGACGCAAACCAGCGTACGAGGCCCTGAACCCCGACCCCTGAACCCTAGCCCCTATCCCCCCGAGCAACGAACCCGTCCCCGGCCTGGCACGTCACTTCAGCGACAGATGGAGGTGCCCCATGGAAACCGACGCAATCGATCGCATGGTGCTGGTCCGCGGCGACATCACCAAAGAACAGGTGGATGCCATCGTCAACGCCGCCAATACGTCGTTGCTCGGCGGCGGGGGGGTAGACGGCGCGATCCATCGAGCGGCGGGTCCGGATCTCCTGGCGGAATGCAAGACGCTTGGAGGCTGCCCGACCGGCGAGGCCCGGATCACGAAGGGACACAAGCTGCCGGCCCGACACGTCATTCACACCGTCGGTCCCGTCTACCGAGGCGGGGACCGGGGCGAACCGGAACTCCTGGCCGGCTGCTACCAAAACTCGCTGGCGTTGGCGGCCGACAACGGCCTGGAGACGATTGCGTTTCCGGCGATCAGTTGCGGCGTCTACGGCTACCCGATCGAAGCGGCATGCCGCATCGCCCTGGAGACGACGGCCGAGTTCCTCACCGAGCATCCCGGGATCAAGGAGGTCCGCTTCGTGCTCTTCGGTCAGGCTGACTACGGCGTGTACGCCGACACGCTTGCGGGCATGAAGCCCTAGTCCGGTTACCGGTCACTGACTTCCGTGTGAAGTTCCGATGGTGGGGCGCGGACCAGTCCTATCAGAGCCGCGACCGTCAGGGAGCGGTTCCAGGATCGATCGACGATCGATCCTGGAGCCTTCCCTTGCGGTCGGGTCTGATTCTGAACCGCGCCTTTCGTGCAGCTGCTGCAACGAACAGGTCCCGCGGACTGTACGTGCGCGTGTTGTGGTTCGCAGTCCCCACCAACTTGCGGGACGGGCTCGGTGGGGTACAATTCCATCGAGTGATCCGCTGACACGTGACAGGAGCCAGCCCGTGAGTGACGTGGCCATCCACCTGGACGCCTTGCCTGAACCCGCCCGCGGACCGGTCAAGGAGCTGGCCGATCTGCTGGCCAAGCTCGCCGGCGACAATCTGCGAGGCTTGGCCGTCTTCGGACGCGTCGTCACGGACGACTACTCGCCGGAGACGACCCTGGTGCGGAGCGTGGCCGTGCTCGGCGGCATGGACATGCTTCTGCTGGATCAACTGCGTCGTTGCGGGATGCGTCTGGGACGTCGGCATCTTCAAGCGCCGCTGGTGATGACGCCGGCCTACATCGATGAGAGTCGCGACTCGTTTCCGCTCGAGCTGCTGGAGATCCAGCAGCTCCACGCGATGGTCCTGGGGACCGACATCTTCAGCGCCCTGGAGTTCGAGGGACGGCACGTGCGTTTGCAGGCCGAACGCGAGCTCAAGCGCGAACTGATCAACCTCCGTCAGGGCCTGCTGGCGTCGGCCGGCAAGGACAAGCTTCTCCGCCCGCTCTGTCAGGACGCATTGGTGCAGACGATCCGCGTGCTTCGCGGCGTCATCTGGCTGAAGAATACGCCTTGCCCGCCGACCGACCGGGCTGTCCTGGAGGGGGCGGGGAGGCTGACCAGTATTGACCTGGCGGGCCTTCGGGAGGTGTGCGACGGCTCGGGCCGGAGCGATTTCGTCTCGTTCCAACGGTTCTACCGGGATGTCGAACGACTGAGTGACTATGTCAACCACATGGAAGTGTAGGAACCGGCTATCCGCATCGGCGTTGACGCTGGCCCTGGGGACACTGGCCATCGCGCGCTGCGCCGTGGCAGCCGGTCCCCCGCCGCCGAAGCGGTTCGTCGAGGATCTCGCCGGGGTCATCGACGACAAGACCGAGCGCACGTTGCTGGGCTATCTGCACGAGCTCGAGCAGAAGACCGGCGCCCAGTTCATCGTCCTGACCGTCCCGAGCACGGAGGGGGAGCCGATCGAGGAGTACGCCCTCCGGCTGGCCGAGGCGTGGAAGCTGGGGCAAAAGGGCAAGGACAACGGACTGTTGTTGGTGGTGGCGGTCCGGGATCGCAAGTACCGCTTCGAGACGGGCGAGGGGTTGGAGGGCGTCCTGCCGGATTCCTACCTGGGCACCGTGGGGCGACGTCAGTTCGTGCCCAACTTCCGTCGCGGGGATCACAGCAAGGGCATCCACGACGGGGTGGCCACGGTCCTGAATCGACTGGGCGAGCAGTACAACATCAAGCTGACGGGCGTGCCGAAGATCAAGGCCCCCCGCCGGTCGGTTCGGGTTGGGCGGCGGGGCAGGATCGGCGCGTGCGGGACGGGCCCGTTCCTTGTCCTTATCGTGGCCGTCATCATTCTGTCGCGGCTGACGCGCCGATGGCTGGGCTTCTGGGGGCTGCCGATCTTCTTCGGGCACCACCGGTCGTACGGCGGCGGCTGGGGCGGCGGCGGGGGAGG
>CAYMLO010000185.1:0-16691 GCA_964390905.1 uncultured Planctomycetales bacterium | reverse complement strand
CTGGTCGCCCTGGTCGGCGGCAAGGCGGCTACGGCCAGCAGCATGACCTCAAGTGCCCCAAAGCCGAGCACGCCGCGTCGTCAGGAAGCCCACGCAGTCCAGGGGATGCCCAAGAGCCTGCACGTCAAAGACGGCGGCGGCCAAGACAGTGATGGGGCCAGCGGATCGACCGACCACTTGAGCGAGTTCTAGACGCTCGGGCCCCGATTGGCTGCGCTGCATCGGGTTCCCAGCGTGAGCCCGACATCACTCGTCTTCCTGCAAGACACGGCGCCCGCCCCCGACGGGTGCCGTGTCTCTACTATCCGGCACTTGGGGCGCTGGGACGTCATCGAGCGTTGCCGCAACGCACCCAGAGCAGCAAATCTTTGAGGACGATCCCGGTCTTGCCCTGGCGGTGGAGCGCCACTTCGAGTTGATTCACACCAGCCCTGACGGAAGACGGCGCAAGGGGATACTCCACCCAAGTCTCGGGTACAGCCGCCTTGGCAGGCGGCTTGGCCTTGGGCGCGGCTGACGGTTGCTTTGCAGACATCGCGCCGCGATCCAGTGGCCGACCGTTGAGTTTGACCGACAGCGCTTCCGCATTCACCGCGCCCGCGATGCGCAGCGCCAGCTTCAGGTCAGGAGTGACACCCCCTACCGCGCCTTTGCTCACATCCTCCCCCACGCGAAGCTCGACCGTGACGGGCTTGCCTGGCTCGAGCATCCGCGGACGCTCCGGTGACAACGGCGACCGGTTCAGGAACCGCTGCCCGCCGACCAGCCAGCGGTTGATCACCTTGACCCCCCGCGCGCCCGTGCAATAGACCCGGTCAGCCGTCGCGAGCGTCTTGGGATCGCCGATCTGGCGCCACAGCGGACTCCGCGGGTTGGTGTAGTTGAACATGAGCACACCGTCCGCCCCCGAGTGCCACACGTTCATGGCTCGGGCGCGGTAGCAGTCAAGCGACCTGCGGACCTGGCTCGCCTCCTTGTCGCGGAGCCGCGTCTCGCTCAAACACGGATAGACCGGCACGCCGTACTTGTGCCCCAGCTTGACGCTCGTCTCCCACGGGTTCAGACGGAAATAGCCGCTGACGACGAGCAGATCGATCAGGTCCTCGGCCATCCACCGGACGACGTCGAGCCCCATAGCCCGGCAATAGTCGACCGAATCGGGCGTTCGAACGGCGATCAGGATGGGACGGCCCCGCTGCAGGCCTACCTTGTCGGCCATGGCGCGGACGCGGCGGATCATGCTGGTCATCTGATCGAGCTCCTCGGCCCCAACCACGCCTCCCATTGCATGACGCTTGAAGTAGACGGGATGCCGGAAGAAGTCGAGCATGACGCCGTCGACGTCATAGTTCTGACAGACCTCCTCGATGAAGCGAAACGCCAGGTCGCGGATCTCCTTGCGTCCGTAGTCGACGGCCGTCCAGCCGCCGCATTTCGACTTGCGGTCCATGCTGGACACGAGGAACTCGGGGTGGTCCTTTTTGAGCTTGGGAAACAGCAGCGGTGAGTACCAGCCGCCCCACGCATCGTGCGTATCGTTCATTCGCATCGACCAGAAGATCTCGATGCCCTTCTGGCGGCAGAAGTCCACGACGATCTTGAGCGCATCGGCGCCCTGTTCGATGAAGTCCCGAGTCTTGTTCTTGCTGAACCCCTGCTCCGTACAGTCGAAGACCTGGCCGACCTTCGTGTTGTGCGTGAAGAAGCTAAACCCCGAACTCCAGGTGCAGTAGACGATGGTGTCCACCTGTGTCCCGACCAGGCCGGTCGTCCGAGCGGCTAGCAGAGCTTCCTTGGTGGCCTTCTCGAGCGTGTAGACGACCTCGTTGCCGTCGTTGTCGACGATGATCCGGCGTCGCCGCTGGGCGGCCTTCTTGCGCCGCTGCTTCATCTCTTCGGGCTTCGGGTCTGACGCCGCGCCATCCGCGGCCAGAAGGGGCTGCACAAGGCCGAGCGCCAGCCACGCCGCCAGCGCAAAACAACCCACCCGTCGGGTACCCAAATCACGTTCGTTCCGCATCACGATGCTCCTAGCCAAGAACGGGCGTATACGGCATCCACGGGTCCGTAGCGGCCACAGCCATCACATCAACGTTCGAACGACGAGAGGCCCGGACGTTAACATTCGGACCTCAGGGGTGTCAAGCAAGACCCGCGCTTGCCATCGCTGCGCCAATCTTGGCCCGCAGCAGGACGCCCGAGCCGCGGGATTCATCCCGCGCGGGAATCGGACCGCGCGGGATGAATCCCGCGGCTCGGGCAACCGCGTTTGGACCTCAAGAGACCGCCGCGGCTCGGTGGACGCAGCCCCAGCCGCTTTGGTCGGAACAATTCCGGTTGCATGCCGCTCGGCAGCCCGATAGTATTAGGGTTTGGCTTGTGGTGCGGGTTGACGTGGTTCGGGGGTGGTTCAGGTGAAAGGGCCGGGCTTGTGGCCAAGAACTTCGCAGATAGTCTTCTTGATGCGGTCGGCAAGAAACGGGTACCGGCCTGCGTGGGGATTGATCCGGTCTATGCTCGTTTGCCCTCCGAGATCAGCGAGAACCCAGAGCTGAACGACGAGAGCGACAGCGAGGTGGCTCTGGACGCCCTCCGGGAGTTCTGCCGGAGGACCATTCGCATCGTCTCTCCTCACGTCGCGGCGGTGAAGCTGAACATCGCCTTCTTCGAGCGATACTACGCCGACGGGATTTTCACCTACTACGAACTGGTGGAAGAGGCGGCCAATTTGGGCCTGATCGTCATCGGCGACGTCAAACGCGGGGACGTGGGGCACACGGCCGAGATGTATGCCCGATCGGCGCTCGGCGACCCGGATTTCAGCGACCTTGACAACCTGGTTGCCCCGGACGCTGTGACCATCAACGGGTATCTGGGGCTGGACGGGGTTCAGCCGTTCGTCGACGTGGCCAGCAACGAGGGCAAGGGCGTGTTCGTGCTGGTCCGGACGAGCAATCCTTCGGCAGCGGCGCTGCAGGACGCCAAGCTGGAGGATGGCAAGACCGTCTGCGAGCTTCTCGCCCAACAGGTCGAGGAGTGGGCGACGGGTGACGGGCTGGTTGGCGAGTGCGGCTACAGCTGTGTGGGCGCGGTGGTGGGGGCCAGGGGGCGCGAGGAAACGATGAAGCTCCGCGCGATGATGCCCCACTGCCTGTTCCTGGTGCCGGGGTGGGGGGCCCAGGGGGCCTCTCCCGAGGACGTCGCCGCCTGCTTCAAGTCGGACGGTACGGGGGCGCTGGTCTGTGCTTCGCGAAGCATCATCTATGCGTACGACGAAGAAGTGGCGGGCATGAAGTACGTCGAGATGTACCCCAGCGAATGGGACAAATGCATCGAGCAGGCCTGCAAGGACTTCGTTGCCGAGATCGCCAAGCTGGCGGCAGCCACTGCCTGAGTGATGGTCGGCCCTTCGGAGCAGCAGCACAAGATCGCCCGCTGGATGGGTCCCCAACGTCACAGCACAGACCCGTCGCGTCAGCGGGGTTCGCGTCGCGAACCCGGGCCATGAACCACGTTCGCGTTGAGACGTATAGGAGAATCGGGTAAGCCGCGCGCTTCCTGGACCCGCTGGGTCCCGATCCGAACAGGGGTGCAATCGCCCTCAAGAGACCATGTCAGACACGAACGAGCTTTGCGGCAAACATGTGACCGTGATGGGCCTCGGCCGGTTCGGCGGAGGCATTGGCGTGACGCGTTGGATCCGTCAACTCGGCGCGACCGTGACCGTCACGGATCAAGCCGACGCCGATGCGCTGGCCGAGTCAATCGACCAGTTGGCCGACCTGGACGTCGAGTTCCAACTCGGCAGCCATGACGTGTCGCTGCTGGCCAAGACCGATCTTCTGATCGTCAGCCCGGCCGTCAACAAGGACAAGAGCCGGTTCTTCGGACAGGCCGTCCTCCGGCAGGTCCCGTGGACGACCGAGATGAACCTGTTCTTCCCGCGGTGTCGCGGCCGGATCATCGGGGTGACCGGATCGGTCGGCAAAAGCACGACGACGACCATGATCGCCGACGTGCTGCGGTCCGCGGTCAAGTCCATGCCGTCCGAGGAACGTCCGAGCGTATGGGTCGGCGGCAACATCGGTCGGAGCCTGCTCGAAGACCTGCCTCGGATCCAGGCATCGGACTACGTGGTCCTGGAGCTGTCCAGCTTCCAGCTCGAGGACCTGTCGGTGCTGCAGCTCAGCCCTTCGGTGGCGGTGCTGACGTCTCTGCAGCCAAACCACCTCGACCGGCATGGAACGTTCGAGAACTACGCTGAAGCCAAGTGCGGGATCTTCGCCTATCAAGAGCCGGCCACCGACCACGCGGTGGTCTGCGGCGAGGATGGCGCGGCGGTTCAGGCCGCGGCCGCGACACTGGGCGGGCTGAACGGCGTGTGGCTGTATGGGCTGGACGAAGACGGTCAGCCAACGGCGATCCGTCAGGGGACGCGCACCGAGGCGTCCGAGACGCCGACGGTCGAGACATGGGAGGAACTCGTCCTGGATCTGCCCGGGCGCCACAACCGCCTGAACGCGGCGGGGGCGTTTGCGGTGGGCCAGGCGCTGCGGGTGCCGACGGAGACGTGGTCCAACGCCCTGCGAGATTTCGAGGGCCTCCCACATCGCCTGCAGCACGTGGCCGATGTGGACGGGGTGGCCTGCTACAATGATTCGAAGAGCACGACGCCCGAGGCGGCGATCACGGCCCTGCGATCGTTCGACAGACCGGTGGTGATCCTGCTGGGCGGATACGACAAGAAGGCGTCCTACGAAACGTTGGCGGAATGCGTCGTCGAGCGTGCCCGGGCCGTCGTCTGCTACGGGGCCACGGGCAAGAAGATCCACCAGGCCATCGACGCCAAACTGGAACTCGACAGCGAGCTGGTCGTCTTTGATGCCGACGGATTCGATCATGCGGTCGAACTCGCTCGCCGGACGGCCGAGCCCGGCGACGTGCTGCTGCTGTCGCCGGCCTGTGCGAGCTGGGACATGTTCCCCCACTATGAGGCCCGTGGTGAGGCCTTCTGCAAAGCCGTCTCCGGGGAGGATCGCTGAGCTCGTACGCAGATCGCTGAGTCGACGCATCGCCCTTGCGACCGGTGCCTACGCGCCACGATGGCGGCGAGCCGAACGGAGCAGATGAATGGCGAAACCCACGCCCCCCGAGCCCCCCGCGGAAGAGAGCGATGACGCCCCCAACCGCGTCTTGGGCATCGCCGCCGTCCTGATCGGCGTGGCCATCGTCGCGCTGCTGATCGGCGGCGGCGTGTACTGGTGGACCAGCCGATCTGACACGCCGGAGCCGTCCAGCCCCATATTCACCGGTGTCGCCGCCGACCGCATCGACTTGGCCCCGGGAAGTCTCAAGGGGTGGAACGTCCTGCTGATCAGCGCCGACACGACCCGTGCGGATCGGGTCGGGTGTTACGGGAACCGGGCCATTCAGACGCCCGAGCTGGATCGGCTGGCCCGAGAGGGAGTGCTGTTCCTGCGCGCGATCACTTCCGCGCCCATCACGCTGCCCGGCCATGCAACGATGCTGACCGGCCTAAACCCGCCCCGACACGGGATTCGGTCCAACGGCCTGTTCCGGCTCCGCGATCAGGCCGAGACGCTCGCGTCGCGGCTCAAGGCCCACGGATACGCGACGGGGGCGGCGATCGGGGCGTTCGTCCTGGACTCGAAGTTCGGCCTGGATCGGGGGTTCGACGGCTACGACGACGACTTGGCTTCGGGGCATTCGCCGACGCAGTACGCCTTCCGGGAGCGTCCGGCCGGCCGTGTCAACGAGGTCGCTCTCGCGTGGATCCGGCAGCATGCAAGCGAGAAGTTCTTCTTCTTCGCCCACTACTTCGATCCGCACTTCCCCTACGCACCGCCCGCACCGTGGGACGAGCGGTACAAGCACAATCCGTATGACGGCGAGATCGCCTACGTCGACAGCGAGGTGGGCAGACTCCTCGCCGCGCTCGACGACATGAACCTACGACGCCGCACCC
Organism: uncultured Planctomycetales bacterium; assembly: GCA_964390905.1. Lineage (GTDB taxonomy): Bacteria > Planctomycetota > Phycisphaerae > UBA1845 > JAFGLZ01 > JAFGLZ01. Next base: position 10,705 of record CAYMLO010000185.1, on the reverse strand, counting down.
TCGTCATCTTCACGAGCGACCACGGCGAGAGCCTGGGCGAGCACGGCGAACGGACCCACGCCATCTTCGTCTACGACGCCACCCTGCGCGTTCCGCTGATCTTCAGCGCCCCGGAACCGTTCCCCAAGAACCACATCGTGACCCGCCTGGCGGGAATCGTCGATATCGCGCCAACCGTGCTCGCGTTGTTGGGCGTGCCGGCGCCTCCCAGCATGGACGGTATCAGCTTGCTGGAGCCCCCACCGGCCGATCCCCGGTCGGTGTATGTCGAATCGCTGTACCCCAAGTTCACGCACAACTGGTCTCCGCTGCTGGGCATCCGACGCGACGACTACAAGTTCATCTACGCACCCAAGCCGGAGCTGTACGACCTCCGCACCGATCCGCGCGAGCTGAAGAACGTCTACGACGACCATCGTGAGCTGGCCGCCGAGATGCATGACAAGCTGCGAGAGATGCTCGGGGACGACCCTGAGACGGCCGCGGACGTGCGGGCGACGCTCGCGGTGGATGAGAAGACGCGCGCCATCCTGCGTACGCTGGGTTACGTGGTTCCCGACAAGTCCACGCAGCCAAGCACCCAGACTGTCGCTCTGCCGGACCCCAAGGACGTCATCCAGAACTACCTCCTTTTGCACGGCGCCCAGAACCACGTTCTGAAGGGCAACTACAAGGAGGCGGCTGAGTCGGTTCGCAAGTACCTCGAGCTCAGCCCGAACGACCCCGAGGGGACGCAGATCGCCGGTCAGATCTTCCGGCAGCTCGGCGAGCTCGACGAGAGTCTCAAGTGGTACCAGCGGGCGGTGGTGCTGGGGTACGAGCGGGCGGAGTCCTGGGCGGGGGTCGGCTCGGTCTACGTGCTCAAAAAGGACCCGGCCCGGGCCCAGGAGGCGTACAAGAAGGCGTTGGAGGTCGACCCGTTGAGCACGACGGCCCTGATCGGGATGGGGACGGTCCACGTGCTTCGGGGGCGTGAAGCGGAGGCGTTGGCGTGCTTCGAGAAGGCGTTGAAGCACGGCCAGGGCATCAACGCGGAGATGGCCCACCTGGGGATCAGCAACGTGCATCGCCGTGCGGGCAGGACGAAGGAGGCCGACGAGGCCCTGGCCCGCGCCGTCGCGGCCAACCCGTCGAACCCCTCCGTCGCCAAGGTGGCGGCCGCGTACAGCCAACAGGCCGGCGACCCGAACCAGGCCATCGAGCAACTCCGCAAGGCCGCCGCCGAGCACCCGACGGCGGACGTCCTGCTCAAGCTGGGCGCGTTGCTCAACCAGAAGAAGCAACACGCAGAGGCGGCGGAGTTCATTCGCAAGGGAATCGCCCTCGACCCCGACAACGCCGCTCTGCACTACGAGCTGGGCATGGCCTTGGTCGATCCGAATCAGATCCAGCAGGCCGGCGCCGCGTTCCTCAAGGCGACGCAGTTGGATCCCAATCATACGGCCGCCTTCACGCAGCTTGGCATCCTGTTCGCCAATGCGGGCAAGTTCAGGGAATCCGCACAGCTCCTGCGGCGGGCGGCGACGCTGGAACCAGATTCGTACCGGGCGCACTACAACCTCGGCTTGGCGCTCGCGAATCTGCAGAGCTGGGATCAGGCGGAGAAGGAACTCCGCAAGGCCCTCGAGATCAAGCCGGACGACACCGCGACGCTGTGCAACCTGGGCCGGGTCCTGGCCGAAAACGGCAAGCAGCCCGAAGCCATCCAGTGCTACCGCAAGGCCCTTGAGATCGACCCGGCCAATGCGAGCGCCAAGCAGCTACTCCAGGGCGCTGGCGGATCTTGATCCGCGGACGCCGCCGACGGGTCGATACGGCGGTCGGCGTTTCCCCCTTGGTTCGACGCGGCCGGTCGGGTAAGCTTCTGCTTTTGGGGGTGCGTAGGGCTGCGAGCCTACCGGAAGTGCTAAATGAGAATCGCCCTGGTCAACCCCGTGGCCCGTCGGCTGCAGGGCTATCACACGATCGGCAGCAAGATCCCCCATCTGGGTCTACAGGTCTTGGCCAAGTTGGTTCCTCCCGAACACCAGGTTGACATCATCGACGAGATCTTCGGCCTGGAGGCGACGGGGGAGTTCCTGCGTCCCGACCGCTACGACCTGGTGGGCATCACCTCGTTCACGAGCACGACGACGCGGGCCTACGAGGTCGCGGCGATGTGTCGGGAGCGAGGCCTGACGACCATCATGGGCGGCCCGCACGCGTGGGCGTGTCCTGACGAGGCGGCGCGATACTGCGACTCGGTGGCGCTGGGGGAGTGCGACGAAATCTGGCCGGACATCATCGCTGACGCCGCCGCCGGCAGGCTGGCCAAACGGTACGAAGGCGGCCTGCCGGAACTGAGCCAGGGCATCGGTCAGGCCGCCCAGGATCTCCAACCCATCAACGGAACCTACGACGTGGCCGCGATCCAGACGTCCCGCGGCTGCCCCGTCAACTGCGACTACTGCGGCGTGACGCGCTTCAACGGCTCGAAGATCCGACGGCGCCCGATGGACGAGATCGTGGCGGAATGGAACACGACCACCAAGCCCTTCATCTTCGTCGTCGATGACAACTTCTTCGGCACCAACACTCAGCACGCCGAGTGGTCCAAGACGCTCTGCAGGAAACTCATCAGCGACGCGAAAAGGCGTCTGTGGTTCAGCCAGACCACGATCAACATGGGCGACGACCCGGAGGGCATGCGTCTGGCCTACAAGGCCGGCTGCCGCGGCATGCTGGTCGGCTTTGAGAGCTTCAACCCCGAGACGCTCGAGGGCTACGGCAAGCGACTCAACGCCAAACGGCTCGACGACTACCAGAAGCTCGTCGACGGCTATCACCGGGCCGGCATCTCGCTGTTCGGCGCGTTCGTCATCGGCGGAACCGCCGATGACGTCAACACCGTGGCGGAGACCGCCCTGGCGTCCGTCCGGCTCGGCGTCGACACAATCCAGATTACCAACCTCACGCCGCTGCCCGGCACACGCCTGTATGAGCGTTTTCTGGACGAGGGCCGCATCATTGCGACCGACTATCCCGAAGACTGGGAGCGGTACTCGTTTACCGAGACGGTCTACACGCCCGAGCGGATGACCCGCCAGCAGCTCGACGAAACCATGTTCGAGCTCCGGCACGCCGCCGCCACCCAATCCTGGGTCTGGAAGCGGACGCTGCGGACCCTCCTGCGCACGCGAAGCCTGACGAGCGCTCTGTTCATCCACGGCATGAACAAGGGATGGAAGCGGATGGCCAAGGTCGAGGCCCCGCGCGACGCCGAGCGCTACGCCCACCTGCTGAATGGCGACGGCCCGAGCGCCGCTCGACAGACCAAGATCCGAAGGGCGTTCACATTTCTGAACCGCTGAGCTTGCGCTACGGGTGCGTGACGGAATCGGCGGGCTATCGGAGGGGTGCCCCGTCCTTCGCTGTCCTTCGCGGAACGCGAAGGGGAGGGTGGAGGACGGAATTCGCCGCAAGGGTCGATTCGCAGTCCATTCGGTGCCCCACCCTCGCGCTACTTGAACATGCCGACGCCCTTGACGTCCAGGCCCTCGCGCTGCCACTGCTTGACCAGGCCGTTCAGGTCCTCGATGGCCAGCTGCAGCCGCTTCATGGTCAGGACCATCGAATCGTAGAGCTCCGGATCGGCCAGGAGCTTACCGGCCGTGCCCTTGCCCTCGGCCAGGTTGCGACCGACCGTATCGAGGTGGTCGAAGAACTTCCCCAGCTTCTCGGCGTCGGTAATGATGACGCGGGTGACGTCGTCAAGCTGCGCGTTGGCCCTGTCGACCATCTTGCCGATCTTGTCCGTCAGCTCCTTGGCGTCCTCGGCGACAAAGCGGGCGTTCTTGGCCACCTGCTTGATGTCCTCCATGACGACCTTGGCCTGCTCGGACGCATCCCGCATGTTCTGAATCATGACCCGGACGTTGCTCTTGACGTTGGGATCGCCCAGCACCTCGTTGAAGTGCTTCAGCGCCGAGTCCATTCGCTGAACGGCCGTGTGGAGGTTCGCCGACACCCGTTCGCTGCCGAGCTTCGGGTTGTCGACCAGGCTCACGTCCCTCGGCTGGATCAGGTGGTGCAGATCGGTAGCGACGGGCGTGAGCGCTTCGGCCAGATTCCCGATCTGGCTGCTGGCCTTCTGGAGCGTGTCCACCACGTCGCGGGGAAACATCGAGTCGAAGGCACTGATCGTGTCGCCGGACAGGGGCACCGAACCGTCCTGGGGCAAGAAGGCCTGGGCCGGATCCGGCGGGACAACGATCTTGACCAACGGCCTGGCAAACCCGACGGCGGACTGTTCTACGACCACGCGCGCCGAGCGGGGAATCCGCCACTTCTCCTGGATGGCCAGCTCGAGCTGAACGCCTTCTTCGGGGTGCTCCTCGTTACGGAACCCGATCTCACCGACGTGACCGATGCGGACGCCCTTCATGTAGACCGGATCGCCCTCGATGAGGTTGGCGACGTTGCTGAAGTAGGCGTGGACCGGGTACGTCCTCCCGCCGATCAGCCAGGTGGGGGCCTCGCCGAACATGATCACCAGCCACACCAGCCCTCCCAGCCCGATCACCAAGAATAGACCGACCAACGCGTTTCGGCGGAACTCGCTCATGATTCCCTCAGCTTCCCTTCAGCGGGGCAAGGTCTTCCTCGCTCGCGTGGCCCGTGATGAACCGCTGCACCCGCGGGTCCGGGCTGTTCCGGATCTCGTCGGGTGAGGCGTCGGCGATGAAATGCCCGTCGTGCAACATCACGATCCTGTCGGCGACCTTGTAGGCACTGGCCATGTCGTGGGTCACGACGATGCTGGTCACCCCCAGCTCGCTCTGGAGTCTGCGGATCAGCTCGTTGATGACGTCGGCCCGCACGGGGTCCAGCCCCGTGGTCGGCTCGTCGTACAGGATCACCTCGGGGTCGAGGGCGATGGCCCGCGCCAAGGCTACCCGCTTCTTCTGCCCGCCCGACAGCTCGGCCGGCCGCTCGTCCTGAAACCCGTCCAGGCCGACCAGCGACAGCTTCCGAGCGACGCGTTCGTCGATCTCGGCCCGTTTCAGCTTCGTGTGTTCGCGCAGCGGAAACCCCACGTTCTCGCCGGCCGTCATCGAATCGAACAACGCGCTCATCTGGAACAGGAACCCGAATCGCTTGCGAAGCTCGACCAACTGGAACGGGCCCAGATCCGGCACGCGGACGCGCTGTCCTTCAAACGCACCCTCGCTGCAGAACCACACGTCGCCGCGATCGGGCTTCATCAGCCCGATAATGTGCTTCAGCGTGACGCTCTTACCCACGCCCGACTCGCCGATGACGACCGTGGTCTGCCCGCGCTGCAGCTTCAGCCCCACCCCGCGCAAGACCTGCAGGCTGCCCAACTGCTTGTGGACGTCGCACAGCTCGATGATGGGATGGCCGTCTTGCATCTGCTCTCTTTGCCGTTCCGGCGATCGTACGCACCGGGCCTCACAGCAGCGGCTTGACGCCCCAAATGACCTCGTACGCGCTCCTGAACACCAGGATGAGCATGAAGTCGATCATCAGGATGGCGATGAAGCTCGCCACGAAAGACTGAGTACACGCCCGGCCCACGCCCTCAGCACCGTGTCCGCAAGTGAACCCTTTGTAACAACTGATCAGGCCGATGGCCGCTCCGAAGAACAGGCTCTTAGCCAGGCCCGTGAACAGGTCCCAATTCTCCAACGCCATCTCCGTGTACCACCAGTACGGGTCCGACTTCAGGCCGAAGATCTTCACCGAGATGAACCACCCGCCCAGGGCGCCCATCACGTCGCAATAGAGGGTCAGGAAGGGCATCAGCAGGAGGCAGGCCAGGAACCGCGGCGCGACCAGATACCGGATCGGGTCGGCCCCCATGCTGCGGAGGGCGTCGATCTGCTCGCTGACGTTCATCGAACCCAGCTCGGCCGTCAGGGCGCCGCCCACCCGGCCTGCGAGCATCGTCCCGGCCAGCACCGGTCCCAACTCTCGGACCACCGCGAGGTTGACCAGCACGCCGATCTGGTCGCCCAGCCCCACCGCCTGCAGCTGAACGATCGCCTCGGCCGCCAGCACGAACCCCACGAACATCCCTGTGACCAGGACCACCGGCACGCTTCGGGTGCCGACCTCGTAGCACTGCGGTGCCAACAGGGCATAGTTCCGGGGGTTGGTCGAGCCCATCACCAGCCAGGCCAGGGCCCGCCACGTAAAGACGCCAAAATCCCCGAACGCGGCGAACCGCTCCACGACGAACGCCCCGAATCTGGCCAGCAACCTCAACATGCGGATGTCCGTCACCCCCTGTCCGGGGCGGCCATACGTGCGGTGGACGACGCGGCTTCGACTCGTTTCTTGTTACCCGAACCCCCGGAATGTGTCAATCGAGATCGCGAGGCGACAGCGTGAACTCCCGACCGGTTCGGGCCGACACGTACCCCCCGTAGCACAGCTCGACGACGTCGCGTCCGAGGAGGCCGTCGCTGATCGGCGGGCGTCCGTCGACGACGCCCTCGCAGAAGTCCTGGAACTCGGCGGGGAATCCGTTCATCCAGTCCTCGTCGGGACTGGCCGACTGCCACCCGGCGTGCGTCTCGACCTTCTCGCGGATGTACTCGTCGCCGAAGTGGGCGCCGTCGGGCGTGTAGGCCATCACGCACGAGGTCGGCACCATCGAGGCGTGGATGGTCGCCTTGCTCGCGTAGACGGTCAGCGAGTTGCTGATGCCGCCCAGGATCGTGTCGGCCGCGGTGATCTGGGCCACGCCACCGTCCTGGAACGTCACGAACATGCTGCCCCAATCCTCGCAGTTCTCCCAGCCGGTCTTGACGTACTTGGGCGTCTCTTTCACGAACGACGGGATGTGCGTCAACTGGGCGATCTGCGCGCGGACGGCCACGGGTCGGATCGGCCGGCCATCCCGGCGGATGCCCTCCTGGGCCTTGAGATACAACGCTGCTGCCGCCGGATGACAACCCTTGTTGAACATCGCCCCGCCCCCGCAGTACTGCCACTGCTTGGAGTAATCGGAGTGTGTCCCGCTGTGAGACTCCTCGCCGACCATGCGGAGGATCGTCGTGTCCGACTGACTGAGCAACCGGTTGGCCTTCTGTATGGCGGGGGCGTAGATCCAGTTCTCGGCATACATCAGGGATTTGCCCGACCGCTCGGCCGCCTGGAGCATCCGGCCGGCGCTGGCGACGGCCTTTGCGTAGATCTCCTCGGGATCCTGGTGGTAGATCCCGCACTTCGGGTCGTCGCCGCCCTCGCCGCAGTAGGCGGTCAGCGGCTTCTCGACCACGACGTGCTTGCCCGCGTCGAGGGCCTGCACCGCCATCGGCTCGTGCAGCCGATTCGGCACGCACAGATCGATGATGTCCACCTCCGGGTCGGCCGCGGCATCAGCCAGGTCCGCGTAGGCGGTTTCCAGCCCGTGCTTGGCCACGAACGCCTCGGCGTCTGCGCGGACCCGCGACGCCACGCCCTTGACCCTCACGTTGATGCCGTAGACCCGGCGGTAGTTCTCGACGTGAAAGCTCGCCGCAAACCGACACCCGATGATGGCCACCGTCACCGTGCGACCGGTGGTCCGGTCCGATTGCCCTGTGCTCATGAACCCTATCTCCCCGGGTACGCGCCTGGCCCCAACGGTCTACAGGCACAATCAACCGTACCAGGACCGGACCGCGACCGCAACGACATTCACCCCCACCATTGCGGAGCGACCGTCATCGCTCGGCGCCCCTGCGCTGGGCGCCGGTCAGCAAGTCGTCCAACCGGCTGCGGAGTTCGTCGAACAGGTCGTTGATGGGCTGGCGGAGCTCGTTGAACTGAGCCTGGAGCCTGGGTCGCGCCGCGGGATCGGCCGCCGAGACGGCGCGGGCCACCCGCTCGAGTTCGGCGGCATGCTTGGCCTCGTAGGCCTTCCCCTGGCTCCTGAGCTCCTTGAGAATGGCCATCGCCGCGTTGGCCTGGCCCGCGTCCAGACTGTGACGCTTGATGAACTGCTTGACGTACGACTCCCAGGTGTCCAGTGGCCGGGTCGGCTGCTTCGTGTCGATCGTGCCCTCCGACCTGGGCAAGGCGCTGTCGCCGTGCCGCAACGGGCCCGGCGCCTCGGGGCGACGGGTTCGGAACCGGTTCGCCCGCTTACCCGACTTGGCCCCGCCTGACGTGCCCGCGACGTCGGGGGCAGCCGGATCCGCCGAGGGTTCGACCACCGGTATCCTCGCCTCCATGGGCGGCTTCGGCCAGGGGGTCCACCACTGCTTGGGATTGAACTGTCCGCGGGCGAGCTTGCCCAACTCGACCTCTGCAAACTTCTTGCCGAATCGGAACGAGGTGTGGTCGCGGTCCCATGTCTTGAGCTGCTCGCGTCGCAGGACCTTGCGCATTTCCTCGTGGGTGCCTTCGATCTCCGCCGTGGCCGCCTCGACCACCGGCTGGAACGCCGTCGCCCAGCGCGCAACCTGCTCGCTGCCGGGCGGATCGCCGACGATGAGTACCTCGAGATACTCGCCAATCAGCTTCTGCAGCACGGGACGGTGCTTCTCCAGAAACGCCGGCCATCGGGTCATGACCTGACGTTCCAGGACGGCCGCCTGCTTGGCGTCCAGCCTGTGCCGCTTGGTCAGGTCTCGGATCATCCGACGCAGACCCGCCTCGATCAGCCGTTTCGGCGGCCACGGGCCCCTTGGGGCAGACGAACGCCCGGGGAAGGTCGGCGGGAACTCGGCGGCGCACACCGGCGGCCCCAACAGACCCAACGTGACAAATACGACGGCAAGGTCCCTCAAGCTTGGCATCGAATCAATCCTCGTCCGACAGGACACGAGCCCGGACGGTCAATCCCGCGCCACCGTGGATTATACCGGAGAACGGAGGGAATGTAGTCTCGCGCCAAATCCGCCCGACCGTCTATTCCCGAAGAACGAACACGTCGTAGCCGTGGTCGGATCCTACGCGCTCGAGCTCGTCCGCGTGGTCGCGAACCCATTGCCGGCGGTCGCTATCCCGTGGCCTGCCGCCGCTCGAGACGACCAGATGCGTGATCGTGCCCCGACGCATCGCCCCGAGCAGGTCGAAGGGCACGTCCGGTTGCGTGATCCAGGTTCTTCGACCCGAGACAAGCGCAAAGGCGTTGGGGTTGTGGACGCAGACGGTGGCGTCGGGCGGAATGAATTCGGGTGCGTTGCGGGCGACGTCAACGAAGTCGGCCCACCGCTCGTCGGCGTAAGGAGACGTCTCCTGCTGGTGGATGGCCGCGGCCAGGTCAAGCCCCGCCGCCCCCAACCACGCCCAAACCAGCACTGGCCCCATCCAACCCGACCTTGACCACCACCGGCTGGAGCGCACGGCCGTCGCCACTAGGAACACGATCAACGGTGCGAGCGGCACGAAGTAGCGGGCCGTGCCCCCCGTGCTGAGCGTCGTCAACACCGCCAGCATGCCGACGACGTAGACGTGCGCGGGCCAGATCCGTCGCCAGACCGACGCGAACAAGGCAAAGACCGCCAGGGCCGTCAGGCCCAGGGCAATGAACCTACCCACCGACAGATCCCGAAGATGCAGCAGCCTCACCAGCGGAATGACCTGATCGGGAACGCGGTAGATCAACCCCCAGGCGACGTTCTCGTAGACCTGCCGGGCCAACCGGCCTGGCGTGACCAGGCGGGAATTCGGGTCGTTCGCCGTCTCCTGGAGCAACATGCGGAACTGGTTGATGCCGTCGAGCGACACAGCCTCGACGCGGCTGTTGCGGATGGCCCAGGCGGCCGTCGGCGTGATCGCGATCGCCACGAAGACGGCGTAGCGGCGAAGCATCACCCGGCGATCAGGCCGGCCCATTCGAAACGCGCCCACCAGCGGGGCGGGGACCAGCAGCAGGATGAGTCCCTTGATCAGCGCCCCGTAGCCCGTGACGAGGCCGGCCAGGCACCACCATCGCCAGCGTTCGGGCTGCCTATGGGCCCGCCCGATCAGCCACAGAACGGCGGCCGAAGCTGCAAACGTCGGCACCTCGGCCATCGCCTGATGGCTAAACCAGAAGTAATGGGCCGAGCATGCCGTCACCGCCGTGACCCATCCGGCCAATCGGGCATCGGCCAAGTCGCGGACCAGCAGATACAAGAACACCAGCCCCACCACGCCCACGCCGCACATCACCAGCTTGATTCCCAACAGGCTGGGGCCAAACGCGGCGATCACCGGCGCGAGCAGCAACGGCAGTCCCGGCGGCCAGGTCTTGTGCGGGATGTACTGGTCGGGATGCAGGCAGCGCGTGTAACCGCGGCCCGTGGCGATCGAGTTTGCCAGCCCGATGTAGGCCTCACTGTCGTCGCAGTTGAAACGCGTCAGGTCGGGCCGGGCGTTCGGAAACGCGGCATACACACAAGCAACGAGACCCAGCCCGATCACCGTGTAGGCTCGGCGGCTCGTTCCGGGGTGACTGACATGATCGGGGCCATGGTCCATTCGATAATCCGCTGCCTACGACACACGGCGCCTGACGGAACTCCGCGGGGGCAACGACATGATAACGCAGCCGATGTTTGACACCACCCCGAGTCAAGCAGATACAATGTGGCCCATGTCCGAGCCATCGCCCATGACGCGTCAGGCCGTTCGCGAGGTGGACCGCGCGGCCATCGAGGATTTCGGCATTCCCGGGCTGGTGCTGATGGAGAACGCCGGTCGCGGCGCCGCCCAGGTCGTTCTAAGA
>CAYMLO010000184.1:0-16739 GCA_964390905.1 uncultured Planctomycetales bacterium | reverse complement strand
CCCCCGGCGCCTCAACCCTCGAAAACCGCTCCGCGCTCGCTTATCTTGGGACTAGCCGAGCTACTGGACATGTCGGATGGGCTTGACCCGTCCTGGCAGCCGGAGGACCTGGGGGCGATCTTCCGTCACCAGCTTTCAGCACCCATCGATTTCGACTTGAGCGGACTCGACCCAGGCGTTGTCCCGAAGCTCGAGACTGCCGCCACTTCGCGAGGCCTTGTGCTTAGGAGCTTCGCCGATCTCCTCCACCATCCCAACCCACCGGTCGAGCTACTCAGGTTGACCAAGCAATTCGCCAGAGCCAACCACCATCATCCTGACAGCCCTCTGCCACATGAGGTCGCCACGTTGCTCTACTTCGCTAGCATCGCGGCGGCGTTGCTTCACTGCGAGCAGCGGATTACGGAACTCGATGACGCGGCCCTGAAAGAGGGGTTCACATGGGCGCGCGGCCAGACCTGGATCGATGATGCAACGCGTTCCCTGCTCGATGACGCTTCGCGGGTACTCGGCGACGAGGGAGGCCGGCAAACGTGAGCGATCGGTCCACTCAAACAGATTGCCTGCCGTGTCTGCCAGATGTCTCGGTGTCCCCAGACGTCACCGATGCTCTGTTGCGAACGCGGGCCTTGGATCCACCGCAGCGCCCGGGCCTTGCCGGGAGCCTCGATGGGCTGGACATCCTGGGCGTCATCGGCAAAGGCGGCATGTGCGTTGTCCTCCTCGCGCGCGAGGCGGCGACTGGCGCCCAGCTGGCCGTCAAGCTCCTGCGTCCCGAGCTGATCCACGAGCCGCGGATCGTCAGGCGATTCCTCACCGAGGCGAAGCACATGTCTCAACTCGACCACCCGAATGTGCTTCGGGTGCTGACGGTCTCCGATCGATCAGCGGGGCCCTACTACACGATGCCCTACAAGGAGCGAGGTTCTCTGGCGAATCGACTGACACCTGATTCGCTGCTGAACACACAGGAAACGATCGAGATCACCGCGCAAGTGGCTGATGCCCTGGCCTACACTCACGCACAGGGCATCATCCACCGTGACGTTAAGCCGCACAACATCCTGCTCGATGCGGACAACCATGCCCACCTGGCAGACTTCGGCCTGGGCCGAACCGTCTACAACGACACGCTCATCGAACCTGGCAAGGAAGGACGCCTCGGGACCGTTGCCTACATGTCGCCGGCAGTTGCCACCGGCGAGGCTGAAGACACGCGTTGTGACATCTACTCGTTCGGTGCGGTGCTGTACGAGATGCTGACGGGCGAGCCACCCTACACGGGCCAGACGCACGAAGCGATAATCCAGCAGATCATTGCCGGCCCGCCCATCCCCATCCGCTCGAGGAATCCGAAGGCGCCTTCTGGGCTGACAACAGTCGCTGAAGGCTGCATGGCCCGTGAGCTGCGGGATCGCTACGCCTCAATCAAGGACGTCGTTCGAGATCTACATCGCATCAGGGAAGGCAAGGTGCCGCTGGGCCCGCATGGCCGCAAGCCCAGACGACATGGGCTCCTCGCCACCGTTGTGGCGGCGTTGGTTCTGCTGACCGGATGGGGTGTCTGGCACTTCACCACGAAGCCTGCCCAGCTACAGCCAACAGGGACAAGCGCCGCTGTTCCCGTCTTCGGATGGGACTTCAACGAGGCCACGAACCGGTACGCCGAAAAGACAGGCGCGCTGTCCGCCGCCATGGGTACCGGCACGACCACGGTCGTCGGGATTTCCGGAAATGCCGTGAGTTTCCCCTCGAGCCAGACTGCCTACGTCGATCTCGGCACCTTCGACCTCCCCGAGGAACAGGGAGGGCTGGAGATGTGGTTGAGGCCAGAAGCCTTCGACTCGAAGACGCACTACCACGTTCTGGTCAAAGGCCACCACGGCCACGGGCCTTCCGGCTGGGCGTTCGGCTTTCGCATCTACAGCGACGGCAGCATGTCTGTGGGAAGCGGTCTAGCGGGAGACCGTTACGCACGTAGCGAAGGCGGCATCATCGAGCCCGGAAAGTGGCAGCATGTCCTGGCAACGTGGCGTCCCGAGGGCGTCGCCTTCTACGTCGATGGCGTCCTAGCCAAGACGGCCGAGGCCAGGGGAACGGTCAGAGCGGCTGCCCACCAAGACATGCCCGTGGGCCTGGCGAAATGGGGCGCCCTCTACTACCCAGAGACCGCCTACAAGGGCGACATCGACCAGGTCAGGATCTACGACCGCGCGCTGGGAGCCGACGAGATCGCGCTAGTGGCACGCAGGCAGTGGACGCGGATGTTCAGCGGGACCGCAGTAGAGATCCGTCGTGTCTGGGGCAGCGGACCCAGCGACGTGTTCGCCGTCGGCAGGTCGGGCCTCGTCCTGCACTACGATGGATCGACCTGGTCGCCCATGGCCAGCGGAGCCCCACTGGCCTTCAACGCCGTCTGGGGCTCCGGGCCCAACGACGTCTACGCCGTCACAGGCGAACGGGGTCATGGCGGGCGCTATCACTTCGACGGCTCGAAGTGGACTTCCTTGGGCAAGGGCCCCGGCGCCGAGGCCTGGGGTGTATGGGCCACCTCTCCAAACGAGGTCTTCGCCGTGGGCAAGTACGGCATCATGCGCTACGACGGCTCGACGTGGTCGTCGATGCCCTGCGGGCTCCACGGCTACGGCTTCGAGTGGGTCTGGGGCTCCGGCCCTAAGGACGTCTTCGCGGTCGGGCACTCGACGATCATGCACTACGACGGGACCAAGTGGAAGCTCATGCTGAACGACAACACGAAGTACTTCCACTGCGTCTGGGGCAGCGGACCGAACGACGTATACGTCGTCGGCTTCACCGGCCCAAACTGGGCCTCGGCCTCGGGCCTGATCATGCACTACGACGGCCAAGCTTGGTCGCCTGTCAGGACGGACACGACTACGAGCGACTACATCAGCGTCTGGGGCAGCGGCCCAAAGGACGTGTTCGTCGTCGGCGTTGGCGGCAAGGTCCTGCACTACGATGGCACCGATTGGTCGCCAATGGAAAGCGGAACGACGCTCCACCTGCTTGGCGTGTGGGGCAACGGTTCGAACGACGTCTACGTCGTGGGTGAAGGCGGGACGATCTTGAATCATCGTGCCAAGCGCAACAAGCGATCCCGGCATTGACGTATCACATACCGGGCTTGGCATCCAGTGGGCCTGGTTTGACTGATGACTGAGTACCTGGTCGAAGGACACGGCAGAGCGAAGGGAGGAACCATGGGATCCGGTTTCGTTGTGTGGAGAAGACGAGTTCGAGTGATCGTCCGCGATGGGTTGCTGCAAGTTGGTGCTTGTTTGTTAGGACTCGTTGCCTACCTATATGCATTTGGTTGCTCTCCCGGACCGAGTGATCCCAATGCTCCCTCGAGCAATGGGGGACCAAACAACCCGGCGCCAACATCGACGGTCGGCCCCGCGGGAGGCAACGTCTCCCTGCCGACGGGAGCGGGTACTGTCAGCGCGGATATCCCTGCCGGGGTGTTTCAGGCCGACACTACTTTCCAGATAGCTGAGTGGGAACCCCCAGCTCCTGCGCCACAAGGGCTCAGTCAAGTCGGCGAGGATGCGTACCGGATAACATCCTCATCAACAACGTTCCTCGGAGAGGTAGACATCACGGCGCCAATCGCTGGCGGAATCCAGCCGGACACTGCTTACTCCCTCATGCAATACAACGAAGAAGACGACTCCTGGGAGAGAATCCCGAGTACTGTTGACGAAGGCGCTGAGACTCTGTCCGGCCCGATCGACCACCCCACAACCGTGAGCGTGTTCGCACGCCAAGGAGGCCTGAAAGCCGTTGCCGGAGCGTACAGCGGGCTCCAGACAACGTACCTGAATACGATCAACTTCGAGAACACGACGATCCCGAGCGGTGGCGAGCTCCACGCAACGCTCCAAGCCAATGGGACCTTCCAAGGAACCGTCAGAGCTACGACAGACAGTTACTGGGGAAGCCAGCCTGACCCCAAAGGTATGGAGCTCGGGATCTCAGGTACCGTCTCCGCACTCGACGGCAGGATCACAGGCAATTCAGAGACCAGCGATGTGGTACTCTCAGGCCAGTTCGACCTGATTTCAAGCGATCAGGTTACGGCAAGGGGGACATGGCACTACGAACAAGAAGGGGTCATTACTGACGGTGACTGGGTAGCAGTCTTGAATGGGGATCCGCTGGCGATCATGCCTACACCACTCCTTTGCGCTATGCCTCAGTACACCGACAACGGCTCGCCGAGCTCGTATGAATGGCAATATCTATTCCTCGCCATCTTACCTGACACGAGTATCCGGTACACACTTGATGGGAGCACGCCCAGCCGGACTCATGGTACGCCATACACTCCTCCTGTTGTAGGACAGTCCGGAAACCCGAGCGATGATCAGTACATCGCTATCCAAGAAGATACTAGGCTGAAGGCAATCGCCTTCAAGGAAGGCATGGTTGACAGCAACGTATACACCGCCGTCATCCAACATTATCCACGGAGCGCTACTCTAAGTATGGTGAGCGTGGATAACCACGGGTGCCAGCAGTACTTTGGCGATAGCTACTTCCCGTCCATGTCGGACAATGGACGCCACGTGGCTTTCGTGTTCTACGGCGCACTTGTTGTACATGATCGCCAAGACAGAACGGGTAGGGGGATTCCTGCCGGCGGATACGGTCCCACGATATCTGCTGACGGAAAGCACGTGGCCTTCATGTCCGAGGAGACCACATTGGTGGACAACGACACCAACGGGGAAGCTGATGTCTTCGTGTACGATGTCGATGCGGACTCACTCGTGCGTGTGAGCGTCGACTCATCAGGCGTTGAAGGAAATGGCAACAGCGGGGCAGATAGCGGTTGCCTCTTGTTCTTATGCCACGAACATCTGTCTGCCCCTTCGATATCTGCGCACGGGCGCTATGTTGCTTTCAAGTCATATGCCACAAACCTCGTCGCTGGTGATAACAATGATCAACCAGACGTGTTTGTCCATGACACGACCACGGGTGCAACAGAACGAATCAGCGTTTCGTCATCGGGTGCAGAGGCCGATGGGGAGAGCTTCAGCCCCTCAATGTCAGCCGGCGGCCGGCTAGTGGCCTTCGTCTCCGATGCGAACAACCTTGTCGCCAACGATCTCAACGGAGAAGCGGATGTCTTCGTCCATGACCGCCAAACGGGCGAGACCACGAGGATCAGCGTCAGCACCGGCGGGTCGGAAGCGAATGCGGCAAGCCGAAGCCCGCATATCTCCGGTGATGGCAGGTACGTCGCCTTCGCGTCAGAAGCCTCCAATCTCGTAACTGGGGACACGAACGAGCGGATCGATGTCTTCGTCCACGATCGTGACACGGGTGTGACGACGCGGGTCAGTGTCAGTTCAACTGGGGCGCAGGGCGACGAAGAAAGCCTCGATCCCTGCCTCTCATTTGATGGTCGATATGTGGCCTTCATTTCTGAAGCAACGAACCTCGTTGCTGGAGACACGAACGGGATCGAGGACGCTTTTCTGCACGACCGGAGCACTGCCACCACAACGCGAGTGACATCCGGCTTCTCCGGCGATGAACCCAACGGCAGAATACGCCGGTTCCGAGACCTCTCAAGCTACATGATTGCTCAGGACCGCGAGCGCCCAAGGCGCTGCTCGATTTCTGGAGATGGTCGATACGTCGCGTTCCAGTCCATCGCGAAGAACCTCGTGATCGGCGATAACAATGGAGCTTGGGACGTCTTCGTTTACGATCGAGACGCTGAGTAACGCGTTCCTCGGTGAGGGCATCGGGCCACTCAGCACGTAGGGTACTAGCGTGTAGGAGCAACGACCGTACCTAGATCGGATCGAATCACAGGAGTGCAGTGATGACGCAAGCAAGGGATCACCAGCTGTCACGCCAAGCCAACGTTCTCCGCCGTGATGGCCTGCTCCAGGTGTCCGTGTCCCTACTCGGGGTGATGGGAATCCTCTATGCCCTTGGATGTTCGCCGCAGGTCGCGCCTGAACCTGATCCTAGCAACGACTACAGCCAGACCGTTAGAGACGTGGGATCCGCAGCGCCGGGGTGCAGTCATACGATCGAGTACTACAAGGCTGCCGAACCGGCACAGAAGCAGATCGAGAACGATGACATTCCCAACGTCACGGCGGATCAGGGAAGCATTCTTGTTCTAGATATCACGTCTTGGCCGGCATCTTGGCAGACCGGAAAGGTCATCGTAGTGCGAATGCCGTCCGGCGTGGTGACGTACAAGCGACTGCTTGTCCGATTCAAGCAGCCAAACGGAGAATTGGTGATAGGCGTAGCTGACGCCAGCCCTCTTGAGGCACTCCACACCTGTGAGCTGATCTCTGGAGGCAACATCGCCGAGATTGCGCAGCAATCGAAGGCCTTCCGCAAGACGCCGAGGAAGATCGTCACTCCCATTGATTTCGATAACACGACGACCGTTTCCCTGATCGACGAGGAAGACATAGTCCTATACAAAGACAGCGGCCATGATGCGACTGTCGAGGCCAAGATTACCGAGATCGGGCTGAAAGTAGTTCCACACGTCAGGGCCAAGCTCGTGGTGGACAAGCCCTGGTCGCCGCTCGACGGACTCGAGAGTCTTGCTGAGAAGGCCTCGTCGAGCATATCGGATTTCTTAAACGTCAGCGGAACGACGCTGCAGGACGATCCCGATGGCGTAGTGGTTATAGCAGACTTGCAGCAAGCACAGTCGATAATCGATGGCATCCTTGCCCTCAAGGATGTCTCTGACGCGCTTGATGGCATAACGTCCGCCCTGTGCGACAAAAGACGCTTGAAAGAGGCAACGGCCATTGTAGACGGCGAAATTCTTGGGGTGGTGCGATTGTCCGCTTCGGCCTCTGCGGACTGCATTCGCCAGTTCGAGCTGGGGCTCGCCACAATCCAGATTCCGATCACCGGTCCGGTTCCGATCTTCCTGGAGTTCGAGCTACTGGGGGTCGGATCCCTCACGTTTGTCGGTCGAGTTCAGATTGCCTCGGGTGCGGAGGTCTCTATCCCCTTCTACGCTGGGCTCAAGGTAATCGACGGTGAAATCCAAGACCTGCCGAAGCCTGATGACGTTCCTCAATTCACGTTCATCCCTCCTACGTTCGATGGCACGCGGGCAAGACTGGAGCTGGCGGCTGGGGTCAAATGTGAAGCGGGGATCTCGCTCGCGACAATCATCTCGGCGTCAGCTGATCCAAAAGCCGAACTGGTCTTCGAGACCAAGGGCGACGTTACCGGCAATGTAAGCGCCGGATGCCTCGACCTGGCTTGGGAGCTATTTGGCCGGCTCACCGCTCAGCTGTCGGCTGAACTGGACATCAAGGTCAGAGAGTTCGGGTATCACTGGGATATCCCAATTGAGTTCAAGCTGCCGCTTGCAGGCGATCAGTGGCAGACCTGTTGGGGTGAGCAGGACCAAGTCGAGGCGCCTACTTTCGATCCACCTGACGGGACGGCATTCACAGATTCAGTCGATGTGAAGATCTCTTGCGCAACCGCCGGTGCCGTGATCCGCTACACAACCGATGGTTCAACACCTACATCATCAAGCGGCACACTCTACAGCAACACGCCGGTCCGTGTAACTGATACGACAACGGTCAAGTCAATCGCCTACAGCAGCGGAATGCTCGACAGTAATGTTGCTTCGGCGACATACAGTAGGGAGCCGATTGAGACGCCGCAACTAGCGGTAACGCCTCGCTCCCTCGAGTTCGGCTGTGACAAGAGCCAGCTCACGTTCAAGATCAGCAACGCCGGCTCGGGCACGTTAAACTGGTCTGTTCGGGCGGATCCGCGGGACAGCTGGATGGGAGTTGGGGACGGCACGCAGAACGCGGGAGGAGATGGAGAGTTCTCTGGGATTGGCGATGCAACGATTACGGTCACGGTTGGGCGTGTGGGGATGCGCGAGGATGCTTACACGAGCGAGATCGTCGTGTCGGAGGGTTCGCAGGAGATCACTGTTACGGTGGACATGGAAGTATGCGGCGGAGCGCCTGAGAAGCCTTCCTACACGTACACCCCTGGCACAGGTGTGGGTGCGTATGAATACGGAGATGAGACAGGCCAGCAACTGGTCGATGGCGAGATCGGCGTAGCGGACTACAGCGTTGATTTGGGAAATGGGCCTGCTTACGAATGGCTGGGATGGAAGGCGTCGCGGGTTCAGATAACATTCGATTTCGGTCAGACAGTGGCGGTGTCTGAGCTGCATGTCCGGTATAACAACTACCGTGTAGGCGGCGTCGACGCCCCTGAACTCAGTGAGGTCTTTGTGAGCGAGCTACCCGACTCCGGGTTGACGTCTGTAGGAAGTTGTCCTTTTGAGCAAGATAACGATCCCAGCGTTAAGGAACTCCGCATAAGCACTCCGGGGGCAAGTGGCCGGTACTACCACCTGGTTGCAACTGGGATCAGGGAATGGTTACTCATTGATGAAATCACGTTCCATAAGGCGGCAGATTAGACATACAGTTCTTCTGTGGGTACGTGGGCATCGAACGAGCCCGCTCGGCCAAGTGCCCGAGGGCCTTCTCCAACTCCGATGTCCTCTCCCTTGAGATTATGCGGCAATACGGGCCGTCGCGGGCGTCCTCCACGGCTTGAACGAGTTGCCGGAATCCGGCCTCGGCGATCGCCATCTCGGAGACGATCCGCTGTTTTGCGGCCTGGTGGCCTGTGTGTGAACTATCAGAACGCACTGCGTCGCACAGTTCATTCGCTCTGTGGATGCTGTTCCATGCCGCCTCGAACATCTGATCTATCCGGGCCGGTGCGATTGAGCTCGGCTGACGAAAGGTGTTGTAGAATCTTGCGTCTAGCATGAGAGACGCGCAGCTACCCCAAGTATTTCAATCTTTCGATTCCGAGGCCCGATCACGTGCGTTCGTACATGCGTTCTGGCAGAAAGGGATCATCCCGTGCGGCCTCGATCAGGTGAGACAGCTTCATGTTGATCTCGCGGGTCGTCTGGTCGATTCGGAGGATCGCGGCCTTGACGCGGTGCCATTCCACTTCCTCTTCGGTTGGGCTTGTTGTTTCCATTGTGCAGTGGTGAAAGTGCGGCTGGCTTTATAAAGCTGCCGTTTCGCATCGGGGCGACCGACGTGCTAACGCGTGGAAGGCCCTCGCTGGCCTCGGCACCTTCTGCGAGAACGCCGAAACCGAAAAGTACTTAAGCGCCGGCTCACTACCCGTCACCACCGAGGGATAACAACACGGTTGGTGATGGCGATGGTACTCTACTACCCCTTATACACATGTTCTGAGGCAAACCATCCCAGCGCCAGCTATGGCCTGGCGCCGGTCCCGTCGAGATACGTCGCGCGGCAGCGATCGAAGCGGACGCTCGATGATGATCTGTGCAAGCTGATCGGAATGGACAAGAAGTGGCTGCCGAAGGTCGATCACAAGCGGTCGGGCGACCCGGCCCAAGCCATCCTCGGTGAAAAGGCCGATCTCGGCAGGATGACGGTGGGGACGATCGCGTATCAGATCGTACAGCGCGAGCAGATCAAGGAAGAGAACCTCAAGCGGATCCTCTACCAGGAAGCCGCCATCGACGGCCAGATCATGCGCCTGCAGGGCGTCTGGCCGGATTACCTGGGCACCCAAGGCGACCGGATCAAATCGGGCCTGGAGACGGAACTGATGCGCCTCGAGCAGCAGAAACGCGCCGAAGAGGTCGACTGTTGGCGGGACATCGCAAGGCTCAAGGACAAGCTGTTGGATCGCCTTATCGAGTACCGTGACGCGGCCCGTCGCCACGAGATGGTCGGTAGCGGCTTGACCGAATACACGGCTGCCGGGGGCGCCAGCAACCATGGAGATCGATGACCTGTTCGCCAAGCTCCGCCCGCTGATGGGTGAGAGGCTGGAACGCCTGCGCCTGGCCTACCTGGCCGAGGACGCCGACGGGCGTCGCGAGATCGAGACGATGCTCCGGTTGACCTATGCAAAGAGGACCAACGAGCGGATCAACGAAGGTCAGATCCTCCTACCGCCGCCCGATGCCGAGACCGCGAAGGGAGAATTCGTTTTGGGTGATGTCGTTTACAACGGCAAGAAGCTCCATCCGTTCGGCGTCCGAAGGGGCGAGCTGATCCAGCACATGGCCGTCTTCGGCCGGTCCGGAAGCGGTAAGACGAACACCGTGTTCCAGGTGATAGGACAACTGCTGAAGGCCAACGTACCTTGGATGGCGTTCGACTGGAAAAGATCATATCGCTCGATCGTCGACAGGACGAACCAAAAGATCTTGGTCTACACGGTGGGGCGTTCGGTCGCGCCGATCCAGTTTAACCCGTTGATCCCGCCGCCGGGTGTCGAACCGCAAGTCCATCTCAAGCTCCTGGTCAACATTATCGCCAAGGCCTACTTCTGCGGGGACGGGGTGATCTCGCTGCTGCAGAAGGCAATCGATGCGGTCTACGCCGATTCGGGCGTGTACGCGGGCGCCGCTACGCGGTTCCCGGTGATGCAGGACGTCCTGGATTGGCTTGAGAAGTACCCAGCTAAGGGCCGGGCTGCCAACTGGATGGCCTCGACATTGCGGGCCGTGAGGTCGATGTGCTTCGGCCAGATGGGCCGCGTGATCAACTGCGACCAGGCACTGCCGCTGGCGGATCTGCTCGAGAGGAATGTCGTTCTGGAGTTGGACGCGCTCGAAGGCGCCGAGAAGGCATTCTTCATCGATTCGTTCCTGCTGGCGATCCACCACTACCGCATGGGCGAATCGACACGAGAGCAGCTCAAGCACTGCATCATCCTCGAAGAAGCCCATCACGTCCTCAGGGCCCATGACGGCGCCGAGACCGTCACGGATGTGATCCTACGTGAGATCCGGGAGCTCAACACGGCCATCATCCTGATCGATCAGCATCCGTCATTGACCGCGATCACCGCTCTGGGCAACACCTACACGACAGTCACCCAGAACCTCAAGACGCGAGCCGACCTGAGCGCAGCGGCCAGCTACACGCTGCTCAAGCGCGATGATATGCACATGCTTGGCGAGTTGAGGGTGGGTCAGGCAATCGTAAAACTACAAGACCGCCATGTCCGGGCATTCCTCGTGGAAATTCCTCTGATCCCCGTGAAGAAGGGCGCCGTGACCGACACGGTGATTCGCGGAAAGATGCGAGGTTATCTCACCGATACCAGCCTGAACACGGCGCCATCGGTCCAGCCGGAGCGATCCCAGCCGGTTCCGGCGCCGGATAAAGGAACAGTCAATACTGCCTGCACGACACCCAATCCTACGGAACTGAACTTCGTAGAAGTCCAGTTCCTAACGGATGTCTTACGACATCCTGAATTGGGCATCGTACAGCGAGCCAAGCAATTGGAGCTCAGTCGAAGGAAGACCCACGCGATCAAGACCGCGCTCGTTCGCGGCGGCCTCGTCGAGGCCGTCGATGTGTCCACCGGCTCAGGAAGGACCGTCTTGTTGGCGCTGACGGGCGAGGGCAAGGCCACCCTTCAACGGGCCGGTGTCGACACGAGCGGCTACCTCGCCCGAGGCGGTATCGAGCACGAATACTGGCGATCGCGAATCGTCGAAGCGCTCGAAAGGGACGCCTACAAGGTGACCCATGAGCACCGCATCGACGGGAACGGCGCCATCGACATCCTGGCCGAGCGGGACGGCGAACGCCTCATCGTCGAGATCGAGACCGGCCAGTCCGATGTCCCCGAAAACGTTCGAAAGTGCCTGGCCGCCGGATTCGAACGCGTCCTCATCGCGGCCACGAGCCACGAGGCCTACGGCAAGATCCGCCGGCAGGTTGCCGAGGCGGCGCCCGATGATGGGCGGATCGAGGTGGTGCTGTGCCCGCAGCGGTTCTGAAGCGCAACCTTTTTGAATCCGACCGGATTCTCATCGCCCATCAAGGCACGAGGTGATACCGATGCTCGACAAACCGAGGAAAAGCCCGGACGGAAACGACCAAGAAGCTAGACGGATTGAGGTCCGTCTGTCGCCCGATACGACCCGAAACTACCTGCTGATTAGCCTGAAAAGGACGCGCCTGCGGGCCGCCAGGCTCCTGGCCGAGTTGCTTCGGATCGCGAGGCAGCCAGAGCCCGATCTGGACCGGGTCCGCCAACTTGCCGAGGGGATCCAGTTCGAGTCAGAATTGGCGCGCGAGACCAGCCAGGCCCTCGCTGATTTGGGACCGCGTTCTGGGTTGGCGTTCGATCTGGCGTTCTGATATATACTTCAAACCCGAACAACCCAACGCCAACCAAAGACTTACATCCCCAACTCGGAAAACACCCCTCCAACCGACCTTCTACCCCACCAACATCAACCCCCCAGCCCCACTCATCCGACCATCCATCATCCAACATTGCCACCCCTTCTCCACCTCCCAGCCAACGACCCTACCCTTCCATGCCCGATTAACGTTCCTTCTCAACCCAGCACGCCCGGCCAGCGTCACGTTCAGCCAGCCGCCTCCGCGATACACCCAGCGTCCTGCCCTCAGCGCCCCAGCCCGTCCCCGGTCTGCCGTGAGGCAGACCGGTATATAAGACCCGGGCCCTCAGAGGGCCCCCTAGAATCCGGTTCCGGCATTATTCCTTTCAAGACCATCTCACACACCATCACAGACCATCAGCCATCCCTTCACACCGAACCATCGAGAACCCATTGCCCTATCCATCCCAAGGACTCCACCCACGCCCACCGACACCATCCACCGTAGTAGGCGGCCAGCGCCATGTTCTGCGAGCCGCTTCTGCGACCCGGCACAGCGCAATGTCCTGACGACCTTATCTTCCGATCCGATCCCGTCTCTCAGGCAAGCACATTCAGCCAGTCGACTCTCGCGGCCGGCCTACCGCCTCGCGCGCCGCCACATGGCCGCCTTGATCGCCTTGATGCTCTCCAGGGCCTCACGGCGACGCCTATCCCAGATGACCGCCGCCCGCATGTCGCCCTCGCACTCGTCGCTTCCGATCACGCCTTCCCTGACGAGCTTGAGCACCTGGTACTTTTCCCGGCTGGCAATACGCTCTAGAACCATCTCCAAGGTGAAGACCGCATGGCGATGCTCTTCCTGAGCCCTTTCCAGCGCGAACTTGTACCGACCCCAAGGAGCTCCATACGCCCTCTGGAAATCATGCGTGTTGAAAGCGCTGGCGTCCACGCCGTCTTCCCACTGCTTCCTCCAGACGAAATCATCGTTCGTAGGCGGCAGGTCGAGGATCGGCCCCCACATCTGTTCGTACAGCAACCGCTGCACCTCGGACCACTCGATGATGTCCTCGTCCTCCTGCTCCTCGCCCTGATGGACGATCTTGAGCGCCGGACTGACCGGCACGTCGTCGATGACCTGTTCGCAATCTTCGTGTTCATCCCATGTCATGTGCGTCACCTCCGAGCCGCGTTTGTTGGAGCGGCTTTCTCGAATCCGATGAAAGCCGCCCGACGGCTCGGAGCGGATGCGATTGCGCAGAGGATGAAGACGGATGATCAGCGGGCCATCGGCTGTAAGGCTGAGAAGGAAGGAGAACATGATACCAGTTCGTAGAATCCACCCCGCCTTAGCCGACCCGTTGAAGGCGGGGAAAGCCTTATGTGCGAGATGGTGAAGAGCCATCTCGCCAATATGGCTTTCGGCGTGAGGAGGCGGCCTAGACTACGAGGTCCTTTGGCCCATGCAGCTGTCGGTACCGGCGCATCTCGTCCTCGTTTGCCTCGTCAAGGAACGCCTCGATCGCGTACTCGGCGGCTAGGTCGCGCTCCCGATCTTCGTACTCGCTTTGGTCCATGGTGATCACCGTTTGGGATGATGGGCTATTCCTGCCCGTCACCGTCGTCATCGCTGCGTTTCTTGCACGCCAGCGCTTCGTAGGCCTTCTGAAGCACCAGAATGGCCTTCGGTAGCTCGTTCATGCGGTAGCTGTTCGTGCTTTTCCATGCGCCGCCGTCTTTCTCGTCTTTGTATCGTCGCTCGATCGTCACGCGCTCGACGGTCTGCGGGCCGTTGGCCGTCTCGATCTCGTTCTCCCAAATCGCGACGTTCACGCCGCCGCACTGGAACTTCTTCATTGGCTTGTTTCCTGCCATTCTTGTTCACCTCGGCGATTCCATCTTTGTGGAGCCGCCTGTTCGGTCCGTGACAGGCGGCTCGATCCCGACGGATTCGACGTACTTTCGCACCTCATCTGCCAGCGAGTGCTCGGCCGCGATGATTTCCCATGACCTCAGGCCGTGATCCTTGACCAGGTGCCGTACGATGAAGAACGGCATGGCGTCCATCTGATCCAACCGTATCCGGAACCGGTATGAGCAGCCGTCCATCCAGCAGCACCACCTCAGCCGCTTCGTCGTCAGCGCCATAATCTCCTCGGTGCTGAGGTCCTTCTCGTCCGCTTCGGACAGGACGACCTCGTGTTCGACGATTGCGTCTTCGCCCTTTTCGCAGACCTCCACCAGCTGCATCGCCGGTGGGATGTCTCGTTTGCTGTCCATCTTCGCCACCTCCTGGAGCGCCATCTGACGTGGGGCTCCTTGGCGTATCGGGGGCAAGGAGCCCTATGTCTTCACCCGCCGGCCGTTCCCGCCGCACCAGGCGCACTCGGTAAACCCCGGTCCCTTGCGGGTCTCGGTACATCCGCATTCTGGGCACCTGAAGCCCTTCGGAACGAGGACCATCCCCGGCCTAATCTCCCGCGCTGGCCTTGCGCGCCGCAGATGGGCGCTGTAGGGGAGTTGCATTCCGTAATACCACTCAAGGAACTGTGCATATAGCCACTCTTCATCCAGCTCCCACTCGACGCCCTCGCCTGTTCGTATCGACATCTTCCACACCTCCGCCCGGCCTTCCCGGGCGGATATGGAACCGGGAAGGCCGCAGGTTCCGCCGAAATGGCGCCCCCGGGCATAGGAGGTCAGCCAAGGTCAGTATGCAGCCGGGCATCATCTCCATTGCGAGACGGCGGCGCTTGCGTAGGATTGTGGACAGGCAGGTGGCCAGGCATGACCTTGTTTGACGAGCATGTCGACGCGAGGACCGTAGCCCTCAAGAGGCGTGAAGACCCTGAGTTTGACTGGGCGAATCGGTCGGCTATCCCCGGAATCGCGCGTCTTCGGGCGATTCTAGAGAGTTGGTTCCAGACATACCCCGAGGACAAGCGTGCCGAGTTCGTGACGCGGTTCCGCTCACGCGACGACGCAACCCATGAGGGTGCCCTATTCGAACTCTTCCTGTGCGCCTTGATGCAAGGATGTGGCTTCAATGTGGAAATCGAGCCCGCCTTGCAGGGCGGCAGCGTGCCTGACCTGCGGCTCGACCTGAAAGGAAGACCGGTAGCCTATCTTGAGGCAACAACGCAGCAAGGGATGCACGAACAGCGTCAGCAGGACTCGGCTTTGCGGAGGCTTCTAGAGGATGCGTCCCGCCATACGCGCGTGCCTGGATTCATCGTGATGGCAGGGCATGTCGTCCCAGGGAAGGACACGTGCTCTCCGAAGCGCCTTGCCGCTTGGTGGGACAACTGGTTCGCATCGGTCGACCATGCGAAAGTCCGAGCCGAGTGTGAGGGCCACGGGAGGCCCGTTGCCCAACGAACCTTCCACGATGAGAAGACCGGATGGAGGATCACGTTCGACTTGTGTCCTCTGGAATCGCCCGACAAGAAACCCGAGATGGTCGTCGGGGCGTTCTCCGTTGCATGGTGGACACCAAGTCGTGAGCGCCTTCGAGAATCCATACGTGGAAAGCGCAGGCAGCACAAACACAGTGACCTGCCCCTCGTCGTCGCCGTCGCTGCGAACGATTTCGTCACTGAACCCAACCAAGGAGATATAGCTGAGGCGTTGGCCGGTACGGTGGTGCATACGGTCACATGGGGTGATCCCGAGCATAGGGCCGTCCCAAGTCGGCAGGCAGATGGCATCTGGCCACTGAGGGACGGGAAGCGTCCGCGCGACCCTATCGGCATCATCATGGCCAGCGTGTGCCGTATCCGGAATCTCGCCACAATCAGGGCTTGCCTTTGGGATAATCCGTGGCTCTCGGAATCGGAGCTGCTCAGGCCGTGGTCATTGGATCGAGCCTACTGGGATACGGATGGCTCGCTCCGGCAAGATGCTAGAGTGGCAGCGGCAGAACTGCTCGGTATTCCCAAGGAAGCGTGAGTTGCCACTTCGCGGTGCGCTCACGATCCTTGCAACGGGAGCCGCGATCTTGCCAGGGTCAAATCTCCCGACTGAACGCCACCGCCAGCCCCGTAGCGGCGTGCATCATCGACAACGTCGGGCTTGCGCTGCTATCCAATGTGCGTGACCGTCCATCCCTGCTCGGTCAAATGGTCCGCGATGATCGAACGGTGGCATCGGGCCGGGTCTCGCTCGGCGCACAGTAGGCAGATCGGCTCGGCCAGGCCTTCGAGCCTTTCGACAAGAAGCTCTCTCCTCTCCGATAGCAGCCGTTTGTAGGGCTCGCGCCAGTCTTCTTCCTCGCGATACGGGTTCCCCAGCTCCGGGATCGACAGGTAGCCGATACCAGCGGAGCTCAGGAGCTTCTCGATGCCATTGTCGGATGATCCTACCCTGGCGAACACGCCCAGAAACGCCCGGTCAGGCCGCAGCCGAACGTCCACGACAGTCTTGACGCCGTTGTCCTTGAGCGCCTCCACGAACTGACCGGGGTCTCGCCCACCGTAGCCAATCGTGAACAGAACACGTTCATCGTTGATCTTCTGCGCCG
>CAYMLO010000183.1:0-17015 GCA_964390905.1 uncultured Planctomycetales bacterium | reverse complement strand
CTGTCGCCCTTGAACAACGAGTTGCCCGCGAACGGCTTGATGCCCAAACACCCGACGTCGTGCTTGGTGATCGCCTCGAAGACGCTGTCTTTCGGCAGGACCTTGCTCTTGGCCGTGTAGGGGATCACGACGACCTGGACGACCTCGGGGTACGTCTCGATCATCCACTTGACGTGCGGCCGGTCGTGCGAGGACAGCCCCGTGAAGCGGACCTTGCCCTGCTTCTTGGCCTTCGTGAGGGCCTCCATCATCTGGTCCACCTCGGCCTTCGTGTGACGGCTGCTGCGCTCGTCCATGACGATTCGCCACAGGTCGACGTACTCGAGCTTGGCCGCGCGCATCCCCTTGTCGAGGGTCCCAAGCAGTGCCTTGCTCGTGCGGAACTTGGGGTTCCGCATCTCCTCCTGGTACCACGAGAACCCGAAGTAGACGGCGTCACGCCTGCCCTTCAGAGCCTGAGCGTACGCCTGGACCTCCTCGCGCGTGCAGGCGTCGACGTAGTTGATGCCGCGTTCGATGCAGCGCGTCATGACGTCGCGGCGGTTCTTCTGGAATCCTGCGTTCTGCAGGTCGGCGCTCAGCCAGCCCCTACTCTTGAAGACGCCAGGCACCATCAGGTCGATCCGCTTCCAGTGCCCGCCGAAGCAGACAGCCGAGACCCACAAATCCGTCTTGCCGAGACGTCGGTACTCCATCCCCGGGTTGTAACTGCGGGTCTTCTTGATGGCGGCTTCGTCGGCGGCCTGGGCGGTCCGACCCCCTGCGGTACCGAGCGCAGCCAGACCCGCTGCCCCCATCGCGCTGTCCCGGATGAAGTCACGACGGGTCACGTCCTTGCCCACGTCTCCCGGCTTTTGCCTGTGGTCCATGACCTGCTCCTTTGTTCCTTGCTCGCCAGTCCGGCGTCAGATTCCGTCTCACGCACTGCGCATCGCCCTATCGTAACACGTCCGCAGGTAATCACGCGACTCGGCCAGGTCGCGCGACATCACGTCGGCCTTCGGGTGCCCGTGCATGAACGGATTGACGTACCCGCGGTACCCGATGTCCGCAAGAGCGCGGATCCAGGGCGTCATGTCCGTCGGGCCGATGCCCGGAAGCTGCTTGGGCCCCGGCGCGTTCTGCCAGGCGTAGAAGAACAGCAGCTGCTTGCCGCAGATGCGGATCGCCTCCGGCACCGAAGTCTTGGCCCTCTGGAGATGATACGGCGCCAGCGCGATGCCCAGCCTCGGCGACGTGTTGATGTCTACGAACGCCTTGAGCGAATCGAGCGAGTCTAACAGCGCCCGGCCATGGTTCTCGATGGCCAGGTACGAATCGCACCTCTCCGCCAGGTCGACGAGGGGCTTGAGGGCCTCGATGAAGCCGCGCATGCGGGCGGTCAGCTCCTTGGGATTACACGGGTCCGTGCTTCCCTGGATGGCCACGCCGCCGCCGACCTTGCCCAGCAGGTCCGCGTAGCGGGCGTACCCGCCGCGGTAGACCGAGAAGGCGAACAGCTTCAACCTATGCTCGGTCAGTAGGGCCTTCAGGCCATTCGGGCCCAGACGCTTGGCCACGTCGTCGAGGTGCGGACAGCCCTCGTGTGCCGACCAGATGTCAATGGCCTCGAAGTCCAGCTTGGCGATCCGCGCACACGCTTGTTCGATCGGCAGATGCATGTAATGGATCGACGACGTGGACAGCCGCATCCGCCACGTCTTGGGCGCTCGACCCCGTGCCCCCAACACCGGCCGATCCAGCCCCGCCAACCCCGCCGCCACACCAGCGCCTGCGGTCTTCAGGAACCCGCGTCGATCCACCTGTCCGTTCATTGCCGCGCCCTTGTCCGTTCCCCGTCGATCGCCACCTGAGGCCTGAAGCCTGAGGCCCAACGCCAACCAGTATTCCCCCAAGTGCCCACACAGTATATCATCCCGACAAGCCGAGCGTCACGCGAGCGGATGGGGAGTTGGATCGATGAGTGACCGAACGATGGCCTTTGGCAAGCTTCGTACCATGGCCCTGGTCGTCCTGTTGGCGGCGCCCGCTGCGGTCGCCGAGCAGCCGGGCGGGCAGGACGGCAAAAAGAAGATCGTGTTGGTGGCGGGCCGACCCAGCCACGGCTACGGTTCCCATGAGCACAATGCCGGGTGCCTGCTGTTGGCCGATTGCCTCAACCGCGGCATGCCCAACGTCCACGCGGTCGTGTGCCGAAACGGCTGGCCGTCCGACCCGTCGGTCTTCGAAGGCGCATCCGCCATCGTGATCTTCTGCGACGGCGGGGGCGGGCACGTGATCCGTCCGCACCTGACCGAAGTGGAGAAGCTCATCAAGAAAGGGGTCGGGCTCGCCTGCCTTCACTACGCGGTCCAAGTCCCCAAGGGCAAACCGGGCAAGTGTTTCCTCGATTGGATCGGTGGGTACTACGAGATGTGGTGGTCGGTCAACCCGCATTGGCTCGCGCGCTTCAAGACGCTGCCCCGTCATCCGATCACCCGCGGTGTCAAGCCCTTCGCCATCCATGATGAGTGGTACTACCACATGCGGTTTCGCGATGACATGGCCGGCGTCACGCCGATCCTCACCGCCGTGCCTCCGGACGCTACGCGCAAGCGCCCGGATGGGGCTCACAGCGGCAACAAGTACGTCCGCGCCCGCATGGGCATGCCCGAGCACCTCGCTTGGGCCTGCGAACGCCCGGGCGGCGGACGCGGGTTCGGCTTCACCGGGGGACACTGGCACTGGAACTGGGGGCACGACGACTTCCGCACGCTCGTCCTCAACGCGATCGTCTGGGTCGCCGGCCTCGAGGTACCGCCCAAGGGCGTGCCATCCAAGACGCCGACCCCCGAGGAGCTGGAGGCCCGTCAGGACTACCCCAAGCCCAAGAACCACAACCGTGAGCTTGTCCGCAAACGCCTGCAACAGTGGAACAAGCCCTCGGGCACGGGCAAGTGAGGATTCACTCGTAGAACCACCCGGCCGGTAGGATCTTGAGCATCAGGGAGAGTCCGCCCTTGTAGTTGAAGTAGGTCACCAAAGCGCGATCCCTGACCCAGGTGACGGCCGGATACGCCCACGCGTCATCTGGGACCTGCTCGATATTGCGGAAGTGCGTCCACGTCTTGCCCTCATCCTTCGAGATGGCAGCCGTGAAGGGGTTGCGCTTGTTCGACCCCGGGTTGTGGTTCCAGATCGCCAGCAGATCGCCCGTCGTCGGGACCCGGCTGATGGAGACGGGGGCGGGCGTGCCGGCCAGGGCGGTAGGCTTGGGTGTGCTCCAGCTTTCCCCGCCGTCCTTGGAGAGGCTCATGTACTGTCCGCCCAGGTGCGTCCGCATGAGCATCATCACGCGGCCGTCCTTCAACTCGATGCAGGCCGGCTCATAGCACGGGCCCTTCGCCGGCTTGATCCGTTGGCCATCGCGCCAAGTCTTGCCGTCGTCGTCGGAGATGCAGCAGTAGCTGTCGCCGCCCTCCCACGTTTCCAGAAGGATCCGTCCCGTCTTCAATCGGATGGACCGTCCGTTGGTCAGACCGGTGTACTTGCCGTCCGGGCTGAGCTGCTTGGCCGGTCCCCAGGTCTGGCCCTCGTCCTTCGACGTTCGCATCATCACGCGGCAATCGGTGCTCTGAGTGTTCTTCTGGCAGTGGAACAGCGCGATCTGGCCGCTCTTGAGACGGAGGAAGTTCACTTCCATTACGTTGCAGCCGCCGTCGTTCTCGACGAGTGTGTACTTCTTGCCCCACGTTCGGCCGCCGTCCTTCGAGATCCTGCCAGCGATCCGCGCCGGCCCGTGATCGGCCCCGCTGCCGGCGTAGAAGTCCGTCCAGCCCAGCAGGAGCGACCCGTCCTTTAACTGGATGATCGCGGCTTCGCTGTTGCGAGGGTTCTTCCCACCGGCCTTGGCGAGCGTCAGGCTGAAGGACCCTTTTGACGTCATTTCAGCGCCCGCTCCGATGGATGACATGACAAGCGCCACGAGGACTGTCGTCGGCACGACGCGCATGGTTGGATCTCCTATGGTTCATTGACCGGTATCCTGGACCAATGCCAGATCCATCCGTCCGCAAGGTATGGATCAGACACCACGCCGCCGGAATGGCAGCGTCGCGCATGTTACGGTATCCTGGCACCCCGATCGAGTACATCCATACGTAAGTGCGCGAGGTGAAGGACGCGATCTGGGCTCCAGGGCCTCAGGGAGGAACTGACGCATGCAGCCACTGCTAGCCAAGGTCGTCAAGAGACAGGATCTGTCTGCGGCAGAGGCCCGGGAGGCGTTCGAGCGGATCATGTCGGGCCAGGCCAGCGAAGGCCAGATCGCCGCGCTTCTGACCGCGCTGGCCTGCAAGGGCGAGTCCACGGACGAGTTGGTCGGGGCGGCCGAGGCGATGCGCGAGAAGGTCACGCCCGTCCGCTGCGATGACGCCGACGCCATCGACACGTGCGGGACGGGCGGGGACGGGATCAGCACGTTCAACGTGTCGACGGCCTCGGCCATCGTGGCTGCTGCCGCGGGCGTGACCGTGGCCAAGCACGGCAACCGGACCCACACGCGGGCCAGCGGATCGGCCGAGGCCCTCGACGCCCTGGGCGTGAACCTCGCCGCTGACGTCGCTACGGTCGAGGCCTGTCTCCGCCAAGCCAAAGTCGCTTTTTTGTTCGCCGTCAACCTCCACCCGGCCATGAAGTACGCCGTCCCCGTCCGCAAGATGCTGGGCATCCGGACGATCTTCAACTTGCTCGGCCCGTTGACCAACCCCGCTGGGGTCAAGCGACAGGTGCTTGGCGTAAACCGTCCCGAGCTGACCGAGAAGATCGCCAAGGTGTTGGCTCGGCTGGGCGCCGTGCGCGCGATGGTGGTCCACGGAATGGACGGCCTGTGCGACCTGACGATCACGGGGCCGAGTCGAATCAGTGAACTCCGCGCCGGCCGGGTTGAGACGCAGACGATCGAGCCCGAGGCGCTGGGCTTGAAGGCTGCATCGCTGGACGACCTGAGGGTCGACTCGCCCCAAGCGAGCGCGACGGCCATCGGCGAGATCCTGGCCGGCCAGACGGGTCCTCGCCGAGACATCGTCCTACTCAACGCCGCTGCAGCCTTAGTCGTCGCGGATCGGGTCAAGGATCTGACCGAGGGCATTGCGCGCGCCGCCGAGGTCATCGACTCCCAGGCCGCCGCCGAGACGTTGGCCAAGTTGGTCGAGCTCAGTCGAGGATCACCGTCGTCGGCCTAGGGCGGATTGTCCTGGTCGACATCCCTCGAGGATCGTCATCGTGCCCATCCGGTATGCCTGCGATCGCTGCGGCCGACAACTCGAGCCGGACGACCCCGGTCGCTTCGTCGTCAAGATCGAGGTCTTCGCCGCCGCCGACCATCTCACGATTACCGAGGAGGACCTGAAGCGCGACCACCGCGCCGAGATCGCCCGGCTCATCGATCAGCTCGACAAGATGGACCCCGACGAGGTCGAGGACAAGACGTACCGAGCCTTCCGGTTTGACCTGTGCGCCGATTGTCACAGGGAGTACCTGCGTAATCCCATCGCATCGTCGGGGCAATCGGACTGAACGCGTTGCCCGGATCCGCGCGAGGCGTCCGGGGCGAAGACGATCCGGCGCTGAGCTACGGCGGATATGGTACGGATTGGGATGCCGCCGTTCGCTTCCTCCAAATGACAACGGGGGGAACGTCGGTTTGTGTGCGGTAGAAGTGGCTGTCCGGGTCCTCCCGGTTCTCGAAACGGGTATCCGGATAGGAAAGTGCGATTCGCTCGTACTTCGACCCATCGACGTGGGCTCGAAGGAACGCGCTGACGTTGTGGTCCTTGGGGCAGACGATGTTCCTCCGGATGATGATCCAGTCCGCATCGAGGGCCGGCGTGAGGTCCTCGCCCGTCAGCCCGCCGTAGACGCGGAGCTTCGTGTAGAACTTCACGGGCAGGTCGCCATAGGTGATGGCCACCGTATCGCCTTCCTGGGCGTGCTCATTCAGGTATCGCACGATGCCTTCGATCGGGCCGTCGAAGTCATGGGTGACTTCGTAGAGGTAACTCCTGACAGGGCTGCGGGCGATCACGGCGCCGAGAATCACCAGGCCGATCACCCAGTGAATGCGCATGGCCCACCTCGCAAAGAGCGCAATGACCATGCAAGCAAGAGGGATCAGGGGGCCGAGATACCGGAAGTAGGGACCCGGCGCCGTGTAGGGCAGAGCCAACAGGTTGATGCCGACAAGCAGGACCGGCAGGGAGAGACGCGACAGGAAGCGGTCTTCCTTCCAGAAGGGAATGTCATACCTACGAAGCTTACTCCACAGCGCGACGCTCAGCGGGATCAGCAACAGCCAGACCGGAAACACGTGTGTGTTCAGCGGCCGGAGGAAGGCAAGCAGCCTGAAGGCATACGCCTTTACATCGAGCAACCCGGTCTGGCCCCAGTGAATGCTGGAGAACCAGATGATCCAGGGGGCCGTCAGCAGGACCACGCCAAGACTCCAACCGGCGACGCGCCTCCACTGATCGCGATGAAAGACGAGCGTGTGGAGCCCGACCGCAGCCAGCAGCACGATCAGATTGACGTAGTTCGCGTGGCAGAGGAGAACGGCGCAGATCAGATACAGATAGGGACCGGAGCGCCTTCGCTCGACCAGGGCGACGTAGCCGTACAGCCCTCCCAGCAAGAAGAAGGCCGCGAGGCTGTAGTACCGACACTGTCTGGCCAGGAGCAGAAACGGGACGGACACGAGCAGAACGCCGGCGCTGAGGGCGGCTATCTTGCCATCTTTCCAGAGGGCTCTCGACAACAGATACAAAAGAGGGACGCAGCCCAACCCGAAAAGGGCAAACGGGAGGCGGGCGGCAAACGTCGTCGTCCCGAGAAGCTCAAGAAAGGGCGCAACGACGTAGAAGGCCAGCCAGGGATGCCATCTCCATACGTCATTCTTGCCGACGTCGATGCCGAGTTCTTGGGAGAAGGAGTTCTTTTCGTCATGGCCCTTCGGCAGGCCATGCTGCAGCACGGTCTGGGCGATCAGTGCGGTCTGGGCTTCGTCTTGCCAGAGGTAGGCGTTTCCGAGGTTGGCCAAGAACAGTCCCGAGCCCACGACCGAGACTGCCAGGAGGAAGAGCACTTCCCATCGGCGTGAGATCATGTGCTTCAAGGCCGATGCCACCTTCTGATCACGCGACGCGCGTCGGGCGCGGGTTGGCCCGCCGACGGTTATGCGAACCGATTGGCCTCGGCAACGGCCAGCTCGTCACAACGTTCGTTCTCGGGATGACCCGAGTGCCCGGCGACCCATTCCGTGGACACGTCGTGCTTGTCGACGAGGTCGGCGATCCGCTTCCACAGATCGACGTTCTTGGGCGGGGCGGACTTGCCCTTCTTCTGACGCCAGCCCTGGGCCCGCCATTTGGGCATCCATTGCATGACGCCCTTGGCCACGTACTCGCTGTCGGTGACGAGGCAGACCTTGCACGGGCGCTTCAGGGCCTCCAAGCCCATGATGACGGCCATCATCTCCATGCGGTTGTTGGTGGTTTCCGGTTCGCCGCCGCTCAGCTCGCGCCGCTTGCCCGTCTCGACGTGATGCAGAATCACTCCCCAGCCGCCCGGGCCGGGGTTGCCCACACACGCGCCGTCGGTATACACGATCACTTCGGGTTCGTCGGCCATCACAGCATGCCCGTCTGTCGGGCGTACGCGAAGATCCCGCCGGCCTCGATGATGGGGGCCACGTCGCCCAACGGCTGCAGGTCGTGCTGGGTCGACCGCGTGACGTTGACCAGGCGATTCGTCGCAGGGCGCAGCTCGACCTCGTCACCGGTCTGGGTCGCGTCGATCAGGCGGTTGAGGGTTTCGTACGGGATCACGTAGCCGCCGTTGACGCTGTTCCGAAAGAAGATACGGGCGTAGCTCTGCGCGACGACGGCGCGAACCCCCGCCTGGGCGAGGGCCAACGGCGCGTGCTCGCGACTGCTGCCGCAGCCGAAATTCGCGCCGGCCACGACGACGACGTAGGCGCTTTGCGTGTTGGCCTCGTCGGTCATGTCCACAAACGGCGTGTCGCCGCCGGGCAGGCCGCGCTGGCCGGCCGGCAGACCGCTCATCGCGTACCGGCCGAATATCCGGCGCTCCTCCGGATCCGCGTCGTTGAGCACGAGATGCTTGGCCGGGATGATCTGATCCGTGTCTATGTCGTCCCCGACCACGTAGGCCAGGCCGCGAATGACGTCATCCATCGCGAGGTCTCCCTAGATTGAGCTACGCCAGCAGCTCCCGCGGATCGGTGATGTAGCCGGTCACCCCTGCCGCCGCGACCGTCATCGGCGAGGCGAGGAAGATCTCGGCATCGGGCGAGCCCATCCGACCCGGAAAGTTCCGGTTCGTCGCGCTGATCACGCGGATGCCCGAGTTGGCCCGGCCGAAGGTGTCCTCCGGCCCGCCCAGACAGGCCGCACAGCTCGCCGGGCCGATCTGGCAGCCCGCGTCCTCCAAGATCCCGCGCAACGACTTGCCGTTGTACGTCAAACGCGACAGCGCCGCGTCGACGCGCGTGTTCGCCGGCACGCAGAACGTGTCGATCTTCACCCGCCGTCCGGACAAGATCCGGGCGGCGGCTTCGAAATCGGTGATTTTCCCACCCGTGCACGATCCGATGTAGGCCCGGTCGAGCTTCGTGCCGGCCAGCTGCGCGGCCGACGCGACGCGATCCGGCGCGTGCGGCTGGGCTACGACGGGCTCGGCGCTCGACACGTCGTAACGATGCTCGGCCAGGTAGCTCGCGTCCGGATCGCTGCTGACGCACTCGAACGCGACGTCGGTTCGGGATCGCACGTAGTCGGCCGTCACCTCGTCGGCGGCCACCACCCCATTCTTGCCGCCGGCCTCGATCGCCATGTTGCACAGCGTCATCCGTTCGTCCAGGTTCATCCCCGCGATCCCGCTGCCGGCAAACTCCAACGCACGGTAGGCCGCACCCGCCACCCCCAAATCGCCGATGATCCGCAGGATCAGATCTTTGGCCATCACGTACGGCGGCATCGGACCGTCCAGCACGAGCCGGATCGTGGCTGGCACCTTCAGCCACAGCTTCCCCGTGCCCAGGACGAAACCGGCCTCGGTGTTGCCGATGCCCGTCGCGACCGCGCCGAACGCACCGGCCGTACACGTGTGCGAGTCCGTGCCCAGCACCACCTCGCCTGGTCGCGCATGGCCCAGCTCGGGCAGAACCGTGTGGCAGACGCCCTGATAGCTCGTGTCCGTCGGGTCGTCGTAGGGCTCGGGCATGCCCTCGCCTTGGACGAAACTCGGGTCGTAGTAGTGCCGTAATCCCTGCTGCGCGACGAACTGCCGCAGGATCTCGATGTTCCGATGGGCCTTGGCGTCGGCGGTGAAGATGTAGTGGTCGGGGATGATCACCACGCGGTCGGGATCCCACACCTTCGCCTCTGGTCCGAACTGCTCGGCGAATGCGCCGATCGTGCCCGGTCCGCAGACGTCGTGCGTCATCAGAACGTCGATATCCACCCAGACGTTCTCGCCCGGAACGACCTGATCGCGACCGGCGTGCTTGGCCAGGATCTTCTCTGTGATCGTCATACCCATCTCGAACCGTCCCCTATCCTGTGTAGACTGCTCACGCGCCCACACCGCGACCCGCCCGAGCGCTCAGCCCGGCGCCCTGGCAGGCTGCAGTATAACGCCAGAACCGACCATCGTCACCAGACGTGTTCCGCGAACGAGACGCCCTTGATTTGCCCGATGGGGTGGGATAGAGTCATCTTCACGCCCACGCGTGGCCACCGAGGGTTGCGCTGTCACTGACGTTTCAGAATGAACGGTTCGTTCGCGACCAAGCAAGGAAACGATGATGAAGTCGATGATGTCACAACACGGCGTCGGTTATGTGGTGAGTCTGTCTCTGCTAACCGGTGGTTTGCTCGGCTTGGCGGGCTGCAAGACGGAGGAATCCGAGCGCGAGCATGGCGCCATCCGGGGGACGATCCTCAGCGTCGATGAGGCCACCGGCAAGATCACCGTGCGGCACTACAGCGAGAAGAAGAAGAAACACCTGCCCAGGGAAATCACCGTCACGCCGAAGACGGAGATCTTCATCAACGGACGGATCGCCCAGCTCAACGAGATCAAGACCAGTGAGCAGGTCGTCGTCGCGGGCTATGCGGAGCGGGACGGCTCGCGGAAACGGATGGTGGCTCAGGAGATCAAGATCGAACGAGACGACTGGTCAAGCGCCCCGCGATCGGCCACGCAGCCGACGACCAAGCCGGCCAAGGCGCCCGCCGCCAAGCCCGCCAA
The DNA here is from genome assembly GCA_964390905.1 of uncultured Planctomycetales bacterium. Lineage (GTDB taxonomy): Bacteria > Planctomycetota > Phycisphaerae > UBA1845 > JAFGLZ01 > JAFGLZ01. The sequence continues at coordinate 6,710 of CAYMLO010000183.1, read as the reverse complement.
ACCATAGCGCCCACGGACCGCGTTCTGTCACCAACCAACCACCACGCCGGTCAGGCACGTCGTACCGGTGTGCGCGGACTTGGTCGAGTCCTGCAGCGCGTAAGATGTCCATCGCAACGGGAGATGGACGACGCCGTCGTTCGCCCCGCCCCAATGCCCCATCGGCCCCTCCAACGACATCTCCATCCATCGCCAGCCCGAGAAGTTCATCGTCCCGGCGTGTGGCTGGAAGGTCTGGCCCGTCGCGTCGACGATGCGGCAGCGGATCACGTCGCCCGAGCCGTCCCCGTGCACCCACAGCATGATCCGCCTGGGCTTGGCGGGGCAGATCTCAGACGACGTCCTCGGACCGAGTTGCCAGAAGCACCAGCCTGCGGCCATGTCGTAGTCGACCTTGACCGCCCGGGAGAACGGAGGATCGCTGCTCGGCGCGCGGACGACCTCGGCCTTCAGGTTGGCCCTTCGCGTCGCATCGCCCTCGTGCCACAACCGATACTGCTGCCCGGCATCCGTCCCGAGCGGCGCATCGACCGCATCGACGAGTTCGTAGGTCATCGGCTCGAGTTCTGCCAGCGCCCGGCCCGATCGGTCGACCAGACGCATGCCGACGTTCCGCGCGACCCCCGCCAGTCGGACGTCAGGCATGCGCAGCATCGCTGAGCGTTCCGGCGGCTCGATGACCACTGGGATTGCCTGCCGGGACACACCGTCGACCTTGGGAATCAGCACCCCTCGAATCGGCGCATCCCCGACGGTCTCCAGCATGACCAAGGCGCCGTCCTGGCGCCACGCCAGCCGCATGCTGAGGGGGTTAGAGATGGGCAACTCGACGACCCGACCCAGCTGGCAGGGCCCTTCGCCCGCCACATCGAGATCCCCCGTGACCCGGATTAAGAGCGTGTCGTGGTCCCGGCGATGCACGGTCCCCCACCACTCGGCCCGGCAGGATCCATGCGGCGGGATCGTCATCGGCTGGGGCGTTCGCCATGCGCCTTCGACGCCGTCCGTCCGAATCCGATGCAGCGTCAACCGAACCGTGCTGTCTGTCGGATTGTCCATCCGCACGGTGATGCACGCGTCATTGGCCTTGCCCGCCACGACGCCGCGAACCGGATCGACCTGCATCGATCCAATCCGCACCCACGCCGGCACCGGCCGGGATAGCGTCAAGTACCGAGGCCCATTGGTGACGGGCTGGCGCGACCCCGGCGGAACATCCACCGGCTTGCCCAGATGGTCGACCGCACCGGCCACCTTGATGCCCGGGCCGATGTCTATCTCCCGGTTTCGGCCCGTGGTCCAAATCGCGAGTTTGACATCACCGTTGCGTCGGAACGCCACGACGAAGCCCTCCTCGTCGCCCACGTCGATCCGCTCGACCGGGAGGTAGCCCCGGAGTTCGGCGATCAGCGTTTTCATCGCGACATAGGCTGGTTTGGGCTTGTAGTCCCACGTGACGGTCCCGAAGTTGTGCTCTCGTTCCTTGGGATTCCGGCCGTCGTCGTGCCAGTCGTACCAGATGCTGACGGGGACGTCGCAGGCCATGTTGGTCAGCCACTGCCTCGGCAGGTACTTGCCCTGAAGCGCCCGGGGCATCTCCGTCGTCGTGTAGCCCCACTCGCCGCTGAGAATCGGAATGGCCCGACCGGCGGGTTCATATCGCCGGATCAGGCTCGCCAGCCGTCTGTACTCCCGGAGGACCGTCTCCGGTCCGAACCGGGGCGAGCGGTATGGGTGCACGCTGACGCCGTCGACGAGGTCCAGTAGCCCGCGCTTGAAGCAGCCCTCCAGGAACGGCATCGGGATGGTCGACGTTGCCGGGGCAATGATGCATGCGGTTGGGTCCGCCTTACGGATCGCCGGCACGACCGCCTTGCACCAGGCCATGTAGTCGTCGACGTTGGGCTTCGGCTTCCAGAAGCCGATGTTCGGCTCGTTCCACAGTTCCCAGAGGATCTTCTTGCCCGCGTACCGCCGGGCCAGCGCGGCGCAGAACCGGGCGTAGGCCGCCCGACACGCCTCGCTGTGCGGAGCCAGCCCTTTGTCGTAGTGCCGGTTGCCGTAGTCGATGATGAACAGTAGCCGGATGCCGCGTTGCTCCAAGTCGCTGATCAGTTGGTCGTACTGGCTGAAATCGTACTGGCCGGGCGTCTTCTCGCACCCGCCCCAGCTCACGTCCATCCGCACGATCCCCACCCCCGCCTCGGCCAGCATGGACAGGTCGTTGGCGTTCCCCTTGTAGAAGTGGATATTCACGCCTAGGCCTACCGGCACGGGCATCACCCGAAGTGTCGGGTGGACGCCTTTCGCGCCTGCCGTGTCAGCCTGTACCGTGCTGGACGGACAGTTAGTTGCCCATAGCGTCGCGCCCACCACCATCAGCACCGTCATCGCCCATCGGTTCATGGATCCTCTCCCTCTTGCGGCCAGTCGCGCCGCCCCGATTTCGCCCCCAGCCTACCGCGACCCGTCCACCAGCGAAACCGTTCGCCCGTTTCCCATCCGCACCAAGCTTCCGACGTTTCGACATTTCGACATTTCGACATTTCGACGTTTTGACGTTTTGACGTTTCGACGTTTCGACGTTTCCCCCCCCCTTCCCCCGCCCAGGGAACGTATAATCCGCAGGGACGAACGGGGACCCGACGCGATGCTGTTTCGATTCAGCCTGTACGGCTTCCTGAAGAACCAGCAGTATTACGAACCGTTCCTCATCCTGGCGTTCCGGGAGAAGGGACTGTCCTTCTTCATGATCGGGGTGCTGATCGCCTACCGCGAGGTCCTCGTCAACGCCATGGAGATCCCGAGCGGGGCCGTTGCCGATCTCTACGGCCGGCGGCGGTGCATGATCCTGTCGATGCTGGCGTACATCGCGTCCTTCGGGCTGTTCGGATTCAGCGATCGTGTCTGGCACCTGTTCGTTGCCATGTCCCTGTTCGCTGTCGGCGAGGCCTTCCGCACCGGCACACACAAGGCCATCATTCTCGATTGGCTTGCTCGCGAGGATCGCCTCGACGAGAAGACGCGCTTCTATGGCACGACCCGCGCGTGGTCCAAGGCCGGCTCGGCCGTGTCGGTCCTCATCGCCGCCGGGTTGGTCTTCTGCACCGGCCGGTACAGCCACATCTTCTACCTGACCATGGCGCCCTACGTGCTTGGGATCATCAATCTTGTGGCCTACCCTTCTTATCTTGATGGCGATCGCTCGACGGGGGTGTCCCTTCGCGAGTTGGTCCGGCACCTGTGGCGGGCCTTGGGCCAGTCCGTTCGCGATCGGCAGCTCCGCCGCTTGATGGGCGAGACGATCGGTTTCGACGGCGTCTATACGGTTGTGAAGGATTACCTGCAGCCGATCCTCAAGCAAGCCGCCCTCGCGCTGCCCATCCTGGTCGTCTACGAGCAGCAGAAACGCGCCGCGCTGCTGGTGGGGGTGGTCTACTTCGTCCTGCATTTATCATCGGGGGCCGCATCGCTGCAATCGTATCGCGTGGTCCAGCGGTTCGGTGGGGAAGAGCGCGGCGCCCGAAACCTGTGGTGGCTGAACCTGCTGCTGTTCGCCTTTCTTTGCTTCGGGATCTGGCTGGGGTGGCATCCGGTGATGATTGTGGGATTCGTGGCCCTGGCCGTCGTCCAAAACCTATGGCGGCCGATCCAGATCGGCCGGATCGGCGACCGCACCGAATCGGCCAGCACCGCCACCATTCTGTCCATCGAGTCGCAGCTCAAGTCGGGCTTCGTCGCCCTTGCGGCGCCGCTGCTCGGCTTCCTCGTCGACAACGTGGCGGAGTGGTCGCCGCACGCTCCCGCATTGAGGTTCCTGCCCGTCGGGGTGTTGGGGGTGGCGGCTGCCCTCATCGTGCTTGGAGCCACACGCCCTGGCCCAAGGTCCCAACGATAGGGAGCCAGACCTGGCGCATACGCGCACCTGCGTTGCCGCATGGATGAGGGGGATGACGGTGCCGTCACGATCTCCGCAGGCTGCCGTCCAGGAATCCCTCCAGTTTGCGGGCGCGGACCGGGTGCTGGAGCTTGCGGATGGCCTTGGCCTCGACCTGGCGGACACGTTCGCGTGTGACCTTGAAGATCCGCCCCACCTCCTCCAGCGTGTAGGTGTACCCGTCCCCGATGCCGTAGCGGAGCTTGATGATCTCACGCTCCCGGTAGGTCAGCGTCTTGAGGACCTGTTCGATCCGGTCCTTGAGCATCTCCTGCGTGGCCGAGCTGACGGGGCTCTCGACCGTTTCGTCCTCGATGAAGTCCCCGAAGTACGAATCCTCGCTCTCGCCGACCGGACGATCCAGGCTGATCGGGTGCCGGCTGATCTTCAGCACCCGCCTCGCCTCACCGATGGGCATTCTCGCACGGCGGGCGATTTCGCCGATGTCGGGCTCGCGCCCGTATTCCTGCAGCAGCTGCTTGCTGATGTTCCGCAGCCGGCTCATCGTCTCGATCATGTGGACCGGGATGCGGATGGTCCGGGCGTGATCGGCGATGGCCCGTGTGATGGCCTGGCGTATCCACCACGTCGCGTACGTGCTGAATTTGTAGCCCCGACGGTACTCGTACTTGTCCACCGCCCGCATCAGGCCCGTGTTGCCCTCCTGAATGATGTCCAGGAAGCTCAGGCCCCGGTTCCGGTACTTCTTGGCGATCGACACCACCAGGCGCAGGTTCCCGCCCGACAACTTCCGCTTGGCGTCCTCGTATTCCCCAAAGACCCGGCGCGTGTTCTCCACCCGCTTGGCCAATTCCGCCGGGCGCTCCAGGACCAGCCCGCAGATTCCCTCTAGCTCGTCCTTCATGTCTTCGAGGTCTTCCTCGGAGATGGTGAGGCGCTTCTGCTGCGCGGCGATGTCGCGCTCTAACTCGGCCATCTTCCGAGAAATCGCCTCCAGCCGCCTGAACATCGGCTGGATGCGGGCCGTTCGGAGGCTTAGCTCCTCCAATAGCTTGGCCGTCTTGCGACGCCGTTGGTTGATCCGCTTCTTTGCGCCCTGTCGAATCTGGGCCGACACGCGCGATGCGCTCAGCTTCTCCCAGTCCGATTGATTCAGGCGCATCAGCTCCCGCGACGTGGCCAGGTTGCCGGGCAGACGTCTCGTGATGGTCTGCTTGGCCATGTTCTCGCTCGTGCTGATCTTCATCGTCCGGTCGAACGGCAGCTGGCCTTCCCCGACCTGATGCAGGATGTCCACCGCCTGGCCGATGCAGTAGTCACTCTCGAGCACCTTCCGTCGGAACGCCGTACGCGTCAGCTCGATCTTCTTGGCCAGCGCAATCTCCTGATCGCGCGTCAGCAGGGGGATCTCCCCCATCTGCGTCAGGTACATCCGAACCGGATCGTCAATCCGTCGGCTGGTCGCCTCGGCCAACTCTTCCTGGAGATTGACGTCTTCCAGCTCCTCGGCCTCCGCGTTTTCACGCCGGAGCTTGGTCCGGTCATCCTCGGCAAAGGCGACTTTGTCTGCCTCCGCCTCGTCGATCATCTCGATCCGGTTGTCTTCCAGTTGGGTCAGGACCCCCTCGAGTCGATCGGGCGAAATGGCCTCGTCCGGCAGCGTCTCGTTCAACTCTTCCCAGGTCAGCCATCCGCGGGCCTTGCCCCGTTCTATCAGCTCACGGACGACAACCTCCACCGGGTCCAAGGGGGGGACGGGTTCCGGCGGGGGGGCGGGAGTCACGACGGGCTTCTGTTTCCGTCGCGGCTTCGGCGCCTTCTTGCTGGCCGTCGTCTTGGCGGGACGTTCCGCCCGGACCTTCTTGTCCGTCCGCTTGCGGCTCTTCTTCGTGGACGTTCGTCGTTTCCCCATTGCGCTTGAATCACTCTCTGTCAAGACGGCACGTGTCACCAGTGCTATCCCATACGTGTTGATCTCCTCGGTGAGCCCATTCAGGAGCTTGCCGAGTCCGCGCTCCCTCCATGCCCGGCCATCATGCTCAACGGCAGCGGCCCCCTGCGTCCCTTCGCCCGCGAGGCCACCGCCGCCAACAACGAGCCCTGATCCTCCTCCGACATCTCGGCTGCGCCGCTGTACAGACGGTCAGCCGCTTCTCTCGACGCCCGCTCCAATTTCAGCTCCTCGAGTCGCGTCAGGTTCGACTCGATCGTCGCCCCGAAGTTCTGCCTGGCTTCCCCAGCCTGTTGCAGATCCGTGATAATCTGGGCGTATCTCGGCTCTTCCATCCGCATGATCAGCTCGCCGATGTCGAATTCGCCCAACGCCCGGACCATCGCCACGACTGCCCTGGCTACGGTTCGCAGGTCGGGGTCCGCAAAGTGGTCTGGCTCGAATCGATCGCCCAACCGATCGAAGTAACCCGGCTCGTTGACCAGGACCTCCAGGATCTCCAGCAGCGCCCGCTGCTCGGTATCCCCGGGCCTGCGCACGGCCCCCGTCGGCGCTTCGACGCCAGGATCGCTCCGCCCGGGACGCCTGGCCTGGGCGCTTGCCCGGCGCTTGAACCTGGCCAACTGACGGTGGAGCTCTGCAGGCTGGATCGCCAGGACCTTGCTCAGTTGATTCAGCACGAGTCCGCGCTGGATCGGATCGATCGCCCCGAAGACGGCCGACGTCGCCACCAGGGCCAGAAACTCCTCGATCGCTTCCCGACGGCCGGGCCCTGTGCTTGCCTCCCCGTAACGTCTACGTATCGACCGCCACTTGAATTCTAGCGCGCTCAACGCCCCATTCAACAGGGCTTCAAACGCT
>CAYMLO010000182.1:4682-17128 GCA_964390905.1 uncultured Planctomycetales bacterium | reverse complement strand
ACGATGTTGGGATGCTCCAGAGCGGCGACCAGGTCGATCTCGCGCTCGAAGCGCCGCTTCTGGCGGCGAGAGGCGTAGGGCCCGTGCAACAGCACCTTCAACGCAACCGTCCGCTTGGTAGAGCGTTGGACGGCCTTGTAGACGATCCCCTGTGCGCCGCGATGGATCTCTTGGAGCAGATCGTATCCCTCGATCACGGGCGCCTCGGCCAAGGCACTCGGCAGGTCAGGGATCGCGACGGCCGGTTCACGGCCTTCGTCTTGATGCGGTAACGGGCCTCGCAGGGCTTGGCCCAGCGCATCGGTTCCCAGACCAACGCAGTCGTCGAGCATCGCGAGGTCCGCCCGGACCTCCTCAAGACGCTGACGGCACGTCGAGCAGGTCTGCAGATGCGAGGGAAGGTCCGACCCCTGCCCCTCGGCCTGAGTCCGAGCGACTCGCTCCAACTCCTCCAGACTCAGGCACGGTGACATGGGGGCGTCCCTTGTCCCAGGCGGCTCGACTACGAAGAAGGAGACAGGCGTGTGCCTAGGGTTCAGGGCTCAGGGCTTAGGGTTCAGGGCCTGGGGGAACGATGCCCCGAGCCCGGACCCCTGACCCCTGAACCCCGACCCCTGAACCCTACCCTTCCCCCTCCAGCGCCTTGCGGACCTGGGTCATGTATCTGAGCACCCGATACTTCGTCTTGTAGACGGCGTTGGTGGTCATGCCCATCTCCTCAGCCACCGCCGCCGTCGAACGCTGTTCGATCGTGAGCAGCTCGAAGACGCGCATGTCCCGCGCCAGGAACTTCCGCCTGGCCTCCTGAAGACACAGAACCAAGACGTGCTCCTCCCACTTGGCGTCCCAGATCGAAGAGGGGGATTGCGGCCCCTGGGCCGAGGGCAAGGCAGCGACCAGGACATCCTGATCGCTGGCCAGCGCGGCCTGCTTGGCGCGCTGCGCCTGCAGCTTGGCGATCTCGTTCCGGGCGACGGTCAGCAGCCAGTTCTTGAATCGGCCCTTGCTGCGGTCGTACATGCCGCGGCGGTGCGCCTGGCAGAACGCGACCGTCGTCCGTTGAGCAGCCTCGTTGGCGTCGTCTTGGTCCAGGCCGAGCTTCAGAGCGAACCTGAACAGTATCGGCCGATACGTCACGTCGAACCGCTGCCAGGCCGCGCTGTCCGTCGGATCATGCAGCGCTTCCAGAAGCGTCGTAGACGTACGCGAATCGGCCATCCCGGGTTCCCCGTGTAGCCCTCGCCCACAGCTAATACACGAGGGAGTAGGGTTTGGGGGCTGGAATCGAGGGTTCAGGGCTCAGGGTCCGGGGTTCCGGTGGATGAGAACCCGGCAGCCCCTATGCCCTGATCCCTGACCCTTGGACTCTAATCCCCACACCCCACAGCCAACGAACCGGTCGGCGACGAGACGCGCGCACGACGCCGAGCCGGCACAGCCAGGCGCTCTCGCCCCGACTGCGGACGAACTCACTCTACTGGTCTGGCCGGATACGGTCAAGGCGCTCGATGCTGCGGGTGTTACGCATCCCCTTCTGCGCCTGACGGTGTGATACGGCCAGACCGGCTGGGCTTCGCTCGAGAGGGCCCTTTGCGCCGGGGAATGTGTAACCTAGTGTTCTTAATGATCTTAGACGTACGGGCCTCTTTCCATCTTGAGCTAAAAATCCTGCAGGTTTTTGCAGGATTCTCAGGCCAAAGTTGGTCGTAACAGGGATTGCGTTCCCTAGAGGGAGGATTGTGCGCGGTAAGCGAGTCTGAAGTCGTCGTGCGCTAATCCTGCGCGATCACCGGGCCCAGGAACTCCCCACGCTCTGAGGACAATCGCTTCGAGCGAATGCCATAGCGCTTTTCCCCTCCGGAAGGCACCGGGCGGCCTCGCGGCCTCCGGTGTCTTCTTTTTGGCGCAAAGCGGGTCCAACGCACAACCGACGAAGACGGCGGATCCGAGCGTCAAGGGCATGTCGGGCGCTAGGTTCGAACTCACAGGCGAGCTTCATCCCGGGGACGACGACGCCTGGCCGATCGCCGCGGACGCCGACACCGCGGCTGGGGCCAGCTACCCAGGCGGGGTGGAGGGCCAGACCTTGAAGATCCGGCCGGTACTGGCCGAGAGCACGTTCCGGCCGTCCGGGGAGATGTCCAGGGAGTAGACCGAGCTGTCCTCCTCGTGGGCCTGCCAGCTGAGGATCAGTCGGCCCGTGGCGGCGTCGAGGACGCTGATCTTGCCCTTGCCGGCCATCAGCACCCGTCGGCCGTCCGGGCTGTAGACGGCCGTGTAGACCTTGTGGTTCCGCGTGTTATTCTCCCACACCACGCGGCACGCAGGGACCGTCCAGCACTTGACCAGGCCGTCATTGTCGGCGGAGACAAGATGCTCGGCGTCAGGCGAAAAGGCCAGGCCGTCGACCTCGTCGACGTGAATACGACCGTGCCATGCCTGCTGGCCGGTGTTGGCATCCCATACATACAGATGTCCCCCGTCGCACCCCACGGCGATCCACTTGCCATCGGGGGAGACCGCCAGCTCGCCCACCTCCCTCTCGTGCGGGAACCGTCGCAGTTCGCGCCCGCTGTGCGCATCCCAGATCCGAACCGTGCCATCGTGAACGCCCGTCATCACGCGCTTGCCGTCCGGGTGCCACGCAGCGCAGGAGACTGCAGCACCCCGGATGGAATTCCTGGCGAGTCGCTTGCCCGTTTGGCTGTCCCATACGCCAAAGGCCCAGGCTGACGCGCCCAGGATCCGGTCCCCGCTTGGCGAGAAGGCCGCAACGACCGGGGGATGGTCATCAAGGCCATCCTTGTCATCGATCGTGAGCCCCGGCGGACCGACCCGGTCCGACGCGAAGACCTTGATGGTCCCATCGCTGCAAGCCGCGGCAATGCGCTTGCCGTCCGGAGAGAACACCGCGCAATCACCAGGGATGGGCCAGACGAGCGCCTCGTCCACGGTGTTGACGTCCCAGACCTTGCACGTGTTGTCCAGGCCGCAGGAGACGATCCGCTGCCCGTCGGGCAACTCGCAATAGCTCTGTATGGTGCCGACGTGGCCCCGGAGCGTCGTGCGAACCTTGCCGCTGAGGTGTTCGGTGATTCGGATCTGGCCGGGCGGCCCCACCGTGGTGTCCCAATCGACCTTTACATGGGCGGCCGTTGACAGGCGCCTGGTCGGTCCGCTCACCGGGTTCGGACAGCGCTGGCCCGTGGCCACATCCCACGTTCGGACGGTCGGGGCAGCGCCGGGCGCACCTCGGAACGTCACGCAGACCCGCTGCAGCGTGTCTCCCCAAGCGACCGCTATGATCTCGCTTCCTTCGCTGCCGAGCCCACGCACGTTCCTCGCGTCGGCGATGTTGCAGGCGTAGACCCGATGAACCCCTGACACGATGAAGTACCGCCCGTCCCCGCTGAAGCCCCAGAACACCCTCAGCTCCTCCGGGAACGTCCCTGATCCAAGCAAAGTCCCGTCGCGACTGGCCCAGATCTTTGTCAGGCGCCTGCCCACAGAGACGATGCGCGTCCCATCCGGCGAGTAACGAGCTGCGAACGCCCCCGGGTGCTCCATCACGCGGATGTCCTTCTTTTTGTCCAGGTCCCACACACGCACGGTCCCGTCCATGCGGGTCGCGACCACGCGCCTCCCGTCCGCCGAGAAGCCGCGGGAATGGGTCATGGGATACTGATCGATCACCAGGATGTGCTGGCCGGTGTTGGGGTCCCAGACCCGAAGATCGCCGCCCCGATCGGACGAGGCCACGAGTCGCCCATCGGGCGACGTTACGCAGGTCCACACATCGTTCGTGTGGCCTGTGAACGTCAGGAGACTCCGGTCGCTGAGCCAGTGGAGGCGATACCACTCCCAGGCGCGGAATTCGGGCGGACAGGCCTCCAGGGCCCGTTTCATCTCAGCGATGTCGTCCTTCTCGAACGCGCTCCACGCCATGTTGATGCGGTTGAAGTAGAGCGTCCTCCGCGCCTCCCGTTCGGCGGCAATGGCCCGGTCGCGTTCTTCGGCGGTCGCGCGCTCGGCGGTCAGGGCACGGTTCCGCTCGTGGACGGATTGCCGCCAGAGCGTGAGCGACGCGACAAGCGATACGGCGACGAGCACGACGAACGCGACCACGGCCGAAACGCTGACTTTGTGTCGGGCCGCTGTCTTCCTCAGGACGTACAGCACGCTGTCCTTCTTCGCCTCGATCGGCCGGCCGTCCAGATAGCGGATGACGTCCTCGGCCAGACCCGCCGCGCTTTGATACCGCCGGTCGGGCTCCTTCGACAGCGCCTTGAGGACGATCGTCTGCACCTCGCCGTCGATCGGGCAGCCGGCCCGGGTCATCTGTCTGCGATCGCTCCGGTCGTGCACGCCGGAATCCGGCTGCCACGCCCGGCTCGGCGGCGTCGGCGGCGACTCCGAGACGTGTCGCAGCACGTCCGCCATCGGGCCCTCAACCGGGTAGGGGTACTTGCCGGTCAGCAGCTCATACAGGACGACGCCCAGCGAGTAGACGTCGGTGCGGATGTCGATCTCGTCGGGGTTCCCACGGGCCTGCTCCGGAGAGATGTACGGCAGCGTGCCGATCACCTGCCCCGTCATCGAGTGCAGCGTCGCCTGCAGGCCGCCGACGGTCTTGGCCAGGCCGAAGTCCAGCACCTTCGGGCTGCCCTCCGAATCCACCAGGATGTTGCCGGGCTTGAGGTCGCGGTGGATCACGCCCCGCTGATGCGCATGCTGGACGGCCCGGCAGACCGTCGCGAAGAGCTGGAGCATCTCCTCCAGCGTGAGCTTCTTGCGCCAGACGTACTCGTGCAGCGGCAGCCCCCGCGCGTAGTCCATCACGCAGTACCGCTGACCGTCCGCCGTCACGCCCGAATCGAAGACGGTGATGATGTTGGGGTGTTTGAGTTGGGCGATCAGGTCGATCTCCCGCTCGAACCGCCGCCGGGCCTGCTCGGTTGCGTAGGGGCCCTGGAGCACCAACTTGATCGCCACCTTCCGCTTGGTGGAGGTCTGGATGGCCTGATAGACCACGCCCTGCCCCCCGCGATGGAGCTCCCGAACGATCTCGTAGCCCGAGATCGCCGGGGCCCCGCGCGGTGGACTGTCGGGATCAGGCGTCGTCAACGTCGACGGCCCCGATGCGTCGGAACCGCTGGCCGCGATCTGGGCACTGCGGCGGAGGAGCTCAGAGCCCATCGCCACGCACGCGTCAAAGACCTCGAGCTCCGCCCGGACCTCCGCCAGACGCGCGCGGCAAGTCGGACAGGACGCCACGTGCGCCTCCGCGTCCGAGGCCTGCGGATCGCCCGGCCCCCGGGCGATCCGCTCCAACTGCTCGAGACTCAGGCACGATGACATGAGGGCGTCCCAGACGTGAGGCCCCAGACTTCAGGCCTCAGGCCTTCGCTTCTGACCCGTCGCGCCAGCCCTGTGGCCTGACGCCTGAAGCCTGGACCCTATTCGGCGTCCATCCCTTCCCTCGCCTCACGCATGAACTTCAGCACACGGTATTTCACTTCGTAGACGGCCGCGGGCGTGAGGGCCAGCTCCTGGGCGACCTCATCCGTGCCCCGCCGGTCGATTGTAAGCCGCTCGAAGATGCGAATGTCCCTGGCGCTGAAGCGTTGCCTCGCCTCTTGGAAACAGAGCGACAGCACGTGGTCGCGCCATTCGCGTTCCCAGACCGCCGACACCGACTGCGGGTCCTTCAGGAGCGACACGGCCGCTTCGATGCTGGTCCGCTGACCGGCCGGGATGGGCTGCCGGACCCGCTCGGCATGCAGCCCCGAGATCTCGTGCTTGGCGATGCCCAGCAGCCAGCTCCGAAACCGGCCCTTGTCCCGGTCGTACTGGCCTTGTCGGTACGCCCTGCAGAAGGCGACCATGGTGCGTTGTGCGGCCTCCTCGGCGTCGTGAAGGTCGAGCCCGACGTGGACCCCGAACCGCACCAGCATCGGCCGGTACGTCTCGTCAAACCGCCGCCATGCGCCCTCGTCGCCCGGATCGCCCAGGCCGTCCAGCATCGTTAGAGAGGTCCGCCAGGTGGACATGCTCGCCCCAAGGCCCATCCGCGTGGAGCACCGGCCACGCGAATCGGCAACCTGTAGGATACACCAAATCCAGCCATCTGACCCGAGAAAATGCCGCTTCGCCGGCGAGTCATTAGCGCAACGCTTTGGTTCACAATATGATGTAGCCAATAAGTGCTGATCCGCCCCGGCCATCAACCCATGAAATCGCACATTTCTTGTTAGACACCCGCCCCTCAGCCCCAAGGAACAGTGGAGGGCTAGACACTCGGGCCACGACGTCTCATTGCCATGAAGCCCAATGCCATGCGGAGGAGCGCCCCGAGCGCTTCTCGTGGGCAAGCAGGAGACGGTGCACGATGGCAGCAGTACATCATGCTTACTGGGGTTGGGGCTGGGATGCCGCTGGTCAGTAGCGCCTATCGTGCCCGGCCTCGGGAAGCGGCTATGGTGAAATCGTACGTAAGGTGCTCAACATCAGCCAAGGGAGAAGACACTATGGTGAGCCGAGTCAAGAGTTCCTCGTCGATCGATGATCTTCCAAGGGATGGTGTATTGCAGGTGGGATGCTGCTTGTTTCTGTTGGTTGGCTTCCTTATGGCGACTTTCTGCATTCCGCCGGTTGATCCTGGCCCCGAGGGTCCGGGGCCGAACGACCCGCCGACGCAACCCGAGCCCAACTCGGGAACATGGGGAGACGAACCCCTCTATGAGGGGGCGGAAGGGCTGACACCAGACGAGGCTGAGGAAGCAAGCCAATACAGCGTTGACCCGATGTCTCTGGAGGAGGTCGTCTTTCTCGGAAGCTCCCTCTTCGACGGCTCGGCGCCAGCGATGGGCAACCTGCAGAAGATCGCGCAGGCGGCCCGCACGTCCTGCATCGCCAACACGGTCATGACCATCCGGCTCTACCAGCGAGCCCTGATCGCAAAGGCCAGAGAACTGATAGACCACGGGCCCTTCCCGGTAGACCTCGACGGACCGGAGCAGCCCAATGGGTACGCGTACGCATGGAACGGAAAGGACCCGGACCGAAGGACGGACCCGGACTCCTACGGCAGGAGCAGGTGCAGGAAGAAGCTCTGGGGGCTCGACGCCTCGGGATTCGTCGCTGCCTGTGCGAATCATGCCTTCGCCAGCGCAGGAGTTGGCGGAGGAATTCCGACAGGCGATGTTGCGGCGCAATCAAGGCCCGCCACATGGGACAACGCGATCCCGGACGGGTGGCAGATCCGGATGGTGAGCTTGTCCGGCGAACCCAAGAAGTGGGTGACCGGCGACATCGTGCTGTTTGCAGGCCACATTGGGATCGCCGTGATGGGTCTGGACGGTAATGGGCAGATCCTGCACTCGGTAGGATCACCCGACAACTTCTGCAAGGAAAGCATGGCTCTGGGGCCGACGGCCTCCGACATGAAGGCCATGAAGGACCAATACAGTCGATACCTGGAGGATCCAAGTGACGCGGAGTTCCTCAACCCCAACGGTACTGCCAGACCGCCGTTGTGGAGCAAGTTCATTGGCGTGCTTCGCATGATCCCTGAGTGCGCCTATGAGAGAATCGGTGACACTGAGGACACATCCGAGACCCTCAGGGTGCATTTCATGGAGATCGACCGCAAGGTACAGGAGTACCTGGCTGAATGCCAGAGGGTTACAATGCAATGCTTCACCAGCAATTCCCCCACCTGTGTATGCGACGCCATCAGCGAGCTGAGGCCTAGGTACTGCGAGATGGGCAGGGAAATGATCTGCCTGGGCTACCGGATCTTGATGCTTTACCCAGAAGACTATACGGACGCTGAGCTTGCGGACATCTTTCAGGTAGCTGAAGACTGCCTGCGATACGAGCAGCCATGTTGGCCGCCATGCGGATGCGAGTGACCTGCATGAAGTCAATGCCTACCAGGGAGCTCGTCAGCGCAGCCGTCTACAGCTCGGTCACGCGGGACATTTGGAGGCGTAGGTGATCAACCGACAGGGAAGGCGGGTGAAACCGCGCTACACAGTCATCCCGAAGGAATGCTGGAGGGCTAGACACTCGGGCCACGACGTCTCATTGCCATGAAGCCCAATGCCATGCGGACGATCGCCTCGTGCGAGATCCATAGCGCTTTTCCCCTCCGGAAGGCACCGGGGGGCCCCGTGCCCCCCGGCGTCTTCTCTCAATGGAGGCAGAAGGGGCCATGCCGGCCAACGACCAAGACGGTGGATCCAAGGCGGCTGAAAAGAGCCTACACACTCGTCGGGACACGGGAGACAGCTGTCTTGGCGTAGTGGAGGCGAGCAATGAGTACTCGGGCAGCTTGGGTTGTGGTGATTCTGGTGATAGGCCTGTGGTGTGGCCCAACGGTAGGAGATGAGTCGGACTGGCAGCCAATGACCTGCTGGACGACCAGGTCGCTGATGGACGTCTGGGGGAGTGGCCCCAACGATGTCTACATCGTCGGCGAGAAGGACATCGGGCCCCTCCCGGTATACCACTACGATGGGTCGGCGTGGTTGCCGCTCATGGACGGTCCGGAACTGACCGTCGACCTACATGGCATCTGGGGGAGCGGGCCCAACGACATCTTCGCGGTGGGCGAGGAGGGCACGATCGTCTACTACAACGGCTCTGCGTGGTCAGAGATGACCAGCGGAGCGGACGGTTCCTTCAATGACGTCTGGGGAAGCGGGCCCAATGATGTGTACGCCGTCGGTGAGCGATGGTGGCCGGACGAGTTCCCCGTGTACCACTATGACGGGTCAACGTGGTCGATGGCCACAGGCCCGGAAATGATCGACGAGCTGTACGCCGTGTGGGGAAGCGCTCCCAACGACGTCTTCGCCGTTGGACAGCTGGGCACGATCCTGCATTACGACGGGTCTGCGTGGTCAGAGGCAACCACCGGGATCTGGCTGTTTGATGTCTGGGGCAGTGCTCCCAACGACGTCTTCACCGTCGGCGAACTGTGGATGCCCCTGTGGTTCCCGATGTACCACTATGACGGGTCGACTTGGTCCTCGGTCGAGGGCCCGCTATTGGAGAGCGACCTAGACGGCATCTGGGGGAGCGGGCCCAACGACGTCTTCGCGGTAGGACATTCTGGCACGATCGTGCGCTACGGCGGGGCCAGCTGGTCGGAGATGTCCAGCGGGTCCTCCAAACGTCTCAACGCCGTCTGGGGAAGCGGGAGGTACGATGTCTTCGCGGTGGGCGACGACGGCACCGTCCTGCACTACAGCCCCCTCTATGCCCTAACGGTGACGATCAACGATGAGCAACGAGGCGCGGTGACCGCAGACCCGAACCTGCCTTCGTATCCAGGCGGCACCCCGGTGACGCTGACGGGCGAGCCGAACGAGGGCTCGTCGTTCAACAAGTGGAAGATGCACGACCCGCTCGACGCCAACAACGACTACACCGACACGAACAACCCCACGACGCTGGTGATGGACCGCGACTGGGAGGTCAAGGCCGCCTTCAAGTGCGGCAGCGAGCTGGGGCCGATGCTGCCGATGATCCTGGTCGGGCTGGGGATGTTCGCGGTGGTGAGACGGCGGGGGTGATGGCGTTTTGAGCGGACGGGTTCCGGGTTCCGGGTTCAGGGTTCCGGGGTCGGCAAGCAGGTCAGTAGGGCGGGCTCGGCCCGCCTTTGGTGTCGGGCGGGGCCCGACCTACATGTGTGTGCGGCAGCCAAAGCGGCGTCAGGCCGCCGCAGTCCAAAGTAGGGCGGGTTTCACCCGGCGACAACACGGCGACGAGATGGCGGGTGAAACCCGCCCTACGAATGGGAGGCAAACATAATGGAAACACTTGGTGGATGGTCAGCCGGACAGCAGGCGTTGGGTCGATCGGGACGGGGGAGGGCTGCCGGGCGTGTGGTCCTGGCGGTCGGCGTGGTGAGCTTCGCGGCCTTGCGAGCGCTTGCCGGCGACTGGGTCGTCGTGCAGCTCACGGACAATGCCTACTCCGACTCCGCGCCCCAGGTCTCGGGCTCCAACGTGGTCTGGCAGGGCTACGGCGGGATCTTCCTCTACGACGGCAGCACGACGACGCAGCTCACGGACGATGGCTACGAACCCCAGGTCTCGGGCTCGAATGTGGTCTGGTGGGACTGGGACGCCTTTGCCTCGGAGATCTTCCTCTACGACGGCAGCACGACGACGCAGCTCACGCACAACGGCTACTTCGACTGGGCACCTCAGGTCTCGGGCTCCAACGTGGTCTGGGAGGGCGACGACGGGAGTGACTGGGAGATCTTCCTCTACGACGGCAGCACAACGATGTGGCTCACAGCGAACGCCGACGACGACTACGCTCCCCAGGTCTCGGGCTCCAACGTGGTCTGGTACGGCTCCGACGGCAGTGACTACGAGATCTTCCTCTACGACGGCAGCACGACGACGCAGCTCACGGACAATACCTACTACGACTCCGCTGCCCAGGTCTCGGGCTCGAACGTGGTCTGGTACGGCTCCGACGGGAGCGACTTGGAGATCTTCCTCTACGACGGCGGCACGACGACGCAGCTCACGGACAATACCTACTACGACTCCGCTGCCCAGGTCTCCGGGTCGAACGTGGTCTGGTACGGCGACGACGGTTACTACGAGATCTTCCTCTACAACGGGAGCTCGACGACGCAGCTCACGGACAATGGCTACGACGACTGCGATCCCCAGGTCTCGGGCTCGAACGTGGTCTGGCACGGCTACGACGGCAGCGACTACGAGATCTTCCTGGCCGTGCCGACGTCCGACCTGTCGCGGCTGTACGTCGATGTAGCGGCGACTGGGGCGAAGGACGGGTCGAGCTGGACGGACGCGTTTGGGGATCTCCGCGTGGCGCTGGCGGTGGCGGCCGCCAGCCCGTCGGTGACCGAGATCTGGGTCGCCCGAGGCACGTACAAGCCGGGGCCAGGGCGGTCGGCCACGTTTCAGCTCACAAGCGGCGTGGGCGTCTACGGCGGCTTCGACGGCGCCGACTCGCCCAACTATCCCGGCGGCGAGACGCTGCTGGAGCAACGCGACCCCGACCCTAACACCAACGGCACGATCCTCAGCGGCGACATCGGCACCCCCGGCGACCCCAATGACAACAGCTACCACGTCGTCACCGGCAGCGGGACCGATGCGACGGCCATCCTGGACGGATTCAAGATAACCAAGGGCAACGCGACCGGTTCGGGAAGCCATGCCAACGGTGGGGGAATGACCGTCAGCTCGGGCAGCCCCACGGTGTCCAACTGCCTGTTCCAGGACAACAGGGCCAGCATGCACGGAGCGGGGCTTGTCCTGTCCAGCAGCAGCAGTTCGGTCCTCACCAACTGCAGATTCGTACTTAACGGGTACAACTATGGGCAGGGGGCTGGGATCTACAACTCTGGTTGTAGTCCGACGCTGGTGGACTGCTCGTTCTCGGCCAACGGCACACCCTACGACAAGGGCGGTGCGATGCAGAACGCCGGTGGCACGCCAACCCTGATTCGGTGCAGATTCACCGGCAACGTGGCGGCCACTCGCGGCGGGGCCGTCAACAACGATAACAGCAACGGGGCCTTCATCGACTGCTACTTCGGCGGGAACACCGCATGGATAGAGGGAGGTGCGATAGCGAATGACAAGTCCAGCCCAGACCTGATCGGGTGCACGTTTATCGAGAACGAGGCCGATCCCCAGGACGATGACAACGGAAGTGGCGGCGCCCTCCGGTTCTGGAACACTTGCAGTCCGACGATCAGGAGCTGTCTGTTCGCCGGGAACGTCGCCAGTTACGTGGGGGGGGCGATCGGCAACTACGACTCCTGCGATGTGACCATAGTGAACTGCACGTTTACGGGGAACACTGCGACCGGTGCCGCTTCACTCTATACGTACAACAGCGCTGCAACGATCACCAACAGCATTCTGTGGGGCAACACCGACGGCTCGGGCCTCGGGCACGGAATCGGCGGAGTGCCGCCAACCACGACATACACCGATAGGCAAGACAACGGGGGCGGGGTTGGAAACATCGATGAGGATCCGCTCTTCGTCGACCCGGACGGGGCGGATGACGACGCGAACACCTTTGCGGACAACGACTACCACCTCTCGCCCAACTCGCCCTGCATCAACGCCGGCGATCCGAACGGCGATTACACGGGCCAGACGGACCTCGACGGCGAGGACCGGGTGCTCATCGGGCGGGTCGATATGGGCGCCGACGAGGCGACGACGACGGACCTGTTCTATGAGCTGACCGTCACGATCAACAACGAAGGGCGCGGGAGCGTCGTGATCGACCCGAACGACCCGAACCACCCGCCCTACATCTTCGTCGTCGGCACGGTGGTGACGCTGACGGGCGAGCCGAACGAGGACGCGTCGTTCAACAAGTGGAAGATGCACGACCCGCTCGATGCCAACAACGACTACACCGACGCGAACAAC
>CAYMLO010000182.1:0-4672 GCA_964390905.1 uncultured Planctomycetales bacterium | reverse complement strand
TCAAGTGCGGCAGCGAGCTGGGGCCCATGCTGCCGATGATCCTGGTCGGGATGGGGCTGTTCGTCGTGGTGAGACGGCGGGCGTGACGGCGGTTTGAGGAGCTGGGTTCAGGGCTCGGGGTTCAGGGTTCCGGGGTCCGCAACCAAGTCAGTAGGGCGGGCTTGGCCCGCCTCTGGTGTCGGGCGAAGCCCGACCTACGAACTACGCGCTCGCGGTGTAGGCAAAGCGGCGTCAGGCCGCCGCAGTCCAAAGTAGGGCGCGCTCGGCGCGCCTTCGGTGTCGGGCCGGGCTCACTCGTAGAGCGTGTCTTGACGCACCTTCTCCTGATGTGTATAGCAGAGGAAGTGGTGCGTCAAGACGCACCCTACCAATAGGAGGAGAGGATGATGAAAACGCTTGAGGAATTCTCAGCCGGACAGTGGGCGTTGGGTCGACCGGGACGGGGCAGGGTTGCCGGCCGTGTGGTCCTCGCGGTCGGCGTGGTGAGCTTCGCGGCGTTGCGAGCCTTTGCCGGCGACTGGGTCGTCCTGCAGCTTACGGACAATGGGGACACCGACCACGTTCCTCAGGTCTCGGGCTCGAACGTGGTCTGGCAGGGCTGGGACGGTAGCAGTTACGAGGTGTTCCTCTACGACGGGAGCACAACGACGCAGCTCACGGACAGTGGTTACAACGACAACGCTCCTGAGGTCTCGGGCTCGAACGTGGTCTGGTACGGCGCGGACGGCACTGACACGGAGATCTTCCTCTACGACGGCAGCACGACGACGCAGCTCACGGACAATGCCTACGGCGACTGGTATCCCCAGGTCTCGGGCTCGAACGTGGTCTGGCAGGGCTGGGACGGCAATGACTGGGAGATCTTCGTCTACGACGGCAGCACGACGACGCAGCTCACGGACAATGGCTACAACGACCTCGATCCCCAGGTCTCGGGCTCGAACGCGGTCTGGCGGGGCTGGGACGGCAATGACAACGAGGTCTTCCTCTACGACGGCAGCACGACCACGCAGCTCACGGACAATGGCTACGACGACCTCGCTCCCCAGGTCTCGGGCTCGAACGTGGTCTGGGTGGGCTACTGCGGCGGTGGCTTGGGAACGATCTTCCTCTACGACGGCAGCACGACCACGCAGCTGGGCGACAATGGGTGCTACGACACTCATCCTCAGGTCTCGGGATCCAACGTCGTCTGGGAGGGCCAAGACCCGAGTGACTATGACAGCGAGATCTTCCTCTACAACGGCAGCACGACCACGCAGCTCACGGACACTGCCTACAACGACTATGATCCCCAGGTCTCGGGCTCGAACGTGGTCTGGTACTACCTGGGCGGCAACGGGGTCTTCCTGTACGACGGCAGCACGACGACGGAGCTCACGGACAGTGGCCTCGATCCCCAGGTCTCGGGCTCAAACGTAGTCTGGCGGGACTACGACGACAGTGACTACGAGATCTTCCTGGCCGTGCCGACGTCCGATCTGTCGCGGCTGTACGTCGATGCAGCGGCGACTGGGGCCAAGGACGGGTCGAGCTGGACGGACGCGTTTGACGATCTCCGCGCGGCGCTGGCGATGGCCGACATCAGCCCGTCGGTGACCGAGATCTGGGTCGCCCGAGGCACGTACAAGCCGGGGCTTTTGCGCCCGACGACGTTTCAGCTCGTCAGCGGCGTGGGCGTCTACGGCGGCTTCGACGGCGCCGACTCGCCCAACTACCCCGGCGGCGAGACGCTGCTGGAGCAACGCGACCCCGACCCCAACACCAACGGCACGATCCTCAGCGGGGACATCGGCACGCCCGGCGACCCCAACGACAACAGCTACAACGTCGTGACGGGCAGCGGCACGGACGCGACGGCGGTTCTGGACGGCTTTACGATCACCGGGGGCATGGGCAATGGCGACCCCGGTGGCGACGACGACGAGGGCGGGGGCATGGTCAACATCGCCGGGAGCCCGACGGTCAACGGGTGCAAGTTCGTGGACAACTACGCGGACCTCGGGGGGGCGATGCGCAACGATAGCGGGAGCAATCCGACGGTCACCCGGTGTACTTTTGAGGACAACGAAAGCAGCACCGGAGCGGTCTCTAGCGAACAGAGCGCGGGGAGTTACGAGAACTGCGCGTTTACCAACAACACGTCGACGATCAACGGGGCGGGGATGAACAACTCAAACAGCAGCCCGACGGTGACGAACTGCCTGTTCGCCGGGAACGACGCGAACTACGTCGGCGGCGCGATCTGTAACACGTCCTCGTCCGATGTAACGATGGTGAATTGCACCTTCACCGGGAACAGTGCCGTTGGCGCCGGTTCGCTGTACACCGAAGCGAGCACGGCGAGCGCGACGAACTGCATCTTCTGGGGAAATACCGACGGATCGGGGCAGGGCCACGGGATCGGCGGGGTCGCCCCGGCGTTGAGCTTCTGCGACGCCGAAGACGGCGTGCCGGCCGGCGAGGGCAACATCAGCACCGACCCGCTCTTTGTCGATCCCAACAACGACGACTACCACCTCTCGCCCAACTCGCCCTGCATCAACGCCGGCGACCCGAACGGTGACTACATCGGTCAGACGGACATGGACGGCGAAGACCGGGTGCTCATCGGGCGGGTCGACATGGGCGCCGACGAAGCGTCGACGACGGACCTGTGGTATGAGTTGACCGTCACGATCAACAACGAAGGGCGCGGGAGCGTCCTGGTCGACCCGAACGACCCGAACCACCCGCCCTACATCTTCGTCGTGGGCACGGTGGTGACGCTGACGGGCGAGCCGAACGAGGGCGCGTCGTTCAACAAGTGGAAGATGCACGACCCGCTGGACGCCAACAACGACTACACCGACACGAACAACCCCACGACGCTGGTGATGGACCGCGACTGGGAGGTCAAGGCCGCCTTCAAATGCGGCAGCGAGCTAGGGCCGATGCTGCCGATGATCCTGGTCGGGCTGGGGCTGTTTGTGGTGGCAAGACGGCGGGCGTAACGGCGTTTTGGAGTGCGCCGGCAACGACGGCGCTGTGAGGAGGCGGGTTCCGGGTTCGGGGGTCCGGGGTTCGCAAGCAGGTTAGTAGGGCGGGCTCGGCCCGCCTTCGGTGTCGGGCAGCGCCCGACCTACGTGCTCGCGGGGTAGCCAAAGCGGCGTCAGAGCCGCCGCAGTCCAAAGTAGGGCGGGTTCTACCCGCCGACAACACGCCGACGAAATGGCGGGTGGAACCCGCCCTACGAACTCACCTTGACGGCAACCGGCATTCTGTGGAGAGTGGGGGCTGCGTAGTTGTCACATGGTCTGGTAGGGGTCGGGGTGTGTACGTTCTCCGAATCGCGCTGGTGCTGGCATGCGGGCAGATTGTAACTGCAGGCGATTGGCCGATGTGGCGGTTCGACGCGGGTCGGACGGCGGCGTCGCCGGTGGGGCTTCCGGCCGAACTCCAACTGCAGTGGGTGCGGCGTTTCCCGCAGCGTGTCACGGTCTGGGAAGAGCCGCTGAACCGAGATCGCATGGCCTATGACCGGGTGTTCGAACCGGTGGTTATGGGCACGTCGCTGTTCCTGGCGTTCAACGACACTGACAAGGTCATGGCCTTCGATACCGCGACCGGCGCGGTGCGGTGGACGTTCTACACCGACGGCCCGGTCCGCCTGCCCCCGGTGGCGTGGGGGGATAGCGTCCTGTTTGCCTCCGACGACGGGTACCTGTACTGCGTCGGGGCTGCTGATGGGCGTCTGCGATGGCGATTCCGCGGCGGGCCGTCGGACCGGAAGGTCCTCGGCAATCGACGGCTGGTCTCGATGTGGCCCGCGCGGGGCGGGCCGGTCGTCCAGGACGGGACCGTCTACTTTGCCGCGAGCATCTGGCCGTTCATGGGGACGTTCATCTACGCGCTCGACGCCGAGACGGGCAAGGTGGTCTGGACCAACGACAGGACCAGCGCCCAGTGGGTCGTACAGCCCCACCATAATCCGGCGTTTGCGGGCGTTGCGCCGCAGGGGGCGTTCGTGGCATCGGGCGATCGGCTGCTGATTCCCGGGGGGCGCTCGGTGCCGGCCTGCTTCGACCGAAAGACCGGCAAGCAGGTCTACTACCACCTGGACGAGTTCGGCAAGTCGGGCGGTTCGTTCGTCTGTGCTGCGGGCGGGGTGTTCTGCAACCACCATCGTGGCGGTTTGACGAGGATGTATGACCTGGCCAAGGGGCATCAGCTGATCGCCGACTTCGGACGATACCCGGTTCTAACGACAGAGGGGTGCTACGTGGGGGGCGATGCGGTCACCGCCTACGACTTCCAGAAGCTCCGCAAGGACCCGAAGCGATGGCAGAAGGCTCGACGCTGGCAGACGGCGGTGAAGGCGTCGGGCGATCTGATCAAGGCCGGCAGCCGTCTGTACGCCGGCGGCGACGGGCACATCACCGCCGTGCAGCTGCCCACGCCGGGTCAGCAACCGACGACGGCCTGGACGAAAAAGATCGACGGGAAGGTCGAGCGGTTGATCGCAGGCGACGGGAAGCTCTTCGCCGTCATGCTCGACGGGCGGATTATGGCGTTTGGCGCAAAGCCGGCGACGCCGCGACATATCAGGCAAGCGCGTCCAGCGACCCGCATCGACGCGACCGCGGCTACAAAGGCCAAGGCCATCCTCGATCGAACCGGTGTGACGGACGGT
>CAYMLO010000181.1:0-17402 GCA_964390905.1 uncultured Planctomycetales bacterium | reverse complement strand
CGGCAAACTACCGCCATTGCCTGCACAACTTGTTGCAGACGGCTGAAGAGTTACCATTAAACAAGATCGCAGATTCCGAGGCAATGAGTTCTTGTGGTTTCGGACGTGTTTTCTGCTTGGCTCAGGTCGGGCTTCTTGCGGCCTTCCCGAAGAACAGCCCGAGGGATCGACCGACTACGTCGACCAACCTGCCTCGATGAGAGACCCCTTTTTGCGCGCTCAGCGAGGACGGCTGAGTGCCTGTTTCTCCGCGACCCGCTCCAACTTCTTCTCCCACTTAGCCAGCTTCCCCAAGATGATCGATAGCTCCTCCTGGCGTTTCAGCGCCGTATCCAGCCACCGCTCGGCCTTGGCCTGATTCGCCTCATCGACGCAGCGTTTGGCCTTCCACAGGCAGTGGTTGATCCGTCGGGCGTGGTGTGCGGCCTTGCGCGTGAGGACGCTGATCTCGTGTTCTTCGGTAAGCTTGGCGTGCTGCAAGACGAGCTGATCGGAGATACCGCGCGGCGCGCGTGCGCCGGATCTTGACACGAGGTCAGCAAGGCTCTTGTAGGCCTTGGCATCCAGCTTCTCGAGATGCCGTGCGATCTTTCGGATGCGTTTGAGGCGCTCGCCGAGCTCAGCCTCAAGACCGGCATGGCCGTTCAGAGCGGCCTCAAGCCGACGGCGTGTTGCCTCGTCCGCTGTGGGTTCCCGCGCAAGCCCTGTCAGGCGCCTGAGTCGTTCGAGCATTCCCCAGTTGCGACGAAGCGCCCAATCGGTTTGGGCCCTGATGGCTTCTATCTCCCGGTCTTCTCTCCGGGGATATGGTGCCGCGAGAACACGTGCCCGGGCACGCGATCTTGGGGGCTTTCCGGTGAACACGAGCAGATGCAGGAAGCGAACCAGAATCAGGAATCCGAGCGCGGAGGCGATCGCGTTGATGTGGGTCGATGACGCGAGGCCCTCGGCGTTGATGACCGGCGCGCCAACCATCCCTATCGCCAGTAACCCGATGCCAACCGTTGTGGGGATCCCAAGCCGGTGCTTTCGGACAAGTGAAACGGCCATGAGCACCATGAACAACGACAACAGAACGACGGGCACGATGGCCATGTCCAGCAGTGACAGATCCCGTCTCGCCATGCTCAGGGTCAAAGAAATCGATAGGGCCAAACCCACGACGGCCGACACGAACCTGCCCGAGCGGCCGGGAAACCGGCGTTTTAGCGTGGTCCAGGCCAAGGCACCGAAAAGCAGGGCGAAGAACAGAAAATCAACCGGCACGTGGTGTTGAAGGTAATAGTCTCCGACCGATTCGGCGGCCGCTTGCCATGAGTTGATTGCCGCGCCGCGTCCCACATGGATCACCTCGCGTCCCTTTCCACAGCTGGAGAGCGAAGGTCGAAGTTGACGAGGATCGCGTCGTGGATCCGGTTCACGATGTCTGGGGACAGGTCCAGGACGATCTCGCGGGTCCGACCATAGCGACCCTTTGATATCACCCTCGAACGCGCGAGCGAGTACATGTCCAGCTCGCCGACCAGGTCGCTGAAGGCCCTGCCCGACAGGTGTCCGAGGCCCGCTTGCGAGCAGAACGCCTTGTAGGCGTCGTATGCCTGCCCGGTGGCGAGACCGCCGGAGGTCTTCTCAGAAGCCTGGATGACAGCAGCCATCGCCGCCTGGAGTTGTTTCGGCGCGCTTCGAATCATCATGACATATCTATCCTGCTCAATCTGGTCGGCTGCCTGGTCGACCATCGCCAGGGACACCTTCTTGCCGGCCTTTTCGGCTATGTGGGCGCTTCGGGCCAGGAGCGCCACCGCTTGCCTGGCATCACCATGATCTCGGCTGGCCAAGGCAGCGATCTTCTGGATAACGCCGGGTTGCACCGAACCCGGTCGAAGGGCCTTCCTGACGCGGATGGTTAGGATCTGCTGCAGGTCCACGGCGTCGTACGGTTTGAAGATCAGTTCGTTGAGCTTGAGAAACGATCGAATCCGCGGGTCGAGGTTGTCCGACCAGTTCAATCGGTTGGAGGCGAACACCAGGACCAGCTTGCCGGGAATCTGTTGCGGGAGCCGCCTGACAAGGAACTTCAGGAATGTGTCCCGGTCGCGCCTGACGTTGTCGACCTCGTCCACGAACAGGATCAGGTACCCGCGATAGCCAGCCAGGGCCGCTTCGATGCGGAGCATGAGCTCCTCGAGCGAGATTCCCTTCTTGTATTGCTTGCTGGCGTTGAGCAGGCAAGCCACGTCGTTCAGGGCCCGAAAGCAAGGCCGGGGAGTGGACAGGTCGATATGCTCATGTCGCAGGGACACCTTCTTGCGCCGGCACATCTCAGCCAAGAGGTTCAGGAAGTACCTCATCGTCAGCGTCTTGCCGGTGCCCGTCTTGCCCCAGGCGGCTAGATGGACGGGGTGATCGCCGCGGAGGATCGGCGCGAAGTGTGAGCTGATTTCGCGGATCTCGGCATCGCGGACGTTGGCGTTGAAGACCTCCTCGAGGACCGCGAGCTGTTCCGATCGCATGAGCTGCTCGTCATCCAAGAACTTGCGGTCCGCAACGATCGTGTGATCCAGCATGTGCTGGATCTGGCTGACGATCTTCCTGCGAACGTTGACGGTCTCCATCGGAAAAGCACCGAGTCATGTTGGTTCAGGAAGCACTCCTATAAGTACTTTTCGGTCTGGTTCGCGATCGTGTCAGTGGGAGTGCGTTTCTTGTGGAGCGTCAGCCGAGTGAGTTGCGGGTGTGCTCGAAACCATATTTGAAAAGCGTTTATAAGCGTCGTCCCGCGGTAGTAGTAGTAGGTAGTACAACGAACACACTACATACTACTACACCGCGAGTTCCACAAGAAAACTACTGTCACTGGCAAAGGTGGTCCAGAGACGTCATCGAGGTGATTCCCATTTCGCCCAGGCGGTTCCATGCCCGCCGTAGGCGTTCGCCCGTTCTTCGGTCCACCGCTTTGCGTCGCGCAGCGATCCGAGGGCCTGGTATTACGGAGCGCCGGGCCTCCTGCCCTAATGGTGTCTGGCGCGGCGAAGGAACCCCGAATGCCCAGGACTGAGGACCACCCAGGGCCGGGTACCATGTCGCGCCGCTGCGAAACCCGTTTTTCGGGGTCTTCCTGGCCCCGGGAATCATTATACTTAACGAGAACGAACCCATGGCGGCCGAGAGCGAGTCGACAACACGGAAACAGCGGATCGATCCCAGGCTTCGGGCAGCCGGGTGGCGCGTCGTGCCCTTCGACTCGACCCGACAGCTCAGCAGCTACGACGGTTGCGCCATCGAGGAATACCCGACCGATCATGGTCCGGCAGACTACGCTCTGTGCGTCGATGGTCGTATCCTCGGCGTTATCGAGGCTAAGCGTGAGGGCGTCGGCCCCCAGGAGGTCCTCCGCCAGGCTGAACGCTATTCGCGGGGGCTTACGAGCAACCCGCTGAACTTCGGTGGCTGCCACGTGCCCTTCCTCTACTCGACCAACGGTGAGATCATCTGGCACCGCGACGCCCGCCACCAGATGAACGTCTCCCGCGAGATCGCCGCCTTTCACACACCCGAGGCCCTGGTCGAACGGCTGGCCTTCAACTTCGACGAGGCCGCTGCGGGCCTCCGCGAGAGGCCCAACGACCATCCCCGTCTTCGCCCCTACCAGAGAGAGGCCAACGGTGCCATCGAGGGCGCCATCGCCAACTACAAGCGCCAGATGCTCGTCGCGATGGCCACCGGCACGGGCAAGACCTTCACGATGGTCAACCAGGTCTACCGGCTCATGAAGTCCGGCCTGGCCAAGCGGATCCTCTTCCTGGTCGATCGTCGAGCGCTGGCCGCCCAGGCCGTCCGCGCCTTCGCGTCCTTCGAGGCCGAGCCCGGCCTGAAGTTCGACAGGATCTACGAGGTCTATAGCCAGCGGTTCAAACGCGAGGATGTCGAAGGCGAAGAGAAGTGGGACCCCAAGGTCCTCCCGCCCGGCTACCTGCTCGACCCCAAGCCCGGCCATGCCTTCGTCTACGTATGCACGATCCAGCGGATGACGATCAACCTCTTCGGCCGCAACACGATCTTCGGCCTCGGGGATGAGGAACTCGACGACGACGCCGACCAGGAAGATATCCCCATCCACGCCTTCGACGTCGTCATCGCCGACGAGTGCCACCGTGGCTACACCTCCGCCGAGCTGTCCGTCTGGCGAAACACGCTCGACCACTTCGACGCCATCAAGATCGGTCTGACCGCCACGCCCGCCTCGCACACAACGGCCTACTTCAGAGACGTCGTCTACCGTTATGACTACGGGCGGGCCGTCCGCGAAGGCTTCCTCGTGGATTACGACGCCGTGACGATCAAGTCGGACGTCCGCATGAGGGGCCTGTTCCTCAAGGAAGGCGAGGAGGTCGAGGCCATCGATCCCCGCACCGGCAACCGCCAGCGCGACCTGCTGGAAGACGAGCGCCAGTTCGAGGCCACCGAGATCGAACAGAAGGCCACCTCGCCCGACTCCAACCGCAAGATCCTGGCGGAGATCCAGACCTACGCCCTCGAACACGAGCGGACCTACGGCCGCTTCCCCAAGACCCTCATCTTCGCCGTCAACGACGTCCCCCACATCTCCCACGCCGACAGCCTCGTGCTGATCGCCCGCGACGTCTTCGGCCGGGGCGACGCCTTCGTCCGCAAGATCACCGGCAAGGTCGATCGGCCGCTCCAGGAGATCCGCAACTTCCGCAACCGACAGCAGACGGGCGTCGTCGTCACCGTGGACATGCTCTCGACCGGCGTGGACATCCCCGACCTGGAGTTCATCGTCTTCCTGCGTCCGGTCAAGTCCCGAATCCTCTTCGAGCAGATGCTTGGCCGGGGCACGCGCAAGGGCGAGCACTTCCCCGACAAGTCCCACTTCGTCGTCTTCGACTGCTTCGACGGCACGCTCCTGGAGTACTTCCGCGACGCCACCGACATCACCGCCGACCCGCCCCAGCGAGAGGCCCGCACCATCGTCGAGATCATCGAGGACATCTGGGCCAACCGCGACCGCGACTACAACATCCGCTGCCTGGTCAAGCGCCTCCACCGCATCGACAAGGAGATGTCGCCCAAGGCCCGCGAGCTGTTCGCCGCCTTCATCGCCGACGGCGACGTCGCCAGATACGCCATCGAACTACCTCGCCGGCTCCGCCAGGACTTCACCGGCACGATGAAGGTCCTCCGCGATCCCAGTTTCCAAGACCTGCTGACGAACTACCCCCGGGCGCCGCGCACGTTCACTGTCGCCCACGAGGCCGAGGACATCGTAACATCCGCCTGGCTGATCCGCGGCGCCGACGGCAAGGAGTACAAGCCAGAGGACTATCTAGCCGCCTTCGCCCGGTTCGTCCGCGAGAACCCCGAGCACATCGAGGCCATCCGCATCCTGCTCAATCGTCCGCAGGGCTGGAGCACTGAGGCCCTGACCGAGCTCCATCAGAAGCTCGCCGCCGCGCCGGAGCGCTTCACCCTCGACCACCTCCAAAAGGCGCACGAGCTGCACTACCACAAAGCCCTGATCGACATCATCTCGATGGTCAAGCACGCCGCCGACGAGGCCCAGCCGCTTTACACGGCCGAGGAACGCGTCAAAATGGCCTTCGCCCAGGTGACCGGCGGCCACAGCTTCACGCCCGAGCAGATGGGTTGGCTCGACCGCATCCGAGCCCACCTGGTCGAGAACCTATCAATCGACCGGGAGGACTTCGAGTGGTCGCCCATACTCGCTCGCCCTGGCGGCTGGGGCCCCGCAAACAAGGTTTTCGAAGGTAAACTTCCGAGCCTGATCCGGCGGATCAACGAGGCGGTGGCGGCATAGGGGGACGCACAATGACTCTGATTCGACGCCCTGCGGCAAGAATGGCGGCTGCTGGTACCCTCTGGCATACGCGGCCTAGAACAGTCTTCTTTGACACCAAGCAGGAGCTACTTGATCACCTGAAAGCACACGAGCCGAAACAGCCGCTCACCCAGCGTCTGCCTCGGTTCCTTTACAGGGGGCAGACAAGAAGGCACATTGATCGATATTATCCCCCCACGCGCATTAGATCCTGCCCCATCCGCCGTTACAGCCTAGTTCTAGAGGACCTAGCGCCATCCGACTACAGGTTACTGGAAGCCTCTTTAGCAACGGGGACATCCCCTGCAAGGCTTGAGGCACGATACGGAAACACGATCGCATACGTTCGCACTGCCCTGACGCTGGACGCCGTGGAACAGGTTGTCAACCAGCTCGCAAGCCGGAGGACGACTAATTGGCTCGCTGGGCTGCGAACCACGCCTGGCCGTCTTACGGAGGTGCTTTCCCTGGGACAGCACTACGGATTACCAACGAACTACCTAGATCTTACTTCGAATTGGCGGGTGGCACTATGGTTTGCCTCAAGTGACTTCCAAACTGGGAAGCCGTTTTCAGGAGGAACCTATGGGGTAGTGTACAGGATAGATCGGCGCGCCCTTCGTAGATCAATCAAATCACTCATCCAAACTCATGGCATCTCCACCCGAGACTTCCGCTTGGTGAGTATCAGGAACACCCCTCCAGCTATCGGTAGGCGCGCAAGAGCTCAGCATGGTTGGTCCCTTGTTGGTTCCGAATCGCTCGCGCTTCTTGACGATCTTATCGCCAGGAACGGGGTGTGGGCCTACACGTTCCCGCATCCATCTGCGCACCCCAGAGACATAGCGAGGCTAACACCATCGATATTGACGAGGAACGAGCCGATTCAAATCGAGATCGATCGCTACAGAACCGTCAACCATTGGCGCAATCGCAGGGCCCAACTCAACCAAATTGGCGGGCGCCTGCGCAACGCAGGCCTTCAACCAAGCCAGCCAGTGAACTTCGCTGATGCCAAGTGGTGTAGATATGCTTTTGGCCGACCATGAGAGGTACCAATGTCCGACGTCGTTCAGAAACTCTGGGGGTTCTGCCACACGCTGCGGCATGATGGCATCGACTACGGCGACTACATCGAGCAGATCACGTACTTGCTCTTCATCAAGATGGCCGATGAGCGAGGGATCGACCTGCCCGGCGATGCGGACTGGCCGATCCTGGCCGCCAAGTCCGGCACCGAGCTGACCGACCACTACGTCGATACGCTCCGCGCCCTCGGCCGGGAGCGCGGCATCCTCGGAGACATCTTCGCCGGGGCCGTCTCGCGCTTTAACAACCCCGTCAACCTCAAGAAGCTCATCGGCCTGATCGACGAAACCGAGTGGATCTCGCTCAACGTGGACGTCAAGGCCGCCGCCTTCGAGGGCCTGCTCCAGAAGGCCGCCGACGAGGGCAAGAAGGGCGCCGGCCAGTACTTCACCCCGCGCCTGCTCATCCAGGCCCTCGTCCGCTGCATCAAGCCCGACCCCCGCGCCCACGCCGAGTTCACCGTCTGCGACCCCGCCTGCGGCACGGGCGGCTTCCTCGTCTGCGCCTACGAGTGGTTCATCGAACAGACCGGCGGCGCCATCGACCGGACGCTCGCCAAGCGGATCAAGAAGGGCACCTACTTCGGCCAGGACCTCGTCCACCGGCCGCGACGGCTGGCGCTGATGAACCTCTACCTGCACGGCCTGGAGCCCGAGATCCACCTAGGCGACTCGATCTACGAGGTTCCCGACGGCCGCCGCCACGACGTCGTGCTCACCAACCCGCCGTTTGGCACGAAGGGCGCCAATCAGGCCCCCGAGCGCGAGGACTTCACCATCGCCACGAGCAACAAGCAGCTCAACTTCCTCCAGCACGTGCTGACGATCCTCCGCCCCAGCGGCCGGGCCGCCGTCGTCGTGCCCGACAACTGCCTCTTCGCCGACCAGGCCGGCGACGTCTTCAAGATCCTCACCGAGGACTGCGACCTCCACACCGTCCTCCGGCTGCCCAACGGCACGTTCACGCCCTACAGCCCCGGCACGAAGACCAACGTCGTCTTCTTCACCAAGGGCCCACCCACCGAACGGGTCTGGATCTATGACGCCCGCACGAACGTCCCGCGGATCACCAAGAAGGACCGCCCGCTGTCGGCCGACCACTTCGCCGAGTTCGAGCGCGTCTACGGCGACGATCCCACCGGCCGGGCCAAGCGCAACGCCAAGGACGCAACCGACGACCGCTGGCGCTGCTTCGAGATCGCCGAGGTCCGCGCCCGAGACTTCAAGATCGACTCGCTCAAGTGGCTCAAGGACGACTCCCTCGACGACGCCGACGGCCTGCCTGATCCCGAAGAACTCGCCACCGACGCCATCGCCGAGCTGGAGGGCGCCGTCAACGAGCTGACTGAGGTCATCGCGATGCTGGAGAATAACAGTGCTGCTGCAGAGCCCGACGCCCGCGCATGTTGACGGAGAAATGCAACGTGTCGCCTGCTCCGAGACATTCCGAGCCGCCCCGCAAGGTATTCATCAGCCATAACAAGGCTGATAGGAAGACCGCTCGGTTGCTGGCCATAGCTCTCGTGGAGCAGGGCATTGACGTTTGGTACGACGAATGGAACTTGAGTCCCGGTGACTCCATTGCGGGTGGTATCGAGCAAGGGCTCTCTGACGCAGACGTATTGGTGCTAGTTTGGTCCCACAATGCCAGCCGATCGAACTGGGTTGGTGCCGAGATCCGTGCCTACATCCAACGTCGCGTCAAAGACCACAGCCTCCGCATCATTCCTTTGATGCTTGACGAAACGCCCCTGCCAACGCTCGTCGCCGACTACCGTGGGTTCCGAGTGGCCAGACAAGATGAGGTCGTGGGCATTGCTGCAGACATCGCTGGTTCCCCCAACATACGAGAGCTTTCTCGTCGACTTCAGGAGCGATTCTTGGAGCTTACTGATGGCGCTGCAAAAGGTGGCGATCTGCTTCCCTACCGTGTGTGTCCGATGTGCGGCTCTGGAGAACTCGAGAGATTCGAAGCCATAGACTACGAGCGGGATGACACATACTACTGCATCAGGTGCAAAGGGTGTGGATGGGAAGATGGTACCGAGATCTAGCGGGTATCGTTCCGCTTTAGAGAGACTGGGGAATGACGGAAGCTGCCTCTAAGGGAAACGTGAAGCCCCCTCCAATAGGAGACGGCATTCCGCCCGTCGGATGGGAGCGCGTACCACTCGGTGACGTAGCCGAAATCAAGCTTGGCAAGATGCTTGATCGTGGCAAGGCTTCCTCCGCCCAGCGTCTGCCCTACCTTCGTAACGTCAATGTCCGATGGGGGCAATTCGACACCACGGATCTCCTGGAGATGGCGTTTGAGGACGCCGAGCTGGAGAAGTTCTCTTTGAAGCCAGGGGATGTTCTGGTCTGCGAGGGAGGCGAGCCGGGGCGCGCCGCAGTTTGGGATCGTGCCGATAGCGGAATCAAGTTCCAGAAAGCTCTGCATCGAGTCCGCTTCCTTGGCGGGGTCCTGCCCCAGTGGCTTGTGCACCAATTGAAGTACGATGCAGACCTAGGTCATTTGTTGGCGTACTTCACGGGTACTACGATCAAGCATTTCACCCGGGCGGCAATCTCACGCTACGTAATCTTGCTTGCCCCCTTGGCCGAGCAGAAGCGGATCGTGGCGAAGGTGGAGGCGTTGCTGTCTCGCGTGACGGCCGCCAAGGAGCAGCTGACCCAAGTGCCGGTCCTGCTGAAGCGCTTCCGCCAGGCCGTCCTCGCCGCCGCCTGCTCCGGCCGCCTCACCGCCGACTGGCGCGAAAGGCAGGGCATCGTAGACGCCGCCACGGATGAAGGTGAACTCCCTGGGAGCTGGAAACGTCGCTCGCTGAGCGATCTCTGCGAGGGCTTCCAGTATGGGTCGTCCAGGAAGTCCGACAAGGAAGGTGAGGTCCCGGTCCTGAGAATGGGTAACATTCAGGACGGCGAGATCGACTGGACCGACCTGGCTTATTCGTCCGACGACGATGAGATTGACAAGTACGTGCTGGCACCAAACACCGTGCTCTTCAACCGCACCAATAGCCCTGAGTTGGTGGGCAAGACAGGTATCTACAGGGGTGAGCGTTCCGCAATCTTCGCCGGCTACCTGATCCGAATTCACCACGGTCCCGAGGTCAGCCCAGAGTATCTCAACTACTGCCTAAATGCGCCAGACTTCAAGGGATGGTGCCGTTACGTTCGCACCGACGGTGTCAGCCAGTCCAACATCAACGCCAAGAAGCTCGCCAGCTACGAGATGCCGTGGTGCAAGCTCGAAGAGCAGGACGAGATCGTCCGCTGCGTCGAGACGTTGTTCAAGCTGGCCGATGCGATTGAGCGGCGCGTGGCCGCCGCTGCGGCGCGGGCGGGCAAGCTCACGCAGGCGATCCTGGCCAAGGCTTTCCGCGGCGAGCTCGTCCCCACCGAAGCCGACCTCGCCCGCCAACAAGGCCGCCCCTACGAACCCGCCTCCGCCCTCCTAGCCCGCATCCGCGCCGAACGCGACGCCGCCGATGTCAAGCCAAAGGCCAAACGAACCCGGACGGCAAAGAACACCAAGGTGCCGGCCTGCCCATCGGATACCCCACAAGCGGAGAGGCCTGAACCGGTCGAACCCAACACGGCGATGGCTACGGACGAACAGCTATTGGCCCCTGCACAGCTAAAGAAATCGACACGTGATGGCCGATCTATTCCTACATGAGACCGCATGGAAGCGCCGAGGTACTGGAACGCAGGAGGCGTCAGGCCACTGCGTTGGTCCAACAAGGGATCCCGCGATCCGAAGTTGCCAAACGGCTGGGCGTCCGTCCGGGCAGTGTGACCCGCTGGTGCCAGGCCCACGAGAGAGACGGGCCAGACGGCTTGGTGGCCAAACCCCATCCGGGCGCCAAGCCCAAGCTGACGGAGCGGCAACGCAAGCTCTTGGCCAATCGCCTGCTGAAGGGCGCCAAGGCCAATGGGTTTCCCACCGATCTGTGGACGTGCCCACGCATCGCCGAGGTGATCGAGCGACACTACGGCGTGCACTATCACGTCGACCACATCGGTCGGTTGATGGGCTCACTCGGCTGGTCCTGCCAGAAGCCCGAGCGGCGGGCCGTCGAACGCAACGACGAGGCGATCCAGCACTGGGTTGCCACCGAGTGGCCACGGATAAAAAAACGCCGCCCGTAAACGGGCCCACATCGTCTTTCTCGACGAGACGGGCCTGCTCATGGCTCCAACGGTGCATCGGACCTGGGCGCCCAGAGGGCAAACACCGCTCCTTCGGCAGCGGACGCGGAGCCACAAGAAGGTTTCGGGCATCGGCGCCCTGTCCATCTCGCCGAAGCGGCATCGTCTCGGGCTCTACCTGCATTGGCATCCGGACAAGAACATCACGCAAGATGAGGTCATGGCGTTCCTGGGCGAACTGCTCAAGCACCTGCGAGGCCACGTCATCCTCATCTGGGATCGCCTCAACGCCCATCGAAGCGCCCGCCTCAAGCAATGGCGCAGTTACCGACGACGGCTGCGGGTTGAATGGCTGCCGCCGTACGCTCCCGAACTCAACGCGATGGAGTACGTCTGGGGTTATCTCAAGTACCACCGGCTGTCCAACCACGGGCACTGCGAACTGGAAGCGATCCACGGGCAGGCCAAACGGGAAACGCAGCATGTGGCGGCCCAGCAATCATTGCTCCGCTCCTTCGTCCATGCGACTGGCCTGTCCATTCAGCTGCGAAAGTGAGCGATTGCATTGTCTATGCAGGACTCAATAATACTGTTGGAGACCTCCGAGGCAACCGAGGAAAAGGCGCCGGCTCAACGGTCTATCGACGAGATCCCTGTAGACAAGGTGATGGCCGCCTTCCGCCAAGCTTGCCGAGGTCGGGGAACGATGATGCGTGACGACCTCCTCAAGGCCGTCTCCGAACGCCTGGGCTACCAGCGGCTCGGCAAGGTGATCGCCGAGGCGCTCAAGGGCCATCTCCGCGCAGCCATCCGCCGCAAGATCATCGGCGCCGAGGGCCAGGCCGTCTTCGCCGAGACGACGTGGATGGACGAGTATACCCGCGACGAGTTGGTTGACACGATCCGCTCCGTTATGCGCCAGGGCTGCAACTACGACCGCGAGGACGTCATCGCCGCCGTAGCCGCTCACCTGGGCTTCGCCCGCATCACCGCGACGGTCCGCGACCCCATCAAGAGCGCCATCAACGCCGCAATCCGCCGCGGCCTCCTCGACTACGACGGCCCGACCGTATGGCGTAAGGAGTGACTGACGACAGCTCGTTCGTAGCTGACCGGAGAGCCTGGTGACGGCTTCCCACGATCCGGTTACCATCAACGGTTAAAGATGGCGAGAGGGGCGGGCGATTCGCCGCCTTCAGGTAGAGCCCTGACTACTCGGTCCAAGGGCTGGGCTCGTCGGACCGCCGTACGGGTGGAATCTCGAGCCATCGGCCCCCAGCTGCGGAGGCTTACCAGGCTTCTGGCGTAGCCCTTCGTATCAAGGTTGGGAGCGGAGCGATGACAAAAGAAATCGCAACGCCGAAGCAGACTTCTGGTAAGGGATTCACCTTTGAGGACAAGGTAGGTGCGTACTACGCTGTTCGGATGATCCTGGGCAGGGCGCCCTTTGAACCAGCTGACGGTCTAATCGTTCGGATGGACTTCCAAGTCCGAGTTGATGGTTGGCTTCTGGACGATCTTCTGATGACCCTTCAGAGCGCCTCCGCTCGGCATCGCTATGCCCTTTCCATAAAGAGCAATCCTCAATTCGGTTCCGATTCCGCTCCCCAGGATTTTGTGGCCGCGGCGTGGTCGCAATACCTGTGCGATAGCGCCGATTGCTTTGACCCTAGCAGAGACATGTTGGGCCTCATCACTTCGCCACTCCCCGATCCGCTAAGGAGGGCGCTACATGATCTTGTGAACAGGGCCAGAAACCAGGATCCTGCAAGCCTCGTCGAACGAATCAGCAGCCCTGGCTATGCATCCGATTTGCATCGAAGCTTGCTCGACAGCTTCGC
The DNA here is from genome assembly GCA_964390905.1 of uncultured Planctomycetales bacterium. Taxonomy (GTDB): domain Bacteria; phylum Planctomycetota; class Phycisphaerae; order UBA1845; family JAFGLZ01; genus JAFGLZ01. Next base: position 4,458 of record CAYMLO010000181.1, on the reverse strand, counting down.
TTGTCCCACTGAGCTTGCTGGGAAGCACAGTGTCACCCAATCACGAGTAGGAGAGCTGCTCGGCCGAACGGTCTTCAGGGGGTTCGATTTCGAGGACATTGCGTCCGAAGATGAAGGTCAAGCCATCTCTGATTGTCAGCAACTCGTTCAAGATGGGGCGCTAGAGTCCGCTACGAAACTGTGGCACACGCTCCTGGAAGCGGTTAACGAAGCTCGCACCGCCGGCGGATACCTTGATCGCAGCCGGCTCCTGGCCGCCTTGCGGCCCTTTCATCAGCTGAAGGACTTCCCCGATTTCGAAACGAATTGGTCGCTCTTGCGACGGTGGTCAGGAAGGACGAGGGCTGCCGTACGCTCCACAATTGGCGGAACAATTGCACTGCCTCGAGAGGACGAAGTAGCGCAGGTCTTGGCAAGCCTGACTGAGGATGGCTCCGGCAGGACATCTGTGATCATAGGCCCGTCGGGAGGCGGCAAGACTGTCATAGCCAAGTTGGTTTGTGAGCGAGTCGAAAAAGACGCAACGGTGCTTTGGCTTGACGCGGGAGACCTGGGACAAAGCGGGATCGAGGCCCTGGCATCCTCGTTGGGCCTGAATCATCCCTTCCCAGATGTACTGGCTAACTTCTCTCAAAGCAAAGGGTTGGTGGTTCTGGATGGCCTCGAACGACTAGAAGGCGCCACAGGCCTTCGCGAATTGGCCATGCTGTTCGACGCCCTTGCCGTGACTGACCTCCATTGTCCGTGGAAGGTGCTTATCACATGCCAGGCCGAGCGGTGGTCGTACCTACTACCAGAATTGGCCAGCTCCTGTCTGCCAATCGAGAAGACGGAGGTGTATCAGATCCGCCCGTTGAACACCGATGACATCCTGCCCGTGCTGGAGGCCTTTCCCGCGCTCAAGCCGCTTGCGACAAGGCCCGCGCTGCATGAACAGCCGAAGATCCTTGATCTATTGGCATCAGTTGTACGTTCAGGAGGAGTACTCGATGTCGATAGATGGGTTGGGGAATCCGACCTAATCAAGTGCTATTGGGAGCGATGCATCAGCGGCGGCCGCAATGGCGATGCGCGTTCAGCGTTCTTGCAGCGCCTGGGGGAACGCCAGGCGGACGAGGGACGATCTAAGACGCCCGTTATGTCCCTGGATCCCGCTGAAGCGGGATTGCTGGCTGGGCTCAGGCGGGGCGGTATCTGTCAAGTTGATAATGAATGCGTTGCGTTCGCCCATGACCACCTCGGTGACTGGGCCAGGCAACGAAGTACGCTGGCCCACTCGGACGATCTCCGAGGTTACCTTGAGGACCGCGTACACCAGCCTTATTGGCATGGGGCGATCAGGTTCTTTGGCTTGCATCTACTGGAACAGAGCCAGGATACACGTGCATGGCGCAGGACCTTTGATGAGCTCGATTTTGTTCAGGACCTCTTGCTTGACGCGGTCTTCCTTTCGACTAATGCCTCTGGGTTACTTGGAAACGTATGGCCAGACCTTGAGGCCGAAAACGGAGCCCTGCTGCGGCGCCTGCTCCGCCGATTCCTGCATGTAGCCACCTATCCCGACCCTACGCGGATCGCGATCGCCGAGAAGTACAATGAGCCTGACCCAGCCTACGCTCGGGCACAGGGGCGCCTTCCCGTCTGGACGTACTGGCCGGCTGTGCTTCACTTCCTCCATCGTCGTTTGGAGAAGGCGGTTGAGCTAGCTCCTCTTGAAGCAGCGGAGATTGCAGGTACGTGGTTGAAGGCAGCAGGAGCGAACTGGCCTTGTAGGGATGAGGCGGCTCGGGTTGCATTGGCGGTTGGCACTGCGACATACGAGAAGAGGAAACATCATCCATACCGTGAGATTGAGGACGATCGTGCCTGCTACGAGGCCCTCCTGCAAGCCGCGCGTATGCTGCCTGACGATGTAGCTAACCTAGCCCTCAAAGCTAGTGCTAGACGCATCCCAACAGACGTGGCTTCTGGGGAAGTGGGCGACTACCGCAGGCCTGGAACAGTTGAAGAGAGAAGCTCCTCGCTAGGTACGTACGAGTTGACCTGGCCAGATCCGTGGCCGGACGGTCCCAGCTTCAGTGTTGACGAAGCGTTTCGGCACGTCTGCCTGCACACTGAGGCTATCTTGCCGCTCATGGTCAAGAGGCCGCGAACCACAAGCGAAGTGATCCTGGCCCTTCTGATCCGGAAACCTAGGCCGAAGGGGCATCCATCTCGGTATCACATGCCGATCGGCCGTCAACTGGAGGTGCATGACGACAGCCGGTTCCACCCGAGGTTCTACTTCCAGGGCCCGTTCCTTTCCTTCCTGCAGGTCAACCCCGAATGCGGTTTGGACGCGATTATCCGGTTGGTGGATTTTGCCACGGAGCGATGGGCAGAGGAGATCAGGGCTGAAGGCGAAGAACCGAACATCGTTTATCTGTCAGATAGTCGGCGCACATGGATGCTCCAGGGGGATTGGAGGGTCTTCTACTGGTATCGCGGGGCGGTATGGTATTCGGATGTGGTGAGCTCTGCGTTGATGGCCCTCGAGAAATGGCTGTACAACTCCTTGGACGCCGGTCAGCCAATCGACGAAGTTGTCGAAACCATCTTCAAGAGAACGACCTCCGTGGCCTTTGCGGGCTTGCTGGTGGAGGTGGGTCGCAGCAAGCCAGACCTGTTCCGTGATCTACTCGGACCCCTACTCTGCGTACCAGAATTCCACTACTGGGAGCATGTATTTCAGAGCCAAGGAGCGATCGGCCTCGGGACCTCGTTCATGTTCATCACGCAGGAATGGCTTTGGAACAAGGCACGAGAATGGGAGACGCTTCCTCACCGTACAAGACAGCTGCACCAGATTCTTGGCCATATGGTCCTAGACGCGCCTGAACTACAGGAGCATTTCGCGGCTGCGAGAAGTAGATGCCAAGAACGTCTCTCCGGGGACATCGAGGACGAGCGGCTCCGTACTCAGATGAGCGTCCTGGCCGCGTATCTCGACAGGGGGAACTGGCAGCAGATCGAGTCATCTGATGGCGAGAAGGTCTGGCAGTTCGTGGCTCCGGCCGAGTTGCTGGAGAAAGCGGAGCGCTCCGTTGCGGAGTTTGAGCCCGGGCGGCGGAGCTTTGAGTTCACGAGTCGATGCTATCAGTTGCTGGAGCACGGCCAGCCCCTACCTCAAGAGCAGCTGGAGCCATTCTGGACTGCGCTGCAAGGCTTCGATACTCAATCGACAGAAGCTGAGAAGCAGTCAGACACGGCTTCAACACTCGCATGTATCTGCGGAGGAATCGCTGTGCTGGCTAGGCTCCACCGCGACTGGTTGGCGCAGTATCAAGATCGGGAACAATGGTGTTTGGATCGCATGAGAGAGATCGCGTCCGACCCACCGCCTCCTGGCCAGTTTGAGTACGAAGAGACACTCAATCCATGCGGGTGGGACCGTTTCCTCGCAGTTGCTGTGCCGGTCTTCTGGGCCGAGAGCCCCGACTGCACGCAGTACCGCGAGCTTGCCGCCTATCTGGCCACACAGAGAAGCTTCGAAGTAATCCGAATCCTGCTTCGTTCTGCGTTCGCGGCCAGAGATCAGCTGGGGAGTTCCTTCAAGCAGCTTGTCAACTTGGTGATTCGCTTCGCAGTCGCGTATTCGGATCTTCACAGGGCACATCAGCAACGGGAGAAGACCGACCACATCGTGGAGGAGATTGGCGTTGCGGCATCAACCTTCATCGCTGGCCAAACGCCGTCCGATCTGACCCCTTGGGGAGAGCAGGCTGCCGAAGAGGGCGAGCTAGTCTACACCGAGCGAAGCCGTGGTTGGGGCCGACGCGACGCGGCGGTATTTGCGAAGGCTCCCCGTATCGACATGCCACTGGTCCAGCATGCATTCCAGGACATCTTCCTGCCGAGCCAAGCGGCAGAACCACAAGAGCGGTCAGAGTGGCTTGGCTTCTGGGGCCAGGGCCTGACTTGTGTGCTCTCATTCGCGGAGTGCTATGACAAGAACGGCAATCCCGTCGAAGAGGCCAAGGTCGGGGTACAAGATCTCTTTGCCGCCTACGAGTGGGTGTTTGACCGCGCGGTCACTGTGATGCTGCAGATGTCACCGGAGGAAGATCCAGGCCGCTTCTGGAAGCCGATCTTGAGCCTCGGTCCGCGAGCCTGCTACTGGGTGGAGAGATTCTTGGGCCGATGGTTCTTGGACGGCCTGCGATCCGCAGCTCCGCCGGGCTTTGTCCCCGCATGGCAGGGGATGCTTGATTTCGCATTTGACTCGGGTATCTGGGATCCGACGTCAAGACGCAGTTGGCATCCCAGCTGCGAGTTCTGGTCCAACATCCTGGGGATCGACGCCTTCGCATCTGAGATGTGGAAGGTGGAGCACCAGGACGTCGTGACCCAGATGGAACCCTACTAGTAACACTTCAGCCGTATGCAATCTGGCGCGCATGGAAAAATGTTGAGAAGTTT
>CAYMLO010000180.1:0-17434 GCA_964390905.1 uncultured Planctomycetales bacterium | reverse complement strand
CTGGCGGCCTACGTCGAGGAGGTCCGTGTCGGTGTCGACCGGCAAGCCGAGGCCTACGTCGTCTCCCACGCCGAATGCAAGCCCGGCAGCTTCTACGCCATCGGCTACGGCAAGTACGCCCTGGCGTTGGGCAAGGGCGTCTCGGCCGCGTTCATGGAAGGTCGTGGCGACAACGCCATCCAGGCCGACGTCATCGTCGACGGCAAGAAGGCCGACGAGAAGGTCTCGGTCATCCCGGTGAGTTTCGAGGCCATCCGACACATCCAGAAGCACAAGGCCGCAACGGGCAAGGTCTTCACCGGGCCGTTCGGTGCAGACCTCGATGCGAAGACCGCATCGGGCAAGAAGAAGCTCCTACCGGCCACGCTTCAGCAGTATATGGCCTTCTACGACGTGACGCTGATGAATCCCAAGGTCCTGTGTGGGATGTTCAGCGGGGTGCTCCTAGCGTTCGTGTTCTGTGCCATGACGATGAAGGCCGTCGGACGAGCGGCGGGCTCTATGATGCTCGAATGCCGCCGGCAGTTCGCCAAGATGCGCGAGTTCCTCCGGGGCGAGGGCATGGATGAGGCCAAGATCAGCGACCCGGAGAACTGGCCCATGCGATGTGAGGTCGGCGGAGAGTCTTATCCGCAATACGGCCACTGCGTGGCCATCGCAACGTCCGGAGCACAGAGGGAAATGGTCATCCCGTCGCTACTGGCACTGGTCGTGCCCATAACTGTCGGGCTCGTCTTCGATGTCGCCGGCGTGATGGGACTGCTGGCCGGTGGCCTGACGTCCGGGTTCGCGGTGGCGATCTTCATGGCCAACGCGGGCGGGGCGTGGGACAACGCCAAGAAGTTGATCGAGACGTTCCCGCCCAACACGACTGCCCAGCAGTACATGGATAGCGCCGACGCCCGGGAACGGTTTCCCGAGTTGGAGCCGCGCGCCAAGGCCGCTATCGAGGCCGGCACGCCCGATCTGGTGATCAGCGGCAAGGGATCCGAGGATCACAAGGCCGGCGTCGTCGGCGATACCGTGGGCGATCCGTTCAAGGACACGTCCGGGCCGAGCCTCAACATCCTGATCAAGCTGATGAGTATGGTCAGCGTGGTCTTCGCGGGCCTGATCGTCAAGTTCGCACCCCAGATCGGCGAACTCCTCGGGATCACGCGCTAGGGACGGACCCCGACATGGCCAGTGTCCAAGTAGTCTGACGACCGAAACAGCCCATCCACCCCGAGCGGGTGGGTGGGCTGTTGATCTTCATGCACGATGGCCCAACCCAGAGACGCCCGTCAATTCGCCGTCGAGATCGCTCGGATCGCCCAGGCCGATCTGTGCGAGGACATCGTCGTTCAGGACCTGCGCGGGATCAGCGAGGTCTGCGACTTCTTCGTCATCTGCACGGGCACGAGCGATCGGCAGATGCGGAGCGTCGTCGATCACGTCGAGGAGAAGGCCCGCGAGCTGGGTCATGTGCGATTCGGCCTGGCAGGCTATGACGAGGCCTACTGGATCCTGGCGGATTATGTCGACGTCATCGTCCACGTGTTCACCGGTGAGGCCCGGGCTTACTATGATCTTGAGCTGCTTTGGGGCGACGCCAAACGGATCGAGGACTGGCAAACGCACGAAGACGCATAGGACGGGTGGCCCGTCGCCCTTGTGGCGGGGGACGCCGGCTTCCCACAGGTGAGGGTTGCCCATGAAGATCACGGCCATCGAGACCCATGTCTGTCACGCCCGCATGCGGAACTGGATCTTCGTCAAGGTGGTGACTGACCAGGACGGCCTGTGGGGCTGGGGCGAGGCCACGCTGGAATGGCATACCCGAGCGGTCTGCGGTGCGATCGAGGACATCGCCCAACTGCTCATCGGCGAGGACCCGACCCGGATCGAACACCTGTGGCAGATGATGTACCGTCAGCACTTCTGGCACGGCAACGGGATCATCCGGGCGACGGCCATCAGCGGCATCGATTTGGCGCTGTGGGACCTGGCGGGCAAGATCCACGGCGTGCCCGTACACAAGCTGCTCGGCGGACCGGTCCGCGACTACGTTCGCACCTACTGCCACCTCGGCGGGGGGAAGATGGAGGACTTCTACGAAACCTCGCCCGCCGACGCGTCCCGCTTCGCCGATCTGGCCCAACAGGCCGTCGCCGACGGCTTCACCGCGTTCAAGACGATGGCCGTTCCCGAGACGATGCCCATCGAGGGCCTGCGTCCGATCAACTACGCCGAGGCCTGCGTCCGGGCGATGCGCGACGCCGTCGGCGACGATGTGGACCTCATGGTCGACTGCCACGCTCGACCCTCGCCGCGAATGGGCGTGCTGTTCGCCAAGGCGCTCGAGCCCTACCGCCTCTACTGGTTCGAGGAGCCCTGCTGGCCGGAAAGCGTAGACGGCCTGGCCGAGGTCCAACGGGCCGTCGCCACGCCCATCGCCACCGGCGAACGCCTGATCAGCCAACATGCGTTCCGCGAGCTGCTCGAGAAGCGGGCGTGCAGCATCATCCAGCCCGACATCACCCACGTCGGCGGGCTGAGCGAGGCGCGACGCGTTGCCGCGATGGCCGAGGCCTATCGCATTGCGATTGCTCCGCACAACCCACAAGGCCCGGTGAGCACGGCCGCGTCGCTCGAGTTCGGCCTGGCCACGCCATCCTACATCATCTGCGAGACCGTCACGCAGGACGCGCCCTGGCGGCAGGACGTCGTGTCGGAGGGATTCGCCGTCGAGCCGAAGGGCCGCATCGTCCGTCCGAGCGACCGGCCGGGCCTGGGCATCGAGATCAACGAGGCCGAGGTCAAGAAGCACCCATTCGAGCAGGAGATCCTGCAACGCAGCTTCTACGCCGACGGCAGCGTGGGGGATTGGTAGGATACGTCGCCGCGGAGCAGGCGCGAGCGTTTCGAATCCGACGCAGGCATCAGATTGCTTCGACGCACCTCACGGACGCAGCATGACCTCGATGGCAGCCGCGAGCACCTTGATCAGGTGTCTCCCGCCACTTTCGTGCAACAGGTTCAGGCTGAAGTTATGTTCCGCCGGCACAACGATCGATCCATCCGGGCCAATCCATGGGTACTCACAGTTGGCCGGGTGCCTGCCGTCATCGTCGATGGACGGCGCGAGCAGTTCGATCTTGCGCGCGAGGCTTCGAATGGCGCGGATCATCCACGTGTTGTCACGTAGTTGCTGTCGGCCTTCCCGCGCGAATTGCGCCCTCGCAATCGCGGGCAGTTGCTTCTTGATATGGGCATGGCTTCTCTGGAGATCCCTGGGGTCGGTTCCCCGGCCGCACAGATGTGCCTTGCACACCTTCTCGCAAGCCATCTGAAGGAAATGTAGATGCTGGCAGGTCGGTAGGTCTGCCTGGGCCAGCACGCGCCAGGCCTGCAGATCGGCACGCGCTTGTTTGGCGTAGGCAAGCTGCCAATCGCGATCGGTTGCCATATCAGTCTACCGCCTCGGCGATCGTTCGCTCGATCTCTTCCCCGAGGCGCCAGCCATTCGGGAGGGAAAGCTGCCTCTGGCGGATCTCCTCGTATTCCGCAGGTGTGACCTCGATAACGACGCTCGGATAGGAGACCCCCGAAGCTGCGTCCGGAGGGAAGAAGATGGGTATGATCCCCTCGGCAGTCGTGTCTTCATTTGCCTCCAGCAGCTTGATGGGGTTGCCCGGGGCCTCTTCGTCCCGATTGTCTTGCTCGAGAATCCGTGCGATCACGCGGATTCCCGGCTCCACGGTGTAGTGAGCTTGGGCAAGGGCGTTGGCGACTTCACCTTTCGGGGGAGGCATAGATAGGCTCCCATGACAAACGCGCTAACCGCGCGTTGGTCAAGAGCTGCCGGTCCTGTCTAATGACCTACTTCAACACTAACGCAACAACGGATCGATATCAACCACGATCGCCCTTCGTGCCGATGCCTCACTGCGCAATCACGAACGTTCTCGAACGGGCATGGTAGCACGCCAACGTGGCCGCGGTTAGAGTACCCTTTCCGCAGCGCCCGATGGCGTCGTTGGTTGGCTGAGGCAGAGGATCCGCTCATGACCTCGCAGAGGATGCCCCGCGATATTGTCCACCCGTCCGCATCCGTTGAGATTGGCGTCGCACAGCGAGACATCACGCCGCCGGTGGGCATCTATGCGCGACAGTGGGGGGCGGCCGCCCACGACGCGGCGGAGGGCGTGCACCGTCCGCTGTGTGCGAGCGTCATGGTCTTGCGCGAGTCGGCCGACGCGGCTCCATTGGTCCTGGCTGCGCTGGACGCCGGATGGTTTCAGGACACAGACGACGAGGTCCGCGTTCGCAATGCCGTCATCGGCGCGCATGATCTCGACCCGGCCCGGGTCCTTATCGCGCTGTCGCACACCCACGCCGCCTGCTCGCTGTGCACCGACGACGCCGACAAGCCCGGCGGACATCTGGTCGGGCCGTACCTGGAGAAGATCACCGCGGCCCTCATCGGCGCGGTTGGCGAAGCGCTGCAGAATATCGTATCCGGCACGCTCGATTGGACCTACGGGCGATGCGGCCTGGCGGCAGTCCGCGATCTGCCGGACCCGGAGGCCGATCGGTACGTCTGCGGGTTCAATCCTGCTCGACGCGCCGATGACACCCTCCTGGTTGGCCGCGCCACGGACCGAAGCGGACGAATCATCGCCACGCTCGTCAATTACGCCTGCCACGCGACCACGCTGGCGTGGGACAACAAACTGATCTCGCCCGACTATGTCGGCGCAATGCGCGAGGTGGTTCAGGCACACACGGACGGCGTGCCGTGTCTGTTCCTACAGGGGGCCTCGGGCGACCTGGGCCCGCGCGAAGGTTTCACGGGCGATACGGCGATCGCGGACGCCAACGGTCGATACCTCGGCCACAGCGTCGTCGCGACGCTCGAGTCCATGCTCCCGCCGCGGACGGCCATGACCTATGCGGGCGTGGTCGAATCGGGCGCGGCGATCGCCACGTGGAAACGCCGCGCGTCTGAGCCCTCGAGCGTCGTCAAGGCCAGGCAGGTCGACATCAAGATGCCCCTCAAGTCGCTGCCCACCGTCGAGGAGGTCCGCAAGCAGCTGGACGAGTGCACCGACCGCGTCCTGGCCGAACGCCTTCGCCGAAAGCTCCGCAAGCTGCAGAAGACAGGCACCGGGCCGACGTTCGCCGTCCCCACGTGGTTCTGGCGGATCGGCGAGGCCGTTGTCGTCGCCCATCCGAACGAGACCTATTCGACGTTCCAGGAGCAGCTCCGGCTCGGTCGGCCCGAGAACGCCGTGGCCGTCGTGACGGTCGTCAACGGCGGAGTAGGTTACGTCAGTCCGGGCGACATGCACGACACCGACATCTACCAGGTCTGGTCCAGCCCGTTCGGGCCTGAGGCCTTGGATACGCTCATCCGGGCTTGCGAGCAGCAAGCCGGCAAGCTCTTCGAGGATCTCTGAGGCAGGGCTGATGCAAGGCACCGAATCGTTCGCATTCGAATCGTTGGACTACCTCGCGTTCGGCGCCTACTTCGTCGTGCTGTGCAGCATCGGCTTGTGGGCCGGACGCAAGGAGAAGACGCGGTCCGACGACTACTTCCTCGCCGGCAGGACGCTGCCCTGGTATGTCGTCGGCAGCTCGTTCATCGCCTCCAACATCAGCACCGAGCACTTCATCGGGATGATCGGGGCCGCCTTCATCTATGGCATCTGCGTGGCCATGGCCGAATGGGGCAACGTGTTGTCGTTCTCGGTGCTCATCTGGTTCTTCATCCCGTTCCTGCTGGCCTCGCGGATCTTCACGACGCCCGAGTTCATGGAGAAGCGCTTCCACCCCGTGCTCCGTCAGTTCTTCGCGATCGTCACGGTGATCAGCAACGTCGTCGCCTTCCTGGCTGCCGTCCTCTACGGTGGGGGATTGGCGCTGCAGAGTCTGTTCGGCACGACGATCAACCAGGTGGTTGCGTCGCTGGCGGGTGTTCTTGGCCGCGTCGGACTGGCGCCGGCGTCGCTCGAGGGGTGGGATCTCTGGTTGGCCATCGTCGTTCTGGCTGTCGTTGCCGGGTCGTGGGCCATCTACGGCGGGCTGAAGTCCGTCGCCTGGACCGATTTCTTCACGGTCATCGTCATGATCGTCGGCGGATTGATGGTGACGGTGCTGGGGCTCTACATGCTCTCTGGCGACAGCCATTCGCTCATCGACGGGTGGCGGGTGATGATCGAGCGCAACCAGGCGCAGTCCGGCGTCTGGCAGGAGGTCGTCCAGCGAAACGCCCAGCAGTGCGCCCGCGTCGACGACTATCACCGGCTGTCCGTCATCCAGCCGGTTACGCACGAGACGACGCCCTGGCCGTGCCTGATCTTGGGCCTGGTCTCGGTCAGCATCTGGTACAACGTCATCAATCAGTTCATGATCCAGCGCGTGCTCGGCGCCAAGAACATGTACCACGCCCGCATGGGCATCGTCTTGGCGGGGTACATGAAGATCCTCATGCCCGCCATTGTGGTGCTGCCGGGGTTGATCCTGTTCGCCGCCTATCCCGAGGTCATGCAGCTGCCGTGGAAGGAGATCCGACCCGAAGCCGACAAGGGCTACGTCCACATGCTGCAGACGCTGATCCCCGTCGGCCTGCGGGGGTTGTTCCTGGCTGCCCTCTTCGGGGCGATCCAGTCGACCGTCAACTCCGTCCTCAACTCGACGGCTACGATCTTCACGCTCGACATCTACAAACAGCTGTTCTACAGGTCCGCCTCCGAAAAACACTGCGTCCGGATGGGGATGGCGTCCTCGGTCGTCATCCTGGTCATCTCGATTGTCCTGGCCGGCTACATCGGCCGCATCGGCGGCAGCCTCTTCGTCTACATCCAGACGCTCTATGCGTTCTTCGCGCCGCCCTTCAGTGCGATATTCTTGCTGGGCATCCTGTCTCGGCGCATCAACGGGAAGGGCGCAATGGCGGCCGTGTTTTTGGGATTCGCCTTCGGGATTGCCATGAAGCTCTACGTCGAGTTCGATCCGGATCACGTCAAGTGGATCGAGCCGTATGCCATGCAGGCGATCACGAATTGGGCCTTCTGCGTGGTCATCTGCGTCGGCGTGAGCTTGGCCACCGCGCCGCCCAAGCCCGAACAGGTGACCGATCAGCTCACGTTTAACTGGCGGCAGATGAACATCTTCCAGGACCTCGGCGGCAGGTGGTACACCAACGTCCTGTTCTGGTGGGCGATCTTCGTGGGCATCGTGGTCACGCTGGTCCTGACCTTCTCCGGCTTAGTGCTCTGACACTGCGATCGGGGCGACGCACCTCGTTTAGCCCCGCCGCGTGCGGCGGGGATCACCGAACATCCAGAGCGAACAGGCTTGCGCTGCGCAACGAGAACTCGAGACGCACGGGCTTGCCCTTGAGTGCGTCGAACCGACCGCGCCACTGTACCGGGGCGGACAGCGAGTCGACCTGGATCGGCCGGCAGTCAGCATACCCGAAGCCGTCGATCGGCTTGCCCCCCTTGTCCACGACCTGCACACGGATCTCGCCCGCGTGGGCGTCCGCGTTCAGCGTCATACCCTTGCCCGACAGGATCACCAATGGGGTCCGGAGCGTGCCCGCCGTCTCACCAGCCCGGCGGGCGACGTAGCGGTCGCGCTTCATACGGACCAGCCCGATTTGCCGCTCCTCGAACCGGTTGACCTTGTGCCCCCGCGCGTACCCGCCGTAGTAGAGGTAGACCTCGTCGCCCACCGGCAGTTGGCAGTCGATCCACGCCATCGCGTGATCCCACGCGCCCGCCTTCGGATGGCGGTCAAAGAAGACCTCTCGGTCGCGCGCCCAATGCTCGCCGTCCCGGCTCCACGCCAACGTTGTGTAGCCAATCCCCTGCGGTAGCGCACCGGCGTCGGCGGGCAGGTCGTCGCGCAACACCTTGACCATGCCGATCAACAGGCCGCCTCGGTTCAGGAACCCGGACATGCCATAGAACTGCGTCTCGCCCTCGTCGAGACGGTCGTCGGGCGTGATCACCAGCCACGGCCGGCGCCACTGCACCAGATCCTTGCTGAAGCTCAGCATGCTGATCCGGCGATGGCCCGACCAGCGGTCGCCCGTCCGGTACGTGCTGACCATGGCCATGTACCGGTTCCGCACGCGATCGCGGTAGATGTTGTTGATGTCGTGCCGGTGAGCGAGGACCGTTCGCGAAACGATCGGCTTCCAAGCCAGACCGTCGGGTGAGGCGGCCACGCGAAGGCCGCCCTCGGCGTAGTAGCCCAGCTTGAATCGCTTCGACAGATCGCCGAAACCCGCTCCTTCGTCGATCACGCTCACGCCGAACTGGATGTGCGACGGGTCGGCCAGGACGCGGTGGGGGCGGACCCAGTGGATTCCGTCGTCGGACGCCATGGTCGCCACGTGCGATTGGCTGGCGCTTTCCGGCACGCCGTACCAGATCCGGAACCGGCCCGTCTTGGCGTCGCGGATCACCTCGAGATAGGGCTGGAAGCACGCGTCGCCCTTGCCCTTCTTGCCCGTGACGATGGGGCCGCGCAGACGCCTGCGCGGGCGATTGACTCTGCGTGTGACTCCTGTGCAGGTCTCGATGAGGTGGTCATCGATGAACAGGTGGGGACCCGGCTGAAGGCGGATCGGCGTGGCAGAGGCCGGCTTTGGCTTGGACGGGCTGCCGTAGATACTGCTTCTGACCTGTGTGCGGTAGGTGACCTTGGCCTTGCCTTGCATCATCTCTTGGACTCGCTTCAGGTCGGACGACCGATGCCAGAACGCCGACGCCGGGACCAGTTCCCGCTGCTTGCCCTCCCACCGCCAATGCAGCCGCAGATGGGCCGTCCCGCCGCTCTGGAAGAACCGAAGCTCGATCGGCAGAAGTTGGCCAGCCTGGACATCCAGGTTTCCCTCCCTGGCGTGTCCGGGCCCCCAGCCGACGATGACGGGCCGATCGTCGATCCACAGCTCGAGTCCGTCGTCGGCCTCGGCCGAGAACGTGATCGCCCCGCTCGTCGGGGCCTTGATCCGGCCCTGCCAGAACCGGGAGAAATCGTTGATCTGCCCACCGGTGTCCAGATTGACTTGTCGATCAACGCCGGCCTCGGCCGGTCGCGTGAAGTCCGCGCTGTGGAACTGAACCCAGGGCAGACCTGGCTTGAGCGCTGGCTCGTCTGCCCGGGCGGCGCTCTGCAGCGCCCCAAGAACCGCCAGCAGGGCAACGCCGACCGCACACGCCACGGCCGACCACTCTCGGCAACTCTTGATCATCCGTGCTCACCTCCAACATCCCCCAGATCCGCCGAGACATCGCCCGCGCCGTTCCGTCCGGCCGATGGACTCCTGGCGTCCTGATGGGGTGTTTCATTGTCGTGTTTTGCTGATGCGACGCAATCCCTCGGAGACCGAGAGGCAATCCCGTTTGGGTGGCCCCACCGTGGTGGGGCCGTTGAGCCCATGAGAAAATGGGTTGACACCGCTTAGGGTGAGCAGGTAGCCTGAAGCTATCTAGAGGGCATGGGGTAGGAGGGAGTTCTCATGCCGACGCCGTTCTGGCCCCGGGCGTACTTGCCTGGCCAAGTCCTCACAGAGCGTGGTGGAAGGAGGTCCCCATGAGAATCAGCACGACCGCGGCAGTTCTCTGCTTCGCAGCCGTTCCGGCGCTGGGCGACGCATTGGATCTCGAGTTCGACGTCACCAGCGGAACCATCACGTTCTACGATCCGAACGGCCTCGTATTGCCGGACTGCATTCCCGCGGGCATGGACGGTACGTTCGGTGTGACCGTCTACGCCAGCAACGGCCATATCGGCGAAAGCGACACGTTCATCCTAACCGATAGCGACCTGTACAACACCGACGAGGCGGTCGTATCGCTCCAGTCGCTAATCACCGTCACCATCGGTCCCCAGAGCGCCCACTTCCTGGACTTCGCTCCCGTAGCGCCCGGCCACATCGGCCCGGGCGGGGTTGGGACGATCAGCACCGACGTCTACATGGAGGCTATTCTGAACATCACTGGGCTGATGGATACGCCGTTCACGACGCACACCTGGAACGGCGAGCCGCTGGATCTGGGTTTGATCATCACGACCTCCGTCAATGAGAGCGACGTCGTCCAGGCGACCCTTCATGGCACGTTCTTTGCCCTCGAGGCCTGTGGGACCGTGTTCCAGACCATGACGATCAACATGGTGATCGATGTGGTCGGCACGGCGCACGTAACGCCCGATCCTGCACTGGGCGGGCTGACCCTCCTGGGACTGGTCGGCGCCAGCGCCTGGCTCCGCCGCCGGCGGACGCACGTCTGAAGGACGGTTGGGAGAACGCCATGACTCCAAGGGGCCTGCAGGCTGAACCGGTGGGCCTCTTTCTGTTGATGCCAACGCATCGCAGGACCTGAGCAACGGCCCAAAAGCGCCATATCTGTTGTCCTTCCGTGTGCCCGCCTTGCGGAGGCGGGCGCCCGCCGCTAAGTTAGCTTCTCTTGGAATTCGTTTGTCTGGTGGCGGTCAGTGCCACGACCGCCATCGAACGGAGAACGTCACCATGAAGCGGACCATCCTCTTGTCGTGTGTGCTTGCACTCGCTGTCTGCCTCGGCGCGACCTCCGCGGCCGAGAAGAAGGACAACGTCCCGCCCGAGGGGTTCAAAGCCTTGTTCAACGGTAGGGACCTGACCGGCTGGAAAGGCCTGGTGGGCAACCCGAAGTCCCGGGCCAAGATGACGCCCGAGCAGTTGGCCAAGGCCCAGAAACTGCAGGACAAAATCATGCGGCAAAACTGGCAGGTCGTTGACGGCGTGCTGGTGTTCAGCGGAAAGGGCCGGAGCCTCTGCACGGCCAAGGACTACGGCGACTTCGAGATGTACGTCGACTGGAAAATCAAGAAGAAGGGCGACAGCGGCATCTACCTTCGCGGCTCACCGCAGGTCCAGATCTGGGACCCCGACCACCAGAAGGGCATTGGCTCGGGCGGGCTGTACAACAACCAGAAGAACCCGTCCAAGCCGCTCGTACGGGCCGACAACCCGATCGGCGAGTGGAACACGTTCTACATCAAGATGGTCGGCGAGCGCGTAACCGTGAAGCTCAACGGCAAGCTCGTGGTCGACAACGTCGTGATGGAGAACTACTGGGAGCGCGACAAGCCGATCTATCCCACCGGGCAGATCGAGCTGCAGAACCACGGCAACACCCTGTACTTCAAGAACATCTATCTCCGCGAGATCCCGCGGAAGGCAAGCAAGGCCCCCTAGCCGATTCGGGCGGACACGGCAGGGAACTGGCGGGCTCGGTCTTCGAAACAAGGGTGACTGTATGCGCTGGCTACCCTACGGTACGTTGGCAGCGGCGATTGCGGGGGCGGGGAGCGGGGTCGCCGTGAATGGGGACCAGATCGATCTGACGCGGGCGGTCGTGGTGGTTCGATCAGGGCAGCGCAGCCCGGCCGAGACCATGGCGGCCACCATCCTGGTCGAGGAGCTGGCCAGACGGACGCAGATTCGCCTGCCCATCCGCGAGACGTGGCCCAAAGACGCCCAGACTGTCATCGCCATATCGACCCGAGATGCCCCACCGGATTGGTCCGCCCGCGTACCCGTCCGGAAGGGGGACAATCTGCCCGAGACGAAGCCGGAGGGCTACGCCATCCGCGTCGTGACGAATTCGGATGGACCGACCCGGGCAGTCATCTTCGTCACTGGCGCGGACGGACGCGGCGCGATGTACGGCGCCGGACGCCTGCTTCGCGAGTTGTCGTGGGCGCGCGGAGCGATTCGACTGGACACATCGTTCGAGGCGGCCGCGTCGCCAGCCTATCCCATCCGGGGGCATCAGCTGGGCTTCCGCCCCAGGGCCAACGCCTACGACGCCTGGACCCCGGAGCAGTACGACCAATACATCCGCGAGCTGGTCATCTTCGGCGCCAACTGTATCGAGAACATCCCGTTCGAGGATTCGCCGAAGAGCAAGGTCATGCGCGTCTCGCGCGACCAGATGAACGTCAGCTTGGGCGAGATCTGCGCGCGGTACGACGTCGACCACTGGATCTGGACGCCGGCGGTCTTCTCGCTGAAGGACCAGGCGAAGCGAAAAGAAGAGCTGGCCAGGCACGAGGCCTTCTACAAGTCATGTCCCAGGCTGGACGCCGTGTTCTTCCCTGGTGGCGATCCCGGCAACAACCCGCCCGACCTGGTCATGCCGTTCCTGAAGGATATCGCGGGACTGCTGGCCAAGCATCACCCCAAGGCGGGCGTCTGGATCTCGCTGCAGGGGTTTGATGACAAGAAGATCGACGCGTTCTACGCCTATCTCGATCAGCACAAGCCGACCTGGCTGGCCGGCGTCGTGGCCGGACCGTCGAGCCCGCCGATCCCCGACACGCGGGTGCGCCTGCCCGAACGCTACCGCCTGCGGTGGTATCCCGACATCACGCACTGCGTGTTGTGCCAGTTCGAGATGCACTACTGGGATCCGGCCTTCGCGATGACGCTCGGCCGGGAGCCCGTTAACCCCAGGCCGCAGGCGTACGCGCGGATCTTCCGCTTTTGGGCGCCGCACACCGACGGGTTCCTGACCTACTCCGACGGCATCAACGACGACGTGAACAAGGCCGTCTGGAGCCAGCTCGGCTGGGCCCCGGATTGCAGCGTCCGCGACGTCCTGATCCAGTACGCGCGGTTCTTCTTCTGCCCCGACGTTGCCGAGTCGGCGGCCGATGCGCTGCTCGGTTTGGAGAACAACTGGAAGGGCGACCTGGGGCTGAATGGCTCGGTCTACGCCGTGCTGGCGACGTGGCAAGACCTGGAGCGACGGCATCCCGAGCTGCTGGCCGACTGGCGTTTCCAGGTGCACCTGATGCGGGCCTACTACGACGCCTACACCCGCGCCCGCTTGCTGCACGAGGCCGATCTGGAGAAGCAGGCGATGGCGGCGCTGGCGCGGGCAGACGGGGCCGGCGCAGACCGGGCCATGGACGATGCCCTGGGCATCTTGCGCCGCGCCGCGTCGAACCCATGTCGTCCCGAATGGCGCGCGCGGGTCGCCGAGCTGGCCGAGGCGGCCTTCAAGTCGATCGGTTACCAGACCAGCGTCGAGCGCTACGGCGCGAGCGGCTACGAGCGCGGCGCGGTGATGGACTTCGTCGACCGCCCGCTCAACAACCGCTGGTGGCTCGAGGACGAGTTCGCCAAGATCCGCAAGCTGCCCAGTCCAGCCGAGAAGCTCGCATGCCTGGAGGTCATCCGCACCTGGGAGGATCCCGGCCCGGGCAGCTTCTACGACGACGTCGGCCACGTCGGCAAGTCGCCCCACGTCGTAAAAGGCGAGGGGGAGAACACCGATCCCGAGCAACTCCGCCACGACAGCTTCAGCCATTCATGGTGGGACAACGGGCGGAGCCGTCGCCGACTATCGTGGCATCATCACATGCGATGGCCCGCCGGGTTGGCCTACGAAGCCCTCGACCCAACGGCCAGCTACATCGTCCGTCTGACCGGCAACGGCGAGCCGCGTCTCCGCGCCAACGGCGTGCGTCTCGAGCCGACCCGGACCTCCAGGAACATCGGCGAGTTCAAGGAGTACCCCGTGCCCGAGGCGCTGATCGCGTCCGGCAAGCTGAGGTTGACGTTCGACCCGATCGACGAGTCCCACCTGAACTGGCGACAGCACTCCCACGTCGCAGAGGTTTGGCTGCTGAAGCGGTGACGGCCCGCGGCGCCCTACGTCCCACGCCTGCGGTGCCCAGATTGGCCGACCTGGGAAGGGGATGCGTGCGGGAGTATAATGGTCTCAGCGGCGTGGGGGGGAATGCCGCACCTGTCTTGAAGGAGCTGCAACTGTGGCCTACCGATACACGGTCATTCTGGAGCCCCAAGACGATGGGGGGTATCACGCCTACTGTCCGGCTCTGAAGGGGTGTCACTCTCAGGGCGACTCGTTGGAGGAGGCGACGGACAACATCCGCGAGGCCATCGAAGCCTACCTGGAGAGCGTCAAGGCCCACGGCGACCCCATCCCGCAAGAGGATCTCCTGATCAAGCCGGTTGAGATCGGCACATGAGCAAGCTCCCCGTCGTAACGGCGCGTGAGGTCATCAGAGTTGCCGAGGCCCTTGGGTTCAAGTTCGATCGCCAGAAGGGCAGTCATGCAGTCTACATCCGAATGTCCGACAAGCGACGGCTTGTTATCCCCGTACACAAGGGGCGCGACCTGAAGCCTGGCACCCTTCGCGGCCTCATTGATGACATGGGGCTGTCCGTGCAGGACTTCCTGGCAATGCTCTGAGCGGCGCTCACGTTGCTCGTTGGCGCAGTGAAGGTGCGCCTTGCTCTGCGCCATCAGCCAACACCGCGCGGGCTGGCGCATTCACTTGCGGCGTTTGGACGTTCGCTTGCGCTTGCCGTCGCGGAGGGGTTCGATCCGAGTGACGTGGATCGGATCGCAGTAGGCGGATCGTTCGGGGATGTCGTCGTCGTCCGCGTCCAAACCGATCACCACCTCGGTGCGTGTGACCAGCGTCATCTCCGGGTGTCGAACGTCGTAGAACGATCCGTCCGAGACGTAGACGCGAATCGGGCGGAAAGGCTGCCTTCGGAGATGGGCGCGAATCTCATCAGGTCTCATGACAGCAATCCCACCTCATAGTGCTCCGAGGGCAAAGCTCCGCAGGTTGGCTCCTGCGGCCCACGGTCATTCGTCACTTGCCTCGACCTGTTGACGCGCCGTGTCGACCAATGCCCAGATCCGCTCGAGGAGTGGATCAAGACCGCGGCCGGTGACGGCGCTGATGGTCATGATCTCCTTACCCAATTCTTCCTGGAACGCTCGGGCCGCCTCCTCCGAACCGGTCAGGTCCATCTTGTTGGCGACGATCAACTCGGGCTTCTCTGTGAGGACCTCGGAGTACTTCGTCAACTCGCCGCGAATGGCCTGATAGTGCTCGGCCGGGTCGCCCTCGGAAGGCACGATGTCCACCAGGTGCACCACGATCCGCGTTCGCTCGATGTGGCGGAGAAACGCGTCGCCCAGGCCGCGACCTTCATGTGCGCCCTCGATCAGGCCCGGTAGGTCGGCCATCACGAACCGGCGGAACCCCGACATCTCGACGATGCCCAACTGCGGCTCGAGCGTCGTGAAGGGATAGTCGGCGATCTTGGGTCGCGCATGGCTGAGGCGCGACAGGAGCGTGCTCTTGCCGGCGTTGGGCCGGCCGACGAGCCCGATGTCCGCGATCAGCTTCAGCTCCAGCCGGAGCGTCCGCTCCTCGCCGGGCAGGCCGGCCTCCTTGTGTCGTGGTGCCTGATGCGTGGGCGTGGCGAAGGTCTTGTTGCCATGCCCGCCCTTGCCGCCGGAGGCCACCCGCACCGGTTGGTCCGGCTCAACCAGATCCTTGATCAGGATACCCGTCTCGTTGTCGTACACGAGCGTGCCGGGCGGAACCTTGACGCGCAGGTCCTGGCCCCGTCGGCCGTGCATGTTCTTGCCCTGACCATGCCGACCGCGCTCCGCATGCCAGTGATGCCGTCCCTTCAGGTCCAACAGCGTGTCGAGGCCTTCGGTCGCGACGAGGTAGACGCTGCCCCCATCGCCGCCATTCCCGCCGTCGGGCCCGCCGTGAGGCACGAACTTCTCGCGACGGAAGCTGGCGCACCCGTCACCGCCGTCTCCACCCCGAACATGGATCTCCGCCTCGTCGATGAACATCCGCGGCGAACGCCTCCCGGTCTGCGACGAAAAAAGGGTGGCTGCGCGATGCCACCCTTCTGGACGATCCGCCTGCGAGCTGATCTGAGGTTAGCTGGTGGACGGCGCTACCGAAACGCGCCGGCCCTTGAACTCCACCGTGCCCTCGACCAGCGAGAACAGCGTGTCGTCGCGGCCTCGCCGCACGTTCATCCCCGGCTTGAACGGCGTGCCGCACTGCCGAACGATGATGGACCCCGCCTTGACACGCTCTCCGCCAAACGCCTTCACCCCGCGGTACTGCGCGTTGCTGTCACGACCGTTCCGACTCGATCCTTGTCCCTTCTTGTGTGCCATCTCAACGACTCCGCAACTACCAGATTCATCCCTATCTCATGATCCACTTCTTCGAGAGCCGACCCACCCGTGCCGTCGCCCGCGTCTTGGCATCACCCGGCAGAACGTACTCGATCGCGAGCGTCTTGCGCAACGTGAAGTACCTCGGGTTGACGGGGATCCGCATCTCGGTTCCGCTCTTCAGTTTTTTGGTGACGTATTCGGGCTCACCGCGCTTGTAGCTGGGGTTCTTGACCAGAACCGACTCGCCCGACAAGCCGGCCACGTACACGGTGAACCGGTTGGCCCGGATGTCGATCTGCGGCCAGATCGCCACGCTGTGCTTGGCGTTGTCGGGTCCGCGTAGCAAACGGCCCATCACCTTGACCGGCTCCACCAGCAGCGGGTGCGTGCCACGGTGTCTCCGCTTGATCGCCTCGAACACCAGTGGATGGACGCCCGGGTCGCCCGGCATGACCTGCATCGTGTTGGTCATCAGCTCGAAACGCGGCAGGAACTGCACCTCCCGCTCTGACTTGTTGATCACCGTGTAGAGCACGTACCAGAACGTCTGGGGGGCCTCTTCCCCAGGCAGCTGGACTGTGATGGTCTGCGGGTCGACGAAGTCGAACTGCAGCTGCCAGGACTTGGGCACCAGGCTCGGCTTGGGCACGGCGACAGCGTGGGCGACGAGTCCCCCGGCCACCACAACGACGGCGCTGATGACAGTTCGAGCGTTCATCGTTCGTCTAGCCTCCCTGCCAGCGTCCTTCACGTACATCGGCCAGTCCCCGGCCGTCACTTTGAGGGCTGCACACCGATAAGATCGCGCAGCCCCGACCGCGTGGGCTCTATCGACACAGACACCTTCACCCCCCAACCCGTCTGCGCACAGCCCAAACCCCTATTGTAAACATAACCGCTTCCAAGTCAAATGGTTGGCCGATGTTCGCCAACGGCGCGGCGAGGCCCGTCCGGCGGCCTCGGCGTTGAGCCGGTCCCCATGGGCGGTTAGAATGTCGCCGTGATCCACGGATGACGCCAGGAGTGTGCGCGATGGCCAGACCCTACGCATTGGGCTTCGTCGGCGCGGGAAACATGGCGGAGGGGATTGTCGCCGGCGTCCTCGGAGCGGGTGTCTACACGCCGGACCGGATCATCGTCGCCGACCCGGCGCCTGAGCGCCGACAGCTCTTCGAGGCGCGGTTCGGCGTGACCGCGATCGACAACAGCCGCAAGGCGGTGGCGTCGGCCGACACGGTCGTGTTGGCGATCAAGCCGCAGGTCTTCGGCGAGCTCGCCTCCGACCTGGTCGCGGGACTGAGATCGGACCAGCTCATCATCAGCATCATGGCGGGGTGGTCGAGCGGGGCGGTCGCCGAGGCGTTGGGTGGGGGGGTGGGTCGCGTCGTCCGGGTCATGCCCAACCTTCCCATCCG
>CAYMLO010000179.1:0-17443 GCA_964390905.1 uncultured Planctomycetales bacterium | reverse complement strand
GGCCATGCCGGCCTACAACGAAGCCGACCACCTGCCCGCGGTCCTCGCAGGCGTGGCGCGGCATATCCACGACATCCTGGTCGTGGACGACGGCTCGACGGACGACACGCCCAACATCCTAAGTTCGACAAAAGGCGTAACAACAATCCGACATGAAACAAACCAAGGCTACGGCAAGAGCCTCATTGACGCGTTCGGCTACGCGATCCAGCACAGCTACGACTGGGTCATCACGATGGACTGCGACGCCCAGCACGCACCGGAACACATCCCGGAGTTCATCTCCGCCGCCGCCGAGGACGACGCCGACATCATTAGTGGCTCCCGCTACCTGACGGCGCTCGACGGGGACCACACGCCTCCGGAACACCGTCGGGCGATCAACATGACGATCACGGCCCTGCTCAAGTGCCAGCTCGGTCTGGCGTTGACCGACGCGTTCTGTGGGTTCAAGGCCTACCGGGTGATGGGGGTGAAACGACTCAAAGCAAGCGACTTCGGATACGCCATGCCGCTGCAGATCTGGGTCCAGGCCGCCCGCGCGGGCCTGCGCGTCCGCGAGCTGCCCATCAAGCTGATCTACAACGACCCCAACCGCCACTTCGGCGGCGAGCTCGACGATGCCCACGTCCGCTTGCTGCACTACGTCCGCGTGCTCAAAGAGGAGATGGGCGGCTTCAGTTGCACCTGTTTCGACAACGATGACGCCCATGCCACCTGTGAGAAGATTGCCCCCCACTGCCCTCGCTGCTACTCTGACCCGGCATGCTAGCGTTCACGGCACTGAGCACTCCCCGTGATGACGGCCAGACCCTCGTCGAGCCGGGCGCCGAGAAACTCGCCGCGCTCGTCGTTGATAATGGACGTCGCCTGGGTGGGGCCGACTGCGAGATTCACGGCCGGTCCCTCGTCGAGCTTCGGGCGGCTGTCCGGTCGGCCGTGGTCGGGCAATTGGGCGACACGCCGGTCGTCGTCACCGGCCATCAGCCTGAGCTCTACCACGCGGGCGTCTGGGCGAAGAACTTCGTCGCGTCCCGCCTGGCCGCCGCCGCGGGGGGACGGGGCGTTAACCTCATTGTCGACAACGACGCGCCCAAGAAGACCACGCTCACCGTTCCTCATCGCCGTGACGAGATGCTGGCCACGCGTGAGCTGTCGTTCGCCGACTACCGGGTCGGATGGGCCTTCGAGCAATACGACGCCCTCGACGCCGAGGCCGGTCTCCGTTTCATCCAAGAAATCCGAACCGCCCTGGGCGACGACGCCTACGACGCGTCGTCGATGGGGCTGATCGCGCCCGCCCTGACCGGCGAGTCGGGATCGCGTGACCTGGTCGACCAGGTCACCGACGGCCGCAAGGCCGTCGAGGCCGGCTTCGGGATCGACCTGGTCGAGCGGCGCGTCAGCCAATGCTGGGCCGGCCCGCTCCTGCTCGACATCCTGCTGAACGCCCCGCGCTTCGCGGCGTGCTACAACGCCGCCCTAGCCGACTACCGCGCGGCGCTCGGCCTCAGCGGCACGAAACGGCCCGTCCCCGACCTGGTCGAGGAGGCGGGTCGGGTCGAGCTGCCCGTGTGGGTCTACCGCCACAGTCGGGAACGACGTCGGCTGTTCGTCGAGCGTGCGGGGGACAAGGTGACGTTCCACGCCCAGACCACGCCGATGGGATCGCTCGGCGTCGACGACCTGAAGCAGGAAGACGGGATGGCGCGTCTGGCCGCTGTCATCGGCTGGCGGTTCAGGCCGCGGGCGATTACCCTCACACTGTGGGCCCGGCTTCTGCTGGCCGACCTGTTCGTCCACGGCATCGGCGGGGCCAAGTATGACCGCATCACCGATCGCCTGATCGAACGGTACCTCGGCATCGAGCCGCCCGCGATGGCGTGCGTGTCGGCCACGCTGCTGATGCCGCTGGATCGGTTCGCCGTGGATCGTGCGGCCTCGCTGTCGGCCCGACGCAGGGTCCGCGACGTCCGCTACAACCCGAACCGCTACCTGAGCGCGATCACGGGGGACCTGTCCGAACTCCTGCAGCGACGCGTCGACGCCATCGCCGAATCCGATCGGCTTCGATCCGAGGATCGGCTCAACCGACCGGCCCGACGTCAGGCGTTCGAGTCCATCCGCCGGACGAACGCCGATCTGTTGACCGTCGACCCCGGGCTGGTCGACCGACTGTCGGCGCAGGCCCACCGCATCGAGGACCAACTCGCCCACAACCGCGTGGCCGATTCACGCGAGTACTTCTTCGGCCTGCTGCCCAAGTCCAAGCTGGACCAGTTGGCGGACGCCCTTCCCAGCGTCGAGCACTTGCGGGGACGCGGCTAGCGCCGCTTCCGGTCACTCAGTTTGGTGTGAAGTGCCGATGAGTGAGCATCCATTCGGCCCATCAGATCCGCGACCGTCAAGGAACGGTCCTGGGATCGATGGGCGATCGATCCTAGAGCCCTCCCTCACGGTCGGGCCTCTGATCCGGTCGGGCCTCCGAGGGTGGAGCCGATCATCTGGGGATCACCGGCAACGCCACGCGTGAGGGGTGCGATGCATCGCGGTGCACGGTGATCGTCGCTGATTGGTTGGCGGGGTCGGTCGGCTTGTTGTTGGGGCACAGCTTCGGGTGCAGCCTGAACGTCGGGAAGTCGGCACAGGCGATGGACACCCGAACCCGATGGCCCGTTCGGAAGACCCAGGCCGTCGGATGGAAGTCGATCACCAGTTCGACGATCTTGTCCCCCGCCAGGATTCCGTCGACGTACTGGGCCTTCTTGTAGCCGTGCCAAGGCAGCTCGGGCACGACCTCGATCTTCGGCCCGCCGGCAGGGATGATCTCGTCGTTGTCGCGTAGGGCGGCGAACCCCGCTCGCAGTTGGCCTTCGGTGACCAGGATGGCCTGGCCCTCAGCGTCGACGTCCTCGAGGTACACGAAGAAGTCGCCGTGGCTGGCCGTCGACGACACCCACAGGTGGACGATCGGGTGCCCGGTCACTTCGGTATCCCGGTCCATCGGGGGTGAGGTGTAGCACAAGCATTGCGTGTCCTTCTCGGTTCGGATCGGCAAGGTGTCTGGCGCCTTCCCGCCGATTCCCAGCCAGCGGTTGCCATCGTTCTTCCCGTAGCACGAGCTGAGCGCAAAGTCGACCTTGTAGGTATCGGCGCCGTCGGCGGCGCGGATCTTCTTCAGCTGGTGATTGCCGTCGAAGTGATAGGTCGTCACGACCTGTCGCTTGAGCGGCCACTCGTTCTCGAACCGCCACCCCCCGCCGTGCATCACGTAGAGGTAGATAGGCGGCTCGGTGTCGATCCCGTTCTTGACGCCCTTGAGGTACCGATCCATGAAGCGGAGGTGCTCGGCCAGCAGCCGTTTGGGAACGGCCCCGGGGTTCTCGCCGAGATGCCTCCAGAAGGGCCCCGACACGATGCCGTGATAGGCGGGGGACATCACGATCTTCGACGGGTTGGTCTCCTTCATCGTGCAGTACAGCTCGAAAGACCCGCGTGTGAATCCGTCGAACCAGCCTCCGACGTGGTAGACGGGGATGCCAGACGCCATAATCCCGGCGACGTGCGCGCTGGGGCTGAGCTGGTCGAGCGTGAAGCCCAGCGGAGAGGGGCCGTCGATGAAGAACTGCTTGCACGCCCAAGCCGCGTAGTCATGGTTCTTCTCGTGGGCCTTCGTGGCCAGGTAGTACACATGCTTCCGTTCCTGGCCGTCGCGATACTTGGGCGGAAAACCGTCGTCCAGAAACGTGCCGTTCTTGTTGGCGTCCAGGGGGATCTCGTCGGTCAGCTTGCCATCGCCGTCTTCGTCGACGACGGGTGTGGCGGGCAACCGGTCGGCCTTGGCGTCGTAGTAGTTCCGCTGCGCGTAGTACATGGCACCGGACCAAAGCTTCAGGAATCCCTGCAGGTAGATCCCGCCCGGATACACCTCGCCCGTGTAGCCCTCCAGGGGGATAACGGCCGGCATGATGCACTTCAGGGCCTTCGGCCTTCGCGAGGCCGTGGCGGTCTGTGACCAACCGAGGTAAGACCCACCGACCATCCCCACGTTACCGTCGCACCAGGGCTGCTTGGCGATCCAGTCGACGAGCTCCTTGCCGTCGTCGCAGATCCTGGGCATGAAGTCCATCAGCCATCCCGTCGAGGCCCCCGTGCCGCGCATGTCGGCGTAGACAAGGGCGTACCCATAGGACAGGAAGAACGAATTGATGAACGACTGCATGAAGCTGCCGATCTGGCCCGTCTTGGGATTGATCGTGGATCGTTGGTAGGGCGTGTATTGCAGGATGACGGGGAACGCCGTCCGCGCCGGCCCGTCGGTGGGTACGAAGATGTCCACGGCCAGCTTCTCGCCGTCCGACATCGGGACGTACTGGGCGGACCTCTTGGAGCCCTTGAATTCCCGCGAGGTGTATCCGGCGTACGCAAACGGCTTGCTGACCTTGGCAGGCCTGGACGCCGAATCCTGATCGGCAACGCCGCTCCGAATGCCAACCGCGAGCAACAGCATCGCAACGAACAACGTCCGCTTGGCCATGTCGTCGATCTCCTTCTCGAGCGGGCTGCGCCGACGTGCCTCCCCATCTCGTTTGGAAGCGCGCTGCTCGTGTTCTGGGCCCCATCCGGCGCGGGGCAGTATATCCGCGTCACCGTGAGTGTTGTAGGTTGGCATCGAGCCGTCTTGCGTGCGCTTCGGACGTGTCGCTATCCTGTCTGGGTCACGCGACCGAGAACCGGAGCCGAATTGATGACCGTTACCCGGCGCGAATTGAACTTGGCGATCTTCGAAGGCACGACCGACAAGATCCTGTGGCAACCGCGGCTGGAGACATGGCTCGCCCACCACCGACGCGAGCGGACGTTCCCGGTGAGGTTCCGCCACCTGAGCGACCTGGAGATCTACGATGCCCTAGGGTGCTCCGTCCGCTACGCCGCCTGCGAGGGCATCGAGAGCTACGAGGAGCCCGCCGACGTCGAACGGTCCGAGCGCCGCGAGGGCGGCCGACTCTATCAAACCGTCCGGACGCCCAGCGGCGAGATCACCACCGCCTTCGACGAGATCTACGACGGCGACCGCCTGGCCAACCAGCGGATCTGCGACTTCCCCGTCAAGACCGTCGAGGGTCTCCGCGTCGTCACCGATCTGGTCGAACGGCAGCAGTTCCGCGCCGACCTCGACGTCTTTCAGGCCGGCGCCGAACGCGTCGGGCATCGCGGCGAGCCGACCATCTTCCTGACCAGCAGCGGGTACACCGAGCTGATCAAGCAGTACAGCGGCCTGATCGACGCAACGTATCTGCTCTATGATCACACAACGGAGGTGGAGGGGTACCTCGAGGCCTGCGACCGTCGCGACGACCGCATGATCGATGCCGCGCTCCAGCTCCCCTGCCGCATCTTCAACCTGGGCGATCACGCGACAAACGAATTCACGCCGCCACCGATCCTGGAGAAGTACCTCATGCCGCGCTGGCAGCGGATCGCCCGGCGGATGACGGAGAACAACCGATTCGTCCACACCCACTGGGACGGTCACAGCAAGCTAATGCTGCCCTACCTGCTCGACACGGAGCTGCACGGCGTGGAGGCGCTGACGCCCGCGCCGATGGGCGACATGACGCTCGAGGAGATCAAGGCCGCCGTCGGCGACCGGATGATCGTCCTCGACCTGCTGCCCGCCATCCACTTCCTCGAGCAATACACCACCGAGCAAGTGGTCGCGTTCGCCCGCCGCGTCATCGACCTGTTCGCCCCCCGACTCATCCTGGGGATCAGCGACGAGATCTCGCAACCCGGCCAGATCGAGAAGGTCGAGGCCGTCTCCGAGCTGGTTGACAAGACCTGCGGCTTGGCCGCCTGATGCGTCGCGCGGACGACGGGCACGATCCGCGTCACTCTCGTGCGCGACGAGACGGGCGCCTGCGAGCGGCGATCCCATGTGGATCCATGGATGTGCGATGGCCCAACCCGTCAACAGCCGCGTGAAGACCGGCAGAGGTCGTTCCGCTTCTGACGAACGCAACATCGGCGTCGGCAGCGAGCTAGCAGACTCACCGCGGCGTCACGACGAGATTCGGCTGTGTGGAGTGAAGCCAGACAGACCGTGCGAACGGAATCCACAGCGCAGAGCGATCACGGCGAAATCGCTCCGCGCGAAGGATGGCGGCTACGGCTGCGACCAGTGTGTGTCCTGATGCGACTGGGTATCACCGGTCATGGCCGCAGGCTGGGCCTCGTTGCTCGCACAGCCAACCAGGCCGATGGCGAGAACGGCCACCAACATCAGCGATGCAATCATCCTCTTGATCATCTCTAGGTCCCTCCCCTATCTGCCTCACATGGGCAGAACGACCAGACAAGTACTTGTCTCCTGTGGACAAGCTCACCCAATTCTAGCTGACCGCCCGCTCTTGTCAACTTCGCTTCGGTATCGAATTGGGCGGCCAGGTAGATTCCCGATCGATAACGCACTTCCCCGCTGAACCTCCCCCATGGGCGCTGAAGCGCTCGATACACGGTGCTTGCATTGCGGCAAGGAGTTTTTCCGGACCTTGCCCCCTACCTGCATCAGCCGCGGGCACGAGAAATCACGGGTCCACCGGAGAACGACTTGACCCGCCCGGATTTGTATTTGAGGTTTGTCAGAACTGTTCGCCGTGGGGGGTTAGAAGCGTGCCACGCGTCGTTGTCGTCTCCCTGTGCATCCTAGCAGCCGGTTGCCAAACGGGGGCCTCCCCGTGCTGGCCGGGGCCTGTCGACGGACAACAAGCGGAAGCCCTGGCCGGGCTACGGGCGGCTACCACCTTGGAGTCCGGTCACGGCGGCGTGGTCCGAGACGCTCACGCCGAGACCCGCATGGAACGTATCGCCAGTCGCATCGCCGGGGGAATCCCCGGACCACCGATAACCTGCCGATGCCGACTGCTGGCGTCCGATCAGATCAACGCCTACTCCCTGCCCGGCGGGCTGATCTACGTGACCCAGGGACTCTACGACCAGCTCCCCTCGGACGCCTGCCTGGCCGCCGTCCTTGCGCACGAACTGGCCCACGTCGTCGCCAAGGACAGCCTGAAACCGTGGCGGGTCTCAGCGTCCACGAAGCTGTCCCGGGAGATATCGGCTGATTGCCGCGGCGCCCGATATCTCGCACAAGCAGGATACCCTACGGGCAGCATGATCGACCTCTTGCACCTGATACGGCCCGTCCTGTCGGAGGAATGGGCGGCGGCCCGCATGCAGGCGCTTGTCGTACAGGAGAAGGCGTCCGCACGAGACATGGCCGTTGCCGACACCGTCCATCTCCCAGCGGCGAGCTGACGCACCATGCCCTGACAACAAGACACCGCAGACCGCTTGCGGTCCACCCCGGCCCATCCCCTGCCGGATTTTGACCTCGTCATCCGTTTTCCTTTACCGTAGCCTATCCCGGTGGCGCGCGGACGAACGTCTCGGCTGGACGTGCGGCATAGCCGCCCTGACGACAATCCGCCTGGCGTGACGGCACGAGGAACGGTGGCTCTGTAGGAGGGCAATCATCATGGCGCGAGCGACACGTCGGATCTGGCCGCCCGTCCTGGTGGTGTTCCTGGTGGCTGTGTGTTGGTCGGGCGCGCCGGCGGAAACGACGAGGGAAGAACCCATGAACCCTCTGGCAGGTACTCGGCCCCTGACGATTCGGGGGGACCTGGCGGCGAAGATGGTGGCCGGCATCGATCGGTTCTTGATGCGCGAGCTGAACGCTGCCCCCAAAGGACGCGGGGCGCTCTGGAAACCGGATTACAGCTCCGCCAAAGCCCACGCTCGCTCCGTCTCGGCAAATCGGGAACGGTTTCGGCACATCATCGGTGCGGTCGATCCCAGGCCGGCCCAGGTCAAAATGGACCTGGTCGCGACGACCGATCAGCCTTCACGCTTGGCAGAGGGAGAAGGCTACGCCGTCCATGCGGTTCGATGGCCATCGCTGATCGGCGTCGACGGAGAAGGCTTGCTGCTCGTCCCCGACGCAGAGCCCGTCGCCCGAATCATCGCCCTGCCCGACGCGGATTGGACGCCAGAGATGTTGGTCGGTATGTCCCCCGGCGTGCCGCCCGCCGCGCAGTTCGCGCGTCGCCTGGCGGAAAGCGGCTGCGAGGTCCTGGTGCCGGCGCTGATCGATCGGTCTGACACGTTCTCGGGCAACCCCGGGGTCCGAATGACCAACCAGCCCCATCGCGAGTTCATCTACCGGATGGCCTACGAGATGGGTCGCCACGTCATCGGATACGAAGTGCAGAAGGTGCTGGCCGCCGTCGACTACTTCGCCGGGAGATCCGCACGGCAGGACCGACCCATCGGCGTGATGGGATACGGCGAGGGCGGGCTGCTGGCGCTATACAGCGCAGCCGTCGACACACGGATCGACACGGCGGCGGTCAGCGGATACTTCGGGCCGCGCGAGCGGGTCTGGTCCGAGCCAATCTACCGCAACGTCTGGGCACTGCTGCGTGAGTTCGGCGATGCGGAGCTGGCAGGTCTGATCGCGCCGCGGGCGCTGATCGTCGAGGCCAGCCGAGGTCCCGAAGTGTCAGGCCCGCCCAAGGTCCGCAAAGGGCGATGCGGCGGGGCGGCGCCGGGCGCCCTGGCGTCGCCGCCACTAGAAGCGGTTCGAGCGGAATTCAAGCGCGCCCAAGCGATCTACCAGAAGCTCGGCGAACCAGCGAAGCTGCAACTGATCGTGAACGACAACGCCAAGGGCCCGCCCGGCTGTGACGCAACCTTGGCCGGTCTGCTCACCGCGCTGGGCCGCAAGACGACCCCAGCCGGCCTGACGCCGTCGGCCAAGGCGCCATCGGATCCACGCAAGGCGTTTGACCCGAACGTGCGACTGAAGCGCCAGTTCGATCACTTGGTGGCGTTCACCCAACAGCTGGTTCAACAGTCGGCGTTTCGGCGGGACGAGCTCTGGTCGAAGGCCGACGCCTCGAACGTCCAGAAGTGGCAGGCATCCTGCAAGCGCTATCGCAAGATCCTGTGGGAGGACGTCATCGGCCGATTGCCGCCGCCGAGCATGCCCGCCAATCCACGCACACGCCGGGTCTACGACCGTCCGAAGTGGCAGGGGTACGAGGTCATGCTGGACGTCTGGCCGGACGTGTTCGCTTACGGCATCCTGCTGCTGCCCAAGGATCTCAAGTCCGGCGAGCGCCGCCCCGTCGTGGTCTGCCAGCACGGGCTGGAGGGCCATCCCCGCAAGACGATCGAGCCGAAACACAAGGCCGCCTACAACAGGTACGGCGCCAAGCTGGCCGATCGCGGGTTCATCGTGTATGCGCCCCAGAACCCCTACATCGGCGGCGACAAGTTCCGCGTGCTGCAGCGCAAGGCCAACCCGCTGAAGCTGTCGCTGTTCTCGTTCATCATTGGGCAGCACGAACGAACGGTGGAATGGCTGGCGTCGCTGCCGTTCGTCGACCCGAAGCGGATTGGCTTTTACGGCATCTCATACGGCGGCAAGACGGCCGTCCGCGTGCCGACCGTCATCGAACGGTACGCCCTGTCGATCTGCTCGGCCGACTTCGACGAGTGGATCTACAAGAACACGACGATCGATCATCGAACCAGCTACATGTTTACCGGCGAGTACGAGATGCCCGAGTTCAACCTGGGCCACACCTTCAACTACGCCGAACTGGCCGGCCTGATGGTGCCCCGACCGTTCATGGTCGAACGCGGCCACGACGACGGCGTCGCCCTCGACGAATGGGTGGCGTGGGAGTATGCCAAGGTCCGCCGGCTGTACGACAAGCTGGGCATCGGTAATCGGACGGAGATCGAGTGGTGCAACGGCGGACATCAGATCTTCGCAAAGGGCACGTTCGAGTTCCTGCACCGGCATCTGAACTGGCCCAAGTAGCCCTGGGCACCGGCATCGTGCCCGGCCAGGGGGCTGGGCCAGGGGAGGCGATATGACCCAACGCATGTCATTCGACGAGCTGCATGCGTTCTACCGAGGCCACCTGCTCGACGACGTCATGCCGTTCTGGCTGACGCATGCCCTCGATCGGGAATGCGGCGGCCTCAACACGTGCATCAACGATGACGGGGCGTTGGTCAGCCACGACAAGTACATGTGGTCGCAGTGGCGGGCCGTGTGGGTGTTCTGCAGCCTGTATCAGCGGATCGAACCCCGCCCGGAATGGCGGGAGGCGGCGGAGATCATCTACCGATTCGCCGTCCAGAACGGCCGGGACGAGAACGGACGGACCGTGTTCTGCGTCAGCCGCGACGGACGGATCAAGGAGGGGTACACCAGCATCTACGCCGATGGGTTCGCGCTCTACGCGCTGACCGAGGTCGTCCGCATGACGGGCGATCCCGAGGCGGAGGCGATGGCGCGAGCCCTCTTCCCGCTTGTGCAGGCCGATCTGCAACGACCGGGCAGCTACCCGACCGAGCCGCTGACGATTCCGACCGGCTATCGTGCCCACGGACCCAGCATGATCTTCTCGCTCGTGTTCTATGAGTTGGGCGAGCTGCTCGACGACGGGCCGATGCGCGACGCGGGACTCGCACTGACCAGAGACGTGTTCGAGAACTTCTATCGCCAGGACGAGGACGGCCTGGTGCACGAACTCATCCGGCTGGACAACACGCTGGACGACAGCCGCGAATGCCGCGTGGTCGTCCCGGGCCACGTCATCGAGGACATGTGGTTCCAGATCCACATCCTGGACCGTCAGGGCGATGAGGCGGGCGTCCGCCGGGCGTGCGAGATCGCCCGTCGGCATTTCGATCTGGGGTGGGACGACGCGTTCGGCGGACTGTTCCACGCGATGAACGCCGACGGCAGCATTGACGACGTCGCCTGGCGGTTCCCCGACGCCAAACTGTGGTGGCCGGCGACCGAG
Organism: uncultured Planctomycetales bacterium; assembly: GCA_964390905.1. Taxonomy (GTDB): domain Bacteria; phylum Planctomycetota; class Phycisphaerae; order UBA1845; family JAFGLZ01; genus JAFGLZ01. The sequence goes on along the minus strand of CAYMLO010000179.1, from coordinate 6,557 downwards.
GCGTTGTACGCCCTACTGCTGGCCTACGAGAAGACCGGCGAGGCCGGGTGCCTGGATCAGTACTGGCAGATGCACGAGTACGCGTTCAGCCGCTACCCCATGAAGGCGCATGGCGAATGGCGTCAGCGACTGGACCGCCGCGGCGACCCGATCACCGAAACGGTGGCGCTTCCGGTGAAGGACCCCTTCCACTTGCCGCGCGCCCTAATACTGTGCGTCGAGGTGTTGGATCGGCTGCGAGGCAAGCGATAGGGGCCAAGGCGGCCACATAACTTCCCTAAAACAAAAACGTTACGATTGACGCTCGAACGAACGGAAAAACCTCAAGTCCCCGATGGGTACCGTCCGATAGATGGACTAGCGAAGTGCGAGAGCGGGCATTCTCAGGCTGACGGACCAGCCCCAATCGAACCCGCAGCGAGACAGAGACCAACCCCAGTCCGATCACCCGCGTTCACGGAGGAATGCAGGCGTTGAGCGACCATCGGTCGTGCCGTGCGCCTGGGGGCCGACCCGAAGGAGCTTGACCTATGGCGGATTCGCTCAAGCCCCAACAGGTCCACCTCCACGTCCGGCGAGGTGAAGCCACTATGTCAGACATTGGCAACATTCACGGTTCCGGAGAAACCGGAAAGGTCCAGCCCATTGGGGGGCAACGTCTAGCGCAACGCCTCAAGCCCGTTAAAGACGTGGTGGAGGGCGACACCGTGGAGATCAGCGAACGAGCCGAGCTGCTCGGCAAGATCCGTGATCTGCCCGACGTCCGCATCGAGAAGGTCGCGCCGATCCGGCAGGCGATCCAAGCGGGGACGTACGATATCGATAGCAAGCTGGACGTAGCCATCGAGCGATTGCTGGAAGACCTCGAATAGCGAAGCCAGGGCGTATGTCCGGCTCCCCGCCGGTGTTCGCCGGCGTGGGGACGGGCATGCAGTCCGACCCCCTGACCACAGATTCCATCCACAGACCAGACGCCGCTGGATCTGCCACGGGTCGCGCCCCGCAGGAAGGCCGATGGGCGGCCGTGACTCAGTCCGCTGGCAGGCCTCAGCAGCATCCGGCGGGGGGCAGGTTCCGGACAGCCACCGCCCAGCTTCCGCAGTTGTGGCACCGAGGTGCGGCCGCACAGACTGCCGGGCGACCACATCGAGGCAAACTCGCGAATGGGCGCGCGTCGAGAAGGCGCAGCTCTCCTCCGACTCCTCCGCCGTTCCCGTCCAAGCTTGAGACATGGACTTGGCCCGCCGGTTCTCATAGGATCGTCGGGAGAGGCGAGTCGTTGCGCGCAAGAGGAGTCCTCGCATGAGACGTTCACAGTGGCCGAGACGGTTCATCGGCTGGCCGGGCGTGCTGTGTGTGGGATTCATCGCGGAGGCCGTGCTGGGCGCCGCCGGCGACTTGGGGGCCGAGAAGGCAGACCAAGGTCCACAGCTACGGCAGATGCTCGATGCACCACTGCTGTTCGTGAAGCGACACAGCTACCGCGGCATCCACATCTACGACACCTTCTACAAGTGGGTGCCGGGCGGCGGAATCTACGTCATCGAGAACCCCAGCGCGCCACCCAAGCAGCACCGCATCCGCGCCGTCATCGACGCCAAGACGCCCGAGACGCTCGGCGGGGGCATCTATAGCGATCCGGAGCTCTCCTGGGACGGCAAGCGTCTGCTGTTCTGTTACAAACCCAACCAGAACGGGTCCACGAGCATCTACGAGATCGGCATCGACGGGAAGGGGCTGCGCCGGCTGACCGATCCCAGCCCCTATTGCTCCAACTACAAGGGATCTCACGGCGGGGTGCACGACGTCAGTCCCGCCTACCTGCCCGACGGGCGGATCGTCTTCACCTCCACGCGGGGACACGGCCTGGTGCCCTGTGCCAACGAGGGCGTGGACATCCTGCACATCATGAACGCCGACGGGACGGACATCCACGTGATCTCCGTCAACAACGTCAACGAGTTCGACCCGTGCGTCCTGCCGGACGGGCGGATCCTCCACGGGCGCTGGGAGTACATGGACAAGACCGCGCTGACCCAGCAGAGCGTCTGGACGATCTTCGCCGACGGCACGAATGAAACCGCGCTGTTCGCCAACAACATGGTCCACCCGGAGGCTTTGCTGGATGCCCGGCCAGTGCCGGGCTCGCCGGATCTGGTCTTCGCCGCCTTCACGCCGCACAACTCCCCGCCCCGAGGGAGCATCGGCCTGGTCGACACGCGTCTGGGCAAGAACGGTCCCGGCGCACTCGTGAACTTCGAGCACCCCGACGACCCGATGCACGACCGCGGCAACTCTTGCGAACCCTGGCCGCTCTCCAAGGACGTGGTCGTGTTCAGCGGCCGGCCCAAGGGACTCAAGTACAACGCGATCGAGATCATGGACCGCACCGGTCGGCGCGAGCTGATCCACGCCGAACCGGACATCTGCTGCCACTCGCCGATGCTGGTGAAGCCCCGTTCGCGGGCGCCGGTCCTCGCCGCCAGCACCCAGCGGCAAGGGACCGCCGGGCGGTTCCTCGTCCACGACATCTACCACGGCCTGACAGGCGTCAAGCGCGGCGAGGTCAAACAGCTCCGCGTGATCGAAGAGACGTCGCGCGTGAGCGCCACGCCCGGGGGCGCCATGAACCAGACGTTTCTGATGAGCGCGGTGCTTGCCTGGTCCGCCAAGAACTTCCTGGGCGTCGTACCGGTCGAATCGGACGGATCGGCCTACTTCGAGGTCCCGTCGGGACGCGCGGTCTACCTGCAGGCCCTCGACGCCGAGGGGCGACTGATCCAGAGCATGCGGACGTTCGTGCAGGCCGCGCCGGGCGTCACCCGGTCTTGCATCGGTTGCCACGAGGACAAGTACACCACCCCCTCGAGCATCGGGACCCGTTTGGCGCTACAGCGCAGCCCCTCCCGACCGAAGCCGGAGTCTTGGGGCAGCGGGTTCCTCGACTACCCCAGCATGATCCAGCCGATCATGGACAAGCACTGTGTCCGCTGTCACGGAGGCGAGGAGGGCTTCGCCGCCAAGCTGGACCTCACGGGGGGCTGGACCGAGCACTTCAGCATCAGCTATGAGAACCTCATCAGTCGCCGCGAGACGCAGGTGACGGCCTACCTGATCTCGGGCATCGACTGCATGAACGGCACGTCGCGATGGTCCGCCCAGATCTTCCCGCCCCGGTCTCACGGGTCCGCGACGGCACCGATGGCCAAGGCCCTCGTGAGCGGTCACAAGGGCCGCCTCCCGAATCTGACGCGCAGGGAGCGTGACCTGCTCCTGGCCTGGATCGACACCAACGGCCTGTACCACGGCACGTGGAACTACACGAAACACGGCTGCCGGATGAAGGCCTGGGTGGGCATCCGGCAGGACCTCTTCGGCCAGATGCGGGCCGCCGGATGCACGCGATGTCACGAGGACAAGGGCAAGATCCCCTTCGAGAGCGACTGGTTCAACCTCGAGCGTCCGGAGTTCAGCCGCATCCTCCGCGCCCCACTGGCCAAGGGAACGCGGGGTTGGGGTCAGGCCATGTGCCGCGACCGGAGGGTGGATCCCAAGCGACAGCGTGTTCGCATCCTCGCGACAGGTTCCTACATCCACCACGTCCTGCCGATGGAGCAGATGAAGCCCAAGAAGTGCCCGCCGTCGGACAGCAGCGGCAAGCCGGTCGTGACGTTCGCTTCGACCGAGGACCCGCACTACCAGGCCATGCTGGCCGTCATCCGACGCGGGCGCCGACTGGCCCTGGCCGAGCCGCGTGCCGACATGCCCGGCGCAGAGCTCGAGCCGGGAAGATGGCGACAGTTGATCCCCCCTCCCCTGCCCGATCCGCTGCCAGCCCTGGAGGCCCGCGTGGACGCCGAGAGCGTTGCGCGACTCTCGTGGGAGCGCTCCGCGCGAACGATCGGCCTGGTCGCCGAGATCCACCGGGACGCTCGGGCCGACTTCAACCCCAACGCGGAAACGCTGCTGGCCAAGACGCCCATCTTTCAGTTCGCGGACTTGGCCGCGCCGCAAGGGAAGCAGCACTACGCCGTGGTGCTCCTCTCCGGGTCGAACCGCAGCGCCCCGATCCGGGCAGGCGTGAGCGTGCCGGCGCCCGAGCCGCCGCCAACGCCGGAGGGACTCGAGGCCTCGCCCGGCCCGGGGCAGGTCATGCTCCAGTGGCGGGACGGGGGGCCCATGGGGACCCGGTACCACGTCTACCGTGTCGAGGCCGGGACCGAGGTCGTCAAACGCCTGACCGCCAAGCCAGTCTTCGACCTTCGATACTCTGACTCGCGCGCCGGTGACGGCGCCAAGTACGCCTATACGGTCCGCGCCGTGAGTCGACGTGGGATCGAGAGCGCTGCCAGCCGTGCGGTCGTGGCCGCCGCGCTGCCTGAGATCAAGGCGCCGCTCTTCGTCGCCGCCTTCGCCGAGAACGCCCACGCCACGCTTTACGGCGGCGGCACGGCTTCGGGCTACGTGCGCGGCAAGGCCCGAGTCAAAGGATCGGCCTTGGATCTTCGCCAGGGCGGGCACGTAGCGTTCCACCATCGCCCCGAGTTCGATCTGTCCCGGCGGCTTTCGGTCGAATGCTGGGTCCGCCTCACCAAGGAAGGCAAGATGCCCGTCATCGCAAGCTGCGGGCACTGGCGTCAGGACGGCTGGTTCCTCCAGCGGATCGGCGCCGGTTGGCGGTGGCACGTCGGCGGCATCGACTGCGACGGCGGCAAGCCCGCTCCCCGCCAATGGACCCATCTGGCGGGCACCTTCGACGGCCAGACAGCCCGGCTTTTCCAGGACGGCCACCTGGTGGCCGAGAAGCCCGGCAACGCCATCCGCACGCCGACGCCCGACGCCCTCTACGTCGGCCAATACAACGCCGGCCCCGGCCCGGCCTACCAGGTCCTCGGACAGATCGCAGCCCTGAAGATCTACAACCGATCCCTGTCCGAACAAGACACCCGCGCCGCATGCCAGGTCAAGCCAGCGGTGCGCTAAGAGGCAGGGGAGTCTCATGCCGGCGGGGCGGCGAGGCCCATACGTGCGTGGCCGTGCTCGAGGCTGTTTGGAAACACAGATTGAGTGTGCGGCCGGCGGGAAGTCATAAGGTAAGTATGTGAAGACATTTACTTGTCATAAGAAAGATATCCCTCCCCCCACCTGTCTTGACAATCCTCCAAAGCTGTGTTAGGTTCATATTATGGGACTGAGGGAGGCGGGAGGACTCTGTACGGTTCTGAGCGGAGTCAGCATTCGGAACCGTTCCCGCCAATCATGGGGAGGGATGCCGGGGAAGGCTGCTCTCCCACGTCTGCCAGGCCATTGGGCATGTCTGAAGCCGTGATAACGGCAACCCGTTGCACGTGAGTGCTATGTGCCGCCCTGTGGCGCCGGACGGGATTCCCGGAGCATTCCGGCTTGCCCTCCCTCGACCTGCGAAACCCGGCAGCGCCGCCTTTGTGAGGCGATGCGCTTTGTGTCTCCCAGAGAGCCTACCTTGAAGAAAGGAGGGATGTGAACCGTGAAAGCGCTGGCGTGGTCAATGGGCGTCCTCGCGTCTGGGCTCCTCGTCCTGGCGAGCACGACCCCGGCGAGGGCGGATGTGTACGATCTCAAGTACGTGGTGACAAGAAAGTGGTGCGAGGAGTGCCAGAAGTACTGCACCACCTACGAGAACCACTACGAAGAAGATGAGTATGGCAATCCGATTTACTACAACTCCCTTCCCATCAACCCCGGGCGCGACCCCAATTACTGGGACTACTTCTGGCTTGATGCCGGGTATCAGGTGACCATCTGTCCTCCCGATACGCCGGGCGGAGATCCCATCGTCGGCCCGATCACACCGATACCGGGCCCCCCGGGCCCAGGTCCCCCCGTCCCTCCTGGGCCCGCGCCCTGGCCTCGTCGATGGTTCCCCGCTCACAGGGATATTAACAAGTCTATGAAGGAAGATGTAATAGTTCATGCAATATCGGGCCAGTGGAAGTACAGACAGGTTAGGCCGCCGCCGCCGGGACCGTGGCAGGACCTTCCCATCTGCCAGGAGGTCGTGCTAAACGGACCAGGAATGAACTGCTATCAGTTTCGATGTGTCGGTGGTGACATACCTATAATAGACATAGTTGGGTGCGAGGCCACCATCACGTCGGTGGACGAGTTGACCGATGTCTCTGGCGTCTACCTGGCTAAGGGCGCCTGGCCGGACGATTCCCCGCCGAGCTTCTACGAGGACGTCGATTTCACCTACCTTTACATCGGCGACTTCGATCTCGGTGACGGCATGATCCCGGGAACGGCATCCATCACGTGCCTGACGAACATCGATGACTTCCTGAGCGTTGCGACGCCAGAGGCCTACACCGGTTGTCCCGAGCCGTTGACGGTCTGTTGGCTGCTGCTGGGGTCCGTGTTCCTCCGGCGTCGTCGGCGCGAACACGCCCATAAGGCTCGCGTCCTTCTCCGCGAAGCGCTCCGGCACCGCGAAGACGGCCGACAGCTTGTGCCCCGCGCCCGATGCCGGGAAGTCCGGGTTCCACATCAGCCCCACCGCCGCGCCGCCCTGGGCGATT
>CAYMLO010000178.1:0-17594 GCA_964390905.1 uncultured Planctomycetales bacterium | reverse complement strand
TATGGCGGCCGGAGCGGCGGCTATGGGGGTGGGGGTGGCTATGGAGGTCGTAGCGGTGGCTATGGCGGCGGCCGCGGTGGCGGCTATGGCGGGGGCGGTGGTTATGGCGGCGGCGGGTATGGTGGGGGCTCGCGATGGGACAACCTCGATATGCTGCTGGAGACCATCATCAGGGTGGTTGAGCCGACCAGCTGGGAGGAAGGCGAGACGGGTGAGGGCGAAGGGACCATCGAAGCCAACTACCAGAGAGGTCAGCTCCTTGTGAGGAACTCCGCGCAGGTGCACCGCCAGCTGGCGTCTCTGCTTCACCAGATGCGTGAGGAGCTGTCGATCCAGGTCCTGGTCGAGGCGAAGTTCCTTTCGGTCGGCAACAACTTCTTAGAAGAGATTGGTCTGAACCTCGACGTGATCCTGAACGCGGGGAACGCAGGGTACGACTATGGGACAAGCGGGGGCGAGCGCATGGTCGACCCCTCCAGCGGCGGGCTCGTGCTGGTTCCCCGACAGATGACGCGGTTGGGGTTCATCCCGACCGTAGCCGCGAGTGGGGGGCAGACCATGGCCCAGCAGGTCCCGGACCAGCCGTGGGTGGCGGCCGGGCTGGTGCCGCCAACCGGGACGGTGGCCCCCCACTCGAGCCAGTGGACGCCGGTCAGGATGACGCAGGATTCCCTGAACATGGCGGCCCCCCAGGCGACCCAAGTTCCAGGGAGTCTCGGTGGCGGCGCGATCGGCGACGCGATCAACATCGGCGGCACGTTCTTGGACAACATTCAGGTGGACTTCCTGATTCGGGCGACGCAGGCAGATCAGCGCCGGAGCTTCATGGAGGCGCCGCGGCTCGTCGTTCCCAACGGAACGATTGGTATGATCTATGTCGGCGAGCAGCAGAACTATGTTGAATCCCTCAACGCCGTTGCCGCGGGGGGGGCCGTCGGGGGTGCCGGGGCGATCGCCTACGAGCCACAAACGGCTCAGCTTGACCTGGGGCGGAGCTTGACGGTCAAGGCCACCGTGTCGCCGGATCGCTGCTACGTGACGATGACGATCGCTCCGGAGACGACTGAACTGATCGCATTGCGACAGTTCGGTGTGCAGCAGGGCGGGTTCGATGCGGGCGTGCTGGGGATCGGCAACATCACGCTGCCCGAGACCCGCACCACCACGCTGGTGACGACCGCGACGGTTCCGGATGGGGGCACGCTGTTGATTGGTGGCATGAAGCTCGGCGGCGAAGTAGAGGTGGAGGCCGGTGTCCCGGTGCTCAGCAAGATTCCCGTGCTGAAGCGGGCGTTCAGCAACCGATCGCTGGTCAAGGACGAGCAGACGTTGCTGATCCTGGTCAAGCCGAAGATCATCATCCAGCAGGAGACCGAGGACCTGGCCTACCCGGGCTTCGCGTCCAACACCGGCAAATAAAAGGCCCGGACGAGGTCCTCAAGGACGCTTTCGACCGCCCCGGCTTGCGACCAGGCCGGGGCGGTCTTCATATGCACATTGGGCCGGATCAACGTCTGGGCCTCAGGCGGCCCCCCGTGTGGTCGCGGGGCCAGGGCGCCCGCGACGGGCCGTCGGGGTTCCAGAAGACGCCGGCCGCCAGCGAGATGGCGTTGAGGACGTTGCCCCGGCAGCTCCTGACGGTGGGGTTCCAGACGGTCATCAGCATGCCGGGGTTCCGGCTGGCCCGGAGCTTGTCGGCTGCGAAACGCGTCAGCAGGGCGATGTTGTCGTCGTAGGTCCAGTTCGCCCCAGCGGGGACGTTGTCGTACCCCATTTGCTCGATGGCGGCTGACGTGGGGAACGTCATTCGTCTGGCGTAGTTCCAGTCGCTCAGGAGGATCCGCTTGGGGATGGCGGGGGTCGGCCCGTCCCGGTCGGGCCAGAGCGGGTCGCCCCACATCCACGTCCGCGCCCCATGCTGGCGGACGGTGCGGTCAAACCGCTTGACGGCGTCGAGCCAGGCTTTGCCCTCCCGCAGGACGACGTGGTCGAGCATGAGCCCGCGGTGGTGGGCAAGGGTCTCTTCGTCCATGCCGATGTGGAAGAACCGCGGCCCGTCGAACAGGCCGATGGCCTCGGCGATCAGGTCGTCGCAGACCTGATGATACGGTTCCGTACCGACCATCTTTTCGTACTGCTTCAGCCAGACGTCGTGGGTGGTGGCGAAGTTGAGCTTGGGGATGGGCTCGACCCCGAGGTCACGACACTCGGCGACCAGGGCCCTGAGCTGTGCGGGGGTCAGGGCGCCTTTAACGGCGATCTCCGGATGCGATCGGTACCGGATGGCGTCGCCCAGGTCGAGGACGACCAAGTTCATCCGCAGCCGGGCCATCAGGGCGAGGGCCTCGTCGAAGACGGGCTTGCTGAAGCGCAGCCGATCGCTGTAGCCGTATACCATGTCTTTGGATGGCTTGTCCCGCCAGTGGTTGTAGCCGATGTGGAGGAGCATGGCGCGGATGCCGAATCGGGGTCCATCGGCGATCGACATGCATCGCAGCCCGGCGGGACACGCGTCCAGCAGGGCCATCAAACCATGTCCCAAACCTGCCCAGCCTGCGGCGCGAATCGCGATGCGGTCGCGGTCGACCGTGAGCTGGTAAGCCTGATCGGCCGTCCCCGGCGGGCAGGCGGGTTCCGCGCGAAGCTTCCCGGGCAGCTCGATGCCTGGACCGCCGAGGACCGCCGTGCACCCCGCTAGGCGGCGATCCGTCTTGACGGTCACCTTGCGTCTGACGGCCTGGCCGACCTGCCTCGCGGCGATGGCGGTGGCGGCCCGGACCCACTTGGGCGGCCCGGCGGCCAGTCGCATCGTCAATGGACCGGGCGGCGGGGCGAACGTTCCGCGTCGGCGTTCGATCCGGTGCGGCTTGGGATAGATGTCGGTGGTCTGACGTGTTGCCATGGTCGTCTCCCTGGCTGATGGGGGGACTTGGTCGGGTGCTGACCTGCCGGCCGGCAGGACGTATCATACAAGAATCGGCGGCGTTGGCTACGGATGGTGATGGCTGTGCAGCTCGAGGACGACCAGGAACGGATCGCGCAGCTCCGCGAGAAGATCCGGCATTTCCCCAAGACGCCGGGCGTGTACCTGATGAAGGACACCCGCGGTCGGGTATTGTACGTGGGCAAGGCCAAGGACCTCCGTGCGCGGGTCAGCAGCTACTTCCAGGACTCGGCCGACCTGCTCAAGACGCGCGGTCCGGAAATCGCCCGGATGGCGGGGGAAGTCGTCGACATCGACTTCCTCGACTGCGACACGGAGGTCGACGCGCTGTTGCAGGAGAACCGGCTGATCAAGGACATCCAGCCGCCCTACAACGCGCGACTCCGCGACGACAAGAGCTTCCCGTACCTCGAGATCATGACGCGGGACGATTTCCCGGGGGTCTACGTGACCCGGATGCCGCATAGCAAGGGCAGCAAGCTGTACGGCCCGTTTACGTCGCCCGCGGGCCTGCGCGACGCGGTCAATGCGCTCCAGCGGGTGTTCCGCTTCCGCACGTGCACACTGGACATCCGCGCGGACGACGAGAAGCGTCGGTTCTTCAGGCCCTGCCTGCTCCATTCGATCAAGCGCTGCACGGGCCCGTGCGCCGACAAGATCAGCAAGGAGGACTATCGCAAGGACATCGACCGGCTGAGGAAGTTCCTGGCGAGCAAACGGTCGGTGGTGCTTCGTCAGATGAACCGGGAGATGGAACAGGCGGCGGCGGAGTTGCGATTCGAGGACGCCGCGATCCTCCGCGATCGGATCAAGGCCATCGAGTCGTTGGCGTTGTCTGGCGACGTGGAATCGGACGTCCAGCCGGAGGTCTTCTTCGTCGACCCGGCGCAGGGATTGGCGAAGCTGCAGGAGCTGCTCGAGCTGGACAGCCAGCCGCGGATCCTCGAGGCCATCGACATCGCGAACCTGCAGGGCGGCGAGTCGTGCGGTTCGCTGGTGTGCTTCATCGACGGCGTGCCGTTCAAGAACGGGTATCGCCGCTACCGGATCAAGACGGTCGAGGGCCAGGACGACTACGCGATGATCCACGAGGTGGTGACGCGGCGGTACCGCCGGGCGGCTGGCGGGGAGGAGCTGTACCCCGACGTCATCGTCATCGACGGCGGGCTGGGTCAGCTCCACGCGGCGCTGTCGGCGTTCGAGACGATGGACATCCGACCGCCGATGGTGATTTCGCTGGCCAAGCGGGAGGAGGAGATCTACATCCAAGCCCGCAGCAAGCCCGTCCGCCTGCCGCGCAACAACGAAGCCTTGCGGTTGCTGCAGTCGATCCGAGACGAGGCCCACCGCTTCGCCCAGCACTACCACCACATCCTGCGTCGCAAGGCGACGTTCGAGGAGGACGTTAAACAGGTCGGCGCCGGCAACCCGACCGACCCGCGCGCGGAGGACAAGAAGCACGAGGAGAAGGAAGGGTAGGTCATCCCAGAAGGCGCTTGTGGCGGGGGAATCCGTGTGGCAGGCTACTTGATCTGTGCCGGGCTGAGCGGGAGGACCAGGCTTATCAACGACTTCTCATTGTCCGTCAGGTTGGAACCGTCGATGATTCCCCAAACCAGGTCCTGCTTATTCTCCTCCACCATGCCGTCGAACTGTCGCGACACGACGAGCACGTGGATGTTCTGTTCGTAGCCATCCGAGATGTCCACGGTGTCATTCGGGAACCGCTTGCGTAGGGACTGCTCGAGGGCGCGCTTCACAGCGGCCCGCGAACGAGTTCCCCTCGTTCGACTTGCCGGCTTCCGTTTCTTGCTTGTCTTGCCCATGGGACCGTCCCTTCGGCAGCCGTGACTCAATTGTTGTTGTTGAGCCATTCAATGACTCGATCCACGGCCATAAGGAAGTCGTTGGCCTCTTCCTGTGTGGCGTCTTTCGGGTCGTACCGCCGTTTTACACGCCACCGATTCACCTGTGAAGTGAAACAGCCCCATGCGTAGCTCTTCTTGAATCGGTTGTAGGAGGGAAGACGTCTGGCCAACGCATCAAGACGGTGCGTGTAGATCTCGTTGCTTCCTACACCCCATCTTCTGGCCAATTCATCGAGCGTCTGGCACCCATGGACCTCCATGGCAATGGCTTTGATTCTGCACTCAACGGCCGCGCCGCCGAGATACATCGCTGCGCGCGCATGGGTCTCTCCGGCTTCGCATAGGGCGCGGGCGTCGCTTCGTCGCTTCACGCCGGCGATCCGCAGCTCGGTTCGCCCCCTGTAGTTGTGCCGGCGCCGGCTCACCGGTCGGTCCTCTTGCCCCCGCGTGTCCCGCGTTCGCCTGGCATTCGCATTCTAGCGGGAGCTCTTGGCCCAGGCCAGACGGCCTCGACCCGTCCGGTGTTGCGAGGCGTGTAGACTCGGCTTCGACGTGGCGTCCCGACCAGCAGGCCGGTATTCTACTGGGCGCACCGGGAAGATCGATTGGCTTAGCCGCGGCGGTGTCGCAGGAGGACTCGGGATGTTCGCAGCGTTGTCCAATGGCTGGGAGCTGGCCAAGGAGAGCTATCGCGTCTTGATGCTGGACAAGGAGCTGCTCGTCTTTCCGCTGCTGAGCGGGATCGCGTGCCTGCTGGTCCTGGGCAGCTTCGGGCTGCCGCTCGTGTCCAGTGGATACATTCAGACGCTCATGGAGGATGAGACCGCCTACGAGAACCCGCTGGTGTACATCATCGTGTTTGCGTTCTACTTCGTGAATTACTTCGTCATCACGTTCTTCAACGCCGCCCTCGTGGCGTGTGCGATCATCCGTTTCAACGGCGGGGATCCGACACTCAAGGACGGCTTCCGCGCGTCGATGTCGCGGCTGCCGCAGATCTTCGGTTGGGCGCTGGTCAGCGCGACGGTGGGGCTGATCCTGAAGCTCATCGAGTCGCGATCGGAGAAGGCGGGGCGGTTCGTCGCCGACCTGCTCGGGATGGCGTGGAGCGCGGCGAGCTACTTCGTGATCCCCGTGCTGGTGGTCGAGGAGGTGAGCCCGTTGACGGCGCTGAAGCGGTCGTTCGCCATCCTGCGTGAGACGTGGGGCGAGGCGTTGGTGGCCAACTTCGGGATCGGCCTGATCATCGGGCTGGCGGGCCTGCTGGCGGTCGTCCCGGCGGGTCTGGGGATCGCGTCGGGCAGCGTAGCGATGATGGCCGTCGGCATCGGCGTGGCGGCGTTGTGGCTGATCCTGTTGGCGCTGGTGTCGACGGCGCTGAAGGCCATCGTGATCGGCGCGCTGTATCAATACGCCGCCTCCGACAGCCCGCCGGAACAGTTCGACCCGGGGCTGCTGCGGTCGGCGTTCGTCTCGCGGTAGGAGGGCCACCCCATTGTCCATGATGAGGAGTATCGAATGAACCGTCGAGAGTTCTTGCACGCGGCGTCCGGCGTCGCGGCGGCCGGCGTCGGTCAGGGCTTGGTTGAGGCGCGCGAGGGAACGGCGCGGCGCAAGGCTCCGTTCAAGGTGCTGTTCAGCAACGACACGACGAACATCCTGACGTGCGTCAGCCCCTATCACAAGAAGCGCGAGCCCTTCACGACCGAGCGGCTTCAGGCCACGGTGGACGAGGTGGCCGGCGTCGACGTGCACATGTTCCAGCCGGGACTCGGCTGGATTCCCTGGTGGAAGAGCGAGGTCTATCCCGCTGAGGAGCACTACCGCTGGTTCCAGGAGCAGACGGGCAACAAGCCGGGGACGATCGGCCAATACATGCTGGCCGGGGGGGACATGGTCAAGGTTTTCGTAGACCGCTGTCGGCAGAAGGGGCAGGTTCCGTTCGTGTCGCTGCGCCTCAACGACGGACATCATCTCGAGAACGTCGGCACGAAGCATCGCCTGTCAGTGTACTGCACCAAGTTCTACGTCGAGCACCCCGAATACCGCATCGGGGCCAACAAACGACATTGGAACGAGCACGTTCAGAACTGGGCCATCCCCGAGGTCCGCGAGCACAAGTTCGCCTTCATCCGCGAGCTCTGTGAGAACTACGACATCGACGGGTTCGAGCTGGACTTCATGCGGCACACCAGCTACTTCCAGCTCGACAAGACGACCCGCGAGCAGCGCTGCAAGATCATGACCGACTTCGTCGCACGGGTCCGCAAGCTGCTGGACCGAACGGCGCGTCGGGGGAAACGGCGTTGGCTGTGTGCCCGCGTGCCGTGCGTGTTGAGCATGCACGATGTGCTTGGGATCGACCTGCCGGCGATGGTGCAAGCGGGGCTGGATATGGCGAATCTGTCTGCCTTCTACTTCACGATGCAGCAGACGGACCTGGCCAAGATCCGCAAGCAGATTCCCGATGCAGCGGTTTACCTCGAGATGACCCATTGCACGACGACGGGCCCCAGCCGGGGCGGCTACGACAGCTTCTCGTTTCGCCGCACGACGGACGAGCAGTTCTATACGGCCGCGAGCCTGGCCTACCAGCGCGGCGCAGACGGGATGAGCCTGTTCAACTTCGTGTACTTTCGCGAGCACGGCACCCCCGGCCGAGGACCCTTCAACGAGCCGCCGTTCCACGTGCTCAAGCGCCTGGGTCAGCCGGACTGGTTGGCTCGCCAGCCACAATGGTACGTCGTGGCCAAGGCGTGGCACGACAAGCGGGTGCCCGGGCCCGCGCTGCTGCCCAAGTCGTTCGGCAAGGGACGGACGCACACGCTCGAGGTCGATCTGGCGCCCACGTCGCACCAGACGAAGGACGGTCTGCTGCGGCTGATGACGCGGAAGGACGCGAGTCAGTGTCGCTGGGACGTCGTGCTGAACGGAACGAAGCTGGACGCCACGGCGTTCGTGCCCAAGCCGCTCGACCACCCCTATGACGCCGCGCTCGGCCAGGCGGGTCAGTACGCCTGCTTCAAGTGTCCGCGTGCACGGGTCAAGAACGGTGCGAACCAAATCGCGATCACGTTGAGCGCCGGCGACCCGATCCTGGTAGACTACATTGATCTGGTCCTGCCATAGGACACGGGGAGTGTCTACGTTCGTCCGGCGTGTCCCGTTGGGTCTGAGCCTGGTTCAGCTGTGACCGGCTGGTCTGGTCAGGCGCGGCGGCGTGCTGCGGTCGCGGGAGGAGGAGGTCTTGGCGGATTCGCCAGACACGACACAGGGCGCTCGACCTCGTCTGCGGTGGCTTCGTTTCCTGGGCCGAGCAGAGGTCCTGCTGATCCTGGCCGGTCTGGCGGTCTTGCTCGCGTGGGGAATCGCGAGGGGACGGTCACGGATCAAGTATAACGTCGTGCTGTTGGTCATGGACGCGGCCTCGGCGCGATACCTGAGTTGCTATGGGAATGAGCTGCCTACGACCCCCCAAATCGACGCCTTCGCGCAGGAGGCGACGCTGTTTGAGCGGGCCTACGCCCAGGCCGCTTGGACGTTGCCCTCCGCGGGGTCGTACCTGTCGGGGTACTACCCGCCGACCAAGCCCAGAACCAAGACGTCGAAGGTGGTCCTGACGGTGCCCATCGCCGCCGTCCTGCGCCGGTTGGGCATGCAGACGGCCGCGTTCTCGGAGAATCCGTATGTGACCGAGGGCTTCGGGCTCAACACCGGCTTCGATGTGTTCAAGGAGTACTTCCCATTCGAGGTGTTCGACAAGACCCGAGGGCACTTCGGTCGGATTGACTCGGCCAAGACGGTCACGGACGTGATCGAGTGGCTGGACGAACACGGCAGCGATCCGAACGGCTTCTTTCTCTACGTGCATCTATTGCCGCCCCACGCCCCGTACGACCCGCCGCCGCCCTTCGCCGGGCGGTACGACATCGGCTACGACGGCGGGGTCGAAGGAACGCCCGGCACGCTGGTGAAGATTGACAAGCGAGAGCTACGGGTGAGGGAACGCGACCTCCAACACCTGCGGGCCAAATACCAGGAGAACCTGGCCTTTGTCGATCATCAGATGGGCCGGATCCTTCAGCGTCTCCGCGACGGGGGGATGCTGGACAAGACCCTGTTGATGATCACCTCTGATCATGGCGAGGCGTTTCGCGAGCACGGGCGCATGATGCACAACTCGACGGTGTACGAGGAGATGATCCACGTCCCGTTGATCGTCCGGTTTCCCTCGCGCGTTGGTGAGGTGCCGCGTCGGTGGAAGGGCGTCGTCGAGTTGGCCGACATCATGCCGACCATCTGCGACGTGCTGGGCTTCGGCCTGTCCAAGATGCCGCACGGCCGGAGCCTTCTGGAGCGCCTCCAAGAAGACAACGAGGGCGACGGGTTCGCCCGCTCCTGGAGCAGCATGATGTCGAAAGTCATGCCGGCGGTGATCACTCAAGAGCACAAGTTGATCCTGGACCCCGACACGGGCCAGGTGGAGCTCTACAACCTGCGGATTGACCCGGCCGAGATGATCAACATCGCTGCCACAAGCCCGGAGATCGTCGAGAGACTCAAGTCTCTGCTGCTGGCGGAGAACGCATCGACGCTCGAGACCGAGGAGGTCCCGGTGGACGAGGAGGTCGAAAAGAGGCTCCGTTCGCTCGGCTACGTCGAGTAGGTTGGGGTGGCGCAGGGAACGGTTCGTCTTTCGAGGGGATGCGTCGGCATGGGCAAGATAGTCGCGGGATTGCTGAGCGTCCTGTTGGGTCTCGCATCGTCTGCGGCTCGGGGTGCGCACCCGACGGATCGGGTCTATGTCGTTCGCCTGACGATCGCGTCCGACCTGCCATTCGCGAAGGTGCCGATGGACCCGACGATCGATTTCGGGGCGCTGATCAGGGACGCGAAGCTGCCAGGCGTGCTGAATCCCAATTCGATCGTCGTGGTCGACGCGGCGACCGGCCAGGCCGTGCCGCATGCGACGACGGAGGACTTCGCGTACGGTGACAAGGGGCGCGTCGAATGGGTGGTCCAGGATCCTTCGCACAAGGTCTACGAGCTCCGGTTCAAGACGGTCGGAAAGCGTCCGCCGCTGGCGCCCGCGAAGTACACGCCGCTGATCGGCGTGGGGGATCTGCTGCGCTACAACGCGGGTGAGCCGCGCCCGGTGTTGGTGTGCTACCCCAGTCGGCTCGTGGACCTGACGGGGGACGGTCGGCGCGATCTGGTGGGGTGCTGGAACTACGCCTACCGCCCGGGCTGGCCGTGGGACGGCGTGATCTGCTATCCGCGGGTCGGGCGGGCGGATCAGTTCCTGTTTGGCGATCTGGTGCGGGTCCGGCACGTGGACAAGGCGGGATCGACGGCGTTCAAGCACTTCAGCCGGATCTACATGCACGCCGATTTCGCGGATCTCAACGGTGACGGACGGATCGACCTGGTCTACTCGCCGAGCGGCGGCAAGCAGATCCAGCTGTACCTCAACTCGGGCGAGCGCGACGCGGGAGGCATGCCCGTCTTCGTCGCCGGCGGCAGTGTCTCGCGCCAGACGTCCACGTGGGGGCCTTGTCGGGCGGTTGACCTGAACCGGGATGGGGCGGTCGACTTCGTTCTGGGCAACCTGTATCTGAAAAACACCAACGCCAAGGGCTGGCCGATCCAGCTGGCCAAGGGCGCTTCGCTCGACGTGGGGCGCGATCCTTGTTTCTACGACGTCGACGGCGACGGACGCTTGGATGCGGTCGGCCTGTTGCCGGGCGCAAGGGGCGACGTCCACGAGTACCGGCTGGCCTGGCGGCGGAACCTGGGCGGCGACCCACCGAGATTCGGGCATGACCAGGCGGTCCAAGGGATCGACGTGTGGTGGCCGACGTACCTCGCAGCGGTGACGGACGGTCCCCGGCGTGGCCTACTGGTTCTTCATGACGTGTTCCGGGTCGTCTCGTTCTACGAGCACGTGCGCGACGCCAACGGCGAGCTTCACTTCAGGCGATACGGCCGGGCGTTGTCCGATTCGGCCGTCATGGCGCTGAGCGATCAGGCTTGGCCGTTCGTGTGCGATTGGGACGGCGACGGCGATCGCGATATCCTGGTCGGCGGCGGCTACGGCTGGCCACGGATCATCGTCAATCGCGGAACGAACGATCGCCCCGCCTACGCCGAGCCGCAGCCGATCCTGGCCGACGGCAGGCCGATCCGGCTGCTTCGCGACGAGATCCTCGGCGGCAAGCACTGGCACAACATGGGCTACCCGCTTCCCTGCTGCGTGGATTGGGACGGGGATGGCCTACCCGACCTGATGCTGCCCAACGAAACGAACCGCATCTTCTGGTACAAGAACATCGGCACGCGCACGCAGCCGAGGTTCGGCAAGCGCGGGCAGGTCATCTGCGATGGCTACCCCGATTCGCCCGAGAAACGGGCCCAATCCGCCAAGCTCGCCGGGGATAAGGGCGTGCCCAACAACCCCTACCCGTACGAGAAGGACCGGCCGTTCCTCTGGCGGACCGGGGCGGGGTTTGCGGACCTAAACGGCGACGGGCTGATGGACATGATCACGCACGACGGGCACGTGCGCAAGCTGACGCTGTTTGCGCAGTCCCGCGACGCGGCGGGCAAGCTCCGACTCAAGAAGGACCGACAGCTCAAGCTCGCCGACGGGCGGTCCATCGACGATTCGATTATCGGTCGCAAGGCCCACTGGACCGAGTCGTTCCGCTGCGCGGACTGGGACGGCGACGGCCTGCAGGACGTGATCTACAGTGTCGCGGGGCACGTCCCGCCACCCAGCAGCGTGTTCCTCCTACGGAACTGCGGGACCAAGACCGACCCGAAGTTCGAGGACCCCGTCGGGCTGTGCTGCTTCGGCAAGCCGATCCGGATCACCGCCCACGGCCCGCACCCGGCGGTGGCCGACATGGACGGCGACGGCAAACCCGACCTCCTGACCTGTGTGGAGTGGAGCGTCTACCCGTTCTACAGCCACGCCGCCATCCAGATGAAGACGCGACCTGCCTGCACGCTCGGGACGGTTGAGGGGCGGTGAGGAGACGCGTCGACACGTCGAAAAGTCGACACGTCGAGATCTCGGGGAGGGGGGCATGTGCTCGGGCTGGGGCGTGGGGGGGCTCGCTACGGTGGGTTCTCTGAGGCCCCGGGCCTCGTACGCCGAGGTGCTTTGGACCTACACCGTTCCTTGGGCGAGCCACATCTTGGCCCGGCGGATTGCTTTCTGACATGGGCTGCTTTGGGGGCATTGGCCAAGCATGATGCGAACGGAGATGCTCCCCAGGCGCGACTTAAATGAACTTCCTAGTGATGTTATATACAAGTCTATTGGAAATAATGAGGCACGCCTATGACTGTATATCCAGTGTTGGATGCTACAACGCTTTTGGCAGCAAGGTCTTCCAGCAAGATGGCACGTCGGGAGCTGAAATCAACTATCTTTCCCAGAATCCCCAGATTCACTTGACTTCGACCGTTGGTGTTTTGCATATTACCTGGTGCCGGCCACGACGGTCGACCTGGACGGTCCTAAGTTGTGGGATGCTTAGGTTTTGTGCCAATGTACCGGACGGGCCGAGCCGGAGGGATCAACCGTGGGGGGAATGCGAAGAAGCGGGCAGAGGCGTCGTCGTGGAGCCGTGGTTGTCTGGACGGCCCTGTCGATGACGACGCTTCTGGGGTTTGCGGCTCTTTCTATCGATCTTGGCTACCTTTACAAGGTGAAGTGTGAGATGCAGGTCGCGGCCGACGCGGCGGCGCTTGCGGCTGCGGGGCAGCTGGCGACGCTCGACGGGGACCCCATCGAGGCGGCGCGGTACATGGCGTTTGACTACGCCTACAGGAACAAGATCTCGAACGAAGGGGCGCTGATCGACCCTCAGACGGACGTGATCTTCGGTCAGGCAACGATCGACCCCGAGACGGGCAACTACGCCTTTGAGACGGGTACGGGGGTTATCGATGCCGTCCGGGTCCGCGTTCGTCGAACGTCCGACTCGCCCGCAGGTCCGATAAACCTGTTCTTCGCCAACATCTTCGGCAAGAGCGAAAAAGACATGTGGGCCCAGGCGACGGCGATCCTGGTACCGCGAGACATCGCCATCGTCGCAGACCTGTCGGCCTCGCACAACGACGACAGTGAGTTCTACCACATGAACATCACGGAGATCAACATGTACGACGTCTGGGCTGCGCTTCCGGGCGGCCTGGATGAGTCGGACCCCAACTATACGCCCCAGAAGGCGGGCCCCACCTGGGGGGACTACATGGAACAGGCCGGGTTCGGGACCGAGACGATCGACTCGAGCTACGACCCCACGTCCGATTCGGGCCTGGTCTATCTCCCGCGATACTACAGCTGGAACAACACGACGATCGAAAACCTGCTGGCCGCTCAGAACTACAACGCCGACGAGATCGACGCCATCATGTCGTCGGGCTACGACAGCGATAGCAGTGCTTGGAAGGCGCGGGTCTGTGTCGCGTTGGGGTTGGCCGTCTGGCGGAGCGGGAAGGGCCCGGACGACTACGGTCAGCCGGCCAAGTGGCAGGTAGAAGGATTATACCCGGGCAACGGCAACGACTGGGTCGGTTGGAGCAGCGAGCTGAC
This sequence comes from uncultured Planctomycetales bacterium, assembly GCA_964390905.1. Lineage (GTDB taxonomy): Bacteria > Planctomycetota > Phycisphaerae > UBA1845 > JAFGLZ01 > JAFGLZ01. Next base: position 4,177 of record CAYMLO010000178.1, on the reverse strand, counting down.
CTGGGCGGAGTCCTACCCGTATTCGGGGGGATCCTGGAGCGCCTACTGCGACTACGTCAAGAGCACGGGAACGAAGATGGTGAGAAATGGGGACAGCCGTCTTCGGTATTGCTTCGGCGTCAAGACGTTCGTCAACTACATGCTAGAGTACGAACCGTCCTACTACGACTGCCCAGACCTCCGCTTCGCGCCCGCGCAGCCCATGCAGGCCGTCAAGGAGGCCGTCGACGAGATGATGAACATCATCACGGACCTCGAGACGGATGACCAGGTCAGCCTGGAGTCGTACTGCACGGTGGCCCGGCACGAGGTGGACCTGACCCAGGAGTACTCGGCGATCAGCGGTCGCCTCAACGACATGCAGGCCGGCCACTACGAGAGCTGGACCAACATGGGCGGGGGGATCGAGCGGGCCATTGAAGAGCTGACCAGCGATCGGGCGAGGCAAGCGGCGGTCAAGGTGATGGTTCTGCTGACGGACGGCAAGGCCAACGTCAACGAGTGGGGGCAGGCGGGCGACTACTACAACGGTCCGATCTACGCCAAGGACATGGCACAAGAGGCCGCCGACCTCGGCATCCGGATCTACGCGGTCAGCGTGGGTGCCGATTCCGACACCGATACGATGGAGGAGATCGCCGAGATCGGCAGCGGCACGCATTTCCACGCTGAGGGGTCGATCGAGGACTACTCGGCGCAACTTGCAGCCATTTTCCAGACGCTCGGCGGCAAGCGGCCGGTCATGCTGATCGACTGAGTGGTTGATGGGCTCGAGCCTGATCGGCATCGGCCACAACGGCTTTTGGAAACGGGCTCACAGGCTATGTTATGTTTACAACACTCATCCACTTCTTCTACGTCTTATAATTCCTCCCAGAATCCCCAAGTCGATTTGACTTGGGCCCCCGTTGTTTTGCATATTTCCTGATGTCCGTGAGTGCCGGAGAGTCTCCGGCTCGGTCGATCGGGAAGAGGCACACTCCCCGTTTGGCAAGGTCGGACGCGGGGTCTGAGGAGGGATGAAGCTGTGAAACGAGAGGGAAGAAGCATCGGCTTGCGTCGTCGTGGTGCCGTTGTGGTTTGGACGGCCATCTCTTCAACGGCGCTCTTGGGATTCGCCGCACTGGCGGTCGATCTTGGGCACCTCTATAGAGTGAAGGCCGAAATGCAGGTTGCCGCCGATGCAGCGGCCTTGGCGGCGGCAGGAGAGCTGGCGAACTTCGAGGGCGACCGGATCACGGCGGCCCGGCAGATGGCCGTCGAATACGCCTACAAGAACAAGATCACCAACGAGGGCGCCCTGATTGATCCTGACGTTGACGTCATTTTTGGTCAGGCCATTCTCAATTCAGAAACGGGAAAATATGATTTCATCACGGATTCGGTGGTCACCGATGCGGTGCGGGTCCGCGTTCGCCGGACGTCCGACTCGCCCGGCGGGCCGGTGAACCTGTTCTTCGCCAATATCTTCGGCCAGAGCGAGAAGGACATGTGGGCCCAGGCGACGGCGGTTCTGATTCCGCGCGACATCGCCCTGGTGGCCGACCTGTCGGGCTCGCACAACGACGACAGCGAGCTGCGGCACATCAATGACACCGACGTGAACCTGTATGACATCTGGGTCGCCCTGCCGATGCCCAAAGGGAACAACGGCGTCGGGAACGGCATCGACCCGCCACCTCCGGGGAATCCGGCCGTCAACGACGGGGAAGGTACGGAGCCCGGGGACCCGGGCAACAAGGGCGGGAACGACGATCCGGGTGCCAATCCGACGAAGGGCCCAGTCTGGGGCAACATGAGCCAGTTCGGCTCGTACATCAAGGTCGGCCCGGACCGGATCCTCGATTCCACGTACGATCCCACGACGGACCCCGGTCTGATCTACTTGCCTCGCTATCAGAACTGGGCCAACACTGAGGTCGAGGACTTCCTACGTGGGCGAGACTACAACGAGGACGAGATCGCTGCGATCATGTCCCCGGCCCACGACTCGACCACCACTGCATGGAAGGCACGGGCCTTCGTCGCGCTGGGCCTGATGCGATGGCGAAGTGGCAAGGGCCCGGACGGCAACGGTACCCAAGCGAAGTGGCAGACTGAGGGGCTCGACCCGGGCAATGGCAACGACTGTGTCGGCTGGAACACCGAGGTCGAGACGATCGTGCTGTACCCCTATCCCGGGGGATCCTGGAGCGAGTACGCGAACTACATGGGGTCCTGGTCGAAGATGGCCAGAGAGGGGAACTCGGCCTTCAGGTACCGCTTCGGCGTCAAGACGTTCCTCAACTACCTCATGGAGCAGCGGCCCACCTACGACGACACCCCGGACCTGTACCTGACGCCCGCCCAGCCCATGCAGGCCGTCAAGGACTCGGTCACCGAGATGATGGGGGTCATCACTGACCTGCAGACGGATGACCAGGTCAGCCTGGAGATCTACGGTGAGACGGCGCGACACGAGCTGGATCTCAGCTATGTGTACTCGACCATCAGTGACCGCATCAACGAGATGCAGGCGGGTCACTATGACATCTGGACCAACATGGGGGGGGGGATCGAGCGGGCCATCGAGGAGCTGACCAGCGATCGGAGCCGGGGATCCGCGACCAAGGTGATGATCTTGGTGACGGACGGCAAGGCCAATGTCAATGAGTACGGTATCGCCGGCGACTACACCAACGGTCCGTTGTACGCGTTGGCCAAGGCACAAGAGGCCGCTGCATTGGGCATTCGCATCTACACCGTCAGTGTCGGGTGCGACGCGGACATCAGCACGATGGAGCAGATCGCCCAGATCGGGAACGGCACCCACTTCCACGCCGAGGGCTCGGTCGATGAGTACTCGGCGCAGCTTGAAGCCATCTTCCAGACGCTGGGCGGCAAGCGGCCGGTCATGCTGATCGACTGATCCTCCTTGTGAACACGAGTAGGGAGGAGGGAGAGCTATGGGGCGGGCCGGCACATGCCGGCCCGCCCGCTCTGTTCTGGGTGCATCCAGTCTTCCGTTGTACGGGCGTCATTCCTGAACGCGCAACTGCAGCACGCCCGAGCCGTGGGATTCATCCCGCGCGGCAACCGATCCGCGCGGGATGAATCCCGCGGCTCGGGCAACCCCGTTCGCAGGCGAAGACAACGCCACGATTCGTTGGATGCCCCCCTCTGTTTTGGACTCCTCCGGGCGCGGTTGACGGCGGTCCGTCCTGTCCTAGAATGCTCCAATTGTCCGGGGACGCTGTCGGGGAATCTGGGTCATGGGCAGATACCGGGTCACGGTCGAGGGTGCGTTCTCGGCATCTCATCAGCTGGTGACCTACGACGGGTTGCTGGAGCCGATGCACGGGCACCGGTGGCGGGTGGAGGTCCGCCTCGTCGGGGAGCGGCTCGACGAGATGGGCGTCCTGATCGACTTCGTTGTGGTCGAGAAGCTCCTAAACGACATCCTGACCGGGTTCCATGACCGTCATCTCAACGATCTTTCCCCTTTCAAGCAGGCCAACCCGTCGGCCGAGAACGTCGCCCGCGCCATATTCGAATCGGTTCGCGAGAAGCTGGACGCCCCTGACCTGCTGGAGCGCGTGACGGTCTGGGAAGCGCCCAATTGCTCTGCCAGCTACTCAGAGGAAACCTGAAGCCTGAAGTCTGAAGCCTGAAGTCTGAAGTCTGAAGTCTGACGCCTGAAGCCTGAAGTCTGAAGCCTGACGCCTGAAGCCTGCCCGTGCGATCGGTTGACAACGGCGCGCGGTAGGTATTGAATGTCATCGGTGCCCGCCAGGGGCGCGGTCGCACGAGTTTTGCATCCTGCCTACCTGACAAGGAGTCAACGGCGATGAAAATCGGCATCGTATCGTTCACGGACGGTCGTCGGCGCGTGGCCAGGGCCACGGACGCGACGTGCAGGGGGTTCGAGAAGAGGCTGGCCAGTTGGTTCACCCGGCGTAGGCACAAGGTGGTCATCGCGCCGAAGGTGGTCTGGAACTACGCCACGGCGCGGCGGGCGGCCGAGCGCTTCAACCGGAGCGACATCGACGTGGCGGTCTTCAACTTCTGCGTGTGGAGCTACCCGGATCTGACGGCTCAGGTGGCGAACCTGATTGGCGCGGACACGCCGATCCTGCAGCTGGGCAACATCAACCCGTCGCAGCCGGGGTGGGTGGCGTTCTTCGCGTCGGCGGGTGCG
>CAYMLO010000177.1:0-17701 GCA_964390905.1 uncultured Planctomycetales bacterium | reverse complement strand
CGGCAGATGAATATCGTGCCGCGGGATCGGAGGCCGCCTGACGGGACCGCACGCGCGTCGAAGTCGGAGAGGAACGTCCAGCCGTCGCGGGCCGGCTCGTCCGTGACCTCGAACGGGACACCGGACGCCAGAAACAGGCTGTTCGGATTATCGTCGCCCACGAAGCGACCAGGCTCGCCCCAGTAGTGTTTGAACGGACCGCGCATGGCGTGGCCCGCGACCTCGCGGTGGATGGCCACGTGTTTCTTCATCGCGGGGCCGAGCGTCTGCCAATGGGCGGCTGGAAACGGCGTCAGCCCGCTCATGAACATCGTGTTGCGCACGTCGCTGAGGGTTGGGACGGCCAACTTGGCGAGTTTGTTCTTCAGCGAGAGCTGCTTTGCGGGATACGCCGTCGTCTCGCTATAGGCCAGCTCCGGGCGCACGAATCGGCGGTGGAAGAACGAGCTGAACAGCTCGTCGACCTTCCCTTCAACGGAGGCGAATGCCTTGTCGTTGAACTTGAACTCCCCGACACGCATCGGCACGTCGCGGTAGTCCGTCAGCCGGATGCCGGCCTTCTCCGCGCCGAAGTACATGACCATGATGCCTAGCTGGATGCCCGGCGCGGCCTTCTGCTGGGCGTGGAAAGACTCGGTCAACTGGTCGCAGTTGAACTCGACCCAGGCGCGGAGTACAAGCGTCAACGAGCGGCGGCCGATGGCGTCAAGCAACTCGGTCCACTGCCGCTTGGTGTAGCCGGTCCGCTTCAGGAACGCTTGCTTGTGTTCGGGGCAGAAGCAGCCGCCGATGTCGCCCGGGGCCACGGCCAGTCGGAAATCGTCGTCGAGGAAGACGCGCTTCACGCCCTTGGCCGCGATCTGCTGCAGCGCTTCGGAGTTCTCCTTGGTCGCAGGAGGATGGAGCGACGTACCCGTAAACGGCTTGCCGTCGGCCCTAATCGCTCCCCGCCAGTGCTTCGGCACGCCGCAGCCGGGGTGTCCCAGGGGGATGTTGAGCATGTGAGCGCTCATGCCGCGGGCCTCGATACGTCTGCGCCACGTCTGCATGCGCTCCACACCGCACCACCGGGCGCCGCAGACGTAAGCGGTGATCCAGATGTCGGTCACGCCGGCCTGCTTGACGGCTTCGAGAAAACTCGGATCGGGCTCGGCATCGTGCGGAGTGACCGAGAGATGGTGTTTTCGCACGGCGGTCGGCGTGCCCCGTCCCATTGCCGGGGACAGCCATCCGGCCGCGCCGACCGCGCCACACGACCTCAGAAACTCACGCCGTGACGTTCCCATGATCTGATCTCCCTTGATCGCAATTCGCTCATTCCGTCAGCGTGTTTGGCTGCATGAGCCGCACCCTCTCCCGGCAGACGAGCTGATCTCGGTTGGTTCCTGCGTTCACCGCGTCTCGGTGTCGAGGATGAGCAGCCATCGCTTGCCTGGCGCGACGGGGATGTCTTCTGTGCATTTGAAGACGGTCTCGGCCTGGAAGTCCTCGACGCCCGGCGCGAAGAATCGTGCCTCGTTGGCGGGGAGACCGATCGCGTTCCAGTTGATCTCCAAACGGCATTTCACCGGCGACGGATGCCAATGACCTTCGCCCCGAATCCTGCTCCGCGCGTAGGGCGATTCTGTTCGGGTTCTGGCCGGGAGGCAAGAGGGGATGACCTCGGCCTCGGCTCTGGAGCTGCCAGGTGTCCCTACCAAAGAAGTCATCCGGCGTCGTGAAGGCTATGGCCAACATGCCGCAAGGGTTGGCTGATGACGGCACCCCACGACGATAGCCGATACACCCTCGGGCAGGGAATGACGCAAGTCCTTTGTCATCAATGAGGACGATGTTCTCGGGAGGGACAGCGGGAGAATTTGCACGCTGACTGTAATCCCACGCAGTCCTTCGCTAACATGGGAAGGGAAGTTGTCGTTTCGGGCGTGTCCGAGCGGAGTCCCAATGGATCTATCGGCTGAAGGATTGAGGGGCTGTTCTTTCGAAGAGGAGCGGTTGGATGCCGTCATTTCGATTGCGAGTTAGTGTGATTCTCCCCGGGCTTGGGATCTGCTGCGCGGCCGAGTTGGCGATTGCCGACGAACCAGCGCCCGGACGACTGTACGCGGGGTGGGCAACGGTGGATATTACGCCATCGGACCCGGTCGTTCTGGACGGTAGCGGCTACAAGCGGGTGACCAACGAAGTGGAGGATCCGGTGACCGCGACGGTACTGGCCTTGGAGACACGGGACGGCGACCAGGTACTCGAGCAGGCGATCATGATCACCTTCGATCTGGTCAGGATGACCAAGGAGGTCCAGGGAGGATTGCAGCACGTGGCCGCCGAGAAGCTCACGGGTTTCGACAGCAGCAAACTCATCTGCGGCGCGACCCATACCCATTGCGGTCCGAGCATCTCGTACAAGAACACGGGACCGGGCCAGTTGTACGACATCAGCGATCGAACCGATGTGATGACGCCCCAGCAGTACATTGTGTTCTTGTACGAGAAGGTCGGGCCGGCCATGGTGAAGGCCTGGCAGAGCCGCAAACCGGCGGGGGTGAGTTGGGCCTTGGGCGACGCCGCGGTCGGCTACAACCGGCGGCTCAGCTACATCGACGGATCGGCCATCATGGGGTACGACACGGCCCGGCCGGACTTCTCGCACGTGGAGGGCTACGAGGATCATGGGGTGGAGATGCTGTTCTTCTGGAACGGGGACCGGAAGTTGACCGGGATGCTGCTCAACCTCGCCTGCCCGTCCCAGGTCGGGCGCAAGGCAATCAGCGCCGATTTCTGGCATCCCATTCGCGAGGGCATCCAGGCAAAGTACGGGCCGGCCGTCCACGTCTTCGCGCAGTGCGGAGCGGCGGGCGATCAGTGCCCGGCGGTGATCGTCCGCAGAAAGGCCGAGAAACTGATGCTCGAGCGCCGGAAAACGTCCTGGAAGCAGGAGTTGGCGAGACGTGTGATTCGGGCGGTCGACGACGTCTGGCCCCATGCGCGGACCGACGTTCAAACGCAGCCTGTCTTCGCGCACCGCGTGATCAAGATGGACATTCCCAACAAGACCTCAATCAACGCGGCGCGTTGGAAGTCGTCGAAGGTGGCCATCGAGTTCCACGTATTGCGGCTGGGCGACGTTGCGATTGCCACGAATCCATTCGAGTTGTACTTGGACTATGGAATCCAGATCAAGGGACGCAGCAAGGCGGTGCTCACCTTCCTTTCCCAGTTGACGTGCGGCCACCAAGGGTATCTTCCCACGCGCCGAGCCGTGGCCGGCGGCGACTACAGCGCCGTGTCTCATAACGTCGGCCCGAAGGGCGGACGCGTGCTGGTCGATGAATCGGTTCGGGCGATCAACGCGCTGTGGCCTTGATGAGGCTACTCAGGGGGAAACTGGGGTCAATGGCAGCGAGGACATACAGGACGGATCTGAGCCTTGTGCTGTGAGGTGGCATCCATGACCGGCAAGCAACGTGTTTACGCCGCACTTCGCAGGGAACCCGTGGATCGCGTTCCGATCTTCATGTGGTTTCATCCCGAGACCGCGGAGCATTTGGGTAAGCTCCTGGACATCCCGGCGTCTTGTGTGGGGCAGGCGACGGGCAACGATGTTCGGCAGACATGGGTGAACAACAATTACGCCATGGAGGGCATCCTCCACGAGAATCCGGGGGACTGGCATGTCGATTCCTGGGGCATCAAATGGGTCATGCAAGAAGGATTCAACCAGATCGCCCGATCGCCGCTTGCCGGGGCCTCCCGAGAGCAGCTCTTCTCCTATCGGTTTCCCATTGATCACCAGAACGACCTGCTCGGACAGATGGATTCCGTTGTGGAAGCAGCCGCCGAGGAACAGAGCTTTCTCGGTTGCGATATCTCGCCGTGTGTCTTCGAGATGTACTGGCGTCTGCGCGGGATGGAAGAAACCTTGCTGGACATGGCGTTGACCCCGTCGGACAGTGCTGAACTCTTCGGGCACTGCGCCGATTTTGCCATCCGACTGGGCGAAGCGGCCTGCGATCGCTTTCCTCTCGACTGGCTATGGACGGGCGATGATGTTGCCGGTCAGCAGTCGATGATCATGAGTCCTGATTCCTGGCGCCAGCTCATCAAACCGCACCTCCAACGTTGCTTCGATGTGGGCAGATCGCACGGGCTACACGTTGCGTATCACTGCTGTGGAGCGCTTCATCCGATCATCCCCGATCTGATCGAGATGGGCCTGAGCGTTCTGAATCCTGTTCAACCCCAGTGTCCAGGTATGGATCCGCTGGAACTCAAGAAGGAATTCGGCAAGGAGCTCACGTTCATGGGTGGCGTGGACACCCAGGACCTCCTTCCCAACGGCACGGCCACGGAGGTCGCCAAGGCAACAGAACGTTTGGCTAGCGGCATGACGGCCGACGATGGGGGATTCATTCTGGCCGCCTCACACACTGTGCCGCCCGAAACACCTGACGAGAATATCCTGGCGATGTATGAGGCGGTAGGGATCACGCGTGAACAGATCTACGACAACGCCGCCGGTATCCGTGCGGCTCTGTCCGACGGGTAGACAAAGGGCCCAGAGCGCATTAGGACATTGACACCTGCCTCGACCTTGCCCACCAGGAACCGAATCCGCTCTGACCCCAAGCCCCCCAAGGTCCTGATGGCGCGTCGGCGAGTCGAGTACAATACGGCCAGCTCGCATAGCTCGCCCGGCAGTCGACCCCCGGCTCTGGCGGCGATCGAGGCCTGGTTGCCCGCTTTCGCTACGCTCCGGCGCGCAACCACCACTGAGTTCCTAAGAACGCCAACATAAGCAGTGGCGCCATCCGTGGGGGCAGGTCACGTGATCTCTGCCTGCAAGGACTTGCACCACAGGTTCTGATGATCGACTGGGCCGGAATCGGATATTCCTCCGGCGAATTCCAAGCGTCCGACGGCACCGGGAGCCCGAGTGACGCGATGATGCAACTAGATCTGGGGAGGATGGGTATCTTCTCAGAAAGTGCAGGACAATTCGTAGGGGCTGGTGTGGGCGGCTGGGGCATAGCAGGCAGTCGGTAGCGCCCAATCGTCAGGTCGGCTCAGCGGGGCTGGCGGCGTGTTACGGGTTGGCGTTCTCTTCGTCTGGGCAACTACTGGCCAGGCAACACTCCATAGACAAGGAAAGGTAACAACACATGGGCCGAAATCGTTCCAACAACATCGCGAGGTTATGCCTCTTGACGTTTTGCGGCATGTGGACGGGACTGTTGGCGGCATCGGACGGAGCCGAATGTGTCAAGCCCACACTAGACCTTTCCCCCGGTCCCGAATACGCCGACAGCGTTCGGATGTTCCAGGGAATCCCCGGTATTGAACGATCGCCCGGCGGTCGGCTGTGGGCAACGTGGTATGGCGGCGGTGTGGGAGAAGGCAAGGATAACTTCGTCATGCTGACGACCAGTTCGGACGACGGAAGGACGTGGTCGCCGCTGACAATGGTCATCGACCCGGATCGCGGCGGTCCGTATCGTGCCTATGATCCATGCCTGTGGCATGATCCTCAGGGACGATTGTGGCTGTTTTGGGGCCAGCGGCGCCGCGGGACGAGCACCCAATGCTGGGCCACTGTCACCAAGGATTCTAACAGCGCCACCCCCACATGGTCGCCGCCTCGCCGAATCGCCAAGGGCGTCATGATGAATAAGCCCACTGTGCTGTCCAACGGTTCGTGGCTCCTCCCGATTGCCAATTGGAGACAGGCTGGCAGCAGCGGCGTGGTGGTTTCCAAGGACAACGGCTCTACGTTTCATGTCCTGGGCGGGGCCACGATTCCCAACCCGAAGGACCGCAACTGCGATGAGCATATGATCGTCCAGCGCAAGAACGGCGACCTGTGGATGCTTGTACGGACCCTTTACGGCATTGGGCAAAGCATCTCCGCCGACCAGGGCCGAACCTGGAGCGACATAAGGCGAAGCGCTATTCCCCACACGGTTTCGCGATTCCTCATTCGCCGTCTTGCTTCCGGCAAGCTGTTGCTGGTGATACACAGTGGATTTGCCCAATGGGGTGGACGATCGCATCTGACGGCATTCTTGTCGAATGACGACGGCACGACTTGGCAGGGCGGGCTGTTGCTTGACGAACGCAACTGGGTTTCCTACCCGGACGGCGTGGAAGGTCCCGACGGCACGATCCATCTGATCTACGACTACTCGCGCACGGGCGAGAAGGATATTCTCATGGCCGTCTTCACGGAACAAGACGTCCTGAACAAGAAGCCCGGCGAGAACACGCGGCTCCGCGTCCTGGTGAATCACGCCTCAGGGACAATCCCCCCTAAAGGGAAATGACGCTCGCTGGATGACTTGAACGACTCCCAGAGCGCTCCTGCTGTTCCATCATGCGATCACCATGTGCCGGGTGAATGACGCACTCATGGAGCTACTTGCGACGGGCAGGCCAATTTCGGAATCGACGCCAACGTACAAGAAAGGAGTTGGCACCATGTATGGTTTGCTTCTGCGATCGAGCTTCGTGGCGTCTATTGGTTTAGCGGTTTGCATCGGACGCGCCGATCAACGTTCGTCACCGCCTGTCGGCGGCGAACCCGATGCCGCGACTCTGGCCAAACTGCCCAATTCGCAGGTCGCTTCCAGAATCACCCCGCCCACTCCGCCAAACAAGGGTATTCTGTTCGTAGATCATTCAAAGAGCAATCGAAGCGGCCACCTGGGACATGCACTGGTGGAATATGAACCCGGAAAGATCCTTGCGTTTTATCCGAATTGTTCAGATTACATGGGGGGCCATTCCGCAGTGGGCTGGATGGAGTTCAAGCGATCGAACGACGGAGGCAAGACATGGGGAAGTTCGCAACGACTGCCCTTTTCCAGGTGGCTGTTTGATGCGAAGATGGGACGAACGGCAATGGCCGAAAAAGCTGTAGCCACGGACCGGGGTGAAATCATTCTGTTCTATCTCATCTGCCAGATCTCCAACAACGGCTATTGGGAGCCCTACTGGACGCCGCTATTCTGCAGGAGCGCTGACGGAGGCGAAACGTGGAGCAAGCCCCAACCGGTCTGTCCGACGCGCGGGCGAGTCTTCTCCGCCGTATGGAAGGATGGTGAGATCAGGGCTCTTCACTTTGCCAATGACGGCTCGGCAAGGGCGAAGGAAGGTGGGGCGCTGGAAGGCCGTTTCTATGAACTCTATGTCAGAAGCGATAGCGGAAAGACATTCCGCAAGCGCAGCACTCTGCCATTCAAGTCGAAGAACCGTTGCTACGGAACACTTGGATTTCTGGCAGATGGCGTCATGATTGCATACGTTTACAAGACAACGGATGAGTACACTCTCGGATACGCGACGAGCGACGATGGTGGAAGAACTTGGTCAAAGGTGCAGACCGCTCGCTTCGCCCGTAAGATTCGTAATCCACAGTTCATCGCTTTCGACGGGAAGTACTACATGCACGGCCGAAGCCGTTCCCTTGGTGTTGGAAACGGAAATATGATCCTCTACGCGTCAACGGACGGCGTGAATTGGGACAACGGCGTCCACCTGCGGATGAAGGAGACTGGACTCGGTGCGTATTCCAACAGCATTATTGTCCATGACAAGGCCAGGAACCGCCTTCTCATTCAGGCTTCACATGCCTACAACGAGCACAGAACTAATGTACTACATTGGTGGGTCGATTCATGTCCGGCACAGCAATCCATGCCGTAGAGCACATTGACAGTGGCTCCAGAAGAAGGGCACTGGCAGAGCCGCCACTTCCCTTGAGCAAGCCCTTGAACGGAAGGGTGCCAATGCCGAAACCTACAGGCTACTCGCGACGTGTGTGGCTGGGCTCGGCGAATACGAACGAGCCGAAGACCATGGTAGGGAGGCTACGAGCGTCGCTTCAAATGATCCCCAAGATGAGTTATCGTTCCCGAAAACGCATCCCAAGCGCCTTGGGCCGGTTGAGTGCTACAACCTCGTGGTGCCAGGGAGTTCTTGCCGGGGATGGGCTGAGTAGGATATGAGCTTCGGTGACGTCGGGCGCGAGGGACCTAGCACAAGCGCAATACACCCGCAGGGCTTTCACGCGGGCACACGCTGGGCCAGACGTTCCACGTTGGGGCCGAAAACCGAGACTAGGTCCCAGTGTTCGCTCTCGCTGAGGACCGGCAGATGTCCGTATCCGGAGACCGTTGCACATTCCATCAATCCGATTCGTTTCATGCGTGCTGTACTCCGTAGTCTTGCATCAGTACCACCTTCCCGGACTCACCGCTCCATGGCTGTGAAGTGAATGATCCGTTAGCACTCAAGGGATAGGAGGAGGAGCGCGCGATGCGCTCTCGCGCCGCTCGAACATATCGGAGAAGCGGCCCGAATGGGTTCTGAAAGCGGCGCCCAGTAGGTAGATCGGCGCGCCGGTGAGCTCGATCGTCACTTTGCCGTCGGAGTCGGGCGTCACCCGGCGAACGTGGCCTACGCAGTCCACGATAGTAACCCCGGAGCCCGCAGCCGCCAGTTCGATGCGTATCCGGCTCGTCCAGAACCCCTGCCAAGGCGGCCGATGCGTGGCTCGCGGATGGGCCGGGGGCTGCAGGAGATAGCCGTCTTTCCGACTCCACAGGAGAGCTACCCGGCCCTGGCGGCTTTCGAAGAGCAGCCCGTGCAGCCAAGGCTCGGACAGTTTGATGTCGCCCACAAACGTGGCGCCGTCAAGGTAGTAGGCTGCCGCCTGGTAGGCCCAGAGCCCCGCCTTTGGGCGCCAGTCACGCCGCACGAGGCCGAAGTAAGATTCCCGTTCCGCGGGTGCGCCCACTTGGCTGGACGTCTTGATTTCCTCAGGGCCGTCGTAGTCGTCGAGGCAGTAGAGCATGAACCCGCGTACGTCGGCCGCAACCGCCAGGCCGCACATCAGCGGGATGTTCTCGGCTGCGACGCGCTCATTGTTCGAGACAGTGCTATTGGGCGCGCAAGGCGCGTAGAACTCGGTCATCCAGAGTTCCTTTCGTCCGTACTTGCGCATTGACTCGTGAATCCGCCGGAGTGTGGCCAAGTAGCTCCAATACGTGTTCCCGTCATCGAAATCGGGCGTGCGCGGCTCGCCGGCGGCGTGAAACGACAGGATCTCGAATTGGTCCCACCCGCCGGCTTTGTATACCTTGTCGAGAAACACAAGGTCACCGTTGGCGATCACACAGCCGGCCAGCTTGACGTGTGGGGCCATTTTGTCGCGCAGACGCTTGAGGGGGATGAGCCAGTCTTTGGCGTACTTGGCAGCAAGGAGGCCCTTTCCCTCACCTCCCCATAGATTCCATTCGTTGGTGAACTCGAAGACGAGGTCCTTGTGGTCAAGAACGAATTGCAGGTTTCCGGCCAGAAAGTTCTCCCGGTTGGCTGATTTGTTGACCCAGGAAGGCTTGCCCCGTTTGTACGCCTCGGCCGGCGGGCCCAACACGCTGTTCTGGTACCACGTGAAGAACCCCTTCCGTTGGGCGAGCGCGTGGTCCCCGCTGGCTCGGAGCCATCGCACGCCGATTCGGGACATGAGCGCCAGCAGCTGCTCTTCCGTTCGCAACTCCGTGTGCGCACCGACTCCTCCTCGGTAGGCCGAAATGCCGAAGCGGGAAGCCTGCCCGTCTGCGAATTCCCGTACCGGCAGAACCCCCCCACACACATGGTCCACCACCGTGGCGCGATCAACACGGGCCACCACTTCCAGGTAGACGGGCCCGACCCGATCCGTCCCGAGCACGATCGGAGCCCGCCACACTTCCATGGGGCGGCACCGACGGTTCAGGCTTCCATCGCCGACGACACGGCCGTCGAAGTCCCTGGCAACATAATGCAGATCGATTCGTTGAGACCCGGGAGTGGTTTGGACCACTTGGGCTTCCACCACCAGCGGCTTGTCGCATGAGTCCTGAAGGAAGAAGGGGTCCTGGCTGACGACGCGCATCATGAGTCGGTCTCGACCGGCGATCGCCACGCTCCGCGGCATGATCGCGGGCGACGCCTGGCCTACCGCAAACGCCACGTTCGCCTGAAGTTCGTTGGTCAGCCAAGGACGCGCGACGTCGCGCGTGTGGAGGTGAATCTTCCGCGTTTGCCCGTCATAGAGCGCCGGAAATCCGTGATCGTTGGCCCTCACGAGCGATGTCTTGCCGTAGGTGTAACGATCGGCCATGCCGGCCGTGAGTTGGAACGGGACACCACCGTGAGGATGCTGATGCCACCGTGCCGGCTTGATCCGTTCGGCAAGCTTAGCGCCCTCGGCGAGCGAAAACGCCAGCGTCGCGAGTCCCTCCGAGTGAGACACACCCTCCGCCGGTGCCACACGAAAGCTCATGTGGACCGTCTGGGGCATCAGCGTCCAGAAGACGGCCAGCGCTCCCTTCTCGCAGCGGTAGTCGACGTAGACTTCAGGGAAGCCCGACTCGGTTGATTGCAGGGCCGTGGCCACATTCTCCACGTGCACCTTCTCGCCGGGCGGGATGGACTTGCGGTGGCGGTTCACGGAAAGCAGTGGGCCGCTCCGCACGTCGCAGGCTGGCATTGCGAAAGCGCCGATTGTCCCGAGAAGAAGGTCCTCGCCCTCGCGACGTGCATACAGGTCAACACGTCCGTCGAGATGAAGCGCCAGTGCGTAGGTGTCACCTTCAAACCGGTATGCGGCCTCGTCTGTGGGTGGGCGAACATCCTTGGGCTCTTCAGCGCCTAGGGGTCCGACAGTTGGCAGCAGTGATACAGCGAGTGGGATACAACGCATCAGAGGCCCCTTGTCCCTATCCATGAAAGGCTCGCTCACTTCACCACCGGGTCTCCGTCCAGCTCGACAGCGATCGTGGCGACGGTCTCATCGGGCAATGTCTCGGGAAGAGCGATGGTCTTCGAGGCATTGTCGAAGGTGAGTGCTGCGCCGGTCGCCAGGAGCCAGGCGCGTGTGATCTCGTTCCGAAGGCCCGGCAATCCCAGATGATCCCCGGGGCGGGATTCCAGATGGATGTACAGACGCTTGCCCTTCATCGTGCACTTGCCCGCTGGTAGCGACTCGAACGGTGATCCGTACGTACCGTAGATCGACTCGCCGTTCTTGGCCATCCACTGACCGATCTCCCGCAGCCGTGCCACAAGCGGCGCCGGGATCTCCCCGTCGGCGGTCGGTCCCACGTTCAGTAGCACATTCCCGCCTCGGGAAGCCACGTCGACCAGTGTTCGGATCAGTTCCCGACCGCTCTTGAGGGGCGCGTCGTTCTTCTTGTATCCCCATGACGTCCCGATCGTCAGGCACGCCTCCCAGGGATAGGGACGTTGTTTCTCGAAATCCGTTGCCTTGCGGATCTCAACGGGTTGCTCGCGTGTGTAGAAGTCGCACAGCAGGTTCTTGCCGCGCTCGCCCTTGCCGAGGCGATCGTTGATTACGGCATTGGGCTGGAGCTTGCGGATCATCTTGACCAGTCGATCGGCTTGCCAGGTTGTTGTGGGGTGGTCCCATTCGCCGTCGAACCAGACACAGTCGATCGGGCCGTAGTTCGTACAGAGCTCCCGCACCTGGGGATGCATGTACTCCCGCACGTATTTGGCCAGATCGGTCTTGTAATCCGGCTGGTGCCAATCGAGCTGGGAGTAGTAGAACCCGATCCTCACGCCGGCCGCCCGCGCCGCGGCAATCAGCTCGCCGACGAAATCGCGTTTGGCTGCGCGGTCCACGGCGTCGTAGTCCGTCAGCTTGCTGTCGAACATACAGAAGCCTTCATGGTGCTTCGAGGTGAATATCATGTATCGCATCCCAGCGGACTTCAGGATGCGCATCCATTCCGCAGCGTCGAATTTCGTCGGCTTGAACTGGTCGGCGTACTTCTCGTACTCAGAGACAGGGATCCCTTCATTCTTCATCTTGTACGAGGCGAGGGCCCCTTTGCTGTTGGCGGCCGGGACGGCGTAGAGTCCCCAGTGCACGAACAGTCCGAACTTGGCCTCGTTGAACCACGCCGCGCGCCGAGCGCGTCCCTTGTCCGCAGCAGCCTGATCCCTGACGCCCTTCGTGTCGGGACCTGCGGAGGGCGGCGAGGTCCCGGGCGGCGCGATCGCCTTGAACACGTCCACCGGCCACGTCGTCAGCCGCGTGAAACCCTTCGGCACGTCCTGCTGATACTGCACGTAGGCGCGAACGTCCCCCTTCGTCGTGAACCCGATCTCCCCGGCCGTCTTCTTGTTGACCCGCACGCCCAGCACCTTGTAGCCCATCAGCGCGCAGTCCTCGAAGTCCACATGGAGGTACTTGCCGTGTTGAACGCTCTGGACGATCCCGTCGATGGGTGTCCCCTGCGGCTGGCTGAAATTCAGCGCAATCAGTCGGCAGTCCTTCAGCCCGATGCGCGTGTACGTCTTGAACCCGAAGTTGCTCGCCTTGAGGGCGCACTGCGGGCTGACCATCGCGCAGTGTTCGAAGTAGATGTCGGGCCGATCGGGCATGGCCTTGTTCTCGATGCGAACGTAAGCTCCGGCCGTATCGCCCCACCAGTCCAACGACCACATCTGGCAGCGACGAAACACGATCGGCTCGTCGGTTCGCGACAGGCAACTCGCCACGCCGCCGCCAAACGCCCGGCCGATGCACACGCAGTCCTCGACGATGACAGTAAACGGCTTGATCTGGTTGGTGCAGTCCCAGAATAGCCCGGCATCGGCGCCGGTCGCATAGAGTCGCCGGCAGATCCACCGGTCCCAGATGATGGCCGAGAAAGTCTCTTCGGTGTGCTTGGGCGACCAGCCCTTCGACGTTGCCCGAATCGTCCCCCACCAGTCGTAGCTCTTGAACCCCTTCTTGGGATCGCCCGAGTCGATGACGACATCGCCCATTGTCCCCGAGCCTAGCATGCCGTCGAAGTCGCCGACCAGAAGGTTGTACGACCCGGCCGCACCCTTGTGCGCGGGGTAGAGGTTCGCCTCGACGTACGTGTCTGGTCGGACGATCACGCGATGCCCGCCGTTGTCGTCCGGAACGGCGAGCAGTGCAGCCTGGATCGTGTTGAAGGCCCTAGCCCAACTGCTGCCGTCGGAGTTGTCGCCGAGCTTCGAGACGTAGAGCGTCGCGCCCTTCCGACCCGCGTAGTCGGCCGCGGCCGGGTCCCACGTCGCCGCAGTAACGGTGGTAGTCAAGCATGACATGATGAGGAAGGCCTTTTCAGTAGAGCGCCAACCATGATTGTGTTCGAGCGTCTCTCGCATCATCGTGCGATCTCCTGGCTCTGCTTCCTGATCTCAACCGCCCGCCGAACCGCCGACACGGGACCGAAGCTCTCCGGCTGTTACCGAGACGCGTCGGCAAACTTGAGCCTCACAACTGTTGGCGAAGCAATATCGGCCTTGAGCCAGAGCGTTTTGCCGTCCCATGCGAACTCATCGCTCTCCAGTTGACGCTCGGCCAGACTGATGCCAGTGAGGGCTTCCGGCGCTCCGAGCAGCTCGAAGACCGGATTAACGCACGCTTTGGCCGGTTTGACGGCAATCGTCACCGTGGGTTCTTCGACACGCACGCGAATCGCGCGACGTTCCGGCACGTAGGCATGAAAGCCCAAACGCCCGCCCTCGATCTCCACGCCGGGCGGCGAGGAGAAACTGTGTGCCCATTCAAGCAGACGCTCGTCGTCGGCGTCACTCATCCCGATTAGCCATGCCCAGGTTTGCAGCACCATGGGTTTCGAGCGGCCCAGGGCATCGATGGTTTGCAGCCGCGCGGTCCGCAGTGGTTCCGGGCGGCTGCGGACCCAACTCATCACACTGCAGTGGCAGGGCGTATGGCCGATGCGATCATCGATCGCCCAGCCGGTCGTCTTGCCCTGTCCCAAAGGCCAGTGGCTGCCCCAGTAGGTGGGCGTTACCAGTCGGCCCTTATCGCGGAAAGGCTGGAAGAACGTGGGCGGCAGACTCCGCTGCAGCGGGTTGAAGTAGACGCCCGACAGAGGTTCATGATTGTTCAGACGCACTCGATACACGGCCGGCATGTCGCGCGACTTGGCCTTGGCTCCCTGCTCACCGTGCAGGAAGGGGAAATCTATCTCGCGTTTCTCTCCGTCCAGGAAGATGATGTCGACCAGGCTGCGCGGCAGGATGCTGAAGGGGTAGGTCGACTGCGGCGTTAGAATGATCAGCTCGCTCAGTTCATAGTCGCCCGTGGGCCGGCTTTGCAGGGTCAACACGCGGGTACCGAATCCGTCGGGATAGAAGAAATAGTCCTCGACCGCCGAATCGCCCCAGACCTTGTATTCGAAATCACACGACTGATAGCTCCATCGTACGTGGACTCGCGCCGGGGTCGACTCCATGATTTGGACGCGTCCGTAGCGCAACTCTTTGTCCATAAGCGGTTCGACGCAGTCGGTATATCCGTCTTTGGGTGGATCTGTCTCGGCCCACTCATAGCAGAGGCCCGTGTTATGCCGGCCGGCCCAGAAGGGAATGTAGCTCGAGCCTCGCCAAAAGACGTACCGCGATCCATTAGGCAGAGCAACAACGACGTCGTCCAATTCGGGCTTCCAGAGAGTCTGGTAGCTTGTCGTGGAGTAGACGCCGTCATCAGAGCGGACAGAAACCGGCGCATCGTAACGGAGTCTCGCTTTCACCGCGCCGAACTTCGGCCAGTTGGGCGGATTTCGAACCAGCATGACCGGGATCTTCTTGTCCCAGAGCCGTCCTCCATCCGCATCGGTGATCTGGACATGCAACGCGTCGCGCTCGAGATCCGCCGCCGGTGCCGGCAGGGATAGGCTCTGCTTCACCGGCGAACCGATAGGCATGTCCACGGTGGCCGTTGCCTTGTCCTTTGGTCGCGACTCAAACCACGCCGTCCACCGCGTCTGCGGGATGTCCCGGAAGTGGCTGACGGCGGCCACCTCCAACAGGGGCTTCTGGCCGGGACCCAGCAGCAGCCAATCGTTCGGCGGCAGGATGGTGCCCAGGTCTACGGGATTCACGACCGTGTCCGGACGGGCAACCGCCTCAGCCTCGAACGCAGGCGAAGTTATGGGTTTTTGCGCCACACGCGTGGGCGCCCTCCGGGCATCGGTCGCGGCGAACAGCTCCAATTGGCTGGGCCATCGGTCAAAGAGCAATCGCCGGACGTGGGGCGGCTTCCCGGTGAAGGAGAAGGTATGGCGCGCGACCTCCTTGCCGTCCAAGGAGCCCACCAACGAGAACTCCGTGGAGGGCTTCGTATCAAAAGCGATCTCGACCTCCACGTTCATCGGTCTGCAGATCCGATCCAAACCAAACGGAGGGCACCAGGGATGGTCGGGTATGAGACGGATATGGGCCACGGTCTTCTCCTCCATGTTGCCAGCCAGGGCGGGGACCGCCGACGCGGCTAGCAGCACCATGCCGATTGAGCAGGACGCCCACGCACGTGATGCGTGATGCGTAGCAGCGGCCCTGTTTGAATCGTGTTGTGTCATCCCACTCACCTCACTCTGATGAGGGCCCTGTGTCGGGTTCTGATCCGTGGCGCCCGGCCTTCCTCGCCTTTCTTGGGTCGGGTCTCGGGGGCAGGATCGTCTGGAACACCTCGACCGGCCAGCGACCCAGGCGCTGGAATCCCTTCGGAACGGTTTGGCTGAACCGAACGTACGCGCGGACCCTGCCCTGCGTCGTGTACGAAATCGGACCGCCGTCGGCAGCGCCGGGACGTATGCCGCCGAATCCTCCGAACTGCGGGCCGCCGGCGCCGAAGACCTTGTAGCCGATCAGCGTGCTGTCCTCTAGGTCGACGTGGAGATACTTGCCCTTGATCGTGCTGTAGATGACGCCCGTCGAGGGGCAGCCCTCGGGCATCGAGATGTTCAGCGAGATCAGGTTGCACCTCTTGAGCTTCACGCGGGTGTAGCCGTCAAAGCCGGGGTTGCCAGCCTGCAACGCGTTGTCGGGGCCGACGAGCGTGCAGTCTTCGAAGACGGCGTCGGGGTGCTCGGGCATCGCACGGTTCTCGGCCCGAACGTAGGCCCCCGCCGCGTCGCCCCACCAATCCAACGACCAGAGTTGGCAGCGGCGGAAGACGGTCGGTTCGTCCGCGCGAGGACGGCTGTGCCCGGCCACGCCGCCACCGAACGCTCGGCCGATTCCCACGCAGTCCTCGACGATGATCGTGAGCGGCTGGGTCGGTCGCTTGAGGTCCTGGCGGATGTCCCAGAAGACGCCCGCGTCGGCACCGGTCGCATAGACGCGCCGCACGATCCACCGGTCCCATACCTCGCCGGAGACCTTCTTGGACTGCAAGAAGTTGTTGATGACCCCACTGGTGCTGCCGAGCTTCGGATCGCCCGCGTCGAGTATCGCGTAGCCGGTCGCTCCCGAGCCGAGGCGGCCGTCGAAGTCGGCTTCCAGGACGTTGTAAGCGCCAGGGGCTGCCTTGAACGCCGCACACAGATTCTGCTCCATGTAGACGTCCGGCCGGACGATGATGCGGTGTCCGCCCTTAGCGTCGGGCACGGCGGACAGCGCCGCCTGGACGGTGTGGAGGGCCCTAGCCCAGCTGCTGCCGTCAGAGTTGTCGCCGAGCTTGGAGACAAACAGCGTCGTGCCCTTCCGACCCGCGTAGTCGGCCGCGGCGGGATCCCACGTTGCCGCGGCAACGACGGTAGTTGAGCATGACATGGCAAGTAGGGCCCTTCCGACAAGTTGCTGCACGCAAGGGCGTTCGAACGTCTCGCGCGTCACGTAACAACCTCCTTCTTCTGTTCGCTTCGCCTTCAGCCGGCTCACCGAGGAGCCGATGCCAGCCCTGTACCAGTTCGCGGTTCCGTGGCGGATCTCTTCCTCGCCTACGACGCCACTTGACCACTGACCTTCGCGCGTCTGACACAATGTAGGGCGAGACCCGCGAACACGACAAGCCGAGACTCACGTGCCTTCAGGAAAGTGCCACCCGCCGATGGTCGTCACATCCTATCTCTTGCACTTCAGCAGTCTCGGCTCCATCGGTTCCAGCTTGATGCTCGCCAAGTCGACTTCTTCCTCGCTCAGCAGATCGAAAGCTCCACCCCTTATTGCCAATCGAACGATCAGCGGCTTGTTCAGCAAATTGACCATGGGCACCAACTGCCGCGTTGCTTTTGTCAAGAGTCATGTCGCTCCAATTCCGAGACACACTGCAGGGCCGGATTACTTGGCGGACTTCGCGTGGCGTGTCGTCACCTCTTCCATCTTGGCCCCTTCGGGAAACCAGCTCTCCAGGAATTGCTTCATTGGTTCTGGGGACATCGCGACGCGCACGGCGGACCAGCCTGGTGGACGAGCCGTCTGCGTGCTCGCGGCGTAGAACAAGTACGTGTTGCCTTCAAGCTCCATCAGTTCCACATCCGAGGTACTGATTCCTTCGTAAGGCTCCGGTTCGAGCATGGGATTCATCGGACTCAGTTGCCACGTGAGCAGATCTTTCGATCTCGCCACGAATGACGCGAAACGCTTCATGACAGGACCCGGGTCCGGGCGACCGGCCTTGTCCACGGGCGTGTAGTAGATCACGTAGTAGTACGGTGCGAAGTAGCGAATGACCGGCGTGTTGCTGTACTGCTTGCCCGACTGGCCGGCAAACATAAGCTCGGGCACCTTCTCCCAATGAACCAGATCCTTGGATCGGGCGAACTTGAAATATGGGACAGCGTGGACCGACACGTAGGCCATCAAGAACCCCTGATCGTCGCGGCAAACCGAGCCATTGATGACAGTTCTCTCC
>CAYMLO010000176.1:0-18233 GCA_964390905.1 uncultured Planctomycetales bacterium | reverse complement strand
GGCCCGCTCGCCGGTTGAGGACGTGATAGACAATGCCACCGAGATCGATTCGAAGCCGCCTGGGCATACGCTCAGGATAGTCTCCACGCTGTCCCCGTCAAGAAGTAAGCCTGACCCCCTTTTCGCTGACCCCCTTTTCGCTCGACCCCGGAGCATTCACCACATGCACCCCATCCTTCAGATACACATCGATGTGGCCGCTGCCGTCGAGGTCGCCAGCGGCCACGGCGTCGTCGAGGATCTGCTGAAACTCAGCGAACGTGTACGTTCCGGGCTCGACGGTCACGTCCCGCTTGGGACATTGGACGTTGACGGCCATGCATGGCAAGAGCAACAAGACCAACAATCCTGTTCTGCGCATGGTGTTCTTCCTCCACGTTTTGGCGTGGCGAGTTCTCTACTCGCAGGTTCCTCCCAGGACGATGTTCTTCCCTGCTACCGCTCCGCCCTGTGGGCCTGGGACGATGCCCGTGCCGCCGTGATCGTCGAACGGGAACGTCTCGGGGCCGTGGGTGACGTTGGGATCGCCCGAGAATGGCGTGTGCGTGGTCGGTGCCGTCTCGCCCATGAAGTCGCGGTAGGAGAGCAGCCCGGCCACGCCGTTGGCGTGGTCTTCCCACTTGTGCAGGCAACCGGGCTCGCTACAGACCGTCACGTTGTTGATGTTTGCCGTGTTGAAGTAGGCGTCCACGGAGAAGGCCACCGAGATCGCCACCGTATCGGCCGTCGCACTGGCACTCCGAATGATCTCCACGTCGTCCATCGCCTCAACGCTGCTGCTATCAAGCAGTTCCAGGCCATAGCCGAAGGACCCAGCGGTCTTGATCGTCGTGTCGTACAGCCCGGTGAGCTGGGAATCCCAGAGAAGAATGCCCAATCCACCAGCTCCTTCGGTCTCGATGGTGAGCCCCATACACGTGATGTCTGAGAAATCGTAGGCCTCGATCGCCCTGCCGGAGTCGCCGAGGCTCGACAGGCTCACGTTCTCGATCTGTACGCCCTCCTTGCCGTCCAGGTAGATCACGCCGCTCTCGGTCCCGTCCGACCCCATCCGCTCGTTGCGGATGCTGACATCGGAGCCCTCCACGGCGAAGATCCTGACATCGTCGCCAGGGATCTCGATGCGTGGGTTATTTGAGTCGGCGGCGTTGAGGATGTGGCAGCCGTCCAACAAGAAGACATCGACCAGCCCGTTGCCCGTCGTATCCCCCGCCGCAACGGCGTCGTCCAAGATGGTCTGGAACTCAGCGAACGTATACGTCCCGGCCTGGACATAGACATCGGTTTCGTCCGGGACACCGCATGTCCCGCCGAGGCGGATGTTCTGGCCTGCTACAGCTCCGCCTTGCAGCCCGAGTTGTAGACCCGTCCCACCGTGGTCATCAAATGGGAACGTCTGGGCCCCATAGGGGCCAGGGGTGTTCGGGTCGTACGGGTTGTGGGAGAGGGGGGAGCTGACTACGCCGAAGATCTCATCTGCAAGAATACCGATGGCTGCTCCTTGGGAATGGTCTTCCCACCTGTGGGTGCAACCGGGCTCGCTGCACACGGTGACGCTGTTGATGTTGGCGGAGTTGAAGTACTCGTACCCACCAAGTCCATAGCAATTACTAGCCCAGATCGCCACAGCGTCTGCCGTCGCGGCAGCAGACCTTCTGATTTCCACGCCGATCATCTCCAACGCCCCGGAGTTCTTCACGACGGCCAATCCATGAGAGTTCATACCGCGTGTCGTGAGGGTGCAGAAGGCACACGATTCGAGTTTAACCCCGCCCCACAGCCTGATGGCGTAAGCCTCATCTCCGTAAGTCTGAATCGAGAGGCCTCTGATGGCGAAGGTGGTGCTGTCACTCGCGAAGATCCCAAACCCCCACTGCCCTAAGGTCGCAATGTCCAGGTTCCACAACTTGATCTTGGTCATGCCATCGATGAGGAAGGCGGAATTCGCACCGTTGGAGGGGCCGATCCGCTGGTTCACCACTGAAACCGTTCCTGTTGTTTCTCCACAGATCCATACGTTGTCATGAGGGATTTCGATCTGGCCATGAGTCGAGTCGGCAGCGTTCACGATCTCAACACCCGAACGCAGGCCGATCTTGATCGTGTCATCACCGTTGACATCTGTGGCCGTGTCGAGGAGGGTCTGAAACTCGGCGAACGTGTACGTCCCGTCCGGGCCGCTGCCTCCGCCAGGCTCCAGGATCACATCGGCGTCCCTCAACGGGTCGCACTGAAACGTGAGACCGAGACAGGGCACCACCAACAGGACAAGCAGCAGCCATCGACGCATCGGGGGTTCCTCCCTTCCCTCACGACGGCGGGGTGATGGTTGGACGGGGCAGAGGCAGACCTCCCCATTATCCATTCCCCTTGCGGGGCCTGATCATCACAAGAAATCCGGCCGTTTTCCTGCTTTGAGCAGGATGGGTGCCTCCGAGCTGATTAAGCGGGGCCTCCCTCCATCGCCCTCACCGTGTCTCTAAGTGTACCTCCTGTCAACGGTTTTGGGTAGAGGATAGTCAGGATCAGGGACAGAACGGGCGCCGTGCCTGAGACGGGACGAGACCTGGCAAGGGAGCCGGGTCGTCTTCGGCTCCTGACAAGATCTGGACTGCGTCGGGCGTGCGGTGAAGCGTCTCAGTCCAAGTCTTCGCTCAGCCGATAGAAGTCCGCGTGGACCTTCGCCAAACACGTCCCGCCTTTGAACACCAGCGGACCGCCTCCGTGTTCGGCCAGGTAGGCCAGCAGCACGGTGCAGAAGTAGTCCTTCTCGATAAGCCTCTGGCCGAATCCAGTCCGGGCGGCCGTGAAGTTGACTGCCTCACGGAACAGAGTCTCATCTTCATGGAGATTCAGGCCCGTCGGCTCAGTCATTGAGAACCACCCCCCAAGGCTTCATCAAGACGCCCCGAACGGGCCGCCTCGGCACCAACGGGATCTTGGCCGTGGATGACGTGAGCTTCTTCTTCAACTGTCTCAGAACCGATTCCTCGACACCTATCGTCTCCAGCAAAGCGCCGATGCGGCGGATCGTGCCCATGTTCCCGTAGGCAATGGCCGCTTTGACAAGGTTTGCCGGTGCGACACGACCCGCCTCGATCTCTCGCCGAATCCAATCATAGCCACGCGGCAAGCTGTCGAACCGAGCCCAATCGTAGACGCCGTCCACGAGAGTGCGCACACGCGATGAGTAGATGACGCGTTCGCCGGACGGCATCTCCATCTGTTCGGTGTCGCCAAGGCGATCGGGGCCGACCTTGATCAGGGTCATCCTCACCGATCCGACGGAACGCTCGCCGGAGAGTGCGTCGTTGTAGATGAAGATGCGCGACGGGATCTGGTCATCGTAACCATAGCGGTTGAAGGCATTGGGGCCGGTGACTTGGTAACGCGCCTGCTTGTCGGCCATCAGGGCATTGACCGCGGTGGCCTCGTCGGGCGTCCAGACACCACCGAGCGGCAGCTTGGAAGGAAACAGGTACAGGCCCTTGCGGACGTTCGCGATCATGCCCGCGCGAGCCATGCGACTCAGCAGCTCCCGCTCCTGTTTGGGGGTGATACGCAACGCCGCGACCAGATCGCCCGTCTTGACGGTGCGAAGATTTCGCATCTGGACGTAGGCCAGCGCTGCCGTTTCGAGTTGCCCCAGCTTGCGAGCCATGCGGTTATTCTATTTTCGGATTATTGCCTGTCAAGCAATAATCTGAAAATCGAACAACTCACGCTTCGGTTCGGCTCCCTCTGGGGATGGACCGCGCGTCGTCGTGACGCTCAAGCGAGATCCATCCGCACCCACGAAGCCGGTTCTCAAGGGCTTCGTGCAAGGTGGTGATTACCACATTCGGCCTGGAATGCTGTCGCGAGTTCTTCACTTACGTACTGGAATACGAAGCCCTGCAAGGACGGGAAATCACGATACACTACCTGTACTACGGCTTAAGGGCGAGCCCGGTACGATGCAGGCTTGGCGAGGCTCCTGAAGCGGGGGCGGACAGAGGATTCGCATTTGTCGTCACGATCCGAGGCGATAGCCGATCTTGCCCGGCACGAGCGTCCATTTCGTTCCTGCGACCTCAACCTGCAGCCTGTTGCCATTATCGGAGGCCCGGATGCCGCCCGAGACGGTCGCTGATTCAACGCGAGGGTAGAGGTAGGTCACAATCAGGTGCGACTTGGCAGGCTCGGCGGTCACGCGAACCAGCCAGTCGGGTCGAACGTTCCGGGACTTGCGGCCCTTGCCGACGTCGTAGGCCTTCTCCCACTTCAGGGGTGCCCCAGACCACGCCGAAACGTCCAGGCGGACCTTCCCGCGTCGCAGCGTAGCAGTCTGGGTACCGAGCGCCGGCTCGTTTCGGTTGTGCCACAGAATCGACACGTCGACGGGCTCGTCGGTCCGAATGTTGTCGATGACGACGATGCCCTTCTTGCCGAGGAACAGAACGGTGCGCTCGGCCGATCGGATGCCCGGGTCGCCATAGTTGGCGGCGGCCTGACCGGCGATCAGGGCGTAGCCGTCACCTGTCTGAAGGGGCCCCAGACGCCCCTTCGTTCGCGGTTTCTGCCCCTTGCCTCCGATCAGCACGCCGTTGTGGCCCAGCGTCTGCACTTCGTAGAGCGACCAGCGTTTCGAGCTGAAGTACTCGCGCGTGTAAGATCCGGAACCGAGGTCGATGGCAAGCCACTGCCCATAGGCCCAGACGTTGCAGACGTTGTTGTCCAGTTGCGTATGGTTGGCGCCCAGATCGCCGCACTTGAACCCGCAAAGCACCGACGGTTCCGGCAGGGCGTCGGCGAAGACGGCCCAACCGATTCCGGTGTAGGCGTTGGTGGTAGACAACACGGGGGGACGCCCAGCTTTGAGTTGCCAGTCCTGATCGACCGGTCGCCAGAGCAAGGCCAGCGACTCAATGGGCCAGCCGTCTCGCTTGATCCCCGGTACCCGGCCGTAGGTGTCCTGATACCAGACGAAAGCCGGCTCTGCATACTTGGACGCGAGCAGATAGAGAATCGGGTCGGCACCTATACCTGCAGAATCGCCGAAGCTCACCGGCACGCCGCCCGGGTTGAAGTGCATCGGGAAGAAGCCCGTCCGCCGCATGCCTGGCCTGTCGAAGACCTCCTGCCCCTTGCCGGTGACGCTGCGGAGGGCCTCGACGCCCATCACGGCGTAACGCATGCCATAGCGCCAGTACCCCGTGCCTTCGTCCCAGCCGCCTTCCTCGCCCAGGTGGTTGAAGAACCGCATCCAGGACGAACTCGCGCGACGGATGACCTCTTCTGACTGCTCGTATTCGCCTCGCAGCGCGAGGGCGGCGATCACCGCGCCACCGTTGCAGACGGTGTTCCAGTTGTGATGGCACGCAAACCACCATCCCCTGGCCTTGAGAGCCCCCTTGCCGCCGGTGTGGACGAGGTAGAGGTCCAGGCCCCGGTCGACGGTGACTTCGCGGAGCCTGGCCCGCTGCGCGTCGGTCATGGCGTGATAGAGCCAGTCGTAGGCCAGGCCGGCCGTCATGCACATCTCCCCGCTCATTAGATCGTAGAACCGTTTGTTGCCGTGATAGGGATCCACCCAGGACGTCCACACGTCCGCGAAGCACCACAGCTCGGCCAGAGCTCGGTCGACGTAGGCCTTCTTGTCGGTCAGCAGATGCCCCACAGCCAGTGACAACACGCGGCCTTGGGCCGCGCGGGCCTTGTGGAGCTCACCCCCGGATCGGTCGTTTGCCGTCGAGGCCTTGGCGGGCGGCCGGATCGGCTCGACGGTGAGGAGATGGTCACATCGTGCCAGAAGGGCATCGGCGAAGCGCTTCAACTCCGGGTGTTTGACCCGTTCGCGAAGTGCCGGAATGTCCTTGGCCTTCAGGAAGATCGAGGGATGCTCAGCCGCCGGCAGGGATTGTGGCATCATCATGAGAATCAGTGTCCAGCCGAGAAGCGTGAAGCAAAAAGAACGGGGGAAGAAGAGAGAAGAGTGAAGAGTGAAGAGGGAAACGCCGGGCCTCACGTCTTGCTCCTGACAACCGGGGTTTCCCGGAGGGGCTTCGGCCGAGACCACCGTCAGCCTTTCTGGCGATTCTAACGCCGACCCCGAGATCGACAAGCACGTAATCTGCTTGATGCTCCCTTTACAGGCTCAAATCAGTGTGCATCATACCATTGCAGTCAACTGATCTTGGAAATGCGGGGTCATTGCCCCGCGACCGACGGTCGTTGGGAACTCGGGGACCCGAGGGGGCATCATGCGAGGAGGACCGACGTGAAACTGGCGGTTCAGGAAGGGCTGCTGCCCGGTGAGACGCTGATTGAGAAGCTCGATGTGGCGGAGGAGATCGGGTTCGAGGGGATCGAGTTCGGCGGCCGCGGCCTGGTCGAGCGGGAGGCCGAGATCGACAAGGCGCTCGCCGGTCGGACGATCAAGTTCAGCACCATCTGCGGGCAAGCCAGCTTCAACTTCACGCACGGCGATCCGGCGCTCCGGCGCGAGTCCGTTGAGACGTGCAGGGAGCTGCTAGCGTTGGCGGGCAGGTTCGGGGCGGTGGGCGCCATCAACCCGGTGGCGTTCAACCCGCGGAAGCTGCCGGACCTGAGCCCGTACATGGACGGCCTGACGCTCGAGCGAAACCTGTTCGTCGAGCTGGCGGCCGAACTCGCGGAGGCGGCCGAAGCGGCCGGCACGCTCGTGCTGCTCGAGCCGCTCAACCGCTACGAGACGTACTTCATGAACAAGCAGGACGATGGCGTGTCGCTGGCCGAGCGGATCAGCCGGCCGGGCGTGGCCATCATGAGCGACTTCTTCCACATGGCCATCGAGGAGACAGACACGCCCGCGGCGCTGCGTCGCGCCGGCAAGTGGGTCCGTCACGTTCACCTGGCGGACAACACCCGTCTGGAACCGGGGACGGGCTGCACCGACTTCGCGGCCGGCTTCGCGGCGCTCAAGGAGATCGGCTTCGGCGGCTACATGGCCTTGGAGTGTGGGCTGAGCGACTGGGAGGACCGCAAGGGCACGCTGATGCGGTGCTATGAGTTCCTGGTCGGGTGTAGGGAATAGGGGTTAGGGGTTGGGGTTTGGGGTTCGGGGGGCGTGCCGCGCGGCTGCCGGCCGGCGCGTTTGCCAGTCACGCCCACAGCCCATACCATCCCTGCCATGCATTCCCCTGACTACGTCGTGATGGTGCTGTACCTCGCCCTTGTCGTGGGGTTGGGCATCCTGTTCTCCCGCCGCGAGAAGGACACCGACGACTATCTGCTCGGCGGACGTCGCATGCCCTGGTGGGTGATCGGCGTCTCGTACATGATTTCGCTGCTCAGCACGATCTCGCTGGTGGCCATCCCGGGGGAGGCGTACAACCACGGGGTGACCCGCTCGTTCATGTCCGTCCTGTCGCCGTTCGCTGCCGTTGTCAGCTTCTATCTGTTCGTGCGGTTCTACTTTCGCGTCAAGACGTTCACGCCGTTTGCGTACCTCGAGCAACGGTTCGACCGCCGCGTCCGGTTGCTTGGCAGCCTGGTCTTCTGGTGGACGCGGCTGGCCTATCTGGCCATGGTGCTGTACTCGTCCTCAAAGGTCTTCGAAGGCGCCGCCCATTGGCCCGTATGGCTGACCATCTGTCTGGTCGGCGCCATCGGGATCGTCTACACGACGTTGGGTGGCATGAAGGCGGTCGTCTGGACCGACTTCACCCAGTTCGCGGTCCTGGCGATCGGGCTGACGGTGATCACGGTGAAATGCGCGGCCACCGTGGAAGGCGGGGCGGCCGGCATCGTGTCCTACGCCTTCTCGCATGGCCGGGGCTTCGAGCAATTCAAGGACCCGAGGTTCTTCACCCTCAGTCCGTACGTCCGATTCACGTTCTGGGTGCTCGTGATGGCCACCATGATGGAGCACCTGTTCTACAACAGCGCCGATCAGATCTCGATTCAGCGGCTGCTGAGCACGTCGTCGTATGGCCAAGCCAAGAAGTCGCTCTTCACGTTCGTCGTGTTGGGTCTGCCGTTCTCGCTGGTGCTGTGGTTTCTGGGCATCGCGATCTTTACCTACTACGGGCATCACCCGGACGAGGCGCAAGGTCTGACGGGGGACCTGGCGTTGTTCAAGTTCATCCGAACGCAACTGCCGTCGCCGCTGCGCGGGTTGATGATCTCGGCCATGCTGGCGGCGGTGATGTCCACGCTGGACTCGGGGATGAACAGCCTGGCTGCCGTCGCCACCAAGGACGTCTATGTCGAGTTCATTCGTCCCGGCGCGAGCGAGCGGAAGCAGGTTCGCTTCAGTCGGATCATGACCGTCGTGGTCGGCGCGTTCGCGATCCTGACCGCGCTGTTGATCGCCATGGTCTCAGAGTCCATCGAAGAAACCGTTATCGAAGCGGGCACGATCTGGCTGTCCTTCTCGGTGGTCCTCGCGCCGATCTTCCTGATCGGCGTGACCACGCGAAAGGTCACCGGAACGCACATCATCATCGCCTGCGTGATCGCGTGGGCGGTGACCATCTACATGGTCGTCTGGTACCTCACCTCGAAGGGGGGACCGAACGCGATTAGCTTCATGTACGTCGGTTTCCCCGGCTTCTTGACGATGTTGCTGGTGGGATACGTGCCCGCTCTTCTGCCGGGCAAGCCTGATCCCGGCAAGACCGACGGGCTGACGCTGTGGACGCTGAAGGGCGGGGACGCGGCCGACGGCCCCTGATGCGGTCTTCTAGAACGCCCGCTTGCTCAACTTCATAGGCGATGTGCCCTTGCCGAGAGGCGTGAGTCTAAAACGGTAGCTGTACGGCTTGGCCGGCAGCGTGTACTGACGATGTGTCCGGGCGCCCCAACTGTTGTCCCCGCCGACGCCCATCTGCTTGTGGTCGATGTTGACCGTGACGGTGTCGCGGCGGGGAAGTTCGTGGGTGTGTGTGGCGGCCTCGAGGTCCTTCATCGTGAAGGGCCAGGCGCTGACGCTCAGCAGGCCAGCGGGGTCCTGCTTCGAGCCCACGCCCACGGCCAGCAAACCCGCGCCGTCCTTATTGGTCAGGGCGACCCAGCGGACGTCCGTCTTGTTGCCCGTCTCCTGAGGCCGGACGTAGGGATGGACCTGCGCCGCGACCGGACCGGCGTAGACGCCCACGGGTGCGCCGGTCTTTCGATCCCAATGGGTTTCGTGCGGTCCACGGCCGTGCCAGGTCATCGTGCCAAACTCGCCGGGCATGGCCATCTGCATGCCGAACCGGGGCAACTGGGGGACCTTGCCGCTGGGCGTCAAGTCGACGTCGACCATGACGTCTCCGTTGCCGTGGACGGTGTAGGTCAGGCGGTGCTCGGACTTGCCGGCCGGTAGGGTGGCCTGGACGCTGATACGGACGACCTGCGGCTTGGGCTGCCTGGCCTGGACCGACTTGACGGTTCGCTTCTGTCCCGCCTCGCGCCAGACGCCCAGACGGAACGGCATGCCGTTCCCGCGGTCGTTGTCGATCGGCGCCCGCCAGAAGTTGGGGATCAGCGGCGATGCGATCAGCTCCTTGCCGCGGAACACGAACGACTTGATGGCCCCGCTCGCCTTGCCCACCGTGAGTGCGAAGCGCTTGCCGGTGACGACGACGGCGTCGCTGGATCGGGTCACCTTGAGGGCCGGCATCGCGGCGACGTCGACCTTGGGCGCGGGTGGCGCGTCAAGGGGCAGCTTGAACTGATCCCAGGCCACCACATGCCCACGCTTGGCCCAGAGCGTGTCCTTCGCCAGGGCGAAGGTGATTGTCAGCCAGTATTCCGTCCCAGGCTTCGGGGCCGGCTTTCGGAACGGGACCGTCACGTTCTGTCTGGCCTTTGGCGCCAGCGACAGCGTCGGCAGGGACCCCTGCTGCAGCACCTTCCCGTCGGCGGATAGCTCCCAGGTGATGTCCACGAAGTCCAGGCTGGCGAAGTCGTACTTATTCTGGATCCGAACCTTGCCCGCCGCCAGATCGACCGGATGGGCCTTGATGTACTGATAGACCTTCTTGACTTCGTACAGCGACGGATTGGGCTTCCGATCGGGCTGGACGATGCCGTTGCAGCAGAAGTTGCCGTCGTTGGGCGAATCACCGAAGTCGCCGCCGTAGGCCCAGAACTCGACGCCGCCGGATTTCTTCCGCAGGCCCTGATCCGCCCAATCCCAGATGAAGCCTCCCTGCAGCCGTTTGTGCTTTTCGATGGCGTTCCAGTAGTCCTGGAAGTTGCCCACGCTGTTGCCCATGGCGTGGGCATACTCGCACAGGATCATCGGACGACGCTGCGGCTTGGTCGCATAGCGGACGAGGTACGAGATGGGCGCATACATCGGGCAGACGATGTCGGTGTGGGGCTTGGTCCCCGCGCGTTCGTAGTGAACCAGCCGCGTTGGGTCACGCTGCTTGATCCAGGCGCTGGTGGCCTGGAAGTTGACGCCGTCGCCGGCTTCGTTGCCCAGCGACCAGATGATGATGGATGGATGGTTCTTGTCCCGCTCGACCATGCGGATCGTCCGGTCGAGGTGCGCCTCCTTCCACTCAGGTCGGTTCCCCAGCGTCCGCTTGGGGTGATAGCCCATACCATGCGATTCGATGTTGGCCTCGCCGACCAGGTAGAGGCCGTAGCGGTCGCACAGGTCGAACCACTTCGGATCATCGGCGTAGTGGCTGGTCCGGACGGCGTTGATGTTGTTACGCTTGAGCAACTCGACGTCCTGGATCATCCGGCTGAGCGGGATCGCCCGGCCATGGTCGGGGTCGTGCTCGTGGCGGTTGACGCCCTTGAGGGTGATGGCCCGCCCGTTGACGAGAAGCTGGCCGTCCTTCAACTCCACCTTGCGAAAACCGACGTTGCATCGTTCGACCTCGACGACCTTCCCGGCTGCGTCCTTGAGCGTCAGCGTCGCGGTGTACAGATGGGGCGTCTCGGCCGACCACTTCGCGGGGTTGGTGATCTTTGCCTTCATCTCGATCGTGCCGTCGCTGCCTCCGGTGATGCGGTCGAGCTTGCCGCTCATCAGGGGGCCTGCGCCGACGGGCTTGCCTTTGGCGTCCAGCAGCGTGACCTCCACGCTGTGTGCCGCGGCCGCCTTCTGGCCGTAGTTGCGAACGAGCGCCGTGACCGCGAGCACGGCGTCGCGATACGCCTCGTCCAGGTCGCCGCGGACGAAGAAGTCCCGTAGGTGCACCGTCGGCGTGGAGAACAGGGACACGTCGCGGAAGATCCCGCTGAGTCGCCACATGTCCTGGCACTCGAGGTAGCTGCCGTCCGACCAGCGATAGACCTCGGCGGCCAGGATGTTCTTGCCCTTGCGGAGGACTTTGGTGACGTTGAACTCGGCGGGGGTCATGCTGCCCTGGCTGTAGCCGACCTTCTTGCCGTTGATCCAGAGGTAGAACGCGCTCTTGACGCCGGCGAAGTGGAGGAAGACCTGGCGTCCCTTCCAGCGCGCCGGCACATCGAACTCGGTGCGGTAGGAGCCGACCGGGTTGTAGTCGTGCGGGATGTGCGGCGGGTTGGGCTTGAACGGGTAGCGGACGTTCAGGTAGATGGGTCGCCCGTGTCCGTGGAGCTGCCAGTTGCTTGGCACAGGGAGGGTCTTCCATCCGCTCACGTCGTAGTCGGGCTTGTAGAAGTCGCGCGGACGGTCGGCGGGCTTGCTGACCCAATGGAACTTCCACTTGCCGTTGAGCGACTTGTGGAACGGCGAGGCCTCGCGCGTGCCCTTCGCAGCGCTACGCGTATCGGCATAGGGCACGAGCGTGCAGTGGCCGGGCTCCTTGTTGCGCCCGATCATCTGCGGGTTCTCCCAGTCGTTTGCCCGGGCCGACGTGCTCGACGCCGACAAGAACACCACCGCCAGAAGCATGACCAAGGGCATGAGAATCGCCGAGCTCATCATGGTTCGCACCTTATCGAGGTCCCCCCGTCAGACGGACTACCGGAAGATGACGTACAGCGTGACCGTCATGGCGATGATCACGCACCCCAGGACGTACACCCACGGGTGGACGGTCGTATCGAGCTTGGACGTTGGCATCTTGACGGGCTCAGCCAGTGGTCTGAGCCGTGTCACGATCACCATGTAGGCGGCCAGGATCAGGAACACGATCGCCATGTGGTGGAGGAATGCCATCGCGCAGAATCGATAGTAGAGGGCGGCGAATCCCTCGACCACCTGCGTGCCCCCGTCGCCAAGCGTGCTGATGACGCGGACCGTGCCGTCCTCGAGCGTCTCCTGCTTGTAGTTGTAGACCCCTTCCATGATCCACTTGCCGATGCGCGAGGCCGCATAGAGCAGGGGGCCGAGGATCAGCGCGGTCCTGCCGGCGACCGCTGGTGCCCGGGGCAGGAGCAGTCCCATCAGGAACGCGGCGACGATGCCGGGCGAGATGAAGCCCCAGATCTCCTGGATGTAGTTGAAGACGCCCTCGAACCGGCCGGGCAGCGGCGCGATCAGACAGGCGAAGATGGCGATGACGGCCGTGGCGATCCGCCCGACGAAGACCTGGCGGCGCGCGTCGGCCTGCGGACGGATATACTTCCTGTAGATGTCGATGGTGAAGATGGTCGAGGCCGAGTTGATGCCGGAGTTGAACGTGCTCATCACGGCGCCGGCCAACGCCGCCAACATCACGCCGCGGAGGAACGGCGGCATGATCTGCGTGATGAGGTAGGGATAGGCGATCTCGCCAGCCTTGGACGCGTCGCCGCCCGCCTTGTCGAGGATGGCGTCGCCGAAGGCCTGGAAGGCGATCACGCCCGGGATGACGATGATGAACGGGATGACCAGCTTCAGGACGGCCGCCAGCATGATGCCCTTCTGTCCTTCAGCCAAGCTCTTGGCGCCCAGCGTCCGCTGCGTGATGAACTGGTTTAAGCCCCAGTAGAAGAGGTTGGGGATCCACAGCCCGCCGACGAAGACGGCCAGCCAGGGGACCTCCGGGTCGTTCCAGGGGCGGATTACGCTGAGACGGTTGAAGGTCTCGCCGGTATCGGGGTTGGTGGTGATGGCGTTGTCGCGGAGCGTTTCCCAGCCGTCGAGAAGGCTCCCGCCTGTCAGGCCGCCACCGTCGAGCACTTCCCCGCCGCCGAGCAGCTTGAGCCCGAAGAAGAGGCAGATCGCCCCGCCCAGCACGAGCGCGCCGCCCTGAAGCAGGTCGGACCAGACGACGGCCCGGAGCCCGCCGTAAATCGTGTAGATCGCCGCGATGATGCCGATGAACCAGACGCCCCCAAGGTTGGCCCAGAAGACGGCGTCCTCCGGCGCCATGTGGTAGTTTTCGACCAGGATGTCGGAGAAGCCGAAGACGCCGTCCAGCCCGCGCGAGCCGCTGTAGAGCACGGTGGCCAACAGCGCGACGACGTAGAGCGCCATGAGGTATGCCGCCATGATGCTTCGGGTCGCGCCGTCGTACCGGTACTCGAGGAACTCGGGCATGGTGTAGATGCCCGCCTTGAGGAACTTCGGCAGCAACCACCAGGCGACGATGACCAGCGTGATGGCCGACATCCATTCGTAACTGGCGATCGCCAGGCCGACGTGGGTGAACGCCCGACCGGCCATGCCGACGAAGTGTTCGGTCGAGATGTTCGACGCGATCAGCGAGAAGCCGATCAGCCCCCACGTCAGGCGGCGTCCGGCGAGGAAGTAGTCCTCCGAGGTTCGTTCCCGTCGGCCCGCGTACAGCGACACGCCGACGACCGTGCCCATGAAACCCAGGAACACCGCCAGATCAACCCACGTCAGGTCCATATGTGTCGTCTCCCGCTGTGGATACCGCGCGGGCGATAGTGTATCGGTTCGGGCCCATCACCACAAACGACCGGGCCGTTTGCACGGTTGCCGCGTCGGTGGTAGCGTGGCGGGGTATCCCCCGGGCGTTCGATTGCCTCTGGGGGCCGTCAGATGCACATTCACCAGGTGAGGGAAATGACGATGATCCTGATGACCATGATGACCGTGCCGTTCATCGCAGCCGGTGGGGCTGCGGACGATGCGAACCAGCCGGTGGTCTGGCGACAGGCGGTTCAGTCCTGCCTCGACAACGTGATCCGGCACGGCACCGATCGGTACGGGAAGGTGAAGACCCCGATGCTGATGAGCATCGTCGACGTGCGGACCAACACCTCACCCCAGACGCCCGAGCTGCTCGACGGCCAGATCCGCGCCGAGGGCCGACCCCAGCGGCGCAACCCCGGCGGCAGCAACCTGTGGACGGATCAGCCGTTGCTGCGGACGCTATACGCCTTCAGCAAGATCACCGACGATTCCCGATACGCCAAGGCCGCCGACGACTACGTTCGCTACGCCTTCGAGCACGCCCGCAAGCCCAACGGCATGATGGCGTGGGGGTCGCACATCTTCTACGACGCCTACAACGACCGTCGTGGCGGCGACGGCAACGGCGACGGGCCGCATGAGATCCTCGTCCACTTCGCCGAATGGGAGCGCATGTGGCGGGTGACGCCCGAGCGCGTCCGACAGGAGATCGAGGGTATCTGGCGGTACCACATCGTTGATCCCAAGACCGGGGAGCACAACCGGCACGACGATCGCCAGCGAGGATGCGATTTCGCCTTCTCCGGCGGCGAGTTCGCCTGCGCCTTCGCGTTTCTGTACACCAAGACCAAGGACCCCAAGCACCTCGCCTGGGCCAAGACCGTCGTGGGACGACACTGGAACGCCCGCAACACACAGACGGGGCTGACGCCCGACGCGCCATCGACGGGGGGGCGCTACGACGCGCACCACTGCTTCACGACGATTCCCGGCCCGCACGCCGCGCTGGTGCTCAAGTGCTATGAGCTGACCGGCGACGCGTTCTTCAAGGAGGTCGCGCTGACGTATCTCAAGGCCTACGTCAAGCACGGTTGGGACGCCAAGGCGCGGCGGTTCTACGCCATGCTGACGCTCGACGGCAAGCCGATCATGTCTCAGGGATCGTCGTCGGGCTACGACGCATACAAGCCGACGGGCCATGTGGAGATCTGGCGGACGCTGATGTTCTCCTATGAGTTCCCCATCCTGACCGCCCAGACGTACGTCTACGCGTACGAGCTGACGGGCGACGCCGAACTGCTCGATGGGGCGGGCAAATGGGCCGAGAACATCCGCGCCCACCTGCCGCCCACCGTCGGCCGACGATGGCGCAAGCAGATCCTCGAGGCGATGCCCGCGGTCAAGACCACGAACGGCACCTACGCCGAGAACTACGGCCGGGCGATCTCGTTTTTCCTGCACCTGCACCATGCGACCGGCGAGGCCGCCCACCTGTCGACGGCCCGAGCGCTGGCCAACGAAGCGGCGGCGAAGCTCAGCCAGAACGGGTGGCTGAAGGGCCACCCCGCCAAACCTTACTACGAGGCCACCGACGGCGTCAGCTTCCTCCTCTACGCCTTGCTCGAGCTGTCGGCCCATCCCAAGAAGCTGCCGAGCAACCTGTGAGTCGCCAGGACGTGGCTGCTTGACACTTGGGGTACCCCTGCCTACGCTCCGGCCGTGTTATACTGAGACACGTCGTACGGGGCACACCGGAGCAGCGATCTGAGGTTGGGGAAGGGCATCGCGGGGATCACCCATGGTATGTACTGCAGGATACCACAGGGGTCTTGTGTTGGCCTGCGTGCTGGCGACGCCCTGCGTGTCGTCGCTGGCCGGCGAGCCGAACCCGTACGTGAGGAAACCTACCTGGGCGGAGACGATGCTGGCATCGCGCAAGGCGTTGCTGACAGCCAAGGACGGCTCGACGTTCAAGCCCTTCGTCAGCGGCGTCATCCGCGGGGCGCAGGCGGCGCAACGCGTGTCGTTGGACGTGTCGGGCATCGAGACGCTGTGGCTGGTCGTCACGATCGGTCCGGACACCTACAACTACGATCAGTCCATCTGGGCGGAGCCGACGTTGATCGGCGCGGACGGCAAGGCCACGGACTTAACGAAGCTCAAGCCCGAATCCGTGAAGGTCGGCTGGGGCCGCCTTCTGCACCACCGCGACCAGCGGGGCAAGCCGCTCCAGATCGGCCGGAGGGTTTTCAAACGGGGTTTCTGGGCCCATGCGCCCAGCGCACTGTCCTTCCGGCTCGACGGCAAGTACAAGCGGTTCGAGGCCTGGGTCGGCATCGGTATCGCGGCGGGCAAGAACGGCAGCGTGCAGTTCAGGGCGCTCGACCGTCTGGACGCGGCGGAGGGGGCATGGCGTCAGATCGAGAACGATTTCCCCACCCAGGCGAACAGGATGAGGCAGGACGCCGCTTCGGCAGGGGGGCACCTCGCGTGGTTCACGAAGCGCGATAGCGTGAAGCTCGAGATCGCGATGACAGTTGGGGCGCTCGATGAGATCGGGCCGGCGAGCAAGGATCTGCGCACGGGGCTGGATGCGCTGCGGGCATCGAAGACCTCGCCCGACGACGCGCGGTGGTTGACGCTGTACGCGAAGGCGGCGGTCGTGCGAGACCGATATCGACAGGCCCGGGCACTGCTGAAGAAGGCGAATCTGAAGTCGCTGCGGCTGGCCATCCAGGATCTGGCCAGGGCCTTCCCGAAGCGATATCCCAAGGGCGAGCAGTACCTCGGGCGTCTGGATGCTCTGGAGAAGGGGCTGTCCGGGCTCGAGGACGCACTGGCGCGGGGCGATGCGTCCGTGCTGGAACGGGTGGACCAGATCCTTACGCTGCGGCGCGAGGCGCTGCTGGCCAACCCGCTGCTCGATTTCGACAAGCTGCTCGTGGTCCGCAGAAGCGTCAAGAGCCCGCGGCTGGGGCTGCCGGCCAACTGGCAGGGCAACTGTTCGCTGCCGAGCACGGGCTACGACAACGAGATCGCCCTGCTGTCCCCGGTGAATCCGGAAGGCAAGTTGAGGATGCTGTACAAGCCAGAAGGCGCGAAGTTCGTCGGCGACGTTGATCTGCACTTCGATGCCGACAGGATGCTGTTCTCGATGCCGGGCACCCATGGACGGTGGCAGATCTGGGAGATCCGCGTCGATGGCAGGGGCCTGCGCCAAGTCACCCCAGGCGAGGAGAAGGACGTCGACAACTACGACGCGTGCTACCTGCCCGACGGCAGGATCATGTTCGGCTCGACCGCGCCGATGCACGCCGTGCCTTGCGTCTACGGTAGCAGCTACGTGGCCAACCTGTTTCGGATGGACCCGGACGGGGGCAAGATGCGGCAGCTGTGCTTCGACCAGGATCACAACTGGTGTCCGACGATGCTGCACAACGGCCGGGTGCTCTACACCCGCTGGGAATACACCGACACGCCCCACTCCAACACGCGGCTGCTGTTCCACATGAACCCCGACGGCACCGAGCAGATGGAGTACTACGGCAGCAACTCGTATTGGCCGAACGCCATGTACTGGGCACGGCCCATCCCGGGCCACCCGACGCGGATCTCGTGCGTGGTCTCGGGCCACCACGGGGTGGCGCGGCAGGGCGAGCTGCTGCTCCTCGACCCCGCCAAGGGCCGCCACGAGGCCGACGGCGTGGTCCAGCGCATCCCGGGCCGCGCCCGCAAGGTCGAGCCGATCATCAAGGACGAGCTGGTGCTCGAGAGCTGGCCGCGGTTCGCCACGCCCTACCCGCTCGCCGAGCCGGGCACGCACCTCGGCGCGGGCAAGTACTTCCTCGCCACGGTCAGGCTCACCCCCCACTCCTCCTGGGGGATCTACCTGGTCGACGTCTTCGACAACATGACCCCCCTGCTCATGGGCGGCTACTCCATGCCCACCCCCCTGCGGCCGCGCCCACGCCCGCCCGTCGTGCCCTCGAAGGTCGACACGCGGCGCAAGGACGGCGTGGTGTACATGGCCAACGTCTACGAGGGCGGCGGCCTGGAGGGCTACCCCCGGGGCTCGATCAAGGCGCTCCGCATCGGCTCCCATCACTACCGCTACGGCGGGAACAGCGACACCCGCGCCTCGTCCTACGAAGGGGGCTGGGACGTCAAGCGGATCCTGGGCACGGTGCCCGTCCACCCCGATGGCTCGGCCTACTTCCGCGTGCCCGCCAACACGCCGATCTTCGTGCAGCCGCTGGACGCCGAGGGCAAGGCCCAGCAGCTCATGCGGAGCTGGTTCACGGCCATGCCCGGCGAGGTGCTCTCGTGCGTCGGCTGCCACGAGCGGCAGAACACCGTGCCGCCCAACACCTTCGCCGAGGCGCTCAAGCACCCGCCAGCGGCGATCGCGCCCTGGCACGGGCCCACCCGCGGCTTCAGCTTCGACCGCGAGGTGCAGCCCGTGCTCGACCGCCGC
>CAYMLO010000175.1:0-18731 GCA_964390905.1 uncultured Planctomycetales bacterium | reverse complement strand
TGTCACCAGAACAAAGCAAGTTTCGAAAAGAGATGATTCGAAAGGCGCAACAAGTGCTACCTGACCACAAGATCCAGGCCAAGGGCTTTGGTTTTGTGGTCCACAGAGGCGCGAAGGATCCCATTACAGTCTATCTGGATAACATGTTCCGCATGGTACGGCATGAACCTGAACCAGCGGACAAGTTGATCAACAGGTGGCTTGAGGGTCTGAGGCAAAGGGCCTCTGGGCAAGGCGAGAATATGTCGTTTGACGCGGCAAGAGGGGACCTGTTCCTCGCAATACGCCCTGTTCAGACGTATGAGCTGGCAGACGGTGGGCGAGATGAGTCGCACCTGCCCCCTCCCTGGCCGGTGACCGTTGATCTTGCGGTGTACCTGATGATCGACCTTGGGCCATCCGTGCGATACGTGAACCAGGGCGACATCGAATCATGGAACACGACGCAGGAGGAGGTAACGAGGATCGCATACGACAATACCGTCAAGACTGAACAGGAGACGAGCGTCTTGAAGTTGTCGAACGCAGGCGTCATCGTCTCGTCGGGCAGCCGGTTTGAGAGCCTTGGTCATTTGCTGTACTGGCCGCCGAACCTGCAGAGGGTCCTTTCAAGCAACATACCCGAGTTGTCGGACGAGCCCCTACTGCTCAGCGTCCCAGTTCCGTTCGCGTTGATAATGACGTCACAGAGGTTCCTCCATAACGTTGTGGAGTTTCAGAAAGACCTCTACGAGAAGTACGGCCGGCTGATCTCAAGGTCGATACATGTCTTCAAGCACGACAGAATCGTATCCAAGGTTAGTCACGTAGTCGGCAATACGGTGACCTGTATAGGAATTGAGGAGTACGGGCTAGGTTCAGAAATCGACGAGGACAGGCCGTTCATTCCCGAGGATGCCGCGCAGATCCCTGCGTGAGTCGATAGCGGGTCCTGCGCCACGTCATGTGGCCACCTTGGAGGTAACCGATGCCACGCGACCTCATCAACGACGAAGAAACGCTGGCGCTTGTACCGAAGGTGCACCCGAAGTTCAAGCCGGTCTGGGATCATCGCTCCCCGGAGGAACAGATCGCGCTGGCCCGCTACTTCCTGCCGCATCGATCGAGCAAGGCCGTTCTCGAACCGACCCGGCCGCGAGGGATCAAGTGGTATTGCCCGTTTGCGTCGCAGGACGAGTTCCCAAGCGGCCATCGGTACTGCATCAACGTCTATACGGGCTGTGCCCACGGTTGCATCTACTGCTACGCGGCGGGGTACCAGGCGGACAAGGCCGACA
Source organism: uncultured Planctomycetales bacterium (assembly GCA_964390905.1). Lineage (GTDB taxonomy): Bacteria > Planctomycetota > Phycisphaerae > UBA1845 > JAFGLZ01 > JAFGLZ01. The sequence continues at coordinate 17,454 of CAYMLO010000175.1, read as the reverse complement.
CCAAGAAGGATTTCGAACGGCTGATCGACAAGGACATGGTGGATCTGGAGCGGTTCGACGTCCCGGCCGCTCCGGTTCACTTGTCCAACAGCACCGATCCGCTTCAGCCTCTCGAAGAATCGTTCGGCCACACGCGATATGCGCTTGAACAGATCCTGGCCCACCGCAACCGGTTTACCACGGTGGTGATCTTGACCAAGAACCCGCTGCTCGCCGTTCAGCTCGGATACGCCGATCTCCTCAACGATCTGGTCCGGTTGCCGTCCGATCATCCGATGCACGACAAGTTCGACGAGCAGGGCCTTCCGGCGTTCATCATCGAGGTGAGCGTCGCATTCTGGCAGGAATCGGCCAGGTCCGTCTACGATCCGGGCGCTCCGCCGATCAAGGAGCGGATCGAAGGCATCCGAGCCCTACGCGAGGCCGGGATCCCTGTTGCCTGGCGCATCGACCCTCTGTTCCCACGGTCGCTGGATGACTTAGGCCTGACGGAGGCCCAGACGCTCGACGACCTGGAGAACCTCGTGGTGCTGGCGAAGGATGTCGGCGCGAATCATGTCATCTACTCGCCCGCCAAGATCGTTCAGCCCAGGCGTCGGAAGATGAATCCAACCATGAAGGCGATGAAGGCCGTTTACCAGGCCCTCGCGGCTCCCGACAAGCCCGTCTTCCGCGGAGGGAGCTGGCGGCTGCCTGGGCACGTGGCGGATGCTGAGATCATCGGCCCGTTCCTTGAGATCTGCGAACGACATGGCCTCCCGGTTAAGTGCTGCAAGGGGAATCTGATCGGGACACCGTGACAGTGGGAAAGCGTTTCGAGGCAACGTTTTACTTCATCACGTTGTAGACGGACAGTATGGCGCTGACTTTTCGTTCGTGGGGCGTCATCCGCGCAGCCCGAGGGTGCAAGAGTGCAAGCAGACGCAGGACCCATGCTAAGACCGGTCGACACCTACAAGGCCCTCGCAGACCACATTCGCAGCTGGGCGGAAGGCTACACTCGGTTCCTTGCCGTGGTGGGGGCGCCGGGGCTCGGGAAGAGCTTCGCCTACGAACAGGCCCTGAACGGAACCGAACACCACCTGTTCAAGGGCCGCAGCTCGGCGTTCGAGATCTTCAAGACCGTTCACGATGAACCGGACTGGCCGATCGTCTTCGATGACGTTGGGGCCTTGTTGAAGGACCAGACCACCGTGGAACTGCTCAAGGCCCTCTGCGACAGCCGGCCCGCGCGGCGGGTGCAGTGGCGTACGAACACGCGGCAGCTTGACGGGCGAGCACAGGCCTTCGAAACCTCTGCCCATGTTCTGCTGATCTGCAACCGAAACGCCCCGGAGAACGACGACGTGCGGGCCATCCTGGACCGCGCGGACGCGATTTCGTTCGAGCCCACGCGCGAGGAGATCCTCGCCAAGATCGCTGAATTCGGCGACGACGACGAGATCATCGATGCTTTCCGACGGTTGCTGATCGTTCCCAGCCTGCGACTATACGCCCAGGCCGTCGAGTGGAAGGCCTCACCTCACCTGGACTGGAGGACGAACCTACTCCGAAAGGCCGGTGTCGCGCCACATGTCGTCACAGCCGCCGAGATCCTTCGGTCCGTACAACCCGAACAGCACGTGGCTGAGTACATCCGTGGAACGGGACGGAGCCGCAGGGACTGGTTCTACACAAAGAAGCGGGCGGAGGAGTTCATGTAGCCCGTGCACTTGTGCACTCGGGGGACATGATGGGCAGGACGGACGGATATGACCCTCCCGAGAAGACAGCAACCGCACTGTCCGGGAGATGAACGAGGCAGGATGCGTGAGGAGATCTAGTCGATTCGAAAGCTCTCTCGGTCACACGGGAAGGAAGGATCATATGTTCAAGCTCACTCCAAAGGCAGATCGAACTGGGGCAAGTTGCATAGCCGTCATCATGTGTCCTCCACGCGTTCTTCGCGACCTGTTCGGTCCGGGTTTCAGACCTTACGACAGGAAGATAACGGGGATGTACGTATTCACGAGTGACGCGGGGGAGGTGTTCAGCTTGTATGATTCCAAAGCAACGTCGAGATATGCGGGGACGACCGAAGGATTCCCAACGCCCGATCAGTTCTGGGCTAGCAATGAACCAACGGACCTGCATGTTGGAGGCCGACAAGGGAGCGATGTTGACCAGTTCGTGAAATGGCTTCGCTCGAAGCTTGACGAGTACCTGGCAAGGACGGGGGAATCACCCACGAGCCGGGAGGCCGTGTCTGCGAGATGGAGATCGTGAAGTACGAGGACTTCGTCTGGCCCTACGAACGTCGATGGATGAACGAGATGTCGAGGAATGGGGAAGAGAGTTGAGAGATGAGGACATAGCTCTCGCTACCGGCCGATGGTCGCGCCCCACGGAGGGGACGCGAGAAAGAAAGAAGAGAAGACGCTACGAAGCGATGGGTTCCCAGAAGTCCCAACCATTCGTGACGCCACCACCTCGGCCGAGGTTGTTGGCTTGGCGGTAGGCTTCGGTTGCCTCCAGTGCGGCTCGGGTCGGTGTGATGCAGACCTTGCCGTTGGCCGGGCCTGAGGTAATCAATAGGCTCCGGCCGGATTTGACCTGGGTGTTCTCGACCACCAGGGCTGTGAACACCTCGCCCATGATCTTGCCCTGGAGCTGGGTGCCGACCGGCCACCACTCGTGCTTCGCTCGCTTCTGGCCAACGCACTCGGTGGCGATCTTGGACTCGCGCGTGCGTTGCCGCTCGCGCTCGCCTCGGGAGGGGTCAAACGTACGGGGGCCATCGCTGGGTCGGCGTGCCGGGGCTTCCCCGGATTCGTCCCCAGTCGCAACGGAGGGCTCATCGTCAATCGTCACCGACGCATCGTCCCGCTGATCATCCACGGGCGTGTCTTCGCATTCCTCGACGACCACGCACGCCGTTGACCGGATGTAATCCAGGTCCTCCTCGCTGAGTTGATTCGCCACATCCAACATCTCTGTGGTTCGCTTATCCAACATGACGCACCAGTCCTTTCTTCAATGTGCGCCCCAGCAGCTTGCACAGCTGGGCCGGCAGGTCCTTGAGCTCATTCACGAAGATCGTGTCCGCCACGATCTCGCCCAACGCCTCATCCTGAACGCCCACACCGATCAGCTCGACGCCCGCCGACGCGATCATCCCGGCCACGCGCCGGGTATGGGCCATGGCCGCCTCCTCGCTGCCCTCGCACCCGGGTCTGCCGTCGGTCAGGACGAGCATGACCTTGCGGGTCTCGGGCCTCGGCAGCAGCCGCATCGCGCCGATCTGCATGGCCTCACCGAGCGGCGTCAGGCCCGTGCCCTTGATCGACGGCAACCGGCTCAGCGCAACCCGCACCGGCTCGGAAAACTGCTTGATCAGGCCGATCTCGAGGTTCGCGAACCGTGCGAACCGCTGCTGCAGCGTGGTCATGTCCTCGCCTGTCGCTTCGGTAGCATCATTGAGGCAGCACGCGTTGCCGGTTGTGAACGTGAAGGCCTCGGTAGGGATCTTGAGATCCGCCAGCGCCTCCAGCAGCACGCGCGTAGCCTCACGCACCACGACCATCTTCCGCGTCGTCATGCTGCCGGACGCATCCAGGACGATGCTGACGGCCGTCGATTGGCCCTGCACCATCGACCGTGTGCGGAAGACGTTCAGCTCGGACCGGTCCGTGCAGAGCCGATGCAGCGTGCGAGGCGACAGGGCCCCTCGGGTCTGGTCCTCGCGCCACCATCGCTTCTCGGCCGATCGGAGCACATTGGCCAGGCCACGACGCAAGCGCCTGACCTCGTCCTTGCCGGTTTCGAGCAGCTCCTTGACCTGCGGCTCGCCGGCCACGGGAACGATGCCGATCCGGTCATGCTGCTTCGTGAAGACGCGATAGTCGCCCGAGGCCCTTGCGGCGATCTCGCCGATCGCCTCAGTCAAGGCCTCGCCAAGGAGTGTATTGGCTCCGATGCCGCCGGCGGATGGGGTGGCGGGGCGGCTTGCGGCCTGGTCGGTGGTCTCTTGGTCGGACCCGTCCTCGGTATCACCTGAGGTACCGGCTGCGGCTTCACCTTCGGCCTCTGCTTGAGATTCGCCAGGGCTCTCGCCGCTTGTCTCATCCTTTGGATCGGCCCCGGGTGCGGAACCGTCATCCTGGCCGTCTGCATCCACTGGCGAGTCACCATCACCACTCTGACCGCCTCTTCCGTCGGTACCCGAGGAATCGTCCGATTGTCCGCCTGACGAAGAGGCCGTCGACGCCTGCGCCGGTGGATTCTGCTGCAACCACCTGGCCAGGACCCGTTCAGCCAGCTCGGCCGAGTCCTGCGACGTCCTGACATCGGGGAACTCGTCCAACAGGTCGCCGTAGCCTGCGACCAACGGCTTGAGGCCCATCATGTCGTTGTGATGCGACAGCCGTAGATACACGGCCGTGCAGAAGCGGTCGAACTCGGTCCGCTGCAACAGCAGCTCCTCGATCCGGCCGCGGATCTGTTTGAACATCGCATCGAGGTTCGCTCGGACGCCCGGCCACTTCCGCATGGCCTCGCGCTCGACCCGCGCGTCCTCAACAACATTCAGCATGCCCTCGTAGCCGGGATGCTGCTGCGCGAACGCACCAGCTACGTGGAAGTCCGAGAAGGCCACGTGGCCCATCTCGTGGTCCAGGAAGCCGACGACCATTCGCTCGAGCGGATCGCTCATCGGCTCCGGTAGGGATGGCAGCACGATGACCTTGCCGTTCGTGTAGGCGTTCTCGCCCTGGCAAACGACATCAACGCCGAACTGTTCTGTCAGCGTCCTGGCCAGCCGTTGGAGCTGGCCTTCGAATAGGTTGAGAGACATCTCAATGCTCCTTTGCGATGCGCATGGAAAAAGGGCCATGCCCGCGGCATCGCTGATCGCGGGGATGGCGCTAGGTTTCGGATTCAGGGAGGGGCTTTCGCACGCTGCCCCGGCAAGTAGCCGCCGCCACAAGGGATAGGACGGCTGAGTCAAATCATAGGCGCCCACCTTCCCGAATCGACCGTTGTGGGGTACTATTGGAGTTCGTGACGCAAGCGTCGAGGGGATTCGTCGGTGCGCGAGTGAATCACCTGGTGGACGGGAGGCGAGCGATGAACGTGGAGGCTAGGCAGGTTGCCGTTGCGCTGACGGAGATGTCCCCACCGGCACTCAGCAGGAACATCGAGACGATCCCCACCGGGCATTCGGCAAGCGCTGACGATAAGCACATCCTACGCCACTCTGCCGCTCGTACAGCCCGTGGTGAGCGCCTGGTCCTGCGGCGTGGCTCCCAGGAGAACCGCATTTCAAGGGCAGATCTGACAGAGCACGACGGAAAGCGGAACTGACTGGAGGTCTAATGATGGTGAAACACAGCCTGCCTTGCTTAGTGCTTATGACGCTGTTGACAGCCGTAGCAGATGGCCAAGTGACCTATGACCTCGCTGCTGATTGGAGCGACAGCAACAATCCTAATGGGGCTTGGTCATACAACCAAGGTGACAACCCTCTACTCGAACGCAAGTACCAATGGGGCATGGTCCCGGGGGAGACATTCTGGTGCAAATCGGCCACTCAAGCCCCAGCTATATGCAAGGCTGTGACCTCCGCGGGCTGGGCGGAGACGGATTGGGAGCCGGGCGACGTGATCTTCCACAGCGATAGCTCGGGACAGGAGCCTTCCATTGTGACCTGGACGGCCCCATCTGATGGGACAATCAGCGTCAGCGGGGTGGCCTGGGATGCGTATCATGCTGGTGGAAGAGACGACGAGTGGCGCATCCTGGTCAATGACACCGCCTACGCCGCGAGGGATTCGATATCTGGCATCGGCAGGTTAGACCCAAACGCCTTGTTCGAGACAAACCTCCTCGGAGGGATGTCACTCGATGGAATCGCAGTAACTACGGGGGATGTGTTGAAGTTCGAGATTGAATCCAAGACGGGTTACGGCCACTTCGTCGGTATTGATATGCAGATCGAATTCACGCCTGTGACCCTCTACACGCTCACCGTGAACACCCACCCTGCATGGGCCGAGGTCACGGTGGAGCCGAACCTGACCCTGTACGAGCCGAACAGCATCGTAACGCTCACGGCTGAGGACACGGGGGGTGCCGTGTTCTCGCACTGGCAGGTCTACGATCCGAACCACCCCGGCGATGCCAACTACGCGTTCCCCGACGATAGCAACAACCCCATCACGATCCTCATGAACGCCGACCGCGAAGTCCTGGGCGTCTTTGACGAGCCCAACAGCTATGTGCTCACCGTGAACACCCAACCTGCGTGGGCCGAGGTCACCGTGGACCCGAACCTGGCCCTGTACGAGCCGAACAGCATCGTAACGCTCACGGCCGTGGACGCGCCCAATGCCGTGTTCTCGCACTGGCAGGTCCACGACCCGAACCACCCGGGTGACGCCAACTACGCGTTCCCCGACGACGCCAACAACCCCATCACGATCATCATGAACGCCGACCGCGAAGTCTTGGCGGTGTTTGACGAACCGAACGGGTATGTGCTCACCGTGAACACTCAGCCTGCATGGGCCGAGGTGACCGTAGACCCGAACCTGGCCCTGTACGACCCGAACACCATCGTAACGCTCACGGCTGAGGACACGGTGGGTGCCGTCTTCTCACACTGGCAGGTGTACGATCCGAACCACCCGGGTGATGCCAACTACGCGTTCCCCAACGACAGCAACAACCCCATCACGATCATCATGAACGCCGACCGCGAGGTCACGGCAGTGTTCGATGAACCGAATTATGTCGTGGACATAGAAACAGTCCGCGTGGGGGACCCGGGGAACGCGCCGGACACGCGCTATGACCCGAACGGGTTCGGGGGGGTGGACTACGTGTACTACATCGGGAAGTACGAGGTGACGGCCAGGCAATATTGCGCGTTCCTCAACGCCGTGGCAGCGACGGATCCGTACGGTCTCTACAACACCGATATGGTTGACAACCCCATGGGGTGCGCAATTCAGCGGAGCGGCGACCCCAACATCGACCCCAACGGCTACACATATTGTGTCGAACCCAACTACGCCGACCGCCCTGTGAACTACGTGAGCTACTGGGACGCGTGCCGATTCGCTAACTGGCTGAATAACGGCCAGGGCGACGGCGACACCGAGACAGGCGCGTATACGCTCAACGGCTACAACGGGACAGATGGGCGGGATATCCAGCGTAACGCGAATTGGACATGGGCAGTCGCAAGTGAGGACGAGTGGTACAAGGCCGCATATTACAAGGGAGGTGGTACCGACGCCGGATACTGGGACTATCCGACACAAAGCGATGAAGTTCCCTCCAACGTAGGGGGCGACGACTACACTGACCCCGGCAACCATGCCAACTACTACAACAGCGGCTACACGCTTGGCAGTCCATACTATCGGACCAATGTCGGCGAGTTCGAGAACTCGGCGAGCGCCTATGGGACATTTGACCAGGGCGGCAATCTATGGGAGTGGAATGAATCCATTGTGGCCATGGGTCCCGATTATGCTATACGTGGCTGGCGCGGCGGTTCGTTCTATAACGGTGGAGTCAACGGTAGCTACCTTCACGCTTCTGCTGGCGGCTATGTCGGACCGCCGCCATACGAGGACGCTGATCCCGGATTCCGTGTCGTCCGAGGCAAGACCGCTCTGTCCGTATTAGTACACCCCCACCCCGAATGGGGTCACGTTACGATCGAGCCGAATCTACCTTGGTACGAGCCCAACGCGACGGTCATGCTGACGGCCATCCTGACGGAAGAAGGTAAGCTGTGGACGGGTTGGTCCGGCGACGTAGAAGCCAACGACATCTACACCAATCCGCTGACCATCACGATGGACGCCGACAAAACGATCACGACGGGGTTTAAGTGCGGCCTGGGGATGGGGCCGTTCCTGCCGATGATGCTGGGTGTGGTGGGGGTGTTCGCAGTAGCGCGTCGACGACGCTGAGCCAGTATCTCCACTGGCAACCCATAGGGCCATGCCCGCGGTAGAGGATACTGCGGACATGGCCATGCTTGGTTCTCAGGCCGTGGCGTTCTGCCCCAACGGCCCCACGTGATGCTCGAACGTCTCCTTGAGGACCTTGGCGTCCTCCTGCGGCGCCTTGTTGAGCACGCAGACGGTCAACGCCCGGTCGAACGCGTTGCCTCGCTCCAAACGGGCGCACAGGGCCAGCAGGCGCCGGGTTGTGACGACCGTGGTGAGCTGCTCCTCAGCGTGGGCCTTGCGCAGATCCCCGGTTGCCTGGACGATGCACTTGAGCAGGTCCTTCTTGAGCGAAGGATGCCGTGTGTGAAGCAGCTCGACCTCCTGCTTGTCGGGCAAGTAGTCCAGGTGCACGACAACATCCCAGCGGTCGATCCAACTGAAGTTCAGGACGTTTGTGCCGCTGGCGTACAAGCCCGAGTCACAGCCGAAGCCCAGTGTGTTGGCTGTGGCCACCAGCCGGAAATCCACGTGTGGCGCGATGTCCTCGCTGGTATCGGTCAGCAGCAGGTGGCCGGTGGGCTCGAGCACCTGCTGGATAACGAAGCCGACCTCGGGCTGCATCGCGTCGCACTCATCCAACTGAAGGATGTGGCCATGCTCCATGGCCATGGGCAAGATGCCCTTGACGAAGACCGTCTGCCTGCTTTCGCTGACGGTCCAGTGGCCGACGAAATCAGCTACGCTCGTTTCGCCGTTGAGTGAGACGCGACGCACGGGCCGTTGGACCATCGCTGCAATCTGCCTTACGAGCGAGCTCTTACCGGTGCCGCTCGGGCCGTACAGGAAGACCCGTTCGTTGTGCTCGATGGCCTCGGCCACGTCCCGGCAGGCATCGGTCCAGACAAACGTCGGGTCCGGGTCGGGAATGAGTGGATGGTCAATCCCGTAGCGGGCCGTCATCTGCGCGCCGGCAACATCGAGCTGATAGTGCAGGATACCACCCTGCTTACCGACCTGGCGCTCGGCCAGGAATGATCCGAAGCCATTGCTGCACAGCGGCTGTTCCGGGAATCGCGCCTGAAAGACCTCCGGCGCGACGTTGTGCGATGATCGCAGATGGTGGATCAGCGCATACTGCTCCTTCTGCCCGCAAAGCGGGCACGTCAGTTGGTCTGACATCACTGTTCTCCTGTGTTGTTGGTTTAGGAAGTTAGGCTTCTGGGCTACCCGGGAGTGTGATCGTCGGGCTCAGGCTGAGCTTTGCGGTCTGGCCGCGAACAGCTCCGGCGCGATTTCGCTCAGCTTGGTGGGATGGAAGTGCAGGTCGCGCTCGGCCGGCAGGCCCATCGGGCCCCGAACGCTCTGAAGCTCGGACAAGCTGAAATAGCCAAGCTCCTTCTCGTGACCCTCGACCAGGCCGAAGAACGTGTCCTGGCCGTCAAACTCAGTTGCCCACCATGTGTAGCCCCCCAGGAAGAACTTCACGTACGCTACGGCCTCACCACCCTTGCCATCCTGGCTGTACAGCGGTGGAAGCTGCTTACGGCTAGCCTTGGTCAGCAGCTTCATGCCCTTCGGACCGGGGGATGGATTGTCTCTCGGCGTAGCGGGCGCCGGGTCGTGGCCCCCAACGCAAACAGCACGTTCAGCTGGCACGCCAATCTCAGTGGCCAGCCCCACCAGGAACTCGGCCATATTGGCGGCTTGCTCCTGGCGCGAGATGGGATCGCTCTCGCACGTCGGGATCGGCGTACCGATCACCTCGATCTGCTCAGGCGCCAGCTCGAGCACGATGCGGCCGTTCTGGTCAGTGAAGGCCTCCACGTAGGGGTATGAAACATAATCCTGTGGCGGTAGCCCTGCGGTGATGTCACCCACCTTGCCGGTCTGGCGATCGGCCAGGCCGTCCATATAGCTTGACGCTTTGACGTCGTCATGGTTGCCGTTGCCCTTGAAGCGGATCTTCGCGCCGCGGATGTCGCGGTGGAAGTTGCCCTTCAGGTCAAAGGTCACCTTTCGATTCATCCCAGCGAACCGCATCCAGCCCGTGACCTTGCCGGGCTGCGTATTGTCCAGCTCGCCTTCCAATAGATACTGTGTTGGTCTCCATGCCATGTTCGTTACCTCCGGGTCGCGCTGCGATGGCACGCCTCACGCGTTGGGCGTGCCATCTGGGTTCGTGCGTCTTTTCGTTGGCAGCCGCCCAGGCCGGGTCCACGCACGCGCGTGGAATCCGCCCGGCCGAACGGCTGTGTGGTCGTCTGTGCTTCGTGTTGGGGACGAGCCTCGCTACGAGGCCGATGGGACAGGCGGCGGCTCGATGGTCTTCTCCGAGCCGTCGTTGAATGTGAGGCGAACGGTGCCGGACGCTTCGGCTTTCACGTGCTTCCAGTCGGGGAGAGATTCGAGCAGGCCGAGGATGGACCTCCGCAGATTCTCGTCCGGGCCGATCAGGGCGGTCCAGAACCGGTCCAGCTCTTCGCTGAAGACCGCGAGTTGCGTGTCGAACGTATCGCCGTCTTCGTACCAGCCGCCAAGGTGGTACCAGATGTCGCAGTAGTCGAGTTCCTTGGCCGCCGGCGTGACCAGGACCTCTTCGTCGACCCAGAACCGCCGCTTGTCGGATTCGATTGACCGGATGGCCATGCACACGGGCGAGCGCCATGTCCGGCCGTCGCTGGTCTCCACGCTGATCCCCAGAGAGTCCATGCAGACCAGCTTGCCGGAGGCCATCCAGTCTTCGTGAAGGGCCTTGCCGGCGGTGATACGCGCGGTGTTGATCGTCGGGAGCCTGGCCCAACTGTACCCGTCGTAGCACGGCTGGATGACGACGGGCACAAACGGCTCGTCGAACTTGCCGAGCGCGGCCAGTAAGTGGATATTGGCCTCGTCGACTTCGCCGAGATCCTTGTTCTCGGGCTCCAGCTGGTAGCACTTGGCCAGCAACAGATCCTTGGGCATCGTCACCTCGATCGGCTCGGGCGTTTCGCCGGTCAACAGCCCAACGTGATACGTCGGCACGGCCTCGGGCAGGTCGATGCCCAACTCCTTGGCCCGCTGGTACTGCGCGAACGGCAGTCGGTGGTGGCCGCGTTTCTGGAGGTAGCGGTAGGCCTCCAGCTCCAACGCCCGCTTGAGTTGCTCGAAGGCGTCGTTCTCCACGAGCCGCGTCCGGGCTGGCAGCATCAGCCGGATGGCCGTCGGCTCGCCGGTCAGGTCGACCAGGAAGTTGAGGCCGTGCTCATCGACGGGCCTGTGATCGAACGTCACGACCTGGCCGTGGAAGTTCACGAGGACGTTCGCGTAGTAGTACTTGCCCCGCTTGCTCGCGGTGTGCCATTGGTCGAGGTCGTCGGTCTGGCGGACCCAGATGCGGTAGCCGAGCTCCGGGTAGTACGCCGCATCGTCGGAGATGAACGGCGCTCGCGGGCAGGCCTCGCCGTCGAGCGTCACATCCATGCCGCAGAAGACGGCGTTAACGTCGACGTCCGTATGCGTCCACAGCTCATCCTTGAACCGCAGCAGCGTGCCTTCGATTGGTTCGGGGTCGTCGGTGACCGGTACGGGCTGACCGGTCCACATCTCGCCCGAGATCGTGGCCATCTTGCCGTTCGAACGGATCAGCACCTCGCGCGGCGCCAGGCAGAAGACGCCCACGCCGGCCGGGTCTTCGCTGGCCTCGCGGGCCTGATCCCAGCCCGAGCCACCGAGATCGAGCAGCCTGGCGAAATCGTCGATGCCTCGACCGTTGTCGCGGACGGTCACGAGGCCGTCCTGGTTGGTGATCTCCACCTTGGTTGCGCCAGCGCGCCGGGCGTTTTGCAGGAGCTCGATGACTCGGCCCTGCAGCGTGCCTGTGAACAGCCGGCTTGCCTTGGTGAGCAGCCTTGGGTTGACGGTTGCTTGTATGGTTTCCATTTCATGTTCCTCCGCGTGGTGTTCTTCAGAGGCGACACCACGCCACGCTGATCGTGGTGTCGCTTGCCTCAGCCGCGGTCTGCGCGCGCAGAATCCCCGCGACCTTTGGTACAACACGTTTCAACTCAACAGCAGATTGGGGATCGTTGCTCAGGCGGGATTGGGTAAGCGGGCGGGAGTCAGCTGAGGATCGCGGAAAGACAGGTCTTCGGCTTCGGCGAGGGCTTCGGCCGTGTCCAGGAACCGCATGTGCGCGTCCTGGTACTCGACCGGTCGACCGATCCAATCGGCACCCTCGCAATCCCGGATCATCCGGAAGCATGAGTTATCAACAAGGAACACGCCCGGTCGCTCGCCCGTCACCTCGACTTCTACGCAGCCCCCGCACTGGCGGACGGCTGTCACCACTCCATTACAATAGTCCATGGTTTGCTCACCTCCTTCGCTTGGAGCATCCATCTCAGAGGTAAGGCCAAGAAACAGCGGTATTCCGCGGATTCCGCCAGCCTAGCGAAACCAACGGCGGTCGTCGCTCCGCAGCAAGATCACCATGGCCAGCAGCACCGCGACTGTCGTTCCGGTCAGATACGTCCGCTCGAACTCGCGGGCGCTGTAGACCAGATCGTAGCGCTGCAGCCAGCTGGCGATCTCGTAGATCCTTGAGGTGACCAACACGGCCACCACGACCATTACCAACAACCACTTCTTGATGCGCACGGCGCACCTCCTCTCTTCAGAACTCGAACTTGTCCGCACGGATCACCGACACGCCCGGGATTGGGCCTGCCTACGCAGAATAAAAGCTGTCACTACCACGGTCTCCGCCTCGACGGGCGGCTTCTCGGTATGACCGCAGCTTCCCGGGCACATTCGATGGATTCTCGGCACGAGGCCGTCGCTTTCGAATCAGCTTCGGGTGTGACAGGTCAGATTTGGGTATCCCTATGTGGGATGTGGGGAGGGAGTTGTGGTTGAGGTTATAAAGATTGCGCTTTGTCGGTACCTGCTTGGACCCCACAAGCGCGGGGACCGTCTAGGAAGGCAACGGCGCCTAGCGGCTGCAGGTCTGTATCTGCCGATACGCGGTTGTCTGGCGCATAGTGGCGGGGTAGCATGCTGGTCGGCTTGCTCACAAAATCGGAGCATGGTGCAGGGCGATCCGAGCGCCGACGAACTCGTCCAAACGCGAAGACGGATGATCCCATGAGTCCGGAACAGAGCCTCGACATCCTCCAGCAGCTCAAGCTTGGCAGTACTCTGCGTCACCAGAAGACGAAGACCAGCTCGGTAACGACGGCCTGGGGAGTCGCCTGGGATGAGGACATGATTGCTCGCGACATCATGCAGAACTTCTATGATGCCAACAAGGACCGAGTGGGCGAGATCCAAGTTGCCCACAACGGCCGCGTGGTAACCGTGTCAGCTCCGACCACCTATAACCTTGAGCGCCTCTTCTTCCTTGGAAGCGAGAAGGGCTCGGAAGACGTCGGCCAATATGGTGAGGGTTTCAAGGTTGCGTCCACCTGCCTGCTGAGAGATCACCATGTTACCCCCGTCGCCCTATCCGGCACGCAGGTGGTGTGCATGCGCATCGCGAATGAGCCCGTTCAGGATACGCAGCTCTTTCCGCTCGTGTACGACTTCTTCGTCCGCGACGATGTTGTCGAGGGAACACAGCTGATTCTCACAGGCTGCTCACGGAAGATGGTCGAGGCCTTGAAGAAGGGCCTCAGCCACTTCCTGTACGATGACAATCCGTTGTTCGGCGAGAAGCTCTGGCCTGTCGGCGAGGGGGAATTCTGTATCTACGAGTCGACCGACAACAAGGGCCACATATTCTACCGCAACCTCAAACGGGGCGAGGTCCCAAACATCCCGCTGGTGCTGGTCATCAGGCGTGAGTTCAAGACCATCGAGAACCTGATCAAGAATGACCGCGACCGCAAGGCTTTCGGTGAGAAGCTGATGGAGAAATTCTACGGCATCTTCGCGCGAAGCGGCTTGAAGTACGCCAGAGACGGACAGAGGATAGTCGTCGAGGCTGCGCGTTCCTGCTGGCTAGCGGGACACCCCCTGCTTCATGCGATCGCGAACACGGCCCGTTGGGAAGGCACCCTCTTCGACAAAGCCACGGCTCAGAGCATCTTCGGCGACAGCTACTTTGCGCGATCTAGCTCGCGTGATCCTTCACAGCAGCTCAGGTACGATCGCCTCGAAAGGGAGTGGCAGCAGGAGGGCCGACAGAAGCTTCCGGGCTACTTCGAGAAATTTGGCGTACCCTCCGCCAAACGCCACGTCGAGGATCTGGAAGAAAAGGCTAAGCGGGAATCGGTCAGCAAGAACAGCCGGCGCTCAACACCGGCAGAAACCAGCAGCATCCAGGTCATGATCGAGATTGTGCGAGAGCTTGCGCCGGCTCTCATGGGCGTCTTCGACAACCGGCATACAACCTACACGGTGGCTAAGACCGAAACCGTCCTTGGGCAACTGAAGCGTGACCGCGGATACCGCTCTCGCGAGGTCCTCCTGGCCGAGCACGTATTCCTCGCCGACTTTCCGGAGGCACTGGCGGTGTTCCTGCATGAGCACGCTCACATCTTCGGGTATGACGGCGATCGCGGCTTCAGCGACGCCCTGACGGAGCTCTTGGAGACGGTCGTACGAGACCGAGGGGAGCTTGATCGATACGAATCCAGGTGGGTTGTCGTGCGCAAGGCAGTTACGAAGGAGCGCCGGACCTCCAAAGGCATGGACGAAGACGGGACCTTGGAAGAACGGCTTTCCTCGATGAGCGAGGAGGATCTTCGAGATCTCCTCAGGCGGGTCCCACGCGTTACCTTGACGCGACTGCTCGATTCTATCGAGGAGTGACGGATCACGCGGTGCTTCCCCCAATCAAGCCCCTGGGGGTTGTGCCGCAATCGGGCGGGCCTGGATATGACGGCATGAATGCCAACCTTCAAGAGCCCCACCACGCTACCACTCCCTAACCCTCAGAACAAACCAGCATGGGTGAGCTGTTCCTTCGGGAACAGAGGCTCGCCCCGGCAACTGCACACCGTCGCAATTCACTCGGGGCCCACGGCCTTCTCACGGCGTTACTGGCCTGCCATGAGAATCACCACGCCTTGCATCAGCCAGCTGCAACAACAGGACGTCCTTATCCCTCGCTTGGGCTGATGCATCCATGAGACCGGCGACCTTATCCGCCAACTGGTCGAGAGCTCGCTCAAGCCGGCTCGATAGCACCCAGCCCTCGCGGCCGCCGTGCCTGGTGCTGAATCGCGAGACGTGGTCGATCAAGCCCATCCGCCGCATCTTGGCCCGGACGCGCTCAAACGTGCGGCGCGAGACTCCGTGCTCGCCGACAGCCTCGCTAAGGTTAGGCACTATGTTGTCGGCCCGCCATTTGAGCGAAATCCAGATCACCAGGAAGGCATGCTGCTGATTCCGGTTGCCGGGGAACAGCATCTCGGCCAGGTCGGACAGGTCGCTGATCCGCGAGATCTTGTTGAAGGCGAACTCGATTCTTGTGGATGTCATCTTGAGGGTGGGGTTTTGAATGTGAATAGGCCCACCGCGGCGAGGCCTGTCGGATTGGTGATGTTAAAATCCTGCATGCCGCTTGGCCGTGAAATGGCCATGCACCGGAAACCGGGTCAAACCGGTCGATCCATGTTCATCAGGGCAGTGTGACGGGCAAATCGAGGGGATCCGGTGCCCTCTATACATAGGTATAGGGGGTCGCAAGCGTCTGGCGAATCCCTTGACAGTTTGGGGGCGCGCGATTGGGGCGCCGTGGGACCGCGTTACCGTCGAGACGGCAGCTGATCGGCATCTTGAAAGCCCGTTTCGAGTGCCTTATTGCGAAGCGCGATCCGTTCTCGTGTGATTGACAAGGCGTACTCCCGCAGTGACGTCCCGAACGTGCTTTCCAGCCAGTAGATCGTTTCGTAGGCCGAAACGTAGATCTGATTGAAGATGTGGTCGAACCGCCAGTAGACGCCCTGGCGGCTCAGGCGCAGATGTCGGCCCAGCTTGTCGCCGTATTGACCGCGGAGCACCATCCGGGCGCGACCCTCGATCTTCAGGGTCACCTCCAGGTCTCGCTGTTCAAGCAGCTTCCTCAGTTGATCGAGGAATTCCTTGTCCTTGTTCGTAAGTCTCATGTTTTCTCAGGCAGATGCGGTCGCCGTCCTGCCACAGCTCGATGCGGCCGGCATGGGCCAGAAAGATCACCGCGATGAAGCGGAAGATCCTGTCCCTCCGGATTACGTCGATCAGGGCGGGTATGGCATCGAAATCGGTGCGGAAGGCGCCTACATGGGCCATGATGTGGCACTGATACCGATCTAGGTCAAAATCGGACCGTCCTGCGAAGCGCCGCAGCATCTCCACTGGAAACGCGGTGCCCACGAACCCGTCTAAGGCCTCGGTGAGGCCCGGAACCGCCTCCAAGCACACGGTCTGATCGATCACAAGGTCGCCGGACCGCGAGGCCAACAACTCGGCGATCCGCCGCATCCGTCGTTGCTTCTCGCGCCGTCGTGCCTCGGCCATCCGTTGACGGAAGTACTCAGTATCGAGTCCGTCCTCATCGGATATGAAGTTGAGGTCGAGACCCAACAGTTCCGCGTAGTAGCTGCGGACGTGTTGCCAAAGGTTGTGGCTGGCGGCCTGTACCTGAGACCCGGCGGCGATCATCCATTCACGGTTGATCGCTCGCGTCGACTGCGTCGGATGGTTGTGGTTCAAAGGATGTATCGTGTTCGCCCTGGGGTCCATCTCCTTCACCCTTGCGTTGCGGCTCCGCCGAGATCCGGAGATCGTCCGCAGGTTGCGGTTCCGGGGATGCGTGGTGCTCGTCCGGCGGTTGCATCGCTGACGAGGCCTCCCGATCGTTCTCCGGTCCCGGGAGCGTCTCGCACTCGGAGATTACCTTCTGGTGACGCGGCGTGAACTTCCGACCGCAGTCCTTGCACAGGCGGATCCGCCGTTCACCGAGTCCCTTCGTCCTTCTCACGCCCTTTCGAATTGATCTGGCTGAGCCGCAGTAGATGCACTTCGCCGGCCTTCCTCTGCCCATTGATATCACCTCGAGAGACCTGTGAGGGGCCTGGGATATAAAGGTTTGGTGTCACCGATAGGGTACGACAGGCCCGGTCGGATCTGCCGCCTCACCTTGTTCGTGCGGCGTATTGTCATTTGCCGCGCGCGATGCGGTCTTGGAGATCCATCGCAAGTGGATGGTGCCTATCGACGAGCATCTTGGCCAGTTGTTTGAAGGCCCGATCGGCATCTCGGTGATTCGACAACTGAGGTCTATGTTCACACCAGCATGCGTCAAGCAGATTCGCGATGCCGTCTGCGAGTCCTTCCGCTCTCCACCAGCAGTCCTGGGCATTCGTTGCTGCATCCCGAAGCCACAGAATACCGGCCAATCGGAGGGGCGCCGCAGCAGGCGTTGCCAGCCATCGGGCGAGAAGCTTGGCAGAATCCCCGACAGACAGACGTATGCCTGCCCAGCGCTTGTAGTAGGGGTAACTCTTCAGCCGTCTGCAACAAGTTGTGCAGGCAATGGCGGTAGTTTGCC
>CAYMLO010000174.1:0-18839 GCA_964390905.1 uncultured Planctomycetales bacterium | reverse complement strand
CCAGATGTTGCGGAACAGGACGGGGTTGCCGTGGTCCTGAAGCTCGATCGGGCCCTTGTCGCCATGGGGCCTGTAAGACGTCACTGCATGGGGGCCCTTCCAACCGGTTCCGCCAGTGAGTTCGTAGTGATCGTGGATGAGCACGCCGTTGTGGAACACCGTGAAGGTCGCGCGCTTGACCACCTTGTTTCCGTCGAAGACGGGACGGTGGAAGATGATGTCGAAGCTCTGCCATTCGCCGGGCTTGCGGCACCCGTTGACGAGCGGGACCTTGCGGCCGTAGAGCGCACCGGCCTGGCCGTCAGGATACGTGGTGTTGCCGTACGAATCGAGTATCTGTACTTCGTAGACCCCCATGAGGAACACGCCGCTGTTGCCGCGGCCTTGTCCGTCGCCCTTGACCTCGGCGGGCGTGGCCCACTCAACGTGTAGCTGACACGAACCGAACTCCTGCTTGCTCCTGATCATGCCGGAACGTCTGGTGGGCATCATGGCTCCGTTCTTGACAATCCACTTGGTTGGTTGGCCTTCGCGCGTTGAGGTCCAGTGCTTCAAGTCCTTGCCGTCAAAGAGCACCACGGCGTCGGAAGGCGCCGTGCCGGGCCGATCCTGCGTGCTGCAGGTCCCCGGCTTGATGATTGGGGGTGGCGGTTGTTTGGCGGGGTCGGTTTCGTGGACCATGACGCCGTCGATGGTCATGTAGTAGACCTTGACCTTCCTGCCCTTGTCGTTCTTCTCCAGTTGTGACCATTCCTTGATCACCGGCTTGTCGGAACCGGCTAGCGCGCTGGGGGCTACCGCAAGGACAGAGGCGGCAAGAAGGGCTGTTGATACGATGGTTGTCCGCGTCATGATTGCTTCTCCTTGAGTACCTGCTACGTAATGGTCTGGGGCTTCGCCCGTATTGTAGCTGCGGGGGTTTGCCACGTGCAACGCGTGACCTGTCCGCAAACCAGTTCCCCGGACCTCGGGGTTCACCACGGACGAACTGATGTCTCAGGCTGGCGTCTACCTCCCTCGAAACGCTTCCTCGCGCTGTCGTAGCCGTCTTCGCCGAAGACCTTCACGCTCCCGCCGAATCCCCGTCGTGGTTGACACGGAGGAGGTCCTGTAGCGGCCGCGCCGCGATAACCGGCACAACATGTGGGTCCTCGAGAGCCGGCTTGGCGCCCAGCTCCACGACACCAACCCAGCCAATCGGATTCCTCAACTGAATCACGCGTAAGCGCGTGCTAACATTCGACAGAACATTGTCTGCGAAATCGCTCGGATTCTTTGACACGCTGAAAAGGGGTGCTAGACTTTGGTAGAGAGAGTTATAGGAGCTGCTGGGGCCTTTGTGAGGAGCCGACGATCGGGCAGCTGGCTGTTCGTAGCAGTCCACGCTGGGCATTATTCTATCATTTACCAACTTCTCCTTCGTTCCTGCCCAGATCTCGTCCACACACGGCCTACCTGGTAGTCCTAGATGCGCGTCCTGAGGAGGACTTCGTTGCGGACGGGTCGGGCCGTCTGACCAGAGGCCATGTCATTCGGCGGCGACCTGAGGGCGCGCACTTCCGCAGCTCCTCTTTACATATGCGGCGCGGGCGTCGAGAGGGCTGTTGAGCGGACCAGCTCCAGCTGCGGGGGATCTGCGCCCCAAGGGCGTTGTGCTGCTGCCCAGTAGCTTGGCGGCTGTTCCTGCAGGCCCTATGAGGCGTCTGTGTGAGTTGGTGCAGCGACGCACCGACTCCGCCTGTAGAACGAACCGGACAGGTCGGGGGCCTTCTTGGCTCCGCCGGGAGGAGTAACGGAAATGATCAAGGCAAGATTCACAGCAGTTCCAGTTGCCCACCAGTTCGCTGGCTTGCTCTACTGGGCCAGTCTACTTCTGTTTCTGGGAGCTGTGTGGGTGCTCATAAACCCCTTGGACCGAAGGTGTGGGGAGCTGTGGCATGTCTACCTGACGCTGGCGACATTCGAGCTGTACGTCTGGTTTGTACTTGCACTGGCCCGATGGCAGGTTCGACACCGGTTGATCCCAGACGCCGCGAGATCTGGTGTCTTTGCCACCGTCTTGACCGGGCTGCTGTTCTGTGCCCTAAACGAGGTGCATGCCAACGGCGTCGTGGCAGCGTACTGGCTGTCCTTGATCGCAGTCCTGGCGTCGGGCATCAGGCTTATCGCCGCGAAGAGATGGCTGGGGTTGTCCTTATCGCCGATGATGGTCGGCCTCGTCTGTCTGTGGCTCGTCGTGTTGGCGGGAGCGGCGCCACTCGTGAAGCTGTTCGCAGAGCACCGATCAGCTCAGCACGCTGTGGCTTACCTCGTCTGTTGGGGAATCGCGGCAGTCATCGTAGCACACTTGCCGGTCGTAGGTTGGCAGGCGAGAAGGGGCTGGTCAAAAGCCCCGGGACCGCTGGGATTCTGGTACGTGCCGTGGTGGATCTTGGGGATCCTAGGAACGTTGGCGTCGGTCCAGCTGTACGCCGTCATGTACGGCCTCTTCGTGGGTTGGGTCCAGTGGTACTACTCCCCGATCTTCTTCGCGGCGGGCGTGGTCGCGATCTGTCTCGCCCATGCACGTGGCCGGGGGCATACGGCGGCCTGGATGGCGATGGGGCTGGCAGTTCTGTACACGCTTGCGTTTGGGTGGCTGCCCGTGCCGGAGGAACTGCCGAGCTGGTTGACGAAGGGGATCTGGGCGTACGTGGTTCATCCGGTCTACCCGAACGCAGTGTTCCTGTCGGTCATCCTGCTGCTCGCAGCGCTGATCGTACACCGTCGCTGGCTGGTGGGCATGGCGATAGCTCCGTCCGTGACGATCGGTCTTGTCGAGGCGAGTCAAACGGTTCAGGGCTGGCGGCATGGGAAGGCGGTGGGGATGCTGCTCGGCGCTTTCGGCTTTCTGGGCGCTGGTGCGGCCCTCCAATGGTGGCAAGAGCACCGTGGGGCAAATGGGGGGCGGCGGATGGCTCAGACGGGACAGGAGGAGGCCGGTTGTGGCTGTCCACATGAGGATACACCGTCGGGCGCAACGGCGGACGGCGATACGAGCGGGCCTGGGTTGTCCTTCGAAGCGCCTGGGACCTAGTCGCAAGACGTGCTGACTCAGCAGGGGCAAGAAGCAGAGGCCCCGTGCCATTGCGTCGTGCGGCACGCGTTGACTGGCAAGCAAGACGTGACGGTGGACGTCACTTGCGACTGGAGGATGTGGGACCAGAGGCGAGGAAGCAGACCTACCAGGCCGCTGACGGTCTGCAGGATTCAAGATTGGAGGTGAATCACGGCCACGTCAAGCGTTTCCAGATTGGCGACCGGCGCCGTCGCCGTCTTCGGTCTTGTGCACTGGCCGCAATCCTCACTGGCCACGACGATCGATCCGCTCATTTGGCAGCAGTTCACTCTGCAGGCGCAGCTAGCTGCCTCGGTGACGAGGTACTCCCCCAGTCGCCAATATGGCACCAGCAAGAAAGACCGCTTGGGGGTGTTGTCTGCCGTCGAGGGTTGTCTCCCAAGATTCGCCGGGAGCGAGGACCCCAATGGCACCTCGCGCGAGTTCGCAGGCAGACAAGCGAGATTGCCGAAGCCGAAATGACAACCAAGCATCAGGCGGTGTTGGCTTGCACTTCACCGCGGAGCTGACGGTAGGCCTCCGCCGCAGCGGGAAAGGGCGCCAGGGCGCGCTGGAGGATGCCGAGCGAATTGGCGATGGTCGTGCCATAGTTGGCGATAGGCACTCGTTGCTGGCGGCAGTGGAGGATCCGCGTGAGCATTTCCCGCCGGTTCCACATGCACGCGCCGCAATGCACGACCAGCCTGTAGGGCGACAGGTCCTGGGGGAAGTCGTGCCCCTGGACGTGTGTGAACTCGAGGTTCCCCCCGACGTACTGCCTCAACCAGCGAGGGATCTTGACCCGGCCGATGTCATCGCCGATGGGATGATGCGAGCACGCCTCGGCCATCAGGACGTGATCTCCAGGCCGAAGGCCCTCGACGGCTAGCGCCCCGCGGACAAGTTCGGCAAGGTCCCCCTTGAAACGGGCGAAGAGGATGCTAAACGAGGTCATGGGAACATCGTTGGGTGTATCACCGGCCACCTTGAGAAAGCACTGAGAGTCGGTGACAACCAAGGCGGGCGGCTTGTTGAGCCGATCGAGGGCGTCTCGGAGCTCCCTCTCCTTGACCACCATGCAGTAAGCGTCCACGTCGAGCAGGTCGCGAATGGCCATGACCTGCGGCTGAATCAACCGGCCCTTGGGAGCCTCCAGGTCGATCGGTACGACCAACACGACCAACTCGCCGGGCGGCACCAGATCGCCGATGACGTGAGGCGTGTTGATGAGCTCGTCGGGGGCCGTTCGGATCAAGGCCTCGCGCAGGTCCAGGATCCCTTCCCCTCGTGTCGCGACCGTGCACACCAGTGGGATTCTGTCGGACTTGAGGCGCTGCTCGAGGACCGTGGGCGGTCGTTGGATGTCGCACTTGTTGAACAGGGCGATGATAGGGATCTCGCGTCGCCGGCATTCGCGGAGGATGCCCTCCTCGAATTCGCCCCAATGACCGCATGCAACGACAAGGACGGCCAAGTCGGTCCGGTCGAAGACCTGCTGCGTGCGCTCGACGCGCATGTTCCCCAGTGCGCCGACATCGTCGATTCCGGCGGTGTCGATGAACAACACAGGTCCGATGGGAAGCAGCTCCATGGGCTTTTCGACCGGATCGGTCGTCGTGCCGGCCACGTCGGAGACGATCGAGACCGTCTGGCGAGTCATCGCGTTCAGCAGGGAGCTCTTGCCCACGTTTCGCCGTCCGAAAAGACCGATGTGCAGGCGAAATCCCCTCGGCGTGCCTCTCACAACGTCATCCCCCCGTTCCGCGAACCCAGCTGCGTGACGCGCTCCGGGCTCGTGAGCTGGTCGAACTGCTCCGGCGTCAGGAAAGCGCGCTCGATCACGATCTGACGGACGGTCTTGCCATTCATGGCGGAGGCCTCGGCGATCTCCGTGGCGGTGTCGTACCCGAGCTGCTCGACCAATGCGGTCAGCGACGCAGTCGCCTGCTCGACGTGCCGCGCACAACGTGCCTCGTTGGCCTTGATGCCTTCCACGCAGTGCCTACGAAAGATCGAACAGGCGTTCGTCAAGACCTCGAGGCTGCCCAGGAGAGAATCGGCGATGAGCGGGAGGAACTGGTTGAGTTCCAGGTTCCCGCTGCCAGCCGCCTGGGCGATGATCTGGTCGTAGCCCATCACGACGATGGCGGTCTGCGAAACGGCTTCGGGGATGACGGGGTTGACCTTGCCGGGCATGATGCTGCTGCCGGATTGCCGGGCGGGCAGGCTGATCTCGTCCATCCCGCCGTCCGGGCCGGAGGACAGGAGGCGCAGATCCGTGGCAATCTTCATCAGATTGCAGGCCAGCGCCTTCAAGATGCCACTGACCTCCACGAACACGTCGGCGTTCTGTGTGGCGTCGATCAGGTTCTCCGCCCGCGCCAGGCCCAACCCCGTGATGTCTCGCAGATGCTCGACCGCCCGAAAGATGAATTGCCGCGGCGCCCCAAGACCCGTGCCGACGGCCGTGCCTCCCAGGTTTACCACCCGCAGCCGTTCCTCGCACTTGTAGATCCGCCAGCGGTCCCGGGCGAAGGCTTCGGCGTAGGCGGACATCTCCCGGCCGAGTGTGGTCAGCACGGCGTCCTGCAATTCGGTCCGCCCGATCTTGACGACGCCGGCAAACTCCTTCTCCTTCGCCTGGAAGGCTTCCAGCAAGGCCACGACGTCGCGCTCTAGCGTGCGAAGTTGCCTGATCGCGGCCACCTTCAGGGCCGTGGGGTAGGTGTCGTTGGTGGACTGGTGCAGGTTCAGGTCATCCGTTGGGGACAACGTCGTGTAGTCGCCGAGAGGCCGGGCGAGAAGCTGAAGCGCCCGGTTGGTCAGGACTTCGTTGACGTTCATGTTCGTGGAGGTACCGGCGCCGCCCTGAAGCGCGTCCACCTTGATGTGCTCGTCGAGCAAGCCCTCCATCATCTCGCAGCAGGCCTGCTCAATGGCGGCGAATACCCGCTCATCCCAACGGCCGAGCTCGTGATTCGTCCGTGCGCACGCCAGCTTGACCGCACCATATGCCTGGACTAGCGAGCGATGCACCGGCCGGCCAGACAGTGGGAAGTTGTCAATCGCCCTGGCGGTGTGGACGCCATATAGGGCCGTGGACGGCACCTGCCATTCGCCGAGCAGATCATGTTCAGTTCGAAGACTCACCTCGTGGCGCCCAATTAGAAGTACAAGTCCCGTTCGTCCGATTCCCGGATCCTACGCAGTCGGTCGATGAGCTGGCGCTTTACCGGGCCAGTTTCCATCTTGTCGAGTGCTTCCTGGACCCGTGCTTCGCCGGCGGAACGCGTTTCGGCCGAGGCGTAATCCACCAGATACTCCATGAGCGTCGTCAGCGCATTCGGCGTGCAGAATCGCTGGATGAAGCCGGGAATGGCGAATTCCATGAAGTGTTCACCTGTTCGCCCCAGACGGTAGCATGCAGTGCAGAAGCTCGGAATGTGGTCGTTCTCGATCAGTTCTCGCATTACCTCATCGAGCGATCGGATGTCGCCGAGCGAGAACTGTTCGCGCTCGAGGCACTGGGCGTCTCCGGCCTCGGTATAGCCACCAATCTCGATGCGGCTACCGGCATCGATTTGCGAGACGCCGAACGCCATCGCCGCCCGACGGACGTCGGGCCGTTCGCGCGCGGTCAGGATCAGCCCGGTGTAGGGCACGGCCAGCCGCAAGGTGGCGATAATCCGCTTCAGCTCCAGGTCGCTCACCAGGTACTGCTCATCGTGTCTGAAGCCCATGGTTGGGCGAAGGCGCGGGAAGCTGATGGTGTGCGGGCCCACGTCGTAGCATTTCTGAAAATGCAACGCATGGGACACCAACCCGAGGACCTCGAACCGCCAGTCGTACAGGCCGAACAGCGCCCCGATGCCGACGTCATCGCAACCCGCTTCCATGGCCCGGTTCAGGCCGTCCAGGCGGTATATGTAGTTTCCCTTGCGCGTCCCGGCGGGGTGCATCCTCGCGTAGGTCTCATGGTGGTACGTCTCCTGGAAGATCTGATAGGTGCCGATGCCGGCCTCCTTGATCCTTCGGTAGCCGTCGTGGTCCATCGGAGGGGCGTTGATATTGACTCGCCGGATCTCACCGTGGCCCGCGCGCGTTCCGTAGACAGTCCGAACGCAGCGGGCGATGAAGTCGGCGTCATAGTCCGGATGTGTGCCGAAAACCAGAATCAGACGTTTATGTCCCTTCGCCTCGAGGGCCTTGACCTGGTCGCGGATCTCCTCTTGGCTCAGCGTACGACGGATCGCATCGGGGTTGCTTCGCTTGAAGCCGCAGTACCGGCAGTCGTTGATGCATTTGTTGCCGATGTACAACGGGGCGAACAGGACGATCCGATTGCCGTAGACCTCGCGTTTCAGCCGGCGCGCGCCCTCGAAGATTTCCTCGATCAGCTCCGGATCGTCGGTCGCCAGGAGCTTGGCGGCTTCCTCGACGCTGAGTGCCTCTTTGGACAGGCTCTTGCCGATGAGCTCGCGAATCTCGCTGGCCTCTGGCTCCGACTCGCGGAGCAAACACTCAAGGTACGCGTCATCGATGAAGTCGGTGGCACGTTCGGAGAGCGTTCTTGACGCTACGATAGGCATTGCCATCTCTCCTTACACGGCCAAGGGTCGCGTTTGTAATGCCAACAGCCGCCTGGGCGAATCGCCGCGGCCGATACCGACGGTCCTCCGCATGGCGTGAATCTGTTCTCGCAGATGATCGCAAAACCGGTCTGGTGCCTCCTTCATGCAGGCCTTGGACGGATAGATCTCGTACATGGACCGATAGGCCATCGGCGTGATGTTGGGCATGACGACGTTCGCGCCACGCATCCATGCCAACTCCCTGCCGTTGTCACCGTTCAAGGTCGCCAGAGCCGTGGTGCTGGGGATATTGGCCAGCGGACAGACCAGCCGGCCCAGCGCCAATACCTTGTGGGTCATCAGCTCGGTGTTGGGCACCTGCTTGTCCGGCGGCGCTGACAGAAGCCGCCTCCCGCGTGCAAGCGGGGTATCGGGGTGCGGAAGGTAAGGCCCGATTCCGATCATGTCGAGGTCGAGGTGACGGTAGAGCTCGATGTCGTCGGCAAGATCGTCGTAGGTTTGGCCCGGGATCCCTACCATCCCCCCGCCGCCAGTCTCGTAGTCGAGTTCTCGCAGCCGGCGAAGCATAGCGACGCGATCGGACGTTCTGCCTGGCAAGGCGGGGTGGATCCGGTTGTACAGCTCTCGGTTGGAGGCCTCAAACCGAAGGAGATAGCGATCCGCGCCGGCCTGACGCCAAGCGACCAGATCCTCATCGGGACGCTCGCCGAGGCTCAGCGTGACCGCCAGCGGCGTTTCGCGCTTGATCCGCGATACGAGCCTGGCCACCCACTCTCTGGAGAGCCCGTAATCTTCGCCGGACTGGATCACCACCGTGCCGTAGCCCAATGCCAGCGCGTGCCGCACGGCGGCCATCGACTCTGATTCGGTCATGCGATACCGGACGGCTCGCCGGTTGGGTCGGCGCAAGCCGCAGTACCAACAGCGGCGGACGCAGTAGCTGGAAATCTCGAGCAGACCGCGTAGGTGTACGGCGTCTCCGACACCTTCACGGCGCACGCGGTCGGCCGCCTGCCACAACTCGGCCAATCGCTCCTGGCTGCGCTCGTGGAGCCAACCTAGTATCTGTTCTCTCGTCACGTGCGTGCTCTAACTCATTCAGGCCGAGCATGACGACTGGCCCATGCTTTCGGGCGGGCTCGCCCGCCATCACGGTTCTCCAGGGCGTCCGATGAGGATGCCGATCTCACCTTCGGCCTACACCCTGCTCCTGGGTCGATAGTGGGTGTGAAGAAGATGATGCGACTTCTCGCCGAGCGGCTCCTTGAGGAACTCCTCGTAGATCTGAATGATTTCAGGGTTCTCGTGCGACTTCCGCAGTTGTTTTCGCTCATCCTCCTTGTAGATGGCCTCGATCCTCGCCCTGCGCACGTCGTCGGAGGTCATCCGCGGCTGACCGCCCCCGCCAATACAGCCTCCCGGACAGGCCATGACCTCCACGAAGTGATACTCAGCTTCACCGCTCTTGATGCGGTCGATCACCTTGCGGGCGTTGCCCAGGCCGTGGGCAACGGCCACCCGAAGCGTCGCCCCCTCGAGAAAGGCCCATTCGGGAACGGCCTGTGCGATATCGACCGTTGCCTCCTTGATCCCATCGAGACCGGCGATCGGCTTGACGTGGAGATCCTCGAAGGGAAAAGGTCTGCCCGTGACGATCTCATAGGCCGTTCTAAGCGCCGCTTCCATCACGCCGCCGGTGTTGGCGAAGATATCCGCGGCGCCTGTTGCCATACCAAGGGGTGGATCCGCCTTGTCGTCAGGCAGGGAGGCGAACTCGATGCCGGCCTGTTTGATCATGCGGCCCAATTCGCGCGTGGTCAGCACCACGTCGACGTCCCGCATTCCGCTGTCGGCCATCTCCGCACGCTGATGTTCGAATTTCTTGGCCGTGCACGGCATGATCGAAACAACGAAGATGGCCTCAGGGGCCTTGCCGATCTTCTCGGCATAGTACGTCTTGGCAATAGGGCCAAACATCTGCTGCGGCGATTTGCACGTCGAGATGTTCGGCAGCAGTTCCGGGTAGAAGTGCTCGGCGTACTTGATCCAGGCCGGGCAGCAGCTGGTGAACTGTGGGAGCGCGACCTCTTCCTGCTGCACTAGCGCCCTTCTCAAACGCGTCAGGAGTTCTGTTCCTTCCTCCATGATCGTCAAGTCCGCACTGAACTCCGTGTCGAAGACAGCATCGAAACCGAGCCGGCGAAGGGCTGACAGCATCTTGCCCGTAACCGCCGTGCCCGGCGGATAGCCGAAGCATTCACCGATGGCCGCCCGGATCGCGGGGGCAGTCTGAACCACTACATGTTTGTCGGGATCATCCAGCGCTGCCCATACCTCCTCGATTTGGTCCTTCTCGCTGATGGCGCAGACCGGGCAGACGGCTGCGCATTGGCCGCACTGCACGCAAACGACGTTTTCGAGGTCGTTGCAGAACGCCGGGCCTATGACGGTTTCGAAGCCGCGATTCTGCGGAAACAGCGCGCCTACGCCCTGGACCTCGCCGCACACCGCGACGCAGCGGCGACAGTGGATGCACTTTGCGCTGTCCCGCACGAGCGCAGGCGTGCTGTCGTCCACCACTTTCCGGGCCTTCTCTCCGGTGTAGGTGACCTCCCGGATGCCAAGCTCGCGTGCGATGGCCTGAAGCTCGCAGTCGTCGTTCCGATCGCAGGTTTGACAATCACCATCGTGGGCGGATAACAGCAAATCGACGACCGTCCGACGTGCATCGCGCACCCGACGGGTGTTTGTGTGGACCTTCATCCCGTCAGCGGCCGGCGTGACGCAGGAGGCGACGAGTGTCCTTGCCCCTTCGACTTCGACCAGGCACACGCGACACGCGCCGATCGCCTGAAGTCCTTCAAGGTGGCACAGCGTGGGAATACGGATGCCGACTTGTCGCGCGGCATTCAGGAGCGTCGTCCCCTCGGGGACTGTGACGTCTGTGTTATCAACGGTTAGGGTTGGCATTACAAAACCGTCTCCTTTGTTGTCAGCTCTTTCCACGGTAGTCGCATCGCAAGCACCGTTTGGCCTCGCGCAGCGCTACGCTTTCGGTAAAGGGCAGCTCGACCACGTCGAAGTTGTGTCTTCGCTTGTCCACGGGGATCAGGCGCTTCTTGGCCTTCGGATAGGGCACCGGGTCGGCCTCAGGATCGAAGAACGTATCCACCGGCTTGTCCTCCCGCCAGAACGCGTGATTCTCGCCGGTGAGGTATTCATCGATGCCAGCTGCCGCCTTCTCGCCTGTGCCGATCGCCCGGGCCACGGACGACGGCCCGAGGACGGCATCGCCCCCAGCGAAGATCCAATCCACAGAGGTCTGCATGGTCATAGGATCGGCCTGGATGTAGTTGCTCCTCGTGAGCTTGAGCTCGAGCCCGTTCAAGAGCTCACTGGGATTGAGGACTTGGCCGATCGCCACAATGACCTGGTCGGCGTTGACCGCCAGATCGGCCTCCTCGGTCGGCTCAGGCCTCCGCCGACCTGAGCGGTCAAAGGCACCCAGCCGCATCTGGTGGCACCTGACGCCGGCAACACGGCCGTTCTTGGTGATCATCTCCACCGGTGCGATCAGGTACCGGAGAATCACCCCTTCCCGCTCCCCCTCATCGACTTCTTCCGGGTTGGCCGGGAACTCCTCACGGGTGCGCCGGTACAGGACGGTCACCGTTTCGGCGCCGAGTCGAATCGCCGTACGGGCCGCATCGATGGCGGTGTTGCCGCCCCCGATCACGACGATGTCCTTGCCCACCGGGACCGACCCTCGAATGTTGTATGCGCGAAGGAACCCCAGCGCATCCGTCACGCCATCTGCGTCCTCTCCGGGAATGCCTAGCGATGCGCCTCGGGGGGCGCCCACGCCCAGAAAGACGGCCTCATGCCCCTGGTCTCGAAGGGATTGCAGCGTGAAATCCTTGCCCAGGCGGACGCCGGTCTCGATGTCAACGCCCATGCGTTCAATCATCCGCACCTCGACCGCGATGATCTCGCGTCGGAGACGGAACGGGGGAATCGCTTGAAAGAGCATGCCGCCAGGCCGGGATTCCGCTTCGAAGACCTTTGGGTGATAGCCCAGCCGAGCGAGGAAGTAGGCACACGACAGCCCCGCTGGCCCCCCTCCGACGATGGCGATGCTCCGTTGGGCGTTCGCCGCGTTTTCGCGGACTTCGGGCAGCTGGGTCGTGACCTCTTGGTCGATCATGAACCGCTTCAAGCTGCGGATGGCGACAGGCTCGCCATCGAGGGTGGTTCGTCGGCACTTGTTCTGGCAGGTGTGCAGGCATACGTGCGCACACACTGCGGCGAAGGGGTTGCGGTTGCGGTGCCACCGCAACGCCTCGGCGAAGCGCTTCTCACCGATCAGAGAGATGTACCCCGGCACATCCACGCCTGCGGGGCACTCGTTCTGGCACGGAGCGCGGACGATGGTCGGACAAACGCCGGCAGGGCAGTACTTCTGCCGGATGTGGGCCTCGTATTCGTCCCGGAAGTACCTGATGGTGGACAACACCGGATTGGGCGCGGTCTGTCCTAGTCCGCACAGGGCCGTATCCTTGATCTTGGCGCCCAGATCCTCCAATCGCTCGATGTCCCCTTCTTCTCCGTTGCCCTCGCAGATCCGGGTCAGGATCTCCAGCATTCGCTTGGTGCCGATGCGGCAGGGCGCACACTTTCCACACGATTCGTCACAGATGAAGTCGAGGAAGAAGCGCGCCATGTCCACCATGCACGTATCCTCGTCCATGACGATCAGGCCGCCGGACCCCATGATGGCGCCGAGTTCCGTCAGCGACTCATAATCGATCGGGACGTTGAGGTGTTCCTTCGGGATGCAGCCGCCCGACGGGCCGCCGATCTGAGCGCCCTTGAACTTCTTGCCGTCAGGGATGCCCCCGCCGACGTCGTACACGATCTCACCGAGCGTGATCCCCATCGGGACCTCGACCAGGCCGACGTTGTTAACCTTGCCCGTCAGGGCGAAGATCTTGGTCCCCGGGCTCTTGTCCGTTCCCACGGAGCGGTACCACGCTGCACCGTGGTGAATGATCAAGGGCACGTTCGCGAACGTCTCGACGTTGTTGAGAACAGATGGCTTGTCCCACAGGCCCTTGTGAGCCGGGAACGGCGGGCGAGGACGCGGCTCCCCGCGACGGCCCTCAATCGAACGCATCAGTGCCGTTTCTTCGCCGCAGACGAACGCGCCCGAGCCTTGCGAGACGTGGATGTCGAACGAGAAATCCGTTCCGAGAATCCGCTCGCCGAGCAGGCCTCGTTCGCGGCATGCGCGTATGGCCACGTCCAGACGCTTCAACGCGAGCGGGTATTCCGCACGGCAATAGATGTAGCCGGTGTCGGCGCCGATGGCCCGAGCGCCAATGATCATGCCTTCCAACACGGCGTGCGGATCGGCCTCCAGGACGCTGCGATCCATGAACGCGCCCGGATCGCCCTCATCGGCGTTGCACAGAATGTATTTCCTTTCACCCTTGGCCTTTCGGCAGAGCTTCCACTTCACCCCCGTGGGGAAGCCCGCGCCACCTCGTCCCCGAAGGCCGGATTGCTTGACCTCCTCGATGATGCCTTCAGGCGTCATCTCCGTCAGGGCGCGGACAAGCGCCGCGTAGCCGTCCTGGGCAATGTACTCCTCGATCTTCTCCGCTGCGATCCGCCCCTTGTTGCGCAAGACCCGAACGGACTGACGTGCGAAGAACGGAATATCCTTGGCCAGCGGAACGATCTTCTGCGTGACGGGATGGTGGTACATCAACCGCTCGACCGGGTTGTCCTTCACGAAGTGCTGCTCGACGAGTTCAGGCACGTCCTCAGGAGCCACCCCGTGGTAAAAGAAGCCGCCCGGATGGATTACCAGGATCGGCCCCAGCGCGCAAAAGCCATTGCACCCGGTCTCCACCACCCCGACGTCGCGGCTCAAGCCGTGCCGGTTCAGCTCCGCGATCAGCGCCTCTTTGACGTCGGCCGATCCGGAGGAGATACAACCTGTGCCAAAACACATCATCACACGACGAGGGGGCATCTCTGCCTGGACGAGATCCTTGATTCTCCGAAGGTCGTCCAGACCTCGGATCTTGGCCACCTCAACTTGCCGGCGGGTTTCCATTGCTTTCTCCATGTGTGTCACTCCGTCGCGGGCTGATGGTTGTAGTACTGATCGAGGATGTCGCCGACCTTCAGCGGGCGCACGCGCTTGAAGACCTGTTCGTCGACACAGATGGTCGGTGCTAGTGCGCAGGCCCCAAAGCAGCGGGCGACCTCCAGCGTGAACATCCTGTCCGGCGTCGTCTGCCCGACGTCGATCTCAAGCCGGTTCTTGATGGCATCAAGGACGCGCTTGCCGCCTCGAACGTAGCAGGCCGTCCCCAAACACACCCGGACGACGTGCTTGCCCCGCGGCACCGTCGAGAAGAACGCGTAGAACCCGACGACGCCGGCTACCTCGCTGTATGGCTTGTCCAGAGCGATGCAGATCCGCTTGAGGGCGGCCTCGGGGAGGTAGCCGAAGATGCCTTGGGCGATCTGCAGCACCGGGATTAACGATTCCGGCTTGCCGGCGTATTCGTTGATCACCTCATCCAGTCGCTCGAGAAGCTCGGCCTCTGAGGCCTCAGCGCCGCAGGTGCAGGTTCCGTTTGGAGATGTTGTGCTCATTCACGACTCCTTCTTCTCTCTGTCGGGCCGCTGCCAACATCCTGACAACGGCTCAGATGGCTGGTTTCGCGTCATCGATCAGGCCAAGGGCCGCCACGGCGAGTCAGCAACCGAACGGCTCGGGGTACTCAGTTCAAACGGGCCTCGTCGGCGATCCGGTTCCTCGTCACGTCCGACAGCGTCATTCGCGCGTCCGCCACAAAGGTACCGTTTCCCCTTTCGTGGACGATGAGAGGGTCGATCCACAACTCGCTGATCTGAGGGAACTCCGTGGCCAATTGCGTCAGTCGCTGCATATCCAACGCCAGCGCAGCGAGATCCACCTTCGATGGTTCGCGCGCGTTTCCGAACAGGGCCACAGGTTGCGTTCCCGTCAGCATCTCGAGGGCCTCTTCATCCGTGGTCGGTGCCAAGATCGGCCCCGTACACTCGATCCCCTCGGGAGTCTTCGGACCGGTGCCCAACGTAAGCACCGGACCCAGATGAGGATCGCGCGTCAGGATGATCCTGACTTCTCGACCGGGTGTTCCCATTGTCTCGACATAGACGCCGTCGATTCGCGCCCAGGGAAGCTTCCGCCGAACGCGCGACATCACGACGTCGTAGGCGTCCAAGACCGCGTCAGGATCGCTAAGGTTCAGACGTACCCCGCCGACATCCGATTTGCGGTTCGCGTCCGGCGAGATGATCTTCATCGCAACGGGGTATCCAATCTGCTCGGCCGCCTCGAGGATCTCCTCGGCGGTGGTGGCACGACGGCCTTCGGGCACGTCAAAGCCATATGCCCGCAGGATATCCTTGGCCTCGAGCTCTGCCACCCAGATCCCGTTTCTCCTGCGGTGCGCGGCAATGATCCGCTCCACATGCCGATCCCTTGCCGGAAACCGCCTGGCGGTCTGGGGAGGGCGGGACCGCCAGGCGGCGTAGGCCCACATTCCCCGGAGTGCCGCGGCCGCTCGCTCGGGCGAAGAGAAGATGGGGAGGTCCTCGGCTTCCTGCTCCTGGCTTGCCGGCGCGGCGTTTCGCCCACAGATACAGCTCGTCAAGACTGGTTTGGTGCTTTTCCCACGGAAGGAACCGGCGATTGCACGTATCGTCTCCTCCGGCTGTGTCATGACCTGCGGCGCGAGAACCAGGATGAGGGAATCAACGGAATCATCGTTCTGCCCGGCGTCAAGCGCTCGGACGTATTGGGCTGGATCTGAATCGCCCAGCACGCTGATGGTGCCCCCACAGGCATTCGACAGCGGTCCTTTCTGCCTCAGAGCGCAGCTCCAGGCATTGCTTAGCGGAACGACTTTCATGCCTGATCGCTCCACGGCGTCGGCGGCCAGAGCGCCCGGGCCTCCTCCATTGGAGATGATGGCGACCCGGTCGCCTTTGGGCAGGGGCTGCGTCGCCAGGGCGGTCGCCACATCAAACAGAGACTCGATGTCATCCACTTCGACCACGCCCGCGCGTCTGAAGACCGACCGGTACGCCGGATCGGGCCCGCACAGGCGACCGGTGTGGAGCGATGCCGACCTCTGTCCTGTTTCGGTCGACGCGGACTTCAGACAGACGATCGGTTTGCGGCAGGACGCTGCCTCGATCACCCTCATGAACTTGCTGCAGGCAGCGATACTCTCGAGGTGAACAACGATGACCTGAGTATCAGGATCATCGGCCAAGGCCGCCAGCAGATCCGTCTCGTCGATGTCGGCCTTGTTGCCGATGCTGACGACCTTGGCCAAGCCCACGTGTCGCTCAACAGCCCAATCCAGAATGACCGTACACAACGCGCCCGATTGAGAGATCACGGAGATTCCGCCAGGCATGGGCATTTGTGAAGCGAAGGACGCATTCATGTGGTGTTGCGTATTGATCAGCCCGAGACAGTTCGGTCCCAGCAGGCGGACGGCGCTGGCGCTGCAGACCTCTGCAATCTCCAGCTCCAGGGCGGCGCCGACTGGGCCCGTCTCCTTGAACCCGGACGAGATTACCACAACGGCCCGCGCGCCAACCTTGATCGAACCTTCAACCGCGCCGCCAACGAACTGCGCAGGGACTGAAATCACGCTCAGGTCGACGACGTTCTGACAGACCCCAAGGTCCCTGCAGCACGGCAGCCCCAAGATCTCGTCGGCGATGGGATTCACCGGGATGATTCTGCCAAGAAAACCGCCTTCCTTGAGGTTGGCGATTACCTCGTGGCCGATCTTGCCGGGAGTTCGAGAGGCGCCTACCACGGCCAGTGTTCTGGGCGTTAGAAGCTTCTCAATCATGCTCGGTCCGCCTACGCATCCGTCGTGAATGCGCCGTCCTCCCCTCAGCGACAGAGCGGCCTAGCCGGGAGGTGCGGGCGCCGGCCGATCGACGCCCACACCCCGGACCCCTAGAGAGCAGAGGAGTCCTTGCGACTTCCACCTCCCCGTCGAACGAACTGATCGCTGTGGAGGGTGCCCTCGGCCAGGGCGGACAACGCATCAGACGCAGGTCCGATGACGCCCCAAACCACCTCGATTCCTTGACGCTCGAGCTCCTGTTCGAGTTCGTGTCCGATGCCGCCGCAAACCACCTTGGTCACCCCGAGCGAGACGAGGAACTCGGGCAAGTGCGGCCAGGCTATGTTCCTGGCCTCCACGATCTGCCTGTCGCAAATGCGCCCTTCCGCAATCGAGGCGATCAGGAAGCTGTTCCGGGGACCCACGCGAGGGGATACCTCCTCGCCAAACAGAGGTATTGCCACGTACATCCTCACGCCTCCGCCTGTAGTAACCTCAGGCAGGCCCCGTGCCAGCTTGTCCGAATGCAAAGACCGTTGAATACCAAGGAGTTAAGATCACAAGGCCCAGGTCCGCGTGTTTCACGCGGTGTCAATCACGACACGTCCGGCGGGATCCCGGAGCGGTAAGTCTTGCTGGCTCCAAGCCTTGCGAGCCGAAGGGTCAGATTCGGCGTCTTTTGGTGCAATAATGAATGACTAGGCGCGGATACCCAGCTTGCGCATCTTGCGGTATAGCGTGGAACGACTGATCCCCAATTCCTGGCTCGTATCTGCCCTGTTCCAGCGGTGACGGTTCAGAACAGCTGTGATGATTCTGCGCTCGGCATCCGCCAGGCTCAACGTGGCTCTCGAATGCGCCGGCTCCGGCGATGATCGGTGGTAGGCGTCCCTCGTCAGCTCCTCGGGCAAGTGGTCCAGCTCGAGGGTCGACCCCTTGACGAGGATGAAGGCGTGCTCGACTGCGTTCTCGAGTTCGCGGACGTTTCCCGGCCAGGGGTAACCCATCAAAACTCTCATTGCCTCTGGAGCAACGGTTCGAATCTGCTTGCCCGTCAGTCCGTTGAACCGCTCGACGAAATGCTCGACGAGCAATGGGATGTCCTCACGTCGTGCCCTAAGCGGAGGAAGCTCCAGCACCACTGTGTTGATCCGATAGTACAGATCCTTCCGGAATTTTCCCCTGGCAATCAGCTCCCCAAGATCGCTGTGGGTCGCTGCAATCACGCGTGCATCGGTGGAACGGGTTCGACTCGAACCGACGGGTTCAAACATGCCTTCCTGCAAGACGCGCAGCAACTTGGCCTGCATGGCTGGAGACGTGTCGGCGATCTCGTCCAGGAAGATCGTGCCGCCGTTGGCAAGCTCGAAGCGTCCTTTGCGTTCCGCTCGCGCATCCGTGAAGGCACCTGCGACGTGGCCGAAGAGTTCTGACTCGAGCAGGGAATCCGGCAAGGCGGCGCAATTCACTTTGACGAACGCCCCTTCGCTTCGTGGGCTCTGGTCATGAATCGCCCGGGCAAGCGGCTCCTTGCCAGCGCCAGTCTCGCCTCGGATCAACACCGTTGCGCTGCTGGCGGCGACGTCGGGGATGAGCGCGAAGATCTCCTGCATCCGTTTGTTCTTGCCAAGCATGTCCTGAAACGAGTACCGACGCCTGATCTCGCGACGGAAGCCGTCCACCGCCGTAAGATCGCGGAACGTGCCCACACCCCCAATGGGCTGCCCTTTTCGGTCCCGGAGCACGGCATTGGAGACGCTGATCAGGACTTCATTGTTCTGTCGGTTGAGAACGGTGAGCTCAAGGCCGGTCACGGGGCGTCCTGTCCGAATGGCCTGGGCCAGCAGACATTCGTTCTGGCAGACCGAGGCACGAAAGATGTTATGGCACTTCTCCCCGATCGCCTCTGCGGCTGAAAAGCCCGTGATCTCTTCCGCCGCTCGATTGAAGCTCGTGATGACGAAGCCTCGGTCGACGGTGAAGACGCCGTCGGCTATGCAGTCGAGGATGGTGGCGACCTCTTCCGTCGCCAGCACCGAATTCGGCTTCGACCGAAACATAACAGCCTACCGGAATGCCGGCGGCCCATGTCGGATGTTTTCCCGCTACCGGTCCTGCGAATCCACCCCCGGCGATTCAAACAACACTATCTGCCGTTGCCGAGGTACTCATCGATCGCAGCAGCCGTCTTCTTGCCGTCGCCCATTGCCAGGATGA
>CAYMLO010000173.1:0-19232 GCA_964390905.1 uncultured Planctomycetales bacterium | reverse complement strand
CGCGCCTATAATCCGAGACTAGGGTCCAGCATTGCTGGATGACCTTGGGACCATCCCCCGGTGATCGACGTTCGTCATTCCCGACCAGCACGATCTGCGGGCCCAGTCACCGCCGGACATGCCAGGCGGGGAGGGAATCAGTTGGCTGACGTAAGCAACGGGACAAGACTGCTACGGGCGATGGTCATCCTGGTGATTGCTGCCTGTTGCGGATGCAACGGGCCGATCTACCTGCGCGTGCAGGATCACGTCGCCAGGTCGAACCCGCGGGTCGTCCTGTTCTTCGTCGACGGTCTGGACCGGACGTTGTTCCGCCAGTGGGTGGCTGAAGGTTCGCTGCCCAATATCAAGCGGTACATCGTCGATCGGGGCACGGAGGTCCAAAACGCCGTCTCCTGCCTGCCGTCGATCACCTATGCCAACACCGCCACGTTTCTGACCGGGCGGCGCCCGGGACACCACGGCGTGATTGCCAACAAGTGGTTCGACCGCAAGCGGATGTTCTACCAGGACTATCGATACGGGGAGTCGTACCGCCGCATCAATGACGACGCCACCGGTCCGACGATCTACGAGCTGCTGCCCGATCGCTACACGGTGAGCATCCAGTCGCCGTTCACGCGGGGTGTGAAGCGGACGTACTACAACGACATTACGGCGTCGATCACCTGGTGGCTGGGTCTGCTCGATTGGACGGACCGGCTGATTCCGTTGCGATTCGAGGAGGTCGCGCAGGAGGTGAGCGCCGATCCGCAGGGCTGCTGGCCCAGCTTCGTTCACGCCTACCTCCCGGCCGTCGACGAGTACGGGCACCGATACGGTCCCGGTCACTGGGGGTACAAGTACGCCGTTCAGAACGCCGACCAGCAGGTGGGTCGGATCTGCGGCGGGCTGGAGCGCGCCGGCCTCTTGGAAACGACGACGCTGGTGTTCGTAAGCGACCACGGCATGACGCCCATTGCCCGCGACAGGCGGTTCTACGTGGGCAAGGAACTCACCAGACAGTTCGGCAGGCGATCACCCAGGTGGTCGTGGCTGGAGCTTTCGACCGACTACGAGGAGCGGCGGCGTTACCTGGATCAGTTCGATACGTTGACGACGGCTGGCGCGGGGCGGAAGTGCGCCGTCTACCTCCGTTTCGCCGAGCGATGGCCGGAACGCCCCGTCAACGTCGAGGCCGCCACGACGTACAGCCTCACCGCCGCGGAAGCGGGGCAAGACCCGACCGGACCGACGGTGGAGGCCATGGCCCGGTGGCTGGCCAGACAGCCGGCCGTCCTCATCGCCGCCGTCCCAGTCGCTCCCAACAAAGTGGCGCTCCACGGCGCGGCCGGCGTGGCGACGGTGACCCGAAAGGGCTGGGGCACGGCGGCGACGTATCAATACGCCCTCCGCGAGGGCGCCGATCCGCTCGGGTATCACACCCACGGGGCCAGCAAAGGACTGATGGACGGCGGGTACCACTCTGCTGACGACTGGTTTGAGGCTACGCTCGGCACGGACGCCCCGGACATCCCCGGGCAGATCTGCGACATGTTCGACTCGATCCGCGCGGGCGAGATCATGCTGTTCGCGTCCCGCGGATGGGGGTTCTCTTATTGGGAGAACGCCGGACACGGGTCCATCACTGCTGACGACATGTTCGTCCCGATGGTCTGGGCCGGTCCGGGCATCGCCGTGAAGGGGAAGGTCGAGCGGGCCCGGACCTGCGACGTCATGCCGACCATTCTGGACGTCCTGCAGGTCTCGGATCGTCTCGCCGACTATCCGCCGATCGATGGTGTCAACCTTCTGCCGCAGCTCCGCGTCCGTCAGGTCGCCCGTCGGTAGGGACGCGGCGCCCGTTGACGCAAGCGCCTACGCGAAACGCCGCTTGCTTTATTCGACAGATGTGTCATCCTCATGGTAGCGGGGTAGCTGTAGCGCGAGCCTATTCGGTTCGCGTCGGGGGCGCGGGCACCATTCACTCGTCGGGGAAACATCGGGTCAAGGAGGCGCGCTAATGAAGTGGCTTGGGGAGCTGTGCACGCTGTTGGTGTGGTTGGCGGTCGTCGGTCTCGTGCTGGTGCCGGTCGCCGGTTGCTGCTCTAACGGCGGGGAATGGGAATGGGACAGCGACGGCGACGGGATTCCCGACGACCAGGACAACTGCCCGTATACCTACAATCCCAATCAGGAGGATGACGACAACGACGGCGTGGGCGACGCGTGCGACAGCTTGCCGAATACCCCCAACCCGACGCAGGTCGATCCCAACAACTGGGCGGACGGCGTCGTCGCCGACCACCTGGCGGCCGCCGCCTTCGGTGACGTTCCCCTGGCGTGGATCGCCCAGGCCAAGGCCTCGTTCCACGTCTTCTACGGCCACACCTCGCACGGCAATCAGGTCATGGTCGGCATGGACATGGTCGGAACGGGCACCGGGACGCTCGACGTCGAGGAGGAGTCGCAGGACCTGGGCGAATATGGCGACACGAGCTGGGTCGACACGACGAGAAACGTGCTCAACCGGGCCGGCAGCAACATCAACATGGTCATGTGGTCCTGGTGTGGGGGCGCCAGTGTGAGCAGTGCCGCGGACATCAACACCTACCTCAACGCCATGAACCAGCTGGAGCAGGACTATCCGAACATCGCGTTCGTGTACATGACCGGCCACCTCGACGGCACGGGCCCGAACGGCGACCTGTATCGCCGGAACAATCAGATCAGGAACTACTGTCAGACGAACAACAAGATCCTGTTCGACTTCGCCGACATCGAGAGCTACGACCCGGACGGGACCTACTACCCCTGGGCCGACGATTCGTGCGGCTGGTGCGACACCTGGTGCGCATCACATACCTGTCCGACCTGCGGCGAGTGCGACCACTCGGCATGCTTCAACTGCTACCTCAAGGGCCAGGCCTTCTGGTGGATGATGGCCCGCCTGGCCGGATGGGACGGCAGTTAGGCTACCAGGCCGGAACGCACGAGGGGCCGGATCGTTGTCCCGGCCGACGTGCGCCGGTCAAGCTGCCGCTGCCCACCACCCGATAAGTGGACAAGAGCAAAAGGAGAATGCCATGAGACAGTCCGTCACGCTTGCCATTCTCTGTTGCGGTCTGATCGGGGTGGGCTGCTGGTTCGGGCCCATCGATCCGGGCGTGAAGATCGGCTTTACGTCCGACCGGGACGGCAATGAAGAGATCTTCATCATGAATCCCGATGGGTCGAAGCAGCAGCAACTGACGTCCACGGCGGCCCCCTCCGATGAGTTCATGCCCACGCTGTCCGCCGACGGACTGTGGATCGCCTTCGTCTCGACGCGGAACCTCAACGAAGAGATCTACCTGATGTACTCCAACGGCGCGAACCAGACGAACCTGACGAACCTGAGCACGGCCGAGGACAGGCATCCCGCCTTCAGTCACGACGCCAAGAAGATCGCCTTCTCCTCGAACCGGGACGGCAACTACGAGATCTACGTGATGAACCGCGACGGCTCAGGCGTGACGCAGCTGACCCAGACCAGCGCGCCGGTGGGCAACTGGTCGCCGGCCTTCAGCCCGGACGGCACACAGATCGCCTTCGTCACCGATCCCAACGGCGACAACGAGATCTACATCATGGACGCCAACGGCAAGAATCAGACCAACCTGACCAACGCGCCCAGCTCGAACGAGAGTCACCCTTCGTTCTCGCCGGACGGCTCGCGGATCGCGTTCGATTCCGATCGCGATGGCAACGACGAGGTCTACATCATG
Organism: uncultured Planctomycetales bacterium; assembly: GCA_964390905.1. Taxonomy (GTDB): domain Bacteria; phylum Planctomycetota; class Phycisphaerae; order UBA1845; family JAFGLZ01; genus JAFGLZ01. Next base: position 15,486 of record CAYMLO010000173.1, on the reverse strand, counting down.
GATCACACGGGGGCCAACCAGACCAACCTGACCAAGCACGCGGCCGACGACGACCATCCCGCGTTTTCGCCCAACGGCAACCGGATCGCGTTCCGCACCGACCGCGACAACCAAGACGAGATCTACATCATGGACGACACGGGGGCCAACCAGACCAACCTGACCCACCACGACGACACCGATCGCTATCCCGGGTTCCGCGGCTCGCCCTAACCCGACGCCCTCGGGCACATTCAATGAAGGCCACGTCCGTCACGTCACTTCGGTGATGGAAGATGGGGACTAGCACAACCGCGGTTGCGCCGGGGCGCGGAACCCGCGTTTCTGACGGCCGGCGGGTTTCGAGTCTTGTGCGATCTTGTAAGATCTTGCAGCCGATGTGGCGTTTTCGGCGGTTCTCCTCGGGCAGAACGCCCACCTTTCCATTTGGTGCTCAATACCTTACGGCCTCTGGGTGTCGACGCATCCGCGGTTCGCATGCCCCGTGGCTGCCTCCTGAGCGAGAAATTTCGCTTGTCCATAAGTTAGTGGCTGTTATAATTAGGCTACTCCGGTGCGGCTGGACGTTTTCCAGCGGGGGCGTAACTCGCTAGACCCCCAACGCCGCGAGAAACCGGGCAAGACGTGGTGGGGGTTGAATCCGCCACGTCAGAGCATCGGAACACGGGGGGCAGCTGTCAGAGGGAATGTCAAGACAGACACCGAGGAGGGCTGTCTCGGCAGGCTCGCTCTTCAGAATCACCAGGATCAACGTAGGGGAGAGGCAAGATGACGCGGACGATCATGAAGGGCATCGCGCTGGTGGTCTTGGCAACCGCTGTGTCTGGCGCGTGTGTGGGTCCATGCGTGCCCGTTTGGGTGGAAGTCATCGTGGTCGACGTCGCCCCGCCAAGCGGCCCGATCGCCGAGGACAGCGTGACCATCGCCGTCAGCGCGACGGAGGAAAAGACCGTCGCCGTCTGCCACGACCTGATGATCTGGCTGGATCGGTGGAATGAGCAGGCGGGCTACTGGCAATTCGAGGCACATCCGTCGTCGTGGGCGTTTGGCGAGCCGACGCCGACGGGAGAGTGCAGCAGCATCCGCGACGTCGATGTCACCTTCGAGGACGTGCCGTTGGCACCGGGCGAAAACCGGTTCCAGGTTGTGATCCTGATTGATGGATGCGACGGATACGAGGACGAGTGGATCTACCACGAGGTGACCTACACGCGCTAGACGGCCGCCTCGGCTGAGCGCGCCGAGGCCGGCTTGTCTTGAGGGTGGGTTGCCGCAGGGCCGCAAGGCCGAGTCAGAGGAGGGCAGATCAGTGTCCCTAAGACTTCTCAAGTTTCTGGGCTTGGTGGGGGTGTTGGTCACGAGCGTCGGCGCGTCGCTGCCGTGTTCGTGCGTGCCTGTGACGGTCGAGTTCACCTACGACGAGATCACGCCGCCGAGCGGTGCGACGTCGAACCCCACGGTGTCGATCAGCGCCGTGGGAACCGAGGAGCACAAGATCGGGATCTCGTACACGCCGGAGGCCTGGCTCGAGAAACAGCAAGGTCAGGCCTGGCAGCAAGTACAGGACACGGCGTATCAGGCGGGGCCCTGGGGACCGGTCGGTGACTGCAACGAGGAGCGAACCTTCACGCTTCAGTTCGATCCGGTCAACCTGGACGAGGGTGAGAACCGGTTTCGCATCTGCATCCACATCCCGCCGGTCTTCGAGGAGTTGGAGTACCAGGAGTTCTGGTTTTACTCCGACGAGTTGACGTACACGTACACGCCGTGACACGGGAGGCACCGTAAGGCACCAACACCGAAGGAGGATCACGAATCATGCTCAAGAGAACCATGAAGATCGTCGGACTGGTCGTGTTGATGGTGGTGGTTCCCGGCGCTACGGGGGAACTGGCCGGCGGCGACTACTGCATCGGGCCGTGCGCCCCGGAAGGCGTATGGCTTACGCTGGATCAGTTCGATCCGCCGAGTGGCTCGACCGTCACGGATTCGGGGCAGTTGGTGACCTTCAGCGGCTCGCTGGAATGGACGGCCGTGATGGCGTACTCCCACAACATCCACGCCGACTATGCCCATATCGAGAAGTGGGACGGCGAGAGATGGGTCGAGGTGCAGACGATCCACTACTGGGACTGGGGTCCGCGTGAGGAAGGAGATCACACCTGCGGGGACAAGTATCCCATCTCGATCGAGTCCGACAGTCTGCCTTGGACACCGGGTGAGAACAGGTTCCGCGCCGGGGTCCACATCAACGGCAGCGACATGGTGTTCTATGAGGGTTGGTACGACGGCGACGAGGTCGTCTACACCTACGCGCCCTGACGGCAGACCGGATCGAGCGCCCGTCGGCGCGACGACGTACGCAAAGGAGAAACGTAACCATGAGAGCGACGCATCTGAAGATGTTGGGGCTGGCAGCCATACTCATTGCAGGGACGGGCGCGACCTGGCCGGATATGTGCTTCGGCCCGTGTGGTCCCGAGTACGCGCGCATCAACTTGCCCGATGCGGACCCGCCGAGCGGCACGGTGGTCAGCGAAGATGAAGTCACCATCACGTTCAGCGGGACCGAGGAGGTCACCGTCTACGTCCAGACCCACAACTACCAGGTATTCGGCCAGCTCGCCAAGTGGGACGGTGCCCACTGGACGTGGGTCGATGGCCTCGACTGGTGGCCGTCGGAATCGGGGCCGTGGGAGCAGAGCGGCACCTGCAGCGAGATCCGAGACGTGGAAGCGACGTTCCCGAACGTGCCGCTGACGGAAGGAGAAAACCGGTTTCGATGCGAGTTGTACGTCTCTTGGAGTGATGGCGACGACTTCTGGGTTTACAGCGACGAGGCGGTCTACACGTATCAGCCCTGACACACCGCGGGTCGGAAGCGACCCGCAAGGAGGTCTCGAGACATGCGATCGAAGGCGGTCAAGATGACGGCGTTGGCGGCGACCCTCATGCTGGTGGTCGGCGCCGACATCTGCGGGCCCTGCCAGGATGAACGGGCGTCTGTCTCCCTGGAGCAAGAGGACGCGGCGTTCCAGGTCGGTCCGAGCGAGGCGAACCTGGTGGTCTACGTCTCAGAGTACTACACCGACGGGCTCGTTCCCGGTGAGGACTATTGTGTGTACTCCGCCTGGGTCCGGGACGGGAACTGCATCATTCCGGGTCCGGAGCTCGGCCGCGTCGACTATGAGGACTGGGAGGTGATCCAGGATCCCTGCCAGCGCTCGGACGCGCCCTGCATGTGGTGGGGGAAGCTGTACAAGGTCACCTTCGAGCACCTGCCTGTGCCGAGCGAGGGCGATCAGTTCGCCGTCCTCATCGACATCGAGCCGACGCACTCCGCCGATTTCTTGATCGGCGGCCCTTGGTGTCTGACCTATGAGTATCCGCTTCCGGGCGAGTGAGGTGCCCCTGGCAGATCCCGGTGCCGCGGGTGATGGCCCGATCGCGCCAGGCTTGTAGAAACGAACAGGAGACATAGCGACATGACCGCGAAGCTAGCCAAGGCGCTTGGGTTGACGGCAATGATCCTGACGCTCGGGGCGTTCTGTCCGCCTTGTGGGACGACGGCCAGCGTGACGCTTCACCAGCCAGACCCGTTCGATCCGCCGGACGGAAGCACCGTGCCCGGCAACACGGTCGACATCACCGTGAACGCAACGGAGTTCAGGGCCCCCGCCGGCTTCGAATACAGCCGATACGCCATCATCCAGAAATGGGATGAGGATGCGAACGGCTGGGGGCCGATGCTCTGCTACTCGCTGCCGTGGACGGGCGTATGGGAGCCCGTCGGCCAGCGCTGCGAGACGAGGGAGATCGAGATCCCCTTCGAGGACATCGACGTGTCCCCCGGGGAGAACAGGTTCCGGATCTCCATCGAGATCAGCGGAGGCATGATGGAGCCTCAGTGGCTGTACCCCGAGGTGACCTACTACCGGTAGTCCCGATGCCCGTTGAGGCCGCCGCGCAGCGGGCGACATCGAAACAGGAGGTCAGTCAGTCATGTCCGCAAAACATGCAAAACTGATGCTGTTGGCCCTGCCCCTGTTGATGGGGACCGTCGGCCCTAGTCAAATCTCGCCGATCTGCTTTCTGTGTCAGGACACCAACGAGTTCTACATCACGGGCATCGACCCGCCGGACGGTTCGGCGGTCACGGGCGAGAGCCTCCGGCTTACCATCACCGGCAACTGGGAATACGCCGTCAACGTCAGTGGACCGGAGATGCACTCGATCTATCTCAGAAAGCTGGACCCGAACGGTGAGTGGCAGGTCGTCTTCAGCCCCTATCAGGGCGAGCTCATCCGCATCGACGGGGAGGCGTACGCAATCGACGAGTGCCACCGGCGCAGAGAGGTCACGCTGATCTGGCCGAACGTCCCGCTGCCGCTCGACGAGAACGAGTTCACGTTCAAGATCGACTGGTGGATGGATGGCTCCGACTCGTTCATCGACTACCACGATGAGGGCGAGCCGTTCACCTACCACCGAGAGTGACGCGAAGGCCTGGGGCAGAACCGGACACACAAGGAGCGAGAGACCATGCGCAGAAACCTAGCCAAGACGTTGGTCCTGGTCGGTGTGGTGTTGACGGTCGCCGGCGCGGGGGTCTGCGGGGCGTGCGATCCGAAGCTGATCGTCGTCTGGACCGACATCGAACCGCCGGACGGCAGCAGCATCGCCAGCGCGACCACCGACATCGTCGTGACGGGAAGCGAGGAGAAGCACCTCTCGGTCAACTACAGCCTGACGTTTTGGCTGGAGCGGGAGAACCCGGGCGGTTCGTGGTCGTACGCGGGCAGCCCCGCGTCGCGCGTGATGAGCGGGTGGAGCGTCGGCGTGCCGGGCTGCAGCGAGATCCAGACCAACACGCTAACGTTCGAGGACGTCGACTTGTATCTGGGAACGAACACGTTCCGCGTCCGCACGCACGTGACGTGGAACGATTCGGAAGACAAGGCCTTGCTCGACGAGGAACCGTTCACCTACACGCGGACGGAGTAATCTGGTGGACAATCGCTGCGGGTCCTGCTCGAGCCGAGGACGGGAGCGACCAGGTGACATGGTGATTCGAGCGGTGAAGATCGGCGTGCTGTTGGGTGGGCTCCTGACGTTGCCCGGGTCGAACTGTCAGTGCGTTCCGAAGATAGATGAGGTCGTTCCCGACGATCCGACGTACGTGATCGACGGCGGCACGGTCGCCATCACGCAGGGCATTACTTACGACTGGGTCCTGGGGAGCATCTACGAGTACCGGAACGCGGAGCTCTACAGGCGGATAGCGGGATCGCCCGGCCTGGACAAGCTTGCGACGATCGATTTCACGGACACGGCGTACCCCAACTGGCCCGGGACGGGGGACTGCCGGCGGGAGTGCGAGCCGGTGTTCACGTTCGACCCGGTCCCGTGTCAGTCCGGCGAGGTGTACTACGTGGTCATCAACACGGTGATGGACCAGAGCGTGACGCCGTGGCACCCGTTGCCGGACGATGTCCACCTGAAGTGCCCGGAGATCGAAATCCCGTAGCCCGGGGACGATTCGTGGTCGGGGCGCAGCGAGGGGACTGGCTGATCAAGAAAGGGAGGCGAGCGAGAATGAGGACGGGGCCGGTGAAGGGCCTGGGGGTGACGGGCCTTCTCTTGCTGGTGGCCGGTGGGACCGGGACGGCCGTTTGCGGTCCGTGTGGGCCGAAGATGCTCGAGATCGAGCTGACGGAGACGGTGATTGACGATGTGGGCGGAACCGTGACGGTCTATGCCCGCGGGACGAAGGTCGACACGCCCGCTACAGCCCCGAGGTAACGCACTGACGTAGAGGGCGTCGTGTCAGAGGTGTTCGTTCCTACTGAACAGGAAGCGGATGCAGGTGGACGACAGAGGACGGGACAACTTGGCTCGGATACAAGCGAACCGAGAAGGGAGTGAGGACAGCATGTCTGGCAGAGCAGTCAAGAGTCTGGCGTTGGTCACACTGGTGTTCTTCGGCACGGGGGCGACAGGTACGAGCTTCCCGGGATGCTGTTACACGCAGTTTGCGCCCGCACACATCAGCTTCACGCTGGATGCGAGCGGGCCGGCGGAGGTCGATCCGAACGCGGACACGGTTGAGATCTGGATCGACGTCACCGAGGAGGGGGCTGCGGCTGCCAGGTTCGACTGGTACACGCCCAGGGTCGTCAAGGGCAATCTCACAGTTGCAGAGCCTGCGGACTTCGAGGACCTGGGGTACGAACAGACGGGGACGTGCACGTACCGTGGGCGGTTCCGAATCATCTTCGAGCCGGTGACGCTGGAACCCGGATGGAACGAGTTCACCGCAGAGATATCGTGGTTCGTTCATCCCGAGCAAGTCCTGTACGAGGAGACGGCTACGCTGAACTACTACAAGGAGCCGTAACGAGCGATCACGGCTGCGGATTGGTTGGCCGAGGGGCCGCCAATCTGGAACGAGAACGACGAGACGGTCTAGTCCTATCGAGACAGTCGTCAGAAAGGAGCAGCGAAGCGATGTCGAAGACGGCTCTCAAGAGTGCGGGACTGGTCGTCATGGTGGCCATGGTCGCTGGGGTCTGCGCCCCCTGCGAGACCGATCCGATGATCGAGCTGGACCAGCCGACCGCACAAGTCAACGGGAGCGTGGTAACGATCACCGTGGACGGCGAGGAGGGCTGGTGCACGAACTTCCCGCCCTACCACTCCTACGAGCTGTACGCGGCCGTCCATCGCATTCACAACGGGCAGGACATCGGGTACCCCAACATGACGCAGGCCGATCCCGGTTGGACCTACCAGCCGTCCGCCTCGTGCGGTCTGGGCGGGTTCGTCAAGCGGGATTTCGCGCCCTTCACGATCGTCTTCGAGGACGTGCCGTATGAGGCGGGCGATAGCTACTACGTCCACGTCCAATCCAACGAGGGAGAGGGCTTCGACAAGGTCTACGCGACGAGCCCCGAGGTCACGCCGTAGCGTGGCCGCGGCGAGATAGGAAGGAGACGCGTCGGACGGCGGGCACGTAGTATGGGCATTTCGCCCATGGGTCATCACGGGCGAGACGCCCGTGCCACGGTGGCGCGGATTCATGCACGGTCATGGAGAGCGCCGCGGCTGGGTCCGACCAACCACAACGAAGGTCGCCGTGTGTACGGGCGACCGCAGAAAGGGGTGAAACCGGAGATGCGCGGAAGAACCGTCAAGATGCTGGCGCTGGTCGTCCCGTTGATCATGGGTTCGGCGGATTTCTGCGACGACTGGCCGGGGCCGAACTGGTGCATCGGGGGCTGCGCGCCCTACTACGCCCAGGTCTACGACGTGGCGCTGGGGATCGAGCCGGTGTCCGGGGACACGATGGCCGTCACGCTCGAGGCCACCGAGGACGTGACCGCCGGCGTGGCGTGCCCCCATTCCGGTAGCTGGGGGTACGACATCGCCTACGCGCTGCAGCGATGGGACCCGAACACGGGCAACTGGGGATCGCGCGTCCCCGCGTCGCCCGATGCGAGCGACTGGTCCTGGCCAGGCGGCGAGCCGAAGGGCTGCAGCGCCGTCAGGACGGTCGAGGTCACGTGGGTCGTCGAAGACGTCGTTCCGGGCGACCGATTCCGGGCCGTGGTCACGATCTGGATCAGCATGGAAGGCACCCGCGACGAGACCTACGAGATCACCTACCAGCCCTGAGGATGCGTCGGCACAGGCAAAGCCGTCTTCCCGGGTACGAAGGTAGCGCAGCTGCAGTGGGCGCGTCAGCGCCCACTCCTTGCTGACTCAATGCGTACTGCAAGGGCGCCTGGTTCTTCGAGGCCCCGGTACCCCTCGAAGACCAGGTCGGCCTCTTGCAGGACGTTCCTGTCAAAGGTCGTCGTCAGTGCGACGCACGCCATGCCGGCGTTCTTGGCCGAGCGTATCCCGTTCGGCGAGTCCTCAAAGACAAGACAGGAAGCGGGATCTGAGCCCAGCGTTCTGGCAGCATGCAGGAAGATCGAAGGATCCGGCTTTGCGGGACAGCCGATCTCGGCGCTCGACAAGACCTTGCCCTTGAACAACTGAGATAGATCACAGTGAACGGCCACGCAGCGAAGCAGCTCGCCATCCATGGACGTGGCCACGCACAGCTTGTGCCTGTCTCGTATCCGTTCGAAATAGGCGCCGAATCCGTCGACAAACGCCACCCCCTCGGCAAGGATCGCCTTCATCGTGGTTCGACGCTCCTGTGCGACGTCGAGCGGGTTCTCCGCTAGGCCGAGCCGCTCGATCAGGACCGGCGCCCCTTCCTCCAGAGATCTGCCCGCCAGGGCGCGCTTGAGTTGGTCTCGTCTGCAGTCAATACCGCGCCGCTCGAGGAACCGGTGGAACTCCCGGTCCCAGAGCGGCTCGGTATTCAGGACGATCCCCTCCAGATCGAAGATCACGGTGTCAACGTGCATGGGGAGACCTCGCTCGGGTCTCTGCAGTTGCGACGCTGCGGATCACAAGAACCCCGGCCACAAGAACCGGACACGGGTGGCGAGTCTGATGACTCCCGCTGGCGAACGCAAGGCAAAAGGCCGCCGACTGTGCACGCCCTTGAGCGCCGCCGTCGAAGCCCGAGGCGTGAAGGGCCGAAGTCTCGGGGATGGGACGGGACGTTGCACTAATCTGCAATGGCGTTGCACGCGTGAAAATCCTCCGTAAGAGCGCGCAAGGCCTCTGGAGCCTATGCGACTTTAGCCTCCAAGGAGTTACGAAAGCGGTCTCCCAGTGGCATGCGGCGTGCTAGCTAGGACAAACAAGCGCCGATACTCCCGTGCGCCATACTGGAATTTGCCTTTAGGAATCGACGGGCTACAATTCATTAGATCCAGTCTACCAAATTCTAAACAAGCGGGCGGGTCGGACCCGGCCAATGCATGCATGGCCCATGGCACAGATGGCCTGACAAGGAGATCTGTCATGATGCGCGATGAGTACGTCTCGGCGATATCCCCTGCCCGCTCGGGCTACGCGACGTTCGCCTGCACGGTTCTGTCGGTGATCGGTTTGGCCTGCCCCGGCGTGGCGAACGGGGCGGATTGGGAACCGCTGGACGGATCTGTTCCGGGGAGCGATCTCCGCGGCGTTTGGGGGAGCGGGCCGACCGATGTGTATGCCGTGGGCGGCCTGGGCAAAGCCTTGCACTACGATGGCTCGGGGTGGTCCGAGATCGGAGGGCTCGGTGAATGGAAGATGTTGGCCGTCTGGGGCCGGGGTCCGAACAGTGTCTACGTATCGGGCATCTATGGCCCGAACGGATATCCCGAAAGTGGCATGATCCTCAAGTACGACGGAGACGGTTCGTGGTCTGAGGAGTTTGAGCTGCCCAGTTGGGAAACCTGGTATTCGACGGATTTTCGGGGAGGTTGGCAGGGGCAGCGTGTGTACGCTGTGACCGAACATGAGACCATCTACAAGACCGACTACTCGGGTTGTTGGTGGCCGATCTTTGGTTCGGGTGGTGACCACCTGAACGGTGTGTGGGGCGTTTACGGCGTGACCGTCTTCGCGGTGGGCGACAACGGAACCCTCCTGCAGGAGGGTGGGTCGCCCTGGCCGGCGATCGACGGCGGGACCGAAGAGGACCTGCAATCGGTCTGGGGCAGCTCGCCGAACGACGTCTACATCGTCGGCGACGCCGGCACGGCGCTCCACTACGACGGGACCGACTGCTCGCCGATGACCAGCGGGACGACCGAGAATCTGAACGGCGTCTGGTGCAGCGGCCCGAACGACGTCTTCGCCGTCGGCGACGGCGGCGTGATCCTCCACTACGACGGGGTCGACTGGTCGCCGATGACCAGCGGGACGACCGAGAATCTGACCGCCGTCTGGGGCAGCGGTCCCAGCGATGTCTTCGCGGTCGGCGACAACGGCACGATCCTGCACTATGGATACTTCCGGCTTCAACTCGACATTCCAAGGCCTGATCTGGGCAGCGTAGACGTCCAGTACGCGATCGTCGCAGCTCAGCGTCAGGCGACCCTCACGCCGGAGCGCAAGCCGGGTGGGGAGTTCTCGCATTGGGAAGGCGACGTGCCGGCGGGCCACGAGACGGACGATCCGCTGGTCGTCGTCATGGACCAGGATCGGACGATCACCGCCGTCTTCGACGAATTGCCCTATGGGGAGTACTACTTCACGCTAGACACGATCGGCAAAGGAAGCACCGACCCCAACACGGGGACCACGATCCTCCAGGAAGGAACGGAAGTGGTGCTTACGGCAAGCACGGTCGAAGGGTGGTGGTTCGTCGAGTGGCAGGGCGACGTGCCCCCCGGCACCGAGACGGACAACCCGCTGACGGTGGTGATGGATCAAGACCGCACGATCACCGCCCTGTTCCAGAGCCCACCCCCGGACCTTGAATGGGAAGCGTTGGCGCCGGGCTTCAGCGGGCAATACGGGGAGCTCCGTGACGTCGGAGGCAGCGGGCCCAACAACGTCATAGCCCTGGGGACGGAGGCCACGCTGCATTTTGACGGATCAAGTTGGACACTCCTGACAATCCCGTCGGAACTCACGCACACCATGCTCGGCATTCAGGCCATTTGGGTGCATAGTCCCAACGACGCCTTCATTGTGGGGTACGCGGGCGCGATCGGCCGCTACGACGGCTCGACCTGGACGCCGATGCCCCGGGGAAGTTGGGATTGGCATAGGGATGTCTGGGGGAGCGAACCCAACGACCTGTTCGTCGTGGGCTATCCCGGGAGGATTCTGCACTACGATGGCTCGACGTGGACAACGATGCTCAGCGGCTCAACGACCCTCTTCGGTGTCTGGGGCAGCGGGCCGAACGACGTCTTCGCCGTCGGCGGAAACTACCAGTGGATCTATGACGAGTATGAGTATGTACCTCCGGTGGAAATTATCCGCCACTACAACGGTTCGTCCTGGTCGGTCATGCCCTACGACCTGCACCACTACCTCAACGCCGTCTGGGGCAGTGGTCCAAGCGACGTCTTTGCCGTGGGGAACGGGGGCAGCATCCTCCACTACGACGGGGCAAGCTGGTCGGCCATGGACAGTGACACGGACCGGGCCCTCAATGACGTCTGGGGCTCAGGTCCGAATGACGTCTACGCCGTGGGGTATAGAGGGACGATCCTGCACTACAACGGTTCGGCCTGGTCCAAGATGAACAGCGGCGTGGTGGGGACCCGCATCGACCTCACGGGCGTTTGGGGCAGCGGGCCGAACGACGTTTACGTTGTGGGGGAGGACGAGACCATCCTTCACTTTCCCCGATGGCAGGTCACGGCTGATGCCTCTCCCCCGGGCATGGGGAGTGTGGCAATCGCCTACGGTCGGGAGAACCACGTTACGCTGACGGCCCAACCCGGCGGCGGGGCCGGGTTCTCACACTGGGAGGGGGACGAGCCGGTCGACGACCAGACGGACAACCCCCTCACCCTCGGATTGAACGGGGATCTCGCGGTCACCGCCGTCTTCGAGGTGGACCCGAATTACGCCATCTTGACGGTGAACGTCCAAGGGGACGGCGCCGTGGATCCAAACGGCGGTGTCTATGATGCGGGTGACGAGGTCGTTCTGACGGCGACGGCCGCCGACGGTTGGCACTTCGTCGAATGGCAGGGAGACCTGACGGGTTCGATCAACCCGGCCCCGATCACGATGGACGTTGCCAAGACCGTCACCGCCGTCTTCGAAGAGAACCCGCCCGTCCTGCTGACCGTCGCTGTCCAAGGCCAGGGCAGCGTCGATCCCAACGGCGGAACCTATGACGAGGGCACGGAGCTGACGCTGACGGCCACCCCCGCCGACGGCTGGCATTTCGTCGAATGGCTCGGAGACCTGACCGGGTCGGCGAACCCCGCTCCCGTCACGATGGACGCCGACAAGACCGTCACCGCCGTGTTCCAGGAAAACCCACCCGGTCAGCATGCCCTGACCGTCGCCCTCCAGGGCCAGGGCAGCGTCGATCCCAACAGTGGAACCTATGACGAGGGCACCGAGCTGACGCTGACGGCCACGGCCGCCGATGGGTGGCACTTCGTCGAATGGCTCGGCGACTTGACCGGCTCGGCGAACCCCGTTCCCGTCACCCTAGACGCCGACAAGACCATCACCGCCGTCTTCGAGCAGGACCCACCGATCCAATACACGCTCTCCACCGCCGTCCAGGGCCAGGGCAGCGTCGACCCGAACGGCGGGACGTATGAGGAGGGTTCAGGACTGACGCTGACGGCCACGCCGGCCGACGGATGGCACTTCGTCCAGTGGCTGGGCGACCTGACGGGCTCGGCGAATCCCGGCTCGCTCACGATGGACGCCGACAAGAACGTGACCGCCATCTTCCAGCAGAACCCACCGGGGCAGTACGCCCTGACCGTCACCGTCCAGGGCCAGGGGAGCGTCGATCCGAACGGCGGGACGTACGACGACGGCACGGAACTGTCCCTGACGGCCGCCGCCGCCGATGGCTGGCATTTCGTCAACTGGGCGGGGGATCTGACGGGCTCGGCCAACCCGGCCCCCGTCACGATAGACGCCGACAAGACAATCACCGCCGTCTTCGAGCAGGACCCGCCGATCCAATACATGCTCTCCACCGCCATCCAGGGCCAGGGCAGCGTGGACCCGAACGGCGGGACCTATGAGGAGGGCTCGGGACTGACGCTGACGGCCACGCCGGCCGACGGCTGGCACTTCGTCGAGTGGCTGGGTGACCTGACGGGCTCGGCGAATCCCGGCGCGCTCACGATGGACGCCGACAAGACCGTGACCGCCGTCTTCCAGGAGAACCCACCGGGCCAACGTGCCCTGACCCTCATCGTCCAGGGCGAGGGCAGCGTCGATCCGAACGGCGGGACGTACGACGAGGGCACGGAGCTCATCCTGACGGCCACGCCCGCTCGAGGCTGGCGGTTCGTGGAATGGCAGGGGGACATGCCCGGTCCGGCCAACCCGGCGCGGCTGAGGATGAACGCCGACAAGACGATCACGGCCGTCTTCGTGGAGGATGGGAGCGATGGGCTGGGTTGCTGGGCGATGCAGGGCGTCTTGGCCCTGCCGTTCGTCGGTCTGTTGTGGGTCATGCTGGGCCGACGCCGTCGCGACCCCAACGGTCCGTAGGTGGCGCGGTTCGAGGCATCGGTGCCGTCGAAGCCCGAGGCGTGAAGGGCCGAGGTCTCGGGGATGGGGGGGGATGCTGCACCTACCCGCGACGGCGTGGCCCGCGCGAAACGCCGCCGCAGCCATGCGTGGGTCCTCTGGAGGGCATGCGGGTTTTAGCCTCCAACGAGCTACGAAAACGGTCGCTCAGCAAACAAGCGGGCGCGTCGGAACCGGCCAATGCATGAATGGGCGATAGCTCAAACGGGTTTTCAAGGAGTCATGACATGAGTTCGCTACGTCTGGCTTTGACGCTGTTGGCGCTCTCGAGTCCGGCGGCGCCGTTCTGTTCGCCGCTGCTGACAACAGCGGCCGTGCTTCTCGCGGGCGGCGCAGGGGCTCAGGCCCTTGCAGACGCGACGCCCCTGAACTACGCGCTTCGAGAGACCATCCCGGTTTCCGCCGATGGGCGTGTTCTGGCGGTGAGAGACATGGACGGAGACGGGATGCTAGACATCGTGATGTACGATGGCTACGAGGGAAGGCTGTGGATCCTTGAACGTGAAGGGGCCCTCTTCGTCACCCGCTTCACTGTGGACGAGGGGTTCCGGCTAAGAGGCACCATCGTGGCTGATGTTGATGACGATGGATTTCCGGAGATGCTCTGGGGCGAGCGGCCCGGTCTGATGTCGATGTGGGAGGCCTCAGGAGACAACCAGTACGCCCTGGTGCATACGGAGGATATCGGGGGGGGGTGGGCCATGGAAAACACTGCCGCCGGCGACTCTGATGGGGATGGACAAAGAGAATTCCTGTTTGCGCTTGAGGGGTTTCCCACAAGGGTCGTGATTCTGGAAGCTGTTGACGGTGCCTACGTAAATAGGGGTCATATGCTTGGCAGTTTCGGTAATTCTCACGTCGCCGGGACCTGGGACTTGGACGGTGACGGGGCGCCGGAGACAGTGTTCCACGATGACGGGCGGGGGAGGGAGGGGATTTGGACCCTTCATGTGTATGAAGGCGGCAAGCAAGTATTCCAACAGACCCAGCGATCTTGCGAGTCCCTCGGTGACACGGATGGCAACGGTTTGGGAGAGATGCTTGGCTACGACACATCCACTGGCAGGACGATAATCCTCGAGAGTACCGGCAGCCAGAATCAGTTCGTGGAGGTGTACAACGCACCGGCCGATGGCTATAGCCCCGATCATCTCGTCGACGCTGACAACGATGGGCGTGCCGAGTTCTGGCGCGCAACGGATGGGGGTTCGGGTGTGTCCAACGTCTTGTGGCTTGGCGCTCGCACAGGCCAGACCATCGCGCCGCGATACATGAGTGACGAGCTGCTTCAAGATGTTTCGGACGACATCGAAAACGTGTTCGCCATTGGCGATACCAACGGCGATGGGCGCATCGAGTTGGCCGTGGTGCAGGGCAGTTCGGTCCGTATTCTCGAGCAGGTCCCCGACACACCGGTCACCCTCACGGTGCAGGCAATCGGCCAGGGCGACGTCGACCCCAACGGGGGCACGTACGACCGCTGGACCGAGGTCACACTAACCGCCACACCCGCCGACGGCTGGCATTTCGTCGAGTGGCTCGGCGATCTGACCGGCTCCGACAACCCAGCGACCCTATCCATGAACACGGACAAGACCGTCACCGCCGTGTTCGAGGAGAACCCACCCGGTCAGCATGCGCTGACCGTCATCGTCCAAGGCCAGGGCAGCGTCGACCCCAACAGCGGAACCTATGACGAGGGCTCGGAGCTGACGCTGACGGCCACAGCCGCCGACGGCTGGCACTTCGTCGAATGGCTCGGCGACCTGATGGGCTCGGAGAATCCGGCGTCGGTGGCGATGGACGCCGATAAGAACATCACCGCCGTCTTCGAGCAGGACCCACCGATCCAATACACGCTCTCCACCGCCGTCCAGGGGCAGGGCACCGTCGATCCCAACAGCGGAACCTATGACGAGGGCACGCAGCTGGCCTTGACGGCCACACCCGCCGACGGCTGGCATTTCGTCGAATGGCTCGACGATTTGGCCGGCTCCTACAATCCAGCCACCCTATTCATGAACGCGGACAAGACGGTCACCGCCGTGTTTCAGGAGAACCCACCCGGTCAGTATGCGCTGACCGTCGTGGTCCAGGGCCAGGGCAGCGTCGATCCCAACGGCGGAACCTATGACGAGGGCACGGAGCTGACGCTGACGGCCACGCCCGCCGACGGCTGGCATTTCGTCGAATGGTCGGGCGACCTGACCGGCTCGGCGAATCCGGCGTCCGTGGCGATGGACGGTGATAAGAACATCACCGCCGTGTTCGAGGAGGACCCATCCGAGCAGTATGCGCTGACCGTCGTGGTCCAGGGCCAGGGCAGCGTCGATCCCAACGGCG
>CAYMLO010000172.1:0-19397 GCA_964390905.1 uncultured Planctomycetales bacterium | reverse complement strand
TGGACGGAAGGGTCGCTGTCGATCTGATGAACCTCGTGCGGTACGAGGTAGGCGCAACCACACAGGGGTCGGGAGTCCGCGTGTTCTGCTTCGGCCGGAACGCAAACGTGGAGGTGACGCCCTGGCCGATGAGCCACTATCTACGAATAACTGCGTCCACGTGTGCCTACATTCCTAGGCTGAACGCGGCGTGCATTCGGTTCCGGGACGGGCACGCCATCGACAAGCCACTGCTGCACGAGCTGACCCATGCGTTCATGTATGAACTGTCTGATTCCTTCCCATACCCGTTCGCAGTCGAGGAGGGCCTGGCACGCATGATGGAATCATGGATCCATCTAGTACCGAACGCTGAAGGCGACCTGAGTCGAGACCTGGACGGGCGTGAAGCCACCGAGCGCTACCTGGATGATTCCCAATTCGTGTCCATTCGCGACTTGCTTCAGTTTGAGACAAGGGAGACTGACTCCGAGGACGAAGAGAAGACTGACCGGTCTGAAGGTGAGCTTACGCGAATCTCCCGAGCTTCCTACTGGATGTTTGGCTATCTCACGCTGCTGGGGCGGCGCGATCCGATTGTCCGACGAATCCTGCGCGAAATACGCGCCAAGGGCATCTACTCGCCAGGCGCCGTCTACGAATGGCTGCTGCACATGTGCGGGATGACACCCGAGGCGCTCGAGCGAGGCTTCTACCTCTACTGCACGGAGGGTAGAAGACCGTAGGGAGGAAGTGGGAAAGCGAGGGCCGAGTGCTCTGGTTGGACGCGGCCGACGTCACACACGGTCTCTGCCGAGTGATGCGCGGCGTCGAATGGCGTGCGGTTCGCGTCAATACGAACCATGCCCCTGCGTCAGCCGCTGCTGCGATCGTCCGGGGCTGCGTCTACGGTATAGGCAGGGATCGAACTTCTAGGGCTTGCTGGAGGCAGGGCTTCGGGCGGCTGAAGGCGCGCGCTGTAGCCTCCAGACGTCGGACTCCATGTTGTTTCCGGCCACCATCCACAGGGAGTCATCGTGCACGAAGACGCTGGCGGCGTGGCGGGGCTTCCAGGGCGTGTTGGGCACCTCATGCCATTTGACGCCATCCGCAGAGCACCAGACGTCGGTCCTGTTCTTCGAGTCCCGGTTCCATCCCTCCAGGACCCACATGCGGTTGTCGAAGACGGCAACGTCGTGGTACTGCCTGGGCGCCCAGGGGGCCGCCTCGAGGTGTCGGGTCCAGTGGACGCCGTCCGCCGAGCTCCAGACGTCATTGTAGAACTTCCGGCGTGGGACCTTTGGCGTGTCGTACGTCCCGCCGCCCAGGATCCACATCCTGTCCCGAAAGACGACGCTGCCCCCGATCATCCCGCGCTGCGGCCAGTAGGGACGCTTCGGCGTCACCCGCGTCCATGTGATGCCGTCGGAGGAGTTCCAGATATCATGGTAGAACCGCTCGTCGGCCGGCGCGAACTGAGGCGTTGTCTGCCCACCCATGACCCAGATCTTGTCCTTGAACGCCACCGCGTAGTGCAGAACCCTCGGGGCCCACGGGGGCTTGTGACCCTTGTTGACGTGGCGCCACGTCTTTCCGTCAGCTGAGTTCCAGACGTCGTCCTGGTAATGGCCCTGAATGGGATCCCCGCCGACGATCCACATCTTGTCCTTGAAGACGACGTAGCCGGCCGTGTGCCGACCTTCCCAATCGCGAGCGGGGTCGAACCCCGGCCTGCCGAACGTGTTCGGCTTCTCCAGCGTCCACGAGCGGCCGTCCTTGGAGCTCCAGACGTCGTTGGTGCATGTGGCGGGGAAATGGGCCTTGTCCCGAGGGTTCCAGCCACCGAGCAGCCACATCTTGCCGTGAAACGTCAGGGCCCCCGCGCCGTCGCGGGGAGCGAACGGCCCCTTCAGGGTGACGTTGACCCAGCGGTAGGGGACGACCTGCTCAGCGTGCGCCCCAGCACACATGCTCAGGCACACCAACACAATGACCAAACGGCACAGATGCGCACGAAGCATCGAAGTTTCCTCACATCGCCGAACATAGGTGATCCCTGATTGCCCCACACCGAGCGCGATGGTGGAATCCGCGGATCGGGGCATCCGGATTCCGACCCACCCCGGCGGACGGGCAATCCGGTCCCACAAGAAACATGGACCGTCATCGTGTTCGGTACCAAAAAGAACATGACCGCCCGCCATTTTCCAAGTCCATCTCTCGCTATCCTATCGGCATGTCCGAGCGGGTGTCCAATCGCCCGGACCATTCACCTCGCAGGAGCAGGAACCTGAGCGTGGTGCGTTCCTTGGCGGCCGCGTTCCCTCGCCTGCAAGAGGTAGCACATTGACGTTGCCCATTCGAATGGAGAACCGGGCGCACGCGGTTTCCACGCGAGAAGGGGGTTAATCGATTTCGTCGAAGGCGCAGGGGGCAGGAATCTAGGGAAAGGGGTTTCCCAGGTCGCGGTCGCTGGGTATCCTGCTGCCGTTGCACGTCGCGGGAGAGAGGCATTCCATTTACCCGCATCATGTCTTGGGGGGAGAGGAGGCGAGTCATGAAGGGGCGTACTGGTTGGGCTGTGGCGGCGTTGGTGGCGCTGGTTGGTTCTGAGGTGCTGGCGACTGGTTGGGTGGCGGTTCAGCTCACGGACAACGACTACGGTGACTGGTGGCCCCAAGTCTCTGGCTCGAGCGTCGTATGGATCGGGGAACCGTGGGACGATCCGGACGTCTTCAGCAGATACGAGATCTACCTCTACGACGGGACCGCGACCACGCGGCTCACGTACGACCACGAATACGATGCCCACCCCCGAATCTCAGGCTCCAACGTAGTCTGGCATGGCGAGGGAGCCAGCAGCCAGGAGATCTTCCTCTACGACGGCGTGACCACGACGCAACTCACGGACGACAGCGCCCTCGACCTGGACCCCCAGATCTCGGGGACGAACGTGGTCTGGGGGGCCTGGGACGGCTCCCCCGACGAGATCTTCCTCTACGACGGCGCGACGACGACGCAGCTGACCGACAACGGCAACTACGAGTACGCCCCCCAGGTCTCTGGGTCGAACGTGGTGTGGGAGGACTATGACGGCACCGACCACGAGATCTTCCTGTTCAACGGCGCGACGACGACGCAGCTGACCGACAACAACAGGCACGATTACGAGCCCCAGGTCTCGGGGCAGAACGTCGTGTGGTACGGCTGGGACGGCAACGACTACGAGGTCTTCCTCTATGACGGCGCGGCGACGACGCGGCTCACCAGCAACAGCTACGACGACAAGTTCCCCCGAGTCTCCGGAGACAACGTGGTGTGGAGTGGCTGGGATGGCAACGACTGGGAAGTCTTCCTCTACGATGGCGCGACGACGACGCAGCTCACCGACAACGGCAACGACGACTTCAGCGGCGATGTCTCGGGGTCGAACGTGGTGTGGCGCGGCTGGGACGGCAGCGATGATGAGGTCTTCCTCTACGACGGGGTCACCACGACGCAACTGACGGACAACGGCATCGATGAGGGCCTGCCCCGAATCTCCGGGACGACCGCGGTGTGGGATGGCGGCACCGGCAGCGACCTCGAGGTCTTCATGGCGGTGCCCGGACCCGCGGTCACGCTAACCCTGACAGAGGTCAAGGGGTCCTGGGGGGACGTGACCCTCCTTCCCAGGCCGACGGACGCCAACGTGTCCCAGTTCCCGCTGGGGATGCCGGTCACACTGACGGCGACACCCATCGAGGGCAAAGGCTTCAAGCACTGGGAGATCTACGTCGACCCGAACTTCATGGGCGATGCCAACTACGCCGTGATCGACGCCAACCTGACCACGGTGATTACCATGGACGCCGACAAGGGCGTCACGGCCGTCTTCAAGTGCGGTAGCGGCGTGGGGCCCATCCTCCCGATGATCCTGGGCGTGCTGGGGCTGGCCGTGTGGGTGAAACGAAGCGCGTAGCTCCGGTCCTCCCACACGTGCCCCAGCGCCGTCGGCAGCGACCGCCGCCGACGCAGCCAAGCTGCTGCGCCGGCAAGGCCCAGCGCGCTCGGCCCGCCCGGTGCCGGATCAAGGATGATATGTGCCGTCCCCACCACGTCAACGACCAGGTCGAGCGTGAGCGTCTGCGTGATGGCAGAGACACCGATCTCATAGCTGAAGGTCCCGGCCAGCCCCACCGTCAACACGTCAGTGGACGTCCTCGACGTCGTGAAGGTCATCTCGAACGATCGGGGCGGCCCGGCCCAAGTCGCCGTCGTCAAGGTGTCGTGTTGACCAGACCCGTAATGGGGACGGTCAACTCGACGCAGGCGTCCGTGTCACCCGTGGCCGTCCTGACCTGCGTCGCGCGACAAAGCCGCAACCTCCCACGCCGATGACCAACAGGGGAAGCGCCTGTTCGACGCCAGGACCGCACTGCCCCCGGTCGAAGACGGCCGTGACTTCTCGATCTGCGTCCATCACGATGATGATTGGATTCTCCTGACTGACCGCAGCGAAGTTGGCGTCCCCGGGGTGGTTGGGATCGTAGATCTCCCAGTGCTCGAACACCTTCCACGGGCGAGGGATTGCCTCGAGCGTGACCTCGGTTCCCGCCGCGTACTCGCCAGTGGGACTGTACGGGTCCGCTTCGACGTCCCCCCAGGGATGGAATGGCGGCCCGCCTTCGATCGTGATCGTTAGCGTGTAGGTCGACGGGGGGGTCAGGAGAAACGCCCGCCGGCCGCCCCCTGCGCTCGCCGAGTTGCCTCGCCCCACGATCTGACCCGCATCATTGACTCCGTAGGCCTCCGTGAGAACCCACCCGGCGTTTGGCTCGATCAGATCGTTCAGGTCGGTCATGGTGTCCGCTTGCCACAGGAACGCGCGTCCCCCGGAATTGCCGACGACCTGTTCGGATTCGTTGATGTCCCATGCATGGCTGTCGGTGGCGCCGGTAAGTGTGCCCAGGTCGGTCATCACGCCGTCCTGCCACAGAAACGCGCGCCGTTCGTCGGCCTCGGTGTAGCTGTACCCGACCACGCTTGCGGACTCGGTGATCCCAAACGCTTCGCTCTTATTGCCGCCGAGCGTCCCCAGGCTGGTCACACCGCCGTTTTCCCACAGGACGGCACGGAAATCGACCTGGGGCGTGCCGGACCACCCGACCGCCTGGCCCGACTCGTTGATGTCGTAAGCCTTGCTCCAGTCGCTGCCAACCAGCGTGCCCAGATCGGTCATCACGCCGTCTTGCCAGAGGTACGCGTGATCCCCCATCTCGTCGTAGTCCGAACGCCCAACCACCTGACCGACGTTGTTGATCCCGAAGGCCCGGCTGGTGGTTCCCGCGAGCACCCCAAGATCGGTCATCACCCCGTCTTCCCACAGATAGCCCCGCAGCTTGTCGTCAGCGTCTCTCGACTCGCCTACGATTTGGCCCGCGTCGTTGATGGAGAACGCCAAACACCAGTTGTCCCCCGTCCCGTCCAGCGAACCGATATCGGTCCGCACGCCGTCTTCCCACAGCCAGCCGTCAGACCCGCCGCCGACGACCTGTCCACTCGCGTTGATGTCCTCGGCCTTGCCCGACCCAAGGTCGGTCACCGTCCAGGTCTGAGCGGCGACCTGTCCGGTCAGGACGCATGCTGCGACCGTGCATATCGACCACCTCACCCATGTTTGGTACCCGCGCATTGCAGTTCCTCCACGCAAATCGAGATACGAGTTGCCCCAGACCGTCCCCGGCCGACCCACACCAGCGCGCCAACAGCCAGCAACGCGAGCGTGCCCGGTTCGGGGATGTGTGCGACCCAAGCCCCTATGAACTGCGCCTTCTCGAAGTCCTTTGTTGCGTTTCCGACGATTGTCAGGCCGTCATCCGAGATGGCGACGACTTCGTGCAGGACCCATCCGTCCAGATCGAGCCCGAAGTGGTCGGCTAGCACGTCACCGACGTAACGTGCCCCCTCGCTGGGAGTCCACAGAACACCCAGCGTCGACCCATCCCACCATTCGTTCTCGTTGCCGCCCACCGATCCGACGATCACCGAACCGTCGGCGGACACGTCCAGGGCCGTTCCCCATTCAGTACCGGGCATCCCGCCCAGATCGGTCGCGACGCCGTCCTCCCACTGCCAGGCTTGTCCGCCGAGGCCTACGCCGCCGACGACGACGGACCCGTCGGCTGATACCCCGTTGGCCGACACGCGCCCCAGCGTGGTCAGTTCGCCGTTGTCCCATCGAAAGGAGTGACCCGCTCCAAGTGACAATCGGCTGCCGACAACGACGCCGCCATCGCCCGAGACGGCGTTGGCCACCGCCCACTCGGGGGGGGCGACCCCCACACCCAGCCCGCTCATCACGCCGTTGTCCCACCGCCAGGCGTCCCCCGTGATCATCAAACCGGCACCGGCGGACGCGCCCCCCACTGCGACAGACCCGTCCGCAGAAACGTCGCAAACGAAGCTGTCGTCGAACCCGTCCAGGACACCGAGGCATGTGATTGCGCCGTTCTGCCAGAGAACGGCTTCCTTCCCGCCGTCGCCGGTGGCGTGTCCTACGATTACGGACCCGTCGGCTGAGACCCCTCGGGCCCCACCGTCGGTCTGCCCGCCGGGAAGAGGCTCCAGTCCCGTCGTCACACCGTCTTCCCAGCGAACGGCGTCGTACAGGTAGCTGGGCCCAATCAGGCCGCCCAGCGGGTCGCCTGGCACGAGGCCGGCGATGCGATTGCCGACCACCACCGATCCATCGGCGGAAATGCCGGTAGCTTCGGCAAACTCGTCCAGCGTCTGGAAGCTGGGTGGCGCCGCCAAGAGCGCCGATCCCAGGGCAGACGCCACACTCAATGCGAATACCAGGATTCTGGGGTGTCTCATCGTTATTCCCCCAAAGAGGGCTACGAAGCCCTAGTTTGGCCCGGCTGAGGACGGACAGGCGGGCACGGCCTACGCTTGCGCCGGGGGCCCTCATGGCAGGTCTCGCCAAACAGGGGACCGCGACGCTTCCGGAATGGTTCCTGCTTGGGGGGCTTATTCTGCGGCAGGACGAGATCCTGACATCACTTCTGGCCTTTTTTTGCTGAGCAGCGAATTCGACGGTGGCCTGGCCTCGGCTGTCCCCTCCGAGCTGCTCTTATCGGACCGGATGGAGTAATGTAAACAACCGTCCGTTCGGCCCGTATAATGAAGACGGTCCTTCGAATCCGCCTTGGGAGGTGGGATGCTCGAGCGAACGAGCAGCACGTTGCTGATCGACTTGCGTGATCCGCAGAATTCGCAGGCCTGGCGCCAGTTCATGGACCGGTACGCGCCGTTGCTGGTGTCGTATGCACGGCGTCGGGGTCTGCAGCTGGCCGACGCCGAGGACGTGGCTCAGGAGGTGTTGGCGGCCTTCGTCGCTGCACATCGCGAGGGTCGCTATGATCGGGAGAGGGGCCCGTTTCGTAACTGGCTGAGCCGGATCGCCGCTCACAAGACGGTTGACGCGTTCCATCGATTGGCGCGTCGTGAGCGTCAGGCGCCGGACGGTTCTGAAACGGCGTTCCTGGAGGTGCAGCAAGATACCCGGTTGGAGGGTCACGAGCAGCTCTGGCAGCAGGAGTGGGAGGCGTTTGTGCTCGAATCGTGCAAGCAGATTGCCCTCGTTGAGTTCGATCGTCGGACGTTGCGGGCCTTCGAGATGTGTGGATTCGAGGGGCAGCTGCCCGAGGCGGTCGCCCGCGAGTTGGGGATGTCTGAAGAGGCGGTCTATCAGGCCAAGAGCCGAGTTCTGAGGCGGATGCGTGAGGTCCGTGCGGAGCTCGAGATCACCATGTGACGGGTCGATCCCCGGCGGCGGGGGGTCATTCAACCGGTCGTGCGACACAAGCCAACCATGAGCGCCTGTCTGAGCGAGAAGGCCGTTTGGCAGTACGTGACGGGAGATGTCTCCGCGGACGATCGCCGATCGGTCGAGGAGCACCTGGCTGCGTGCCGGGCATGCCGGGAGCGTGTCGCGTCCTGCCGCGCGGATGAAGCATTCCTCGCCGAGCTCCAGAACGCGGCCGGCCGGCAACGGGGCAGGTCGGGTGGTTCGGGGGACCCCAACCAGAGGGCAGTGGGGGCGTCACCTCCTGATGACGGATCTTCTCTGTTCGACGATCAGTTGGCGCCCGTGGCGATCGAAGGCTACGAGATCCTCCGCGAGATCCGCCGCGGGGGGCAGGGGGTGGTGTACGAGGCCGTCCAGGAGTCCACGAAGCGAACCGTGGCCGTCAAGGTGATGCATGGCGGTCCCTTTGTGGGTCGGCGCGGCCGGGCCCGCTTCAGGCGCGAGGTGGAGATCCTTGGCCAGCTGCAGCATCCGAACATCGTTGCCATCCACGACAGCGGGACCGTCACCGGATCCTTCTTCTACGTGATGGATTACGTTCCGGGCCGGTCGTTGGACGACCATGTGGCCTCGGTCGAGCCGTCCATCGATGATACGCTACGGGCCTTCGCCAAGATCTGCGACGCCGTCAACGCCGCGCATCTCCGCGGGATCATCCACCGCGACTTGAAGCCCAGCAATGTCTTGATGGACGGAGAAGGGGAGCCGCGCATCCTCGACTTCGGTCTGGCCAAGAGCGAGATGGAGACGGCGACGGACGACTCCCGCCCTCAGGTGACCACGATGACGGGGCAGTTCTTCGGCTCCCTGCCGTGGGCGAGCCCGGAGCAGGCCGAGGCGATTCCGAGCAGGATCGATCTGCGCACGGACGTTTACTCGCTGGGCGTGATGCTCTACCAGGCCCTGACCGGGCGCTTTCCGTACGAGGTTGCGGGGGCGATCCGGGACGTGATGGACAACATCCTGTATGCCGAACCGACCAGGCCGAGTTCGATCCGACGCGACATCGACGACGAAGTGGAGACGATCGTCCTGAAGGCGCTGAGCAAGGACCGAGAGCGGCGTTACCAATCGGCGGGCGAGATGGGTCGGGATATCCATCACTACCTGGCCGGCGAGCCGCTAGAGGCCAAGCGCGACAGCGGCTGGTACGTGCTCAGGAAGACGCTTGCCCGGCACAAGCTCCCCGTGGGCATTGCGGCCGCGTTCATCGTGCTGCTGGTCGGATTCGGGTTGGCGGTTTCCGTCCTGTATGCCCGCGCAGAGCGGAACCGGCAGCTGGCCTGGCAGAACGCGGAAAAGGCCACCCGGTCCGCCCAGGCTGCCCGGACCGCACGTGATCGAGAGTCCGAGCAACGACACGAAGCCGAGAAGCGGCTCGATGCGGCGTATCTTCAGGCCTTTGACAAATACGTAAGCGACGCGCCGGCGCAGGCACTGGTGGCCCGTGCCGCGCTCGACCATGCACGAGACAAGACGCTTGGCGACGGATCTATCAGGTCGTGGGAAGCGCGTCTGCGGAGCTGTCTGGGGGACTGGCCGCGTCTTGCCGGCTCCACGCCTGTGGTCAGGACCTGGTGTGACATTGACTGTTCGCCGACAGGCGGACTCCTGGCAGCCGGGTCGGCCCCAGGAGAGATCGTCCTGTGGGATCTGACCACCGGGCAGGTCAAGGCCAGGCTGTCCGGGCACGATGGTACCGTGTGGAGCGTCCGCTTCAGTCCCGATGGCCGAATGCTCGCCAGCGGATCGGATGACCACGCTGTCATGCTTTGGGATACCTCGACGGGTCAACTCGAGGCAACGCTGTTGGGCCACGAGATGCCCGTGGCCGGTGTCAGTTTCAGCCCGGACGGCCGGACGCTGGCCAGTTGCTCCGACGATCGTACCGTTAGGCTTTGGGACATCTCCACGGGCCGGCTCAGCAGGACGCTATCGGGCCACGAGCGGTTCGTGACGGGCGTCAGCTTCAGCCCCGACGGTCGAACGCTAGCCAGCGGCTCAGGCGACCGCACCATCAGACTCTGGGATGTTTCCACGGGTCAGGCAAAGGGGGCGTTGTCGGGCAGTGCCGGGCGGACATCGTGTGTCCGATTCGGTCCGAACGGACGGCTGCTTGCGGCCGTTTGCGGCGACAAGACGATCAAGCTGTGGGATCTGTCTACCGGCACGGTCAAAGCCACGTTGCAGGGACACCGAGGGTTCGTGTGGGATGTCCGGTTCAGTCCAGACGGCGAGATCGTGGCCAGCGGATCGCATGACGCCACGATCAAGCTCTGGGGTGCCTCGACCGGGCAGCTGAGGACGACATGGCAAGCAGAACATGCGGCGGTCACCGGCCTGTCCTTCAGCTCGAACGGAGAGACACTGGCCAGCGCGTCGACCGATGGTTCGATTCTGCTCTGGAACGTCACAGAGGGGCGGATTTGGGCGCGTCTCAACGGCCAGGGGCGCAGTGCAATGTCAGGTGTTGCCTTCGGTCCGAGCGGCCGGACACTGACCAGTGCTCGTCGGGACGGTACCATCGAGCTGTGGAACACCGTCAGTGGTGAGCTAGTCACATCCTTCCGGGCGTTTGGGAGGGTCCCGATGTGCCTGACCGCCGCTCCTGACGGTCGGATGCTGGCGATCGGGTACGGGGATTGCGCGGTCAGGTTGTGGGATGTGGAG
Source organism: uncultured Planctomycetales bacterium (assembly GCA_964390905.1). Lineage (GTDB taxonomy): Bacteria > Planctomycetota > Phycisphaerae > UBA1845 > JAFGLZ01 > JAFGLZ01. The sequence goes on along the minus strand of CAYMLO010000172.1, from coordinate 8,896 downwards.
GCTGGTCGCCTGAAGGCCACGCTGAAGGGGCACGAGTGCCCGGTCACGTGCGTCCGCTTTGGCCCCGGTGGGAAGATACTGGCCAGTGGATCTGGCGACAGGACAGCTCGGGTGTGGGATGTTTCCACGGGGAAAGCCAGGCTGACGTTGCGGGGGCACGCGAGTGGGTTGCGGTGTGTCGACTTCAGCCCGGACGGACGGATACTGGCGAGCGGATCGGCCGACACACGCGTTCGGCTCTGGGATGTGGCGACGGGCCAGTGCAAAGTAGGGTGGCGCGCGCACGGCGCCGGTGTCGCAAGTGTCGCCTTCAGTTCCGACGGTCGGACGCTGGCCACCGGATCGATGGACAACACCGTCAAGCTCTGGGAGGCGGCTACGGGTCAACTCAACAAAACGCTTCGTGGACATCGAAGCCATGTGCTGAGCGTCTCCTTCGCCCCAGACGGCCGGGTCCTGGCCAGCGGGTCGGCCGATGGGAGGATCAGGCTGTGGGACGTCGACGTGGGCGAGACCACGGATACGCTGCGAGCCCACGGGATCGAGATCCTGAGTCTTGCATTCAGTCCCGGCGGCCGGGCGCTGGCCAGCGCCTCGCGGGACACGACCGTCAAGTTGTGGGATCTGGGTTCCTCTCGATCGAGATCGGTGCTCCGTGGGTACAAGGCCGTTGTGCCGAGTGTCCACTTCAGTCCGGATGGTCGGACCGTGGCAGCCGGGTCGCTCGACAAGACGATCACATTGTGGGATGTCGCCACGGGGCAGCCCAAAGCGACCTTCCGGGGTCATAGAGGAGTGAGCTGTGTGCGCTTCAGTCCCGACGGGCGGATGGTGGCCGGGGGTTCGTCCGATGCGACGGTTAGGTTGTGGGGCGTGCGGACAGGCAAACTCGATACGAGCCTGAAGGGAAAACTCGCGGGGAGCTACTGCGTCTGTTTCAGTCCGGACGGTCGCCGTCTGGCGGCCGGGGGAGATTACAACGACGTCGGACTGTGGGACGTTGCGTCGCGGAAACTCGTGGCGACATGCCGGGGGGGCGGGCGCCAGCTGGGAGGGCTCTGCTTCAGCCCGGACGGGCGAACGCTCGCCCACGTGTCCGTGCAGGGCGGTACCGTCGAGCTGCGGGACGCGACTACCCTCGAACTCCAGGCCACGTTGGCGGGGAATGGTGAGGGATCGGCATACAGCGTCGCATTCAGCCCGGACGCCCGGATGGTGGCCGCTGGGTGCGGCACGGGGGTCAGGTTGTGGGACGTGTCGTCGTCTCAGGTCGAGAGGGTGTTGAGGGGGCATGACCTCCGGGTGTCTGACGTCAGCTTCAGCCCGGACGGACAGACGCTTGCGAGCAGCTCCGCCGACAACACCATCAGGCTGTGGGACGTGAAGACCTTCGAGCTGAAAGCCACGCTGTGGGAACCCTCCGAGGGGATCTCCAGCGTCGTCTTCAGCCCAGACGGGCAGATGCTCGCAAGTGGCTCTGGCGATGGCACGGTTCGGCTATGGCGTGTCCCGAGCCGGCTACTGACGCGCGAGCGCCTTGAGCACCTGACCGGCGCAGGGGTCGTGGACCTGAATGTCAGATCGCTTCCTGGCAGGCACTACTGTGGCGAAGCGTCGGATCTGATCGCTGTACCGGGATCATCGTTCCCCCGACAGGCCGGACGTCCCTCAAGTCAACCGCAGAGGCGCCTTATGCGACTCCGTTGGGGTAAAGGCCACCCGTTTCGTTGGATCGGCGCGGCCAAGGACCCGAAGGACCCGGCCCACGCCGAGGCGTGCTACCACCTCGGCGTCCTCGCCGAGCAAGACATGAAGTGGGATCAGGCCAAGCAATGGCATCAAAAGGCCATTGACCCCGGTCCGTCGAAGTGGGCCGACGAGGCACGGTGGCGTCTCACGGAGATGCCCGCCCGGATCAGATACCTCAGATTGGCGGGGCACGCCGCACCCCCTCCGACGATCTCGTCTCGAGGCGAGTCGCCAGAGTAGCAGCACCGTTTGCGAGGAGAACGGGAACGATGAACGAGAAGGAGTTGTCTCGAAGGGAACTGATCAGGCTCTTGGGCGGCTCAGGTCTAGCCGCAGGGCTTGGCAGCACGATCACGCCAACGCCGGCTCAGGCGGATCCGGCGTGCAGAACCGACGCACCCAAGGGAGTCAAAGTCGAAGGTGCGGATCACCCGCCGGCGACGGTCGTCGACGGTAAGGTGATTCAGCCGAAACGGCAGCTGCCCGTGCTGCACAAGACAGACGTGTTGGTGGTTGGGGGCGGACCGGCTGGCGTCGTCGCGGCACTGGCAGCGAAACGCGCCGGCGCCAATGTGGCGCTGGTCGAACGGTACGGACATCTCGGCGGCCTCTGGACCGGTGGACTCGTCCTGCTGGTGATCGGGCACATCGTCAAGGGCGGCAAGCAAGTCTGTCAGGGAATCGGCGAAGAGATGATGCGGCGTCTCGAGAAGCTCGACCACGGCATCGTCAATCGCCGTCCTGGCGTGAATCCCACCGTTGACGCCGAGGCCCTCAAGTACGTGATGGTCGAAATGATCACCGAGGCCAAGGTCGATATCTTCCTGCACTGCTGGGGCGTCGATGCGATCATGAGCGGCAGTGCCGTCCGCGGCGCCGTCTTCGAGAGCAAGTCGGGCAGGCAGGCGATCCTGGCCGATAGCGTCGTCGATGCGACTGGCGACGGGGACATCTTCGCGGCCGCCGGGGCCCAGCACGAACGCCGCAGGTATCACATCGGCCTGGTCTCTCGCATCGGCAATCTCGACAAGGTCGACCGGGGCAAGGCCAAGGGGGCTCCCAAACCCCGGCATCTGGGCAACGTGACCCCGATTCCTGGCGCCAACTGGGTCAATATGCATGGTCCGGATGCCGACGGCCTGGACGTGGTTGAGCTGACCCGGCTCGAACTGAACGCGCGCAAACTCATCTGGAAGAACGTTCGGAAGATCCGGCAGACGCCCGGCTACGAGAAGGTCTACCTCATGGAAACGGCGCCGCAACTGGGCGTTCGGATCACGCGAGTCCTCTCGGGACTGCACACGCTGAAGATGAGTGACGTGAAAGCAGGTACCAGGTTCCCCGACGTTGTCGCCGTGGGTGGTGCCTGGTCGGGCGATCACCAGGAGTGGCAGATTCCCTATGGTGCCTTGGTGCCTAAACACGTCGACAACGTGTTGGCGGCCGGACGATGCATCTCCGGGGAGACGCTCATGTCGGACCTGATTCGGGTGATCCCCAACTGCTTCGTCACCGGGCATGCAGCCGGGGTTGCCGCCGCGGTGGCTTCGCAAGACGGATGCCGCGTCCGCGACGTCGAAGTGCCCAAGGTCCAGGGACTGCTCCGCAAGCAGGAGGCGTACTTGGGATAACGGCGCCGTGTTCGTGCAACATGAGAATGGTCTCTAGAGAAGGTAGACGGCGCAGCGTACCCCGTCTCGTGGTGCGTCTGGTTGCATCGGTTGCGGCCGTGCTGGTCGTCGTGCCGATCGTCCCCTGGCCGTCGGCGCCGCTGATCGTTCCGGCGCTGAGTCCCTACGTCTCGATGACCTCGGCGCTGGCGACCCGGTCGCTGGGTTGGACGACGCTGGTCGGTCTGCCAGTACTGCTGGTCGTCCTCGTGCGACGGCGGTGGCTGTGTCGATGGGTGTGTCCGGTCGGGCTGTGTGTCGAGTACGTCGGCCGATGGTCACCCATGTCCGCTTCGCGCAGCAAGAGGCTCCCGCCAGTCGGGAAGTTCCTCGTGGCGTTCGCAGGGGCGGGGGCGTGCGTTGGCTATCCGCTGCTTGTCTTCCTCGATCCGCTGGCGATGTTCTGCGGCGCTTTCAGTTTGGGGCGCGGTCCACTCGTTGCAGCTGGGGGCGTCTCCGCTGGGGCGCTGGCGATCGTCGTTGCCATCACGGTCATGCTACCCGGAGCCTGGTGTCTGCGGCTCTGCCCGCTTGGCGCGGGGCAGGATCTGCTGATCCTGCCGGCACGCTTGCTTGCTCGTGTCAGATCGATGCCGGCGCCGTCGGCCAAGCCGGATCTCACCGCCACCATCCTACCGGCGCGGCGATCCCTTCTGGCTGCTGGGGTGGGTGCCCTTTGCGGCGGTGCGGGCCTGGTGCTGGGGCTCAGGGCGCGAGCTTGCCCCCTGCACCATGCGGGGGGGAGACTCCGACCGCCCGGTTCCGTTGACGAGTGGCAATTCCACCAGCTCTGCCTGCGATGTGGCAATTGCGCCCGAGCATGCCCCGTCGGGATCATTCGCCCCGATTGGCGCCCGGCGACCGTCGCCGGTTGGCTGACGCCCGTCCTCTGCATCGAGCAAGACTACTGCCGCGAGGACTGCGACGCCTGCATGCAGGTTTGTCCGTCCGGAGCGATCCCGCGGAGGTCCCTGACCCAGAAGGCAACCACCCCCATCGGCCTGGCTCACGTCGACATGGACCGCTGCCTACTGGCGTTGGATCGTGAGTGTCAGACGATGTGCGTGACGGCCTGTCCCTACGACGCGATTCGACTCCACGAGTGGACCTGGCAAGACGACCGGCGGTACCCCATCATCGACCCCGCGAAATGCCCCGGCTGTGGCGCATGTGTCCTAGCCTGCACGCCCATGAACGCCCTCACGGTCTTGCCTAAAAAAGGGGACATTCTACTTTTCTGACGCTTCGTCCGCTCAAAGGCCCCCCTGAGCGCCGGACGTGTTCTCTTCCCGGAAGCCAACGTTCGCCGGAGAACAGGTGGGATCAAAAGTGGGTCCGTGCATGTGTCCCGTCCCCCTTCACCTCATCGCTGGCCTGACCTTCAACGTCTGTCGCAGCGTCAGGTTCCGTCCGGGCTCGACCACCTTGCGCTTCAGCCAGACCTCAGCCTCGAGTTGGCCGAGGTCATCGGGGTACGCGATCAGCCAGGTGAAGTCCAAGCCCTCGGTGGGGAAGGTGTGGATGACCTCGAGGCCCTTTGAGCCGGACAGCGTCCACGAGCCGTTCGGCGCCTTCTGATCACGGTAGTGCTCGCCCTCGCGCAGGCCGGCGAGGACGGTCGACATGTCCTTGTCCACCTCCTTGCCCGCGCGATCCGTGAATCGGACGCGCGTCTTGCTCAACTCGCCGAGGTCAAGGTCCATGTGACCTCGGAGCCGGACCTCGCGGGCCTTCTTCTGGGAGTTCGTCAAGGTCGAGACGATTTCGAGAACGGGCTTATCGGCCGCGAGCGTCATCGTTCGATTCAGCTGCCAGCCGTTCATCGTCTTGAGTGCGATCGTCACGGACCGCTCCGTCTGCCTCGTGACGACAGACGGTTCGATCCAGCCGTAGAAGCGGAACGTCTCGCCGATGCGGTTGTCGATGCCGCCGGCGAATGGAAACATCAGGTTCCGGACGACGTTGTGAGCGGTTACGCACTGGCCGCTCTCGTGGTGGATGACGCGGAGCGCCCGGCCCGCCAGCAGCGGCACCACGTCGACGGACAGGTGCTCGTTCTGGATCGTCGTCACCGCGATTGGCTGGGCGAGCATACCCGCCAACATGAGCATCTGCTTCGGATCGCCCCCCCATTCGCGGATGGTGTTGAAGCCGTGCTTCTTCATGCGATTGACGAACCGAACGGCGTCGCTCCGTGTTCCCATCTTGCCGAGCCAGTGCAGGCGATTGCCCTTGATCTCGTAACCGTTTCTCGGGAAGAGCCGTGCGTAGATCAACGGCATCCGGCACACGCGGACGCGCTCGAGCAACCCCTCGTCGTTCTGCACGGCCTCCTCGGCCCTGTCGAAGAGCGCCTCGGCCCGCGCCATGATATCATCGGGCAGATAGCCCTGGCCCGGGTTCGTGTAGAGGTGCATGTGGATGTTGTCCTTCTCGACCTTGTCATGCAGCATCTGGATGTACTGCCAGATCGGTTCGGCGGCCGCGCCGTAGTAGCCGCCCAAGAAGTCCTGGATGACCGCGTCGGTGTTCCGGTCTGGCTCCCAGGCGAGCTTCATGGCCACGTAGCCGCGCAGCAGACTAAACTCCCCGCCGCCGCCGCGGTGGCCCATGCCCGAAAGGTAGACGCTCTTGACGCCGATGTCGCGATAGAACTTGAGGTCTGCCGCGATCGCCCGCAGGTTCGGGAACGGGTTGTAGTAGTGCGCGTAGTCGACCATGTAGTGCCAGATGCAGAGGTGGTCGCAGATCTTCGACCACGCCAGGGCGCGTCGCTTGTAATCGGCGTTCAACGGACATGTCGCGACGGGGTGGCTGTCGCAGGAAGGGAACATGTGGCACATCCAAACGGCTACGTTCTTGTGCATCTTCATGTTCTTGGGGGGCTCTTCGGTGTACATGTAGGCCAGCGTGCTGATGAGCTTGTCGGGATGGACCTTGCTCGTCCGCTCGGCCAGCCTGTTGACGAACCAGAACTGCGTGCCGCCGAGCGTGCCGTGCTTCTTGTTCATGGCCTGGCACTTCGCGCACTGGCAGTGGTTGTAGTAGTCCATCTGCGCGAAGTTGTACATCTGGACCTTCGAATCGTCGCCCATCTTCTCGAGCATTCGCTCGGTGACGATCTCGAGCACGTCCGGGTTCGTCAGGCAGAGCTGCGTCTCAGTGCCGACGCGAACCTTGCCGATTTCGGAGAAGTATTCCGGGTGGGCCTCGAAGAACTCTCTCGGGCTGACGTAGGCAAAGCAGCTGTGAAACGTGCCGCGACGGGGGTAGCCCACGCCCTGGGGATGCTCAGCGGCCTGGCCGTTTCGGTTCAGACGCAGCCTCGCCAAGAAGGTCGGATCGCGCCCCGGCCACCGATACGCCGCGCAGCGGATCGGGATTGCGGGTGTGTCGATGCGGTCGATCCTTGGCAAGGTCAGGGCGTTCGTTTTCGGCGTCTTCGTCGCGCCGGGGGCGTACCACCGGACGCCGAGGTAGTCCTCGAGGAACTCGTATGCGCCGTAGAGCGTTCCGACCTCGGCCGTGCCCGCGATGACGACGTGCGGCGGCACGGTACGGATCGCATATCCCTGCTGGCCGAGCTGCGTGCGTTTCGGCTCGACGCCCAGCTTCCGGGCAATTGGCCCGCAGCCGAGTACGATCATCGGTGCGTCGCCCCGCGGCGCGCCGGCCACGATCGGCAGCCTCGCGCCGGTGCAGGCCTCGAGGTGCGACTGCAATTCCTGCGCGGCGAACTGCTCCGACGGGCTCGCGCCATCGCGCAGGACGATCTGGTGTGACGACTGACCATCCTTGACCAACGGAACCGCCGACGCCCCCAAAGCATGTGCGACCGAGAGCCCGGCTACGGCTACGGCAAGAGTCAATGTACGTGTGGTCGAATACACGGTTGTTCCCCTTTGTCTGGGCGGTTTGGCGGGTTCGAACAAGGAGGCACGGCCTCTCTCGCTGCGCATTCTAACGCGGCCGGAACGCATTCGCTTGTCGGATGCTGTCGGGGGTTGTAGGAGGCCTAGCACACATGCGGGATGAATCGTCTGACCTGTTCTCTGTTGACCCAAGTTCCCCACTCGCCTGTCGTCAACGCACCAGCCTATTGAGCCAGGCAGTCACGTTCGATGGCGAGGGAATCTCGATGAAACCGACGCGGCGATAACGACTTGCAGAACCGCGCCCGGCAGGACTCGAACCTGCGACCCCCGGTTTAGGAAACCGGTGCTCTATCCGGCTGAGCTACGGGCGCCACGTGGTTTGAGCAGAACCCATGCGGCTGGAGCCTGTCAGCGCTACCACAACCGTTCCTAACAGCTCACGACGAACCGCCACCCGCGCCTGCCGTTGCCACCGGCGTCTGGCCCGCTGTCGGTTCGAGGATACACGCCCACATCACTCCGATCAAGCGCCTCTTGCGCGTGGGGCATCGTCACGGGCTCAGGCCTGATCGGCAAGCCACTGGGGTTGGAGGATTGTGGGCCCGTTGGCTTTGCTCGGTTGTGGCTTGAAGCCGTCCACGGCGTCAGGAGTCAAACCCCTGATCGCCGGCCGTAGGGCCAACTCGTCGGTGTTTTGGGTCAGATAGGACCTTGCGCTTGTCCCGAGCTTTCTGGCGCCATAGCGGACAACCACGGCGAATAGCGTAGCCAGCACAACCAGGTATACGAGCCCGACGGCTTTTTGGCCGATCGGGTTCGAGGTCAACAGCTCAGGGATGTTCGTTGCGCGGAGAAACGTGTGTTGCGCAATGAACGAATCGATCGGGCCAGCGAAGTAGACGTACGGGAGATAGCCGAAGTAGAAGCCGATCAGCCCCACGATCCCCGTCAGGTAGCCCAGCCCGACACGACCATAGCTACGGATCTCACATCCGATCATGAGCACGCTGCCGATGGCCAGACACGGCGCCGCCAGGAGGTGACCGATGTGCAACCCCCAGCCAGCGGGTTTCGGGGCCGCATTGGGCACGGGCCAATCGAACAACACCCACATGATCACGACGACCGCGTTGAGGGGGATGATAGCGGCCAGGATGCCTGAGACCGGCAGAAGGGCCTTGAACATCCGCCGGGTGACGTACGGGACGTTGAGGCGACGGTAGTGCTCGTCGCTGACCAACAGGGATTCCGGGGCCATCAAACCGCATTCCGTTCCCACGCCGGCCTTGGCGATGCCCCACCCCAGGCATCCGCCGGCGATGAGGAGCACCAGATTCGGCCAGAGCGGCCCGGCGCCAAGCGACTGTTTGGCCTGTCCGAAGAATCCCGTCCACAGTGAGGAGAGTACGACCACCGCCACAAGCGACCATGCCGCCAGACGGATCGGGTCTCTCCAGGGACGATAGCCTGGATTGTGCGCCAGGCGATGATCGTTGTGCATCCCAAGCTGTTCGCATGTCTCGCGAGCGTCTTTGTGCAGTCGCTGGCACTGGGCGACGCTTTCTTTGTTCTCTTGATGCTTGAAATATGGGCCGTAGCCCA
>CAYMLO010000171.1:0-19436 GCA_964390905.1 uncultured Planctomycetales bacterium | reverse complement strand
TCGGTCATGTCCTCGACCAGCTCGCCGCGCGTGGCCTCGTCGACCATGCTGAGGACCTCGCCGGCCTCGTCGGCGTCCAGGGCGGCCATGAACATCTGCTGATCATCGTCGTCGAGCATCTCGACGATTTCCGCCAGATCGGCGGCGTCCGATTCCTCGAGACGGGTGCGTAGGGTCTGGGCGTCGTTCCGTTCCAACAGGAGCCGGATCTCGTCGAACAGCTGCTCTGGTTCGATCTTCTTCATGCTCGACCTCGACGCTGCCCGCCATTATCGCCGCCAACGTGTGGGACGCAACGGCTCCCTGGGTCGGGCCGTCAGGTTCTGTGCACGGTGTCCAGCGTTGAGTGGTCCGGGCGTCAGGCCTCCCTGTATAATGTCTGCGCGATGCCTGCGAACTTGACACCCGAGTACAAACGGGCCGAACGACGGTACCGGGAGGCCGAGACTGCTTCGGCGCGGTTGGAGGCGCTCGAGGAGATGTTCCGCACCATCCCCAAGCACAAGGGGACGGACAAGATGCAGGCCGATCTGAAGCGGAAGATCGCCCAGGCCCGCAGGGAGGTAACCTCGCCGAGCAAGAAGAGCGGCGCTTCGCGCCGTGACATCTTCCACGTGCCCAAACAGGGCGCGGGACAGGTCGTGCTGCTCGGCGCGCCGAACGTCGGGAAGAGCGCGCTGGTTCGGGCATCCAGCAACGCCGACTGCAAGGTGGCCGACTACCCCTTCACGACCCAGGCCCCCCAGCCGGGCATGGCCCACCACGAGGACGTGCCCATTCAGCTGGTCGACATGCCCCCCTTCACCCGCGACCACGTCCCGCCGGGGATGATGGGGCGCGTCCGGGCGGCGGACATTCTGCTCGTCGTCGTCAGCCTCGCCAGCGAGAGCTTGCTGGATGATTTGGAGACCTGCCTGGGGCTGATGGCGGATCGTCAGATCGTGCCCACCAACCAGCCCGTCCCGGAGTACCCCGATGACCCCGATGCCCCCGAGCCGATGCGGACGCTGGTGGCGTGCACGCACGGCGACGTCGACGGGGCCGTCGAGGAGTTCGAGACGCTCGTCGACCTGTACGGGGATCGCCTCGAGTTTCGTCGGGTCTCAGCGGTGACCGAGGAGGGCATAGGCGAGCTGCTGGCCAGGCTTTTCGAGTTTCTGCACGTGGTCCGCGTCTACGCCAAGCCCCCGGGCAAGCCCGTCGACTACGATGCCCCGTTCGTCTTGCCGAAGGACAGCACCGCACAGGACCTGGCCGTCGCGATCCACCGCGAGCGAGGCAGGCATCTCAAATCCACCCGCGTCTGGGGCCAAGCCGTCCACGACGGGCAGAACGTCCACCATGACTACGTCCTGCATGACAAGGACGCCGTCGAGCTACACATGTAGATCCTGTGCCGTTATTCTCTCGCCTCGATCTTCACCGGTGCGCCGTCCGGGACGTCGGACAAGACGGTCGCGTCGCCGTTGACCTGCCCGATGGGGTTGACGTCGGAGGCGGCAACGGGCGTGTCGGCGCTACTGGCCGGTGTCGGCCCCCAAAAGATGCAGAAGGCCTGCCCCGGCGGCCAGTAGGCAAGCTCGCCGATTCCCATCTCTGCGCGGGCGTCGTCGGCGAGGTCCTCGGCGACGGGGATCCGGAAGTAGATCTCGTTCCCCCAGCGATTGGCCTGGCCCGTGATCGGCAGGGCCCCCGCCACGCTCGCGGCGGGGGTCGAGTCGTTCAGCGTCGCATCGACCGATACCTCGCCGGCCGTGATCTTGATCTTCGTCGGCATCGTCTGGGCTCCCGTTCGGCCGAGAAGCCGGCTGGTGACGCGCTCCCAGCCGATTCCCGGGGGCAAGATTGCAGAGACGCACCTCCCGCGTCGTTGTCACGGGCGTAGCCTACCCACGTCCGTCGCACGACGCCACACCCCGTTCGATGGCCACCTGAGGCACACCTCGGCGGGGGCGACAGAAGCGCCAGGCTGGTCAGTCCCCACCGCGGCGCGTTAGCATACAGGCAAGGCGGGGCCGGACCAGGAACATCACGGATGATCATGATATCACTTCAGAGCGGCAGCAACGGCAACTGTAGCTATCTCGAGGCCGGCGGCGTCAAGCTTCTGTTCGACGCGGGCATCAGCGGCAAGCAGGCCATCCGGCGTCTGAAGATGCGCGGCCGGGACATCCGCCAGTGCGACGCGCTCATCATCAGCCACGACCACGCCGACCACAGCCGCTCGGCCGGAGTCTTCCACCGGATGTTCGACCTGCCCGTCTACATGACCGCGTCGGCCCACGCGCGTCTAGACGGCAGGCTCGGGCGGTTGACCAACGTCCACCACTTCGATCCGGGCGACCGCCTACGGTTCGGTGACGTCGACGTGGAAACCGTGCCCACGCCGCACGACGTCCTCGATGCGGTGGCCTTTGTCGTTCACGAAGGCCCGAAACGCTTGGGCATCCTGACGGATCTGGGACATCCGTTCGACGGGCTGGGTTCGCTGCTTTCCAGACTCGACGGGGTGTGCCTGGAGAGCAACTACGACCCGGAGATGCTGCGGACCGGTCCGTATCCGCCGGCGTTGAAGGCCCGCATCCGCGGCCCGGGCGGTCACCTGTCCAACGTCGAGGCCGCCAAACTCCTGGCCGAGCACGCCAGCGATCGGCTGCGGTGGGTCGCGCTGGCCCATCTGAGCGAGCACAACAACACCCCGCAGCTCGCCCTGGCCACGCATCGGCGGTTCGTCGGGAACGATCTGTCCATCCGAACGCTCAGCAGGTATGAGGCCGGACCGATCCTCGAGGTGTAGACCTGCGTGGGCACGCCGGCGTGGCGGGTCCGTCAACGCACTCGATCGACGATCTTGGGCTCAATGACCACCCGTCCCCATCCGCCGCAGTCCAGGCCGACGTCCTCGCAATGGGCGCGATAGAAGAAGGGCTTCGGATCGAGCCCCTCGTAGATCCGCTCCTGAATGATCCACATCAAGCGGGCCATGGCCGGCATGAGATAGGGGCAGACGTGCTTGGGGCCCTTGTGCGCCAGCATGAATCCCTCCGCGGCGAAGGGGAACTGATCCCCCACCTTGTGCTCGATGTTGCAGCCGTGGGACTCGACAACCTCGAAGATGACCGTCTTGCTCAGCAGGGCCTCCGCCCGCTCGAGTACCTTCTGGTTGCGCGGGTTGTTGATGAATCGCTCGAGCTCCTCGTCCGAGTAGCCCAGACGGCGCTGCATGCGTTTCCAGATCCCTTCGCCGGATGATCCGTTGTCTGCCATGGGTGGCCTCCCGTCTTCGCAAGGGTTCAGGGCCCTACCGGCTCTTCGTCTTGTGACAGGGCTTGCATGGCTTGTAGCCGCGGGCCTCGGCCTCGGCGGCTGAGGAGAAGACCCGAAGGTTCTCCGGTTTGACGACATAGCGGCCTGACGACCCGGCCTGCACGTAACGGCAAGTTGGCTCGTGGTACTTGTCGGATTTCATGCTGGCGAGGACGGGATGTTCAGCCGGCTTGCCGATATGCCGATTCACGAAGTCCAACACCGTCTTCTCGATGCCGGGCACCTTGCCGAACATGAACGTGCCGTGCTGGTCGCTGTCTTCGATGATCTTGACGGTTGCGGTCTGGGCCGATCGGCCGAGCGTCTCGCTCCTGTCACGCTCTTTGGCGGGCGAGACCAGCAGGACCGGGCGGTCGGCGCATCGCTTGATGTCGCGTTTGGAGTCCACTTCGAAGTAGTTCGTGCCGGGGGACAGGCACACGACGACGTCGACGCTCCGGTCGCGTGCGGCGTAGTCGAGGGCCACGCTCGACCCGATGCTCGCGCCGATCAGGGCGAACCGCGAGAGGTCTACCTCCTTGCGATGTCGCACCCATTCGTACGCGCCGAGCACGTCCTGGTAGGCAGCGCGATAGTGCTGGGGGCTCTGGTCTTCTCTTCCCTTCTCGAGATTCATCTCTTTGGGCTTGGTGCTTTCGCCGTGGCCTCGGAGATCGGGGGTCAGCACGGCGTAGCCGGCCTGGTGGAACAGGGGCACGATCGGCTTCCAGCTCGACCGCGTCGAGGGGTACTGGTGCAGCAGGATCACGACCGGGGCCTGTTGGCCGGCCTGGGTCTTGGGCAGGTAGTAGTCGGCGACGATCCGAACGCCATCAGGGGTCGTGTAGGTGACGGGACTGGCCTCGGGCATCGATGCCTCGTCCGAGGCCGATAGAAACGACGTCACCAGGAACACTGCCAAGGACGTCATGTTTCACCTCGTGGGTTTGTGGGTGCTCCTACTTGCCGCAGTAGTCGATGATCCGCGCGATCTCGGTGCGGAGGTTTTTGCGGGGAACGACGCGGTCGACGAAGCCGTGCTTGAGCATGAACTCGGACCGCTGGAACCCCTCGGGCAGTTCGGTGCGGATGGCGTTCCAGATGACCCGGGGGCCCGCGAACCCGATCAGCGCACCGGGTTCGGCCAGGATGAAGTCGCCCAAGAACGCGAAGCTGGCCGCCACGCCGGCCGTTGTCGGGTCGGTCATGACGACGATGTACAGGCCGCCGGCGTCATCGAAGCGGGCCAGCGCCGCCGCTGTTCGCGCCATCTGCGCCAGCGAGACCATGCCCTCGTGCATGCGGGCACCGCCGCTCGCCGTGCAGATGACCAGTGGCAGGTCGTCTGCCATCGCCCGCTCGATCGCCAAGACGACCTTCTCGCCGACGACGGATCCCATCGAGCCCATGATGAAGTACGGGTCCATTGCCCCGAGGATCACGGAGCGCCCGCGGATGAAGCCCTTTCCGACGACGATGGCTTCCTTGCTGCCCGTCTCTGCCGTCATCTTCTTGAGCCGCTGCTTGTAGGTCGTCTTGCCGTTGCCGGGGTCCCAGCTGAACCGCAGCGGGTCCGTGCTGGTCATGTCGGCGGCGATCTCCTCAAACGTCCCCGGATCCGTGAGTTGCTTGATCCGGTCGACCGCCCCGACCCGATGGTGAAACGAGCACTGCGGGCAGACGAAGAGCTGCTCCTCCACATCCTTCTGATAGACGGTCTGCTCGCAGTTGGGGCACCGCTGCCACAGACCCTCCGGGACGTCAATCTTCTTGGCCATGGCCGGTATTGTACAGAAACGCCCTGATTTGGCCAGCCCGCGTCCGGCCGCCGGAATCCCGGGGGGCCAAGGAAACGCATCTCTAGGGCGAGATGATGACGTGGCCCTCGCCGAGTCGGTAGTACTTGCTGGTCACGACGTGGCAGAGGATGCTCTCGCCGTCCGGTCCCCGATTGGGGTACCAGTTCCGCGACGGCACGGGGAGGTGCGAACCGTCAGTCATCTGACTTTCCTGGAACGACAACCAGCCCACCGGCCCGCCCGGGCCGCAGCTCCAGAGCGCATAGGCCACCGGGCTGTGTGCATCGACGATCCAGCGCTCATTCGGCGGGGCGTCGGGATCGGGATTTCGTTTGTACGTGGGATAGCAGGTGTCGTCGTTGGGGTCGTCTGAGGGCTCGCCGGCCGGTTCGGGGTACTCGGTTGGCGCCCAGATGCGGTATTTGGTCAACTCGCGGTTGTTCCCCCAGGCCACGCCCGGCTTGATGTACTTATAGCTGTGTCGATTCGGGTCGAAGGGGTCCTGGAACTGGTGGTACTCATGCCAGCTATCCGCCTGGATCCGCCCGGTCAGGTAGCCGCCGGCGAACAGCTCGGTCGGCAGTTCGAAGTACTGCGCCATACTTTGGGCCTGGCCGGCGCAGTAGGAGCTTGCCAGTGGGTAGTCGTTGTACTCGTTGAAGTAGGCGCTCAGAGCGGTGCCGATGTTGCGCAGCTCGGCGTGGACCTTGGTGATTTTGGCCTGGCGCCTTGCCCGGGCCAGGCTCGGCAGGAGGATAGCCAGCAGCAAGGCAATCATTGCCACGACCACGAGCAACTCGACCAGCGTGAATCCACACGGACGCTTTGTCGTTGATCGGCCCACGTCGTTCTCCGTCGGCGTATCGCGCGCGACTGCTATCCCTTGCGTCTTGTCAGCGCGGCCAACCCCATCAGGACCAGCGCCATTGGTAGGAACGGCGCCACGCCGCTGCCGCATTTGAAGACGGCCGTCACTTCCTGGTTGGCCTCCATCACAATGGTAATCGGATTGTTTGCGTCGGTCACCATGTAGTTTGCATCGCCTGGGTGGTTCGGGTCGTAGATCCGCCACTCGTTGAAGGTTCCTTGCCCAACGCCCTCAGCGGTCAGCGTGACCTCGGTTCCACCGGGGTACTTCGGCGCGTTCGGGTCGTCGGGGTCGAGCGGCGGGAGGTTCGCATCGTCCGGCTCGGGGCTGATCTGCACCTGGCCCCACTGGGGGTTGACGTAGTCCAACGTCAGTCCGAACCGAACGCCCTCGAATCCCTTTACCCATACGCGGTAGTCGCCGGTCGTGGGCGCAGTGGGGTCCTCCTGATCAAAGATGGCTCGGACGTTGAACGTCCCGGCCGGCATCGGGTAATCGCCGAAGTCGCCCGGCCCGGACAGAAGCATGGCGATCTCGTGCCCGCTGGCGTCGCTAATCGTTAGGGTCTCGCCGGGCGCCCAGGTCCCCGAGACGATCGACACGTCGTTGAGCTGACACCATTGGGCTTGATAGCGCTCCCCGCCGCCGGCGCGAGTCTGGTCGAAGTAGTCGCACGCGGAGATGTCAGGGATCAGCTGGGCCGCTGGCATGCCGACCCCGGCCTCCAGGACCGTCACATCGAACTGCATGCTCGGGTCGCTCGAGTGACGGCTGTTGATGTTCACCTTGCCGTTGTGGTCGGCCACGAGGGCTTCGATCCGGATTCGGTCTCCCGGCTGAACGTCGGGAAACGGCGGCCAGGGCCAACCCGGCGGGTTGAACCAGACGCCGTGCCAGGCGGCGATGCCGCCGGCGTCCGGCGCCTCTCCCTGCACGTAGACCTGCCACATGGTATCCGCGAGCATCTCGCTGCTGGCGTTCAGTGCGATGCCCTCCACCGTGACCCAGTTGTTGAGGTCGTTCGGGTCGCCGCCCGCACGCGGGTCGGTCGCCACGCCGTTAGCGTCCACGGCTTCCAGATCCCAGATACTGTCGGCGGCCTGGGCGACCCCACCCGACGACAGTGCCATGATGACCAATGGTAGGACCATCGTGCCCGCTGCTTTCATCTCACGCACTCCTTGGTACAACGCCTCCGTCGCGTCGCGGCGAGTTCCGCCGCGCTTCTTCGCCTCTTTCGACATGTTCCTAGGAATCGTACTACTGACCGTTCCCTGAAGCGGCATCTATGTCAGGCCCGTCATTTCTCCTATCTATTTGCCCAGCCGGTTTCCGGCGGCTGGTCGTAGCATGATTTTCAAAAAGATAGCACGACCCGGGTGGGTTGTCAAGGTGAAATCCCTTGTTTGGCTCGCACCGACGAAGGGGTTGCCCGAGGCGGGGCATTGGGGTACAAGGAAAAGCTCTTCTCACGCGGCGTGCCGGGGCCGTCTTTTGGGGCGTTGTGGATAGGAGGTCCCCCATGCGACTCGCCTGCTGTGCCTACAGCTACCGTGAACTGCTGAGCAAGGACCAGATGACGATGACGCAGTTCCTCGACGCCTGCGTCGAGATGGATCTGGACGGGGTGGAGCTGACGAGCTACTACTTTCCGCGGACGGACGTCGGCTACCTCAATGACCTCAAGCGAGCGTGCGCCAGCCGCGGCCTGCACATCAGCGCCGGCGCCGTCGGGACCAACTTCTGCCAGGCCGATGCCGACGCCCGCGCCGCCGACGTCGCCAAGACCAAGGAGTGGATCGACTACTACGAGATCCTCGGCGCGCCCTACATCCGCGTCTTCGCCGGTGGCGTGCCCGAAGGCGACACAGAAGACCAGGCTTTCGAGCGCTGCGTTGCCTGCCTCAAGGACGTGATTTCCTACGGAGCCGAGCGCGGCGTGATGATCGCGTTGGAGAACCACGGGGGGATCACGAGTACGGCCGACCAGGTCGATCGGCTCGTCGCCGCCGTCAGGCACGACTGGTTCGGCATCAACTTCGATCTGGGCAACTACCGCGACCCGCCCGCCGAATTCCCCCGGACGGCCCCGCACACGGTGACGACGCACGCCAAGGTGACGCATCGCGACGCATCCGGCGAGCGGCACAAGGTCGACTACGTCTTTGCGCTGGGTGAGCTGAAGAAGGCCGGTTACCGCGGCTACATCAACATCGAGTACGAAGAAAGCGTCGACCCCCACACCGGCGTGCCCGCCTTCGCCGAGTCATTGCGAGACGCCATGGCTCAGGTGGGATAGGGGAGTCTCCTGGGTTTACCTCTTCGGGGTCAGGACGAGGAGACCCCAGGGATCCAGTCCCGGAATCCGCACGATAGCGAAATCGTCTTTCGGTGCGGTCTGGACGGGTGCGGCCTTGGACAGCGCCGCGTACTCGCGGGTTTGGTCGGCCTTCTCGTGGGCTGTCCTGTCGTATCCCGGGGGGATGAGCAGCGTCGCCGTGATGGGATGTTCCCCGAAGAAGGCATCGGTCCGAAGCTTGAGCGTGAAGGGCCTCGATTCCGCGCCCCACTCGACCAGGTGGATCACGACGGGCGCGTCGCGTCGGCCCGGTCGGGCCCGGACGAAAGCCCATACCTCGCCCGTGCCTCCCTCGATCATCAGCGGCGGTCTGTTTCCATAACGAGGGTCCTTCATGCCCTTCCCGGCGACGGCGGCGTCTTCATAACCCTCCAGGTGCTTGGCGTTGGCGCGGACGAAGCCGAAGAGGTCGGCGTACTGGGCGGGCGTTCCGAAGTAGCGCGGCGCGTCGCGGGGCATGTAGACGTCCCAGGGCACCATGCAAAGACCGCCGCAAGCATAGGCCGTCGCGATTGTCTGGCGCGTGCGGCGCTCCCACGCCGCTAGGTCCTTCCTATCGCCCTTCTTGGGCATCGTGATGACCTGGAACCGATCGTGGCCGGCGGCCGTCCGCATCGCGTGGTAGAGCGTATCAGGCCGGGCGCGTCCATACGACAGCTCCCCGAACGCCCAGTCGAACGTCAATTGGATCGGACCCCACCGATGGACCCCGTTGTTGCAGGAAACCGGCACGCGCCGGCCGGCGTGTGCGTCCAGCGCCTTGCGGGTCCGTTCGTGGAAGGCGATCGTCGCCTCGGTCTGGAACGCCACGAACAGCTCCTTCAACTCACCGCCTTTCCACTTCGCGAAGCCGTCGCCGACCGGGGCGTTCTGCTTGATGAGATACTTGCCATAGTCGAAGGTCTCGAGGTCGGCGATGCCGAGTTGGCGGCGCTTCTCCGGCGTGGTGTTCCTGGCCAGGTACGCACGGAACGCCTTCATGCAGTGCGGACAGAAACACCCGCCCCAGCGCGTGGCCAGGGCGTTCGCGCCGGGTTCATCCCGCTGCATCACGTCTGCACCGGCGTCGATGTACCGCTCGAGGTATTCGACGTAACCCCGCTCGAGCTCGGGGTTGTTGATGCAGCCCCACAGCGTGCGCTTCCAGGTCCGCTTCCACGGCGCAATGATGGGCTCGCTCTTGGCGTTGACGACGACGACCTTCTCGAACCACCGGGGGTCCTTGCCTTGCGGTCGATAGGAGGGCGCGGAGGCCGCCCCGCCGAACACGCAACCGGAGGCCTTGACCTTCTCGATGAAGGCCTTGTTGTCGATGTAGGCCCAGGACAGCCGCGTGACATGGAAGTCCCTCAAGGCCTGTAGGGTGTCGTGGGGGTCCTTCTTGTTGGCGGGACGGAGCCGGAGGCTCCGCATGATGACGTCGCCGGCCTTCGGCCCACGGGGAGGATACTTGCGAGGTTGCGCTACGTCATAGACCCGTGGGCCTGCCTCGCCGCCAGCCGCCGTCTTCCCGCAGGCAGAGAGCGCCACTGCCACGCACAGTCCGATCGCCCAGCATCGGTTCACTCGCACGTTCAACTCCTCCACTCACCACAGCTCTGACGTCGTCTGATCCGTTCCGCACAGCCAAGGGGCGGTCGGCTCGCCCAACCGCGGGACCGAGCCGCTTCCACGCGCGGCAGTATACAGCACGAGCTACTCGGGTGTCGCGGGGTCTGCGCAATGCGATCCTGTCGCCTCAGCTTCGCATTGCGTACTACCCCGGAGCGAAGAAGTGGGACGCTGGATTCGGCACGCGCGGGTCTCCGCGTGCCTTGTGAGCTGGCAACTGTCGCGTTGTCCGTCGAGAACTCAACTGGCTGTGGCTTCGAGGGGAGTGCAGGTCCGATCGCCGCCGCGTGGCTGGGCGTCGTCGGAGAGCTCAGCCGCCAGCGCGGCGAATTCGTCTTCGTGACTGAGAAAGGCCTCAACGACGGCGGGGTCGAACTGGGTTCCGGATGCCTCCCGGATGGTCGCGACGGCTGCTGCGTGCGGCATGGCTTCCTTGTAGATCCGCTTGGTGGTCAGCGCATCGTAGACGTCCGCCAAGGCTGCGATCCGCGCCGCCAGTGGGATGTCGTTCCCCACCAGTCCCTCCGGGTATCCGGCGCCGTCGTACCATTCGTGGTGGGAGCGAGCGATCTGCTCGGCGATCTCCAGGAACTGGACTTTGGGGGCACGCTCCAGGACTGACCGAATCGACTCGGCGCCCCGCTGGGCGTGTGCCCTCATGATCACCATCTCTTCGGCGGTGAGTCTACCGGCCTTCATGAGAATCGAATCGGGCGTGGCTACCTTGCCGATGTCGTGCAGCGGAACGGCCCGACGGAGGTCTTCCAGGAACGGCTCGTCAATCTGCCCGCGGAATTGCTCCGTGCCACGCAGGTCCTCGGCCAGGATGAGGGTGAACGCCGTGACGCGTTGCAGGTGCTTGCCCGTGTCGCTGTCCCGATACTCGGCCAGCGTTCCGAGGGCCACCACAATGGAATCGTACGCGTCATCTCGCGCCTGTCGGCTCGCCACGTTGGTGATGGCCGAGGCCGCGATGTTGCAGACCAACTCGAGGTACCCCAGCACGTGCGCCGCGAAGGACTTCTTCTCCTGGCCCTCCGTCACGTTCAGGACCCCGACGACACGGTCAGACGTGCCCATTCCCTTCGAGACCAGTGGTGTGCTGATGAAATGCGCCGACTCATAGGCGGTGCCATGATCCCCATGGACTTTCTTGGCATTGGCGATGATCTGCTCGCCCGTCAGGAACACCTTCCCGGCCACGCCGGTTCCCACCGGGGTTCGGACGTCCGTCGTGTCCCCGTTCATCCCCATTGACTTGGCGATGGTCAGGTAGTTGCCCCCGGCGTCCGGCAGCATGATCGAGACGCGGCGGCAGCAGGTCAGCTCCGCCACGACGTCCACGGTCAGCTGGAGCACCGTGTCGAGGTCCTCCGCAGCCGCGATGTTCTGCGAGAATTCCAGCAACAGGATCGTCGCTCTGGCCTGTTCCCCCCGCATCTCGTTGCTGCGCGACAGTTCGAGCTCAATCCGGCGCAGACGTACCATGGTCCGGACACGCGAGATGACTGCCAGCGGGTTGAGGGGCTTGCACAGGTACTCGTCCACACCCTCATGCAGGACGGGGGGGCGGTCTTTGCGGTCGGGTCGGGCCCCAGTCAGGATGATGGGGACGTCCCGGGTTCCAGAGACAGCCCTGGCCTGGCGCATGTGGTCGAGGACATCCATGCCTGCTTGGCTGGCGGCCAGGAGGATCACATCGGGAGGATCCTCTCTCATCTTCGCCACCGCTTCTTCGGCATCGGCGGCTTCGACCACCCGGTTCCCGGACCATTCCAGGACTCGTCGGCAGAGCGCGCGATCGCCGTCGTCCTCGTCGGTGACGAGAACGACAGCGTGCAACCTCGTTGGCGCCTCGGCAATTGGAGCCGTCGTCATTGCCATCCTATCAGCGCCTTGCGTAGCTCGCCCGAGGGGCGAGCGGACCTTCCAGGGCCTCCCTGTCCTCCGTGGATACCGAGGGCTTCTTCCTTCTGCCTGAGCACACGGGACGTAGCTACCCCGTACGTTGGGCCTCCCAATGAGGTATTCGGTATTCTGAGCTCCTCGGTTTAGTGCAGGTGGCTGTGAAACCCTTACTATTAAAGGCCTTACAGTGAATTCTGCTCGTGAATCTGGCAAGGCAGTTCTGTGATAGGCCTTGCGGAGGTCACCCCGACCGGCTCGCGTCGTGGCGGCTCGCGAGAAGGCCGGGGGGCCGATGCACGACGGAATACGCGTCCCAACCGACCGCCTGTAGGGGGATAGAGGCGACGGCGTCGGCCCGACACGCTCCGCCCTGGACACGAGCTGGGTTTCCTGTTAGCAGAAGGCTGCTTGCGAGGGGGCGGCGCTGGGGCAAGACGCTCGTGAGGCAGGAGATTCCCATGTATCAAACGCCCGTCCGATACGTCGTGGCATTTGCACTGTTGCCGTGTGCGATCGCTCTTGCAGCCGACTACACCGTCGCATCCAATGGGTTCGACGCGAACCCGGGGACCGAACAGCGCCCGTTCCGCACGATTCAGAAGGCGGCGGACGTGATGAAGCCGGGGGACACCTGCCATGTCCGCGGGGGCGTCTATCGTCAAACCGTTCGGCCAAGGCGCTCGGGCGAGCCGAGCAGGCCGATCCGGTTCGTCGCGTGTCCCGGGCAGAAGGTGATCCTGAGGGGGACCGAGCCGGTCAACGGGCCGTGGGAGGTGTACCAGGGGAAGGTTTACCGGACGCGGGTCAAACGAGACATCGTCCAGCTCTTCGTCGACGACCGGATGATGGTGGAGGCACGCTGGCCGAACATGCGGTTCCCGGAGCAGCTGTGGGAGCGATCAACGTGGGCCCGCGCGGGCAAGGGAAGCCGATACGGCAAGATCGTCGACGCCGCCCTGGCTGAAACGGGCGTCGACTGGACGGGCGCCCGTGCGACGCTCAACGTCGCCCACCAGTTCTTCACCTGGACCCGGACCGTCGAGGCCCATACGGCCGGCGAGAAGACCTTCACCTACGCCCGTGACCTACAAGGCATCACGCATCACGCCAACAAGACCAGGCCCTGGGAGGATGACCGCTACTACCTGTCCGGCAAGCTGGCGGCGCTCGACGCGCCCGGGGAGTGGTTCTACGACGCCGAGTCCTGCACGCTCTACCTCTGGTGCCCCGACGGTAGGGACCCCGGGGCGCATCGGGTGGCGACCAAGGCACGCGCCTACGCCTTCGCCATTCAGGCCCTCGATTACATCGAGCTTTCCGGCTTCCGGTTCTTCGGCGCGACGTTTCTGCTGCGCGACTGCAACCACTGCGTGGTCGACAACTGCCATTTGGTTCACCCGACCTACGCCCGGCGGATCTGGGACCCCGCCTCGCGCGAGCCCTGGACTGACCAGACCCTCGTGTCCGGGTCACACAACACGGTCCGGCGATGCAGCCTGGCCTACAGCCCTACGTCCGGGCTGATCGTGACGGGCACCGACAACGTGGTCGAGGACACCCTCATCCACGATATCTGTTGGTACGGCTCGCTACGCCACGTGCCCCTGCGCATGGGGGGCAACAAGGATGCCGGCCCGTCCAGCCGCGGCCTGATCCGCCGCAACACGGTCTACAACTTCGGCAACGCGGGCATCTGTTTCGGCAACCAGGCGTGCATCGTCGAGCACAACCACGTGTACAACGGAGGATTGTGCTGTCTGGACGTCGCCCTGATCTACACGCAGCTTCCCACGTGTGCGGGCGGTGTCATTCGCTACAACTGGGTCCACGGGTGCTGGACGGAACGGAAGCGCGGCCTGGGGATTCGTGGCGACGACCAGACGCGCCGCCTGACGGTCCATCACAACGTCGTGTGGGACTGCGGTCGCGACGGCATTATCGTCAAGGGCGACCACAACAAGGTGTACAACAACACCGTGCTGGACATCGGGAGGGCCGACAAGCCCGGCAACTACATCAGCCTGCACACCCGACCCGAGCCGAAAAAGCCCTGGCGAAAACAGTACCCCCTGCTGAAACAGCAGAACGCCAACAGCGAGGTCTTCAACAATGCCGCGCTGACCATCACGGGGCACTGGAAGGGTACGCCGCTGCCGACCGGGAAGAACGTAGCGAACAACTTCCGAGGGAAGGGTCTCCAGCTCGTGGATCCAAAGGGCCTGGACTTCCGCCCGAAGTCCGGGTCGCCCTTGATAGACGCCGGTCGGGAGATCCCCGGTGTCACGAACGGCTTCAAGGGCAAGGCCCCCGACATCGGTGCCTACGAGTTCGGCGGCGAGCGCTGGCGGGCGGGCATCACCTGGACCCCGGAGACCGAGTGATCGGTCTGTCGCACCGAGCTCGGAGACGTGCTCCTATACGCCGAGTCGATCGAAGGAAGGAGTCAGGCCAACATGAATCTCCTGGCCCGAGCACTGGCTGTGGCTCTGCTGGGTGCGGCGTGTCAGGCCCAGACCGTCGAGTGGACCCATGACCTGACGACGGGCGGCTCGGCGCCCACGCTGTTTCCGACCGCGGCGAAGCCCTCCGGCGTCGTCGTCACCGATGGCGAAAAGGTGCTGCTGTTCAACGGTGATGGCTCGGTCGCGCGAACGTTCACGCTGCCCGGCCCGGTGGCGGGCAGTCCTGTCACCGTGGCGGACCTGGATGGCGACGGGACCTTTGAACTGCTGGTAACGCTCCGCGACGGCGGCCTCTGCTGCCTTGACCAGAAGGGCGGTCGCAAGTGGTCTCGTGCGTACAACACCGAAGTGGGCGGCTTCAAGAGCGTCGTCGCCGCCGACGTCCATCCGTCGAACGGCCTCGAGGTCGTGTTCGGCTTCAACGATGGATGGCTCCGCTGCCTCTCATCGACGGGCAAGACGCTTTGGCGGTTCTTCGGTGATCGGTTTCGGGTCGGCGGCATCTCAACCGGCGACATCGATGGCGACGGCGCACCGGAGATCGTCTACGGCACGGACAACGGCCACCTCTACTGTCTGAACGGTTGGGGCGAGGTCGCGTGGCGCTACAACGAACTCGCCCCCTACGGCCGATCGGGGACAAACCTGGCCGATCTCGACAACGACGGCGTCTGTGAGGTGCTCGTCACCCGCAGCAACGTCAACAACAACACCTGCCTGATCGCCGTCAACGGGCGCACGGGCACGCTCGTGTGGCGGACCCGAGACGTCATGCAGGGCTACGTCTCGAACGCCACGGTCGACCTGGACGGTGACGGCACGATCGAAGTCCTCCACGCCGACAAGGGCAATCACCTGTACGCCGAGAACGCCGACGGTTCGCGACGATGGTTGGTTCGCCTCAACGCCAGGGGGATCTTCTGGGCGCCCGCGGTGGCCGACGTCGACGGGGACGGGCGGCTCGAGATCATCGTGCCCGTGCGGGGCAAGTCGCCCGAGACCGGCGCAAGCTCCTTCGTCGTCGGCGCCGACGGCAAGGTCGAGGCGGAGCTGAAGCTGGGCGGCGGCACCAATGCCGGTCCGGCGGTGGGAGACATCGACGGCGACGGCAAACTCGAGGTCATCGTCGCTTCCCAGAACCCCAACCAGATCCGCTGTCTGACGTGGAATGCCGCGGGGCGCGTCGGCTGGCCGTCGTTGCGGGGAAACTCGCGGATGACGGCGAAAGCGCCCAACGTCCCGAGCGGGGTCCCCGCTGCGCCGGTGCCACCCAAGGCGGTGGGCAGGCTGGCCATCGGCACCGGCGACGCGGTGTGGGGAGATAACGTCTGGACGCTGTCGTGGGACACGCCGGCCGCGGAGGGCGCCTTCGTCGAACTAACCGTCATCGCCCAGGACGGTACGCGTCGGGGAACGGTCGTCGACCTCAAGGCCGGTGCGAAGACGGCAGGCGTGGCCTGGGCATTGACGCAGGCCCAGAAGGCCACGGTTTGCGCGCGTCTGTGGACGCCCGGCGCCCGCAAACCGGGTCTCGTTGCCATGCGCCAGGTCGCTGCTCGCGAGCCGGCCTTCTGCCAGTTCGATAAGGTCGAAGCCGCCTGCAAGGACGCCATTCGTGCCGCCAAGACCGTCGGCGCCGACAGCAGCGGGATCGAATACAAGCTCACAACGCTGACCCATGCTCGAGATGAGGCTTCTACCTTGCCCAGGACCGGTGCGTCAGCGGACACCATCGCCCAGAAGGCGACCGCCCTTCGCGCGCGGGCGCGAGCGCTGCGCCGCATGGCCGAGACGCTCGGGGGCTTCTGGTCGGCCGGGGGGAGCGGCGTGTTCGTGTGTTGGGAGGATCCGAACCCCTGGGACCGTTTCGACCCTACGGACATCCCCACCAAGCTCGACATGACGTCGCCGATCACGTTTACGGCCTATGGCAACGAATTCGAAGACAAGGCCCTGACGATCTACAACACCACGTCGTCGCCCATCGACGTCCGTTGTGTGTTCGGCAAACCCCAGTTGGGCCAGAAGTGGTACAAGCCCGAGCCGCCGCTGACGAGCCACGTCACGCTGCGTCGGCACGTGCCCGTTCCGGCGCAGTGGGCCGACCGCGTGTTCGATGTGCTGCCCGAGCTGGATCGAAGCCGCACCATCACGATCCCGGCTGGCGAAGGCCGGCAGCTCTGGCTGGTCCTCCAGACGCACGGGCTGAAGCCCGGCGCACACGAGCTGACGCTGCATCTCGGGTCGCTCGGCAAGCGGCCGACGTTCCGCGAGGTGCCCATCCAGATCAAGGTCTGGCCCATCGCCCTGCCCACCGACGTCTACGCCAAGATGAACTGGACGCGGATCGATCGCCGGACCGCATCGGACCAGACGATCCGGGACATGGTGGCCCATGGTATGAGCGTGAGTTACGGGCCGTCGTTGCCGGCCGTGCCCGTCGACGCGAAGGGCCATCTCGCCGGCACGATCGACTGGACCGATTTCGACGCCGTCATTGCCCGTGTCCCCAGGCCGTGGACGTTTCTGTGGGGCGGACCGCCTGCACGCCGATGGCCGAAGGGCGTCAAGCCTGCAGACGACAGCGTCGAGGACTTCAACGGCTTCAAGACCGCCATCCACGAGCTGGCCACGCACCTGCAGGCGAAGGGCATCGACTACCATCACTGGGCGTTTTATCCCATCGACGAGCCGTGGAACACGGGGTTCACCCACATCCCGCATCTGAAGCATTTTGCCGAAAGGGTCAAGCGGGCCGACCCGAAGGCTCAGGTCTACACGGACCCCGCGGGGTTGGTCCGCGTCGAGTACCTGGAGGAATTCAAGGACCTGATCGACATCTGGCAGCCGGAGATCAACACGCTCAAGCGAGACCCCCGTCTGGTCGAGTGGTTCCGGAAGCACGCCAAGCGCTTCTGGTACTACGAAGCCCCCGGGCCGGCCAAGGACCTGCTTCCGCTCGGCCACTACCGCGCCCACGGCTGGTACGCATGGCACTTCGGCACGGAGGGGAGTGGCTACTGGATCTACAAGGCGCTGGACGTGTGGTGGCCCACGCAAGGCGGCAACTGGTCCGTCGTCTACCAGACGAACACCGACGTCGTTCCGTCACGCCGCTGGGAGGCCGACCGTGACGGCGTCGAGGACTACCGCGCGCTCTACGTGCTCGACCAGGAGATCCAACGCGCCCGGGCCGCAGGACGCAACGCTCAGGCCGACCGCGCCCAGGCCCTCATCGACGAAGCCGTCGATGCTATTGTCGGCTGGAACCTGCGGAACATCGACGAGATCACGCGCGTCACGCGGGACTACGAGATCGACTTCGCGCTGTTCGTGACGTACCGCGCCCGAATCGCCCAGGCGATCATGCGACTGCGGTCGCGCTGATCGCCGGGGCCCCCGTGTCTCTTGGGTCACCGTCAGTCCAGCTTGATCACCGATATCGTGTACGGCTTGTCGTGCGTGGTGTTGGTCAGTCCGGGGAACGGGAAGTCCATGTTGATGATGATCAGCTCGTCGCCGCGGACGATCACCTCGCAGACCTGGTCGATGCTGCCGTCGGCGCCGTCGGTGTCGCCGTTGCGGGCCAGCGTCGTGACCTTGCCCTTGAGATCAACCATCTGAACCGCGTTGAAGGCCGAGTCGGCCACGAAGACCACCTTCCGCTTCGAGTCGTAGAACAGCCCGTCACAGGACGCCATCTTGGGCGACTTGGCGAACTCCGTGTTCGAGATGACCTTGCCGTCCTTGTCGAAGGCGATCTTGTGGGTGATGCCGTCTCCGTAGTTGCCGCAGTACAGGTTCCCGTCGTCGTCGAAGGTCAGCCCGTCGGCGCCGAAGGCCAGCTGCCGGTTCTTGGTGTAGACCTTGGCGATGCAGTGCGGGTCCTTGCCGGCCGGTAGGAGCTTGAGCGTCTGGTCGGCGAACTCCTTGATGTTGATGCGGTAGATGCAGCTGGGGAAGTGGCTTTCCGAAACGGGGAAAGTCTTGTTCTGCACCGAGTCGCTGACGTAGACGTAGTCGCCCCGCCAGATCACGGCGTTGGCGACCTTGAACCCGTCGATGGCCACTTCGCAGCCGACCGGCTTGCCGTCCTTCATGCGAATCCGCAGCAGCCGCGACTTGCAGCCGTCCGTGTTGAAGCACTGGTTGTCGGCCACGTACAAGTGCCCGTCGGGGCCGAAGTCGAGGCCCATCGGCCCGACCTTGCCGGTCTCCGGATGCATCGGCAGCTTATAGAACAGCGACAGCGTGTTCTGCGGATCGATCTTCATCAGGATGCCCGGGAACTTGTCGTTGTTGTAGTTTGGGCAGGACAGGATGATGTTGCCCTTGTCGTCCAGGGTCGTCCCATCCGGGGTGTTGCACGTATCTGGTAGCGTCAGCAGCAGCGCAGGCTTCTTGAGACTCTGCGCGCAGGCCGGCAACGTCAGGACGGCAACCAGCGCGAGCACGCGCTTGCCCATGGATCCGTCGAACATCGATGAATTCGTCAGACGCATGATTCTCTCCTTGTCGCTCCCCACGCATGTCCTCGCACCATCGACAACCGATCAGGAATTCTAGACGCCCGCCGACGCGACGTCAAAAGCTCACGCAGCTTCGCGCTCCGGAGAGGCATGTGACAATCTGGGCGGCGGGTGCCCCATCCTATTCGAGTGACCGCGGGACGCGGGCCCTCGAAGAGGGTGGGGGACGGAATGGACCGTGAAGGGTCCTTTGCAGTGCGATTCCGTCCCCCACTCTTCGTTGTCCTTCGCGTTCCGCGAAGGACAACGAAGAGTGGGGCACCCCTCTCGTATCGATCCGGAAGATGGCGGCGTTGTCTTCGGGTACGAACGTGTCTGCCGGAGCGTACTACCCCGTGCTTCTGAGCATCAGTCGCTTCATCAGCAGGACGGTCAACGCCCAGAGGTTGTCCTTGTCGGGCAGGTCGCGCAGGACGCGGTAGGCGCGGCGGGGGTTGAGGAAGAACGCCCGGACGGTGCGGCGGCGAATCCGGTTCAGCTCGGCGTCGGGGACCTCGGTGAGGTTCACGAACTCCTTGCTGAAGTAGTTTCGCTCGAATTGGCTGAGGACGGGCTTGCCGATCTCGCGGGCCCAGTCGGCCAGGCCCGTCCCCT
>CAYMLO010000170.1:0-19589 GCA_964390905.1 uncultured Planctomycetales bacterium | reverse complement strand
CCCTCAATAATACCTTCGGCTACCCCCCGCTCCCGCCTAAAGTGTCACGCACCCCTGGCCGACTGGAAAAACCGCGACGCCGCCGGTAGGTTGTTATCCTCTGTCGACCTGGACCCATGGGTGGCCCCGGCAGGTCGGCGCGTCATCAAGCTGGACCCGTTCTCCAGTGCCCCCGGTCTCCTGACGGAGCCGACGATGTCCAAAACGATCCTGCTCATCGGCGCCTTCGATGTGAAAGCGGAGGAGTACGACTTCGTTCGTCGGCTGATCGAGGGGCTGGGTTGCCGGGTCCTGACGATGAATAGCGGCGTGATGGGGGGGACCGACCTGTTCGACGTGGACATCGACAGCGGCGAGGTGTCCGAGGCGGGCGGGGGCGATCTGGCGGAGCTTCGACGTGCGAACGATCGGGGAGCGGCCCTGAACGTGATGAGTCGGGGCGCGGCGGTGCTGGCTGAGGAAGCGTATCGGGCGGGTCGGTTCGACGGCGTCCTGGCCATGGGAGGCAGCGGGGGGACGGGCGTGGGGACGGCGGCGATGCGGGCCCTGCCGATCGGTGTGCCGAAGGTGATGGTCTCGACCCTCGCGGCTAGCGACACCGCTGATTTCGTCGGGGTCAAGGACATCACGATGATCCCGTCCGTGGTCGACGTGGCCGGCGTGAACCGGATCAGTGAAAAGATCTACAAGCAGGCGGCCGGCGCGATCTGCGGAATGGTGGCGATGGACTACCGTCCGTCCGCCGCACAGAAGCCCATCATCGCGGCCAGCATGTTCGGCAACACCACGCCGTGCGTCGATCACTGCCGGCAAGCGCTGACGGCGAAGGGATACGAGGTCCTGGTCTTCCACAGCACCGGCAGCGGGGGCCGGACGATGGAAGGCCTGGTGTCCGAGGGCCACGTCGCGGGTGTGCTGGACATCACGACCACGGAGTGGGCGGACGAGGTCTGCGGCGGGGTCTTCAGCGCGGGCGATACGCGGCTCGACGCGCCCGGCAAGATGGGCGTGCCGCATTTGATCGTGCCGGGCTGCGTGGACATGGCCAACTTCGGGGGCCGTGAGACGGTCCCGGAGCGATACGCGGATCGGCGATTCTTCGAGTGGAGCCCGACCGTGACGCTGATGCGAACCGACGTCGCTGAGAACGCCAAGATGGGCGAGGTCTTCGCCCAGAAGGCCAGCGCCGCCACGGGCCCGGTGGCGTTCCTGTTGCCTCGGCAGGGCGTGTCTATGCTGGACAAGCCGGGGGAGCTGTTCTGGTGGCCAGAGGCCGATCTGGCGATGTTCGACGCGATCCGCCGGCACGTCAGGCCCGACGTCGACGTCGTCGAGATCGACTGCAACATCAACGATGAGGCGTTCGCCGAGAAGGCCGTCGAGATGCTGTTGGCGATGATGCCGAAGACGTAGAAGCGCAGGAGGCAGACATGGCGTTCAGCAGAGACGAGATCCTGGCGCGACTCCGCAAGAAGATCAGCGCGCGGCGGCCCATCATCGGTGCCGGTGCCGGGACGGGGATTTCGGCGAAGTTCGAGGAGGCGGGCGGGGTCGACCTGATCGTGATCTACAACTCCGGCCGGTTTCGGATGGCGGGCCGCGGCTCGCTGGCGGGTCTGCTGCCCTACGGCGACGCCAACGCGATCGTCATGGAGATGGCCCGCGAGGTCCTGCCAGTGGTCAAGGACGCGCCGGTGTTGGCGGGTGTGTGCGGGACCGATCCGTTCCGACTGATGGACGTCTTCCTGGGCGAGGTCAGGGCGGCCGGGTTCTCCGGCGTGCAGAACTTCCCGACGGTGGGTCTGTTCGACGGGCAGTTTCGGGCGAACCTCGAGGAGACGGGGATGGGGTACGGCCTGGAGGTGGACATGATCCGGCTGGCCCGCCAGATGGATCTTTTTACCACGCCGTACGCGTTCAATCCGGACGAGGCCCGGGCGATGGCGGAGGCCGGCGCCGACCTGATCGTGGCCCACATGGGTCTGACCACCAAGGGCTCGATCGGCGCCAGCACGGCCGTGACGTTGGAGGACGCACCGGGCAAGGTCCAGGCGATCTGTCAGGCGGCCAAAGACGCCAACCCCGACGTGATCTGCCTGTGTCACGGCGGCCCGATCGCCGAGCCGGAGGACGTCGAATTCGTGCTGCAGCGCACGAAGGGTGTCGACGGGTTCTACGGCGCGTCTAGTACGGAGCGGCTGCCCACGGAGGTGGCCATCAAGGAGCAGATGCGCCGGTTCACGTCCGTCACGTTCTGACGGGTGCAGGCGGGCTGGCCCTCGGCGCACGCCATCCATACAAGGAGAACACCATGCCACAGATCAAGCACGCCGTGCTGATGAAGTTCAAGTCGACCACGACGCCGGCCAAGATCGACGAGATCTTCGCGGCGCTGCGGGGATTGCAGGGCAAGATCCCAGGCATACTGGACTTCACCGGCGGACCGTACTCGAGCGAGGAAGGCCTAAACAAGGGCTTCACGCACGGGTTCGTCATGACATTCGCCGACGCGGCATCCCGTGACGGTTACCTGCCGCACCCCGAGCATGAGGTGGTCAAGGGACTGATCGTGCCGGAACTCGACGGGGGCCTGGATGGCGTGATCGCCTTCGACTGGGAGGTCTAGCGACTCGATTGGATGTATTAGGGAGGCGGCCTGCACAGCGGGCCGGCGATGGGACAGTGCGACGTTGCGTCATGCCATCGGGGCGCCCACCGGGCGGATAAGCATGAGGAAGGGGCTGATGGGAATCGTTCTGTCCTTCGCCTCGGGGGCGGGGACCGTATCGGCAGGTGAGGCACGGCATCCACCGGGAGGGGACATGAGGCTGTGGTGCCGCCAACCGGCGGCGCGCTGGACCGAGGCGATGCCGATCGGCAACGGCCGTCTGGGCGGGATGGTGTTCGGCGGCGTGGTGCGCGAGCGGATTCAGCTCAATGAGGACAGCCTGTGGTCCGGCGGGCCGCAGGACGCTGACAACCCCGAAGCGTTGAAGCACCTGGAGGCCGTCCGCAAGCTCCTGGCGGACAAGAAGTTCAGCAGGGCCGCGGCCCTGGCCAACAGAACGCTCGTCTGCAAAGGACCGGGATCCAACCGCGGCACGGGCGCCTACCACGCCTATGGTTCGTACCAGACGCTGGGCGACCTGCGCTTGGCGTTCGACGGCCATCAGGACAGTCCGGTCGATTACCGCCGACAGCTCGACCTCGACACCGCCGTTGCAGCCGTGACGTATCGCATCGGCGGGGCGACGTTCTCGCGCGAGGTGTTCGCCAGCGCCGTCGACCAGGTTCTTGTGATCCGGCTGACATGCGATCGGCCCGGGCGCGTCTCGTTCACGGTTGGGCTCGATCGCGACGCCCGCAGCGGGTCGCACCGGTGGAAGAACGACTCACGTTTGGATCCATTCGAGAAGACCGAGGAGTCCGAACCGGCGATCAAGGCGCGGTGCGAAGGCGACAATCTGCTCGTGATGCGCGGCCGGGCAGGGTCGGGCAAGGGGATGGCGTTCGAAGCGCGTCTGCTCGTCCTGAACGAGAGAGGCCGGGTGGCCCGGACCGAGGACGGCGGGAGCTTGGCCGTTCGAGACGCTGACGCGGCGACGCTGCTGCTGTCGGCGGCGACGGATTACCGCGGCAAGGATCCCGATGCGGTCTGCAGATCGCATCTTGCCGAGGCGTCGAAGCGGTGTTACGCCGACCTTCGCGCGAGACACATCGCCGACCACCGGGGATTGTTCCGCCGGGTGGACATTGATTTGGGTAGTGCAGGAAATGGGTCCGACCGTGCCACTGACGAACGATTGGCGGCCGTTAAGGCGGGCGCCCACGATCCGCAACTGGTCGCGCAGTACTTCCAGTTCGGAAGATACCTGCTGATCTCCAGCTCGCGTCCCGGCTGCATGCCCGCCAATCTGCAGGGCATCTGGTGTGACCACATTCAAGCGCCGTGGAACGCTGACTATCATCACAACATCAACGACCAGATGAACTACTGGCCTGCCGAGGTGTGCAATCTGGCCGAGTGTCATTCGCCCCTGTTCGAGCTGATCGATTCGCTCCGCGAGCCGGGCCGGCGAACGGCGAAGGTTCACTACGGCGCGCGCGGATGGGTGGTGCACACCATCTCGAACGTCTGGGGATTCACCTCACCGGGTGAGCATCCCGGTTGGGGTCAGTTTGCGGCGGCCGGGGCCTGGCTGTGCCAGCATCTGTGGGAGCACTATGCGTTTGGCAGCGACCGTGAGTTCCTCGCCTGGGCGTATCCGATCATGAAGGAGTCCGCGGAGTTCTACCTCGATTTCCTGGTGGAGGATAAGGCGCACGGCTGGCTGGTGACCGGACCGTCGAACTCGCCAGAAAACCGGTTTCGTACGCGTGACGGGCAGGTGGGGACGGTCTGCATGGGACCGTCGATGGACATGCAGATCGTGTGGGATCTGTTTGGGCACTGTATCGAGGCGAGTCGGGTGCTGAAGGTCGACGAGCCGTTCCGCAAGACGCTCGAAAAGACCCGTGCTCGACTGGCCCCGCCGCAGATCGGCAAACACGGTCAGCTGCAGGAGTGGCTGGAAGACTACGACGAGCCCGAGCCCGGCCACCGGCACGTGTCGCACCTGTTTGCGCTGCATCCGGGCCATCAGATCACGCTGCGGGGCACGCCGGACTTGGCGCGGGCAGCGGCGGTAACATTGGCGCGGCGATTGGCGCACGGCGGGGGCCATACCGGCTGGAGCCGGGCATGGATCATCAACTTCTACGCGCGACTCGAGGACGGCGAGCGGGCATACGCGAACCTGCAGGCCCTGCTGGCCAAGTCAACGATGCCCAATCTGTTCGACGATCACCCGCCGTTCCAGATCGACGGCAACTTCGGCGGGACGGCCGGCATCGCCGAGATGCTGCTGCAAAGCCACGCCGGCGAGCTCCGTCTACTCCCTGCGCTGCCGAAGGCGTGGCCCGCGGGGCACGTGGCGGGCTTGCGGGCCCGCGGGGGATTCGAGGTCGATATCCGTTGGCGCGACGGTAAGCTGACACAGGCCACCGTCCGCTCGCGACTGGGCGGTCCGTGTCGCGTGCGGAGCGACGCCTCAATGAACGTGCGGCACGCGGGTCGTGCGGCGAAGGTCGATCATCCAGAGCCCGCGCTCGCCGTGTTCGACACCGAGCCGGGCGCGACCTACCTCGTTACGCTGAAGCAGTCGTTCGAGGCAAGGGCGTCGTTGCGTTGACCGCGCAGTCTGGGAGAGATGTGGAGGTCGTTGGATGTCTCATCTGGTTGCAGCAATGCTGGTGTCTGGGAGTTCCGGGCTGGGGGCGGGGCTAGACGAACACGACATGGCCCTCAAGGTGCCGCCCGTGCACGTCAACCCGAACGGGAAGTACGCCACTCAGACGCGTCTGTGGCAGGGCATCCCCAGTTTGGAGCGAGCGACCAACGGACGGCTGTGGGCGGTGTGGTACACAGGCGGCGAGGGCGAGGGGAACCAGAACTACGTGGTCCTCGTGACGAGCGGAGATGACGGCAAGACCTGGTCAGGCCCGAAGCTCGTCGTTGATCCGCCCGACCCGGTCCGTGCGTTCGACCCCTGTTTGTGGCACGACCCGACGGGCCGGCTGTGGGTCACCTGGGCGCAGAGCTACACCCTCTTCGACGGTCGGGCCGGCGTGTGGGGCGTCACAACCGAGAACTCCGACGACGAAACGCCGACCTGGTCCGCGCCGCGTCGGATCGCCAACGGAATCATGATGAACAAGCCGACTGCCCTGTCCGACGGCGCGTGGGCGTTCCCGACGGCCGTCTGGAACCGCAAGCCGTTCCGCAAGGACATGGCCGCCGATCGGTTCAGCAACCTGACGATCACCCGCGATCAGGGCAAGACGTTCACCCGCGTGCAGGGCCCGGCCATACCCGAGCGACAATGCGATGAGCACATGCTCGTCGAGCGAAAGGACGGCAGCTGGTGGGTGCTCGTCCGAACGACCTACGGGATCGGGC
This sequence comes from uncultured Planctomycetales bacterium, assembly GCA_964390905.1. GTDB lineage: Bacteria > Planctomycetota > Phycisphaerae > UBA1845 > JAFGLZ01 > JAFGLZ01. Next base: position 13,591 of record CAYMLO010000170.1, on the reverse strand, counting down.
AGAGCGTCTCGAACGACAAGGGCAAGACCTGGTCGCCGGGTCGGGACTCGAAGATCAAGAGCCCGGTCGCGCGGTTCTTCATCCGCCGGCTTCGATCGGGCAGGCTCCTGCTGGTTAACCACTACAAGTTCACGCGCCGATCGCACATGACCGCGTCGCTCTCGGACGACGACGGCAAGACGTGGTACGGCCACCTGCTGCTGGACGAGCGCAAGTACGTTTCCTATCCCGACGGCGTCGAGGCGCCGGACGGGCGGATCTACATCATCTACGATCGTGAGCGACACCGCGCCAAGGAGATCCTGATGGCCGTGTTCACCGAAGCCGACGTCGCCAAAGGCAAGTGCGTCAGCAAGCACGCCCGGCTCAGGGTCCTGGTCAACAAGGTCGGGAACAAGTAGACGCGGGTGTCGCTTGCGGGATCAACGCAAGAAGGAGGACCGATGCCGAGTATTTCATTCCACGGGGCCGCACAAGAGGTGACCGGTTCGATGCGATTGCTGGACGTAAACGGTGCCCGGATCGCGCTGGATTGCGGCCTGTTTCAGGGGCGTCGCGCCGAGGTCCGGGCCAAGAACTTGTCGCTGCCTTGCCCGCCAAACGAGATCGACGCCGTTGTCCTGTCGCACGCCCACATCGACCATTCGGGACGATTGCCACACCTGGTCAAGGAGGGTTTCGCCGGCCCGATCTATGCCACCGCGGCGACGCGGGATCTGGCGGCCGTTATGCTTGCCGACTCGGCACACATCCAAGAGGAAGATGCCGAATACTGGAACAAGAAGCGCGTGCGACGCGGTGATGAGCCGATCGAACCCCTCTACGACCGCAACGACGCCGTGCGGACAATCGAGCTGTTCTTCGGCATTCCCTACGGCCGAGAGTTTCCGATCGCCCCGGGTGTCAAGGTTCGGTTCAGGGACGCAGGCCACATGCTCGGGTCGGCGACGGTCTTCCTCGAGATCGACATCGGAAACGGTCGGTCCCGCACGTTGCTGTACACGGGTGACCTGGGGCGGTTCGGCGTGCCTATCCTGCGGAATCCGGAACCCTTGCCGGAGTGCGACTACCTCATCTGTGAGAGCACGTACGGCGGTCGTCGTACGGACCCGGTGCCGGACATGAAGGAGCGACTGGCCGAGGTGGTCGAGGAGACGTGCAACCGCGGGGGCAAGGTGATCATCCCGTCGTTCAGCGTTGGGCGGACACAGACCATCGTCTACAACCTGCACCAGCTTTTCGCCGAGGGGAGGCTGAAGGCCGTGCCGGTCTTCGTTGACAGCCCAATGGCCGTCAACGCCACCGAGGTCTTCAGGTTACATCCCGAGTGCTACGACCTGGATGCGCGGGCGTTCAACTTCGAGACGGGCGACATGCTCGGGAACGGCTGTTGCACGTACGTGCGCGACGTGGAGGAGTCCAAGAAGATCCATCGGCGGCGCTCGCCGTGCGTAATCATCTCGGCCAGCGGCATGTGCGAGTACGGGCGAATACTCCACCATCTCAAGAACAACATCCGAAGCGCCAAGACGACCGTGCTGATCGTGGGGTTCCAGGCGCAGCACACCTTGGGGCGGCGGCTGCTGGAGGGCGTCAAGAGGGTCAAGATCTTCGGAACGATGTACCCGGTCAACGCGCGGGTGGTGGTCCTGAACGGCTACAGCTCTCACGCGGACGCCGATGAGCTGCGGCAGATGACCAAGCCGCTGGCCAGCAAGTGCCGGCACGCGTTCCTGGTGCATGGCGAGCCGGATCAGTGTGAGGCGCTGCAGACGACGTTGTCGGCGTCGGGGTTCGCCAAGGTGAGCATTCCCGGCTCCGGTGAGGCGTTCGAGCTGACGTAGGCCGCGATGGGGACGCAACGATGTTTGGGCTGGTGGCGGGATGCGTCATTGCGATCGTGGCGGCGGGGGGCCAGAAGACCACGTCAGGGCCAGCGTCGTTCAAGTCCGTGACGTTCGAGGCGGAGCGGTGCGACATCTTCGGCGGTCAGGTCGCGTCGGTGAAGGACGCGAGCAAAGGCCAGGCCGTGCTCCTGGACAAGGCCGGCGACGGTCGGGACGAGACGGTGGTGGGCTGCCAGGACGGTACGATGCAGGTGGTCGGCACCGACGGCAAGGCCGCGTGGTCGCACGAGTTCGCCGCCAAGATCAACGACATCTGCACGTCCGACCTAAACGGTGACGGGGTGCAGGAGGTGATCGCCGGTGTGGAGGACGAGCACATCTACGCCGTCAAGACGGGCGGGACACTGCTGTGGTCGCATCGGTTCGAGCCGTACAAACACACACCGGCCCACGTCCGCGTGGTGCATGCAGCCGACTTCGATCGCGACGGTACGCCGGAGGTGGCCGTTGGGTGTGCCAACAGCTACTTCTTTGTGCTGGACAACCGAGGCAAGCTCCGCATCGATAAGGACGGCGCGCGGTGGGAGACCAAGACCTACCATCAGGCCAGCGCGATCGGGTCGGCCGACGTGGACGGCGACAAGCATCTGGAACTGCTGTGCGGATGCACCTACTTCGCGCGGTACATCGTGAGTTTCCACAAGCGGCGATGGCTGCGGACCAACGCGCTGCGCGGCTGCATCAGCGGTTGCGGTTCGATCGCAACGGCCGACGTCGACGGTGACGGTCACGCCGAGGCTATCTTCGCCGACAAAGACGGCCGGATCGCCGCGGCTGAGAAGGGCGAGCCCTACAAGGCTGAGGTCCTCTGGGAACGGTTCATCGGCGATGACGACATCACCCGGGTCCTGTCCGACGACCTGGACCGCGATGGCCGGCCTGACCTGCTGGCCGCGTCGCGAAGCGGATTCCTCGCCCGGCTGTCGGCGAGCGACGGTAAGATCGCGTGGCTGCAATACGGTCAATCGGACATGACGGACGCGGGCGCCGCGGACCTGATCGGCGATGCCCGGCGAGAGGCGGCCGCGTGTAATCTGGACGGATACATCTACGTGTACGACAGCGCCGGCAAGCTGGTTGCCCGAAGATTCCTGGGCGGGCCCGTCACGAACGTGGGCGTCGTCGGCGTCGGGGGCGGCGCGAAACCGTTGGTCGTGGGCGCCGCGGGATCCGACCTGGTGGCGATTCGCTGTCGTTGAGCCGCGGAGGCAGGAGCATGGGCCGACTGGTCTGCCGTACGCAGGAGTGGCTGGGTGTCGCGATCCTGCTGGGGTTCGCGTTGACTGCGCCGGGCAGGGGGGAGGTCTCGAAGAACCTGCTCGTAAACGGATCATTCGAGGAGTGGGCGAGCGATCAGGCGCTTCCGACCGGCTGGTCGCGGTATGCCGGCGGGGGGAAGGATCAGCAGATCAAGCGGATGGACCTGGGCGAGGACGGCGGACGGGCCGTGTTGCTCGCCGACGGCGATACTACGGCTGAAATCGGCCTGGTACAGACGCGACCGGCCAGTCCGGGATTGACCTACGAGGCGAGCGTCGAGATCCGCGCGGTCAAGGGGGCCAGGACGCACGGGGCGCATCTTCAGTTGCGGTTCGTGCCGTCGGGCCAGTTTGGTCAGGTCAGCTTCGTATCAAAGGACGCGGCGAAGTTCCAGCGCGTGGCCGTCAAGAAGACCGCTCCGGCGGGCACCAAACAGGCGGTGATGTACCTCTACACCCACCGGGCGCCGACGCCGAAGGTCTTGCTTCGGAACGCGAGCCTGGTCTCGGGCGTCTCGCCGCCCCCTCCGCCGCCTCCTGAGCCGATCCCGCCGGTCTACACCAAGCTGAAGGACTTGCACTTGAGCACGCCGCTCGTCGACGGCCCCAAGTCGAGGGCCACCATCATCGCGCCAACTTCGGGCGTCTATCAGAAGCAGGCCCTGCAGATCCGGACGGCGATCGGCGCGCTGACCGGGGTCATGCTTCCCATCGAGACCGATGACGCAGCGGCGGCGTCGGTCCCGATTCAGGGGCACCTGATCGTCCTGGGCAACCGCTCGACGAACAAGACCATCCGTAAGCTGTACGACTTGTACTACACGCTGCTCGACCTGCGTTACCCGGGGCCCGGCGGATACGTCGTTCGCACGTTGCACAATCCGTTCGGTGACGGGCGAAACGTCATCTTTGTCGGTGGCAGCGACCTGCCGGGCGTGGACGCCGCAGTGAAGGCCTTCATCGGGGTCTTGAACAGGTCCGGTGCCAAGCACGGCGCGCTGACCATCGGTCGGGTCGCCGAGGTTCAGCTCGGCAAGGGGCTGGTCGTGCCGACGGACCTCCGCGAGTTTATGACCTGGGAGGCGTCGAAGGGCTACCGGTCGGTGGGTTACTTCGGGTGGAACAGCATCAGCAAGCGGATGGCGATGTACTACATGACCGGCGAGCCCTTCCACGCCCGCGAGGCGATCCGGCTGGCCTTTCCGGACGCCAAGGCCAAGCAGGAGATCGCCGACATCGACGGCGAGCGGATCGAGAACAAGGACGAGCCGCTCAGCGGACCGTACCACTACAACGCGCACATGATGATCCTGTTCTGGGACCTGATCGAGGAGAGCCCGGTCTTCACCGACAAGGAGCGGCTGCGCGTCACCAACGCGTTCTCCAAGCAACTGAACCACCGCAAGAACGAGGGCATCTATGGGCTGACCTCACCGCCGAGGTGCGTCGGGTCCCGTCACGGCCAATGGTCGGCGATCTCGCTGTATTGCCTGGGGAGATACTTCCGGAAGGACTATCCCAACCGGATCTGGCATCAATGCATCGAGGGCGCCAAGCTGCACTTCAAGCCCCTCCACAGCCACGCGTGGATCGCCGGCGAGAGCGACAACCTATTCTGGTACAACACGGCCATCGCCCCGATCTTCACGTATCTGACGCTGACGGGCGATCGCAAGCCCGTCGAGAACGGCGTGATGCGGACGCTGCTCCGCGGTCAGGAGATCCTCGTCAGCGGCCGGCAGCCCGACTGGGCGTTGAACGCCGCGTCGATGGGGTTCCTGAACAAGGCCGCCTACGTGATGCAGGACGGGCGATATGTCCACTACCGTCAGCGCACGGGCGTGGACACGGAGGTGTTCCGCCTCGGCCAGTCCTATTGGCCGGAGCCGAACCTGTCGCCCAAACCGCCCGACGATCTGGTGGGCAAGTGGTCGATCAATCCCCTCCCCGAGCCGATGTGGTGGGCGCGGAACAACGGGTTCCCACACGCCGAGTCGTTCCTGTTCGGAAGCTATCGCAGCACGACCGACGCCTCGGGTGATTACATCCTGATCGACGGATTCAACGGGGCGTCGCGGAATCCCTACCACACGTTCGCCATCCTCGAGTTGCGGCTGGGCGGACACACGCTGCTGAAGGGCTACCGCAATCAGGTCATCACGCGTGCCGACGGCCTGGTCGAGCCCCATATCGCCATGAACGCCGCACTGAAGGACTGCGACGTGATCGGCCAGACGGTCTACGCCGTCGCCGAGGTGCCGGACGCAGCCTACTGCAACTGGCGTCGCACGCTCATCCAACGCGTCGGCCGTTACGCGCTGATCATCGACGACCTGACGTTCCGTACCGACGCAGAGAACATGCAGGTCGAGCTGCTGTGGGAAACGGAGAACACGGCGAAGGTCCTCCCGGACGGCCACGTCGAGCTTGCCGCGCCGATCGAAACGCCCGAGCCCAAGACCGTTCCTGGCGGACAGATCCGATGTTGCGACGCGATGAAGACGCGCCGCCGCGGGAAGGTCGTGACGATGGAGTGGATCGGGCCGGTGAGGCCTGGCGAGCGCAAGTCCTTCTGTACGCTGATAGGAATGCAGCCGGGAGCGAAACCGACCTCTCTGGAATGCTACCGGACGGGGAGCGCTTCGGCGGTGCTGGGGCTGCCCTCGCCTGCGATGCTCTCGTTTGGCGCCGCCAAGGATCACCCCCAGTCTGTCTGCTTGATGGAAGCGGATCATTGCTTCGGGAGAGAAGTCAGCGGCATCATCATTTGGGGACGACCGCCCCTCCGCCGTCGGAGGCCCTTGACGATCTCTTCGCGTCTACCGATTGACGTCGATTGGGATCTGGCCTCGGGGCGGATGCACGTCGTCGCCGAGAGGGACACTCGGTTGGAACTCTCGCTCGCCGACGATCAGGCTGTGCTTCTGGACGGCAAACGGCTCACGGCGCAGCAGCTCAAAGACCACGTGGTCTTGCCGGCGGGGAGGCACGTCTTCACCAATGCCTGGGCGGAGGGAAGGGATCTGAGCATACAGGCAAAGGGCCTGGCCGACCAGCTGGCCCGGGCCCGGAAGATGCGAGAGCTGATGACCACACGACCGATAGCGAAGGAGGCCGACTTGCTTCGGTCTCCGCTCCAACCCGCGCTGTCTGCCAGCGTCGGCGGGGAAGTCATTGACCTGGTCGCCGCGTCCTTATCTGTGGACGTAGGAGCGCCTCCATGCCAGGTCTACGTTGCCGAGGGCAAGACCGTTCATGCCATGACGCCGGACGGCAGGGAATCGTGGAAGCACCAGACCGACGGTCCGATTCGCATGATTCGTTGGTGGCCCGAGCACAAGCTGTTCCTGGTTGGATGCGCTGACGAGAAGGTCATCGCCCTGGATACGGCTGGGAATCGGAAGTGGGAGTTCGTTTCGGTCATGGACCCGGCCGTGTTTCGAGCGGCCAAGACGTACTGGTTCAAGTCCTATCCCGGGCTCGAAGGCATCCACGGGCTCTACACGGGCGTGTTCCTCGACGGCAAGAGCCAGGCATTCGTTGGCAGCGCCTGCACGCTCGAGATCCTCGACGCAACCGGCAAGCTCGTGAAGCGCATGCCCCAGTTCTGGGGGACGCCGTCTCACTTCGCCATCATCGACGGGCCCGAGGGCAGCCTGAATTTGCTCGCCGCTCGACGATGGAACGGCACGAACCGGGTGGCCATCATCAACAACAAGACGCTCGATCCCAAGCCGCGCGGTTTCTACGGCGTTCCGAGCGGTAGCGTCCACGTGCCCGGCTGGTCGAGCATGAATCGCTATCACCTGTTCTACGAGGACCTCGATGGCGACGGCACGAAGGAAGTCATCAGCGAGATCAACGGCACGTGGAACCGCGTGACCGTCTGGAGCAAGGGGAGCGAGCCGCGCTACGACGCGAGCTTCGGTCCCGGCGAGCGCATCGCCCTCAAGTCGTGCCCGAAGAACATGCGTGACCTGGAGGTGGCCGACCTCGACGGCGATGGCAGAAAGGAGATCCTCGCCGCCACGAGCAGCGGCCTGATCGTCTGTCTGGACCATCAGTGCAAGAAGCGTTGGGCGACGCGCCTGGGGAGCCCGGCGACGGTGATGAAATGTGTCGGGTATCGCGCGGAAGCGACGATGCTTACGAGGAGCGACATCGCACCAGGCTCGACCAATCGCGAGTTCGTACAGCGCTACTGGATCGTAGCCGGTTGTGAGGACGGCACCGTCATAGCGATCGACGGTTGTGGGAAGCAGTTCCGCATGGACAAGGTCGCCGGCCGACCGACGTGCATCGAGTCGCTCCAGACCCCGACCGGCCCGCTGGTGCTGCTGGCCACCAGCAAGGGCGAAGTGAAGGGCTTTGCGCTGTCTCAGTGACGCCGGACCTTCACTTCACCAGGTGCTCGGCGATCTGCACGGCGTTGAGGGCCGCGCCCTTGCGGAGTTGGTCCCCGCTGACGAACAAGTCGATGCCCCGCCCGTCGGGTTGTGAGACGTCCTGCCGGATTCGCCCGACGAGGATGTCGTCCTGCCCGCTGGCCTCGATGGGCATGGGGAAGTGGTTCCGCTCGCGGTCGTCCACGATCTTGACGCCCGGCGCGTCGGCGAGGGCCTGGCGGACCTGGTCTTCCGTCATCGGCTCGGTGAACTCCAGGTTGATGGCCTCGCAGTGCGCCCGCATCACGGGAACGCGGATACACGTGGCCGTCACCCGGATCTCGTCGCAATGGAAGATCTTCCGCGTCTCGCGCCAGGTCTTTCGCTCCTCCATGTTGTAGCCATCCTCGCCGATTTCCGAGCCGTGACTCCAGACGTTGAAGGCCGCCGGGTGGGGGATCTGCGTTTGCTCGTATGGTCGACCTTCGAGGGACGCCCGCGTGCTCTCGGCCAGCTCCGCCATCGCCGCGGCGCCGATGCCGCTGACGGCCTGGTAGGTCGCCATCACGATCCGGCGGACCGGGTTGATCCGGTGCAGTGGCCAGACCGCCACGTTCATGATGATCGTCGAGCAGTTCGGGTTGGCGATGATGCCCTTGTGTCCGGCGATGTCGGCGGCGTTGATCTCCGGCACGACCAGCGGGACGTCAGGCTCCATCCGAAACGCCGAGCTGTTGTCCACCACCACCGTCCCTGCGTCGACGGCGATCGGGGCGAACCGTTTGCTGACGGACCCGCCGGCCGAGAACAGCGCCAGATCCACGCCGGCAAAGCTCTCCTCCGTCAGCTCCTGGATCGTGTGCGTCTGTCCGCGGAACGTGATCTCTTTGCCTGCAGATCGATGCGAGGCCAGGAACGTGATCGTGTCTGATGGAAACTCTCGCTCTTCGAGGATCCGGACGAATTCCTGGCCGACCGCTCCGGTGGCTCCAGCGATGGCGACGTTGGTGCCCATGGTATCTCTCCCAAAAAAAACGGCCCGCCGAGATGCGGGCCAGTGATTCTGCTGATCCTTCTTGACTCGGCCGTGGTTCGGTGCCCGCTTAGCCCACCTCCACTGTGACCGAGGGTGTGGATGTGGCCTTGATGCACACGCGCTTCAGGTACGTGCCTTTGCTCGACGACGGCTTGAGCCGGCGGATATGGGTGATGAAGGCCTCGATGTTCTCTTGGAGGTCTTCATCGGAGAAGCTGACCTTCCCGACCGCGGCGTGGATGTTGCCGCCGTCGTCGTTCCGGTACTCGATCTTGCCTGCCGCGTACTCGGCGACGGCCGTCCCGACGTCGGGCGTGACCGTCCCGCTCTTGGGGCTGGGCATTTTGCCCTGCGGGCCGAGGATCCGCCCGAGCTTGCCCACCTTGCCCATCATTGACGGGTGGGCGATGGCCACGTCGAAATCCATCCAACCGTCTTGGATCTTCTTGATGAGTTCATCGCCGCCGACCTCCGCCGCGCCGGCGGCCGTGGCGTCTTCAGCCGCCTGATCCTGGGCAAACGCGATCACCTTCTTGGTCGCGCCGATGCCCTTTGGTAACGAGACGGATCCGCGGATCATCTGGTCGGCCTGCTTCGGATCGATGCCCAGCCACATCGCGATCTCGACCGTCTGGTCCCACGCCTTGCGGGGCCGGGCCTGCTTGTACTTCTTGTCCGACTTCGCCGTCGCCATCCGCTTCACCGCCTGGATGGCCTGGTCGAGCGGCAGGGGGGTATCGCCGTCCGGCCGGTGCTCCAGCTGCGCCTTGTATCGTTGCGTCAAAACAGCCATCTACTACGTCTCCCGCTTCGGGCGCCGACCGCCCGGGTCGGCCCTGGCCTGCCTCAATCTACGACGTCGATGCCCATGGAACGGGCCGTTCCGGCGATGATCGAGCAGGCGTTGTCCATGTCAAACGCGTTGAGGTCCTCCATCTTCCTCTCGGCGATCTGTCGCACCTGTTCCCGCGTCACCGTACCGACCTTGTTGCGGTTGGGCTCGCCGCTGCCCTTCTCCAGGATGCGGAGTTCCGGGTCGGTCGGCTTGGCAGCCTGCATGAGCAGCACGGCAGCCGGCGGGCTCTTCACCTCGAAGGTGAAGCTCTTGTCCGCATAGACCGTGATCACCACCGGCAGAGGCAGACCGCCTGCGTCCTTCGTTCGTTCGTTGAACTGCGAAATGAACTGCCCGATATTGAGCCCATGCTGGCCCAGCGCCGGGCCAATCGGCGGAGCCGGCGTAGCGTTCCCGCCCGGCGCCTGCAACTTGATCGTCGTCGTTACTTCCTTCGCCACGTTGACACCTGCTGTCTGTCGTCGGCCTCACCGTCGGGCCGGATCAGAGCGATTCTACGTTCCAGTACTCCACGTCCACCGGCGACTGCCGTCCGAAGATCGTCAGCAACACCGTCACCATGCCCTTTTGCTCGTCGATCGATTCGACGTCGCCCTCGAAGTTCTCGAAAGGCCCCTCGCGGATCTTCACCCGGTCGCCCGGACGGAACTTGATGCCCGACAGAGCGGCGTCTTCCTCCGGCTGGGCGACGGCGGCCAGCATCCGCTCGACCTCCGCATCCCGCATCGACGTCGGGCGTCCGTCCGACTGAATGAAGTCCCCGACGCCGGTCGTCTCCTTGACCAGGAACCATACGTTCTCGGGGATCGACCCGTCCGGCTCGGTCGCCATTTCGACGAAGACGTAGCCCGCGTACAGCTTCCGCTGAACGATCCGGGCCTGGCCGCGACGAATCGTCTTCTCCTTGACCGTGGGCACGAGGATCCGGCCAATCCGATCCTCCAGCCCCTCGATCTTGACCTTGCGCTCCAGCGCGTCCCGGACCTGCGCCTCCTTGTTGCTGGCCACGCGAAGCACGTACCACTTCATGCCCGGGACCGAAGGCGTCAGCGGGTCATGAGGAGCGGCGGAGGGCGCGGCCTCGTCGGCAGGCTGCGCGTCGGTTTCCGCTTCGGGCGTTTCCTCAGCGTCGACCTCCGCCTCGCCATCGGCGGTGGAGACAGGGTCGACCTCGTCCCGCGAGGGGCTCTCGCCGTCCGCGGCCGTTTCGCCCTCGGCAGGCTGGGTCTCGGCCTCCGTCTCCTCTGCGGCCGTCTCGGAGCGCTGGTTGGGTTCAACCTCCGCGTCGCTCATCATCCGGCTCCCGTAGCCTTCTTGAACAGTGACGGGGCTGCCTGCAAGACACCGATCTTGTTGAAGAAAGTCATGAAGAGCAGATCCACCACGAACAACATGATCGCCATCGCGATGACGGTGAAGATCACGACCTTCGTTGACCCGATCACTTCCTTCTTGCTGGACCAGCTGACTTTCTTCATTTCCCCTTCGGTCAGGATCATGAAATCGCCGGTCCGGCGGTTCCTGCCCACCACCCAGTACACCAGCAGCAGCAACCCGAACGCGACCAGCGTCGGCACGCCCATCTGGAGATACGTCGTCCACGGCTTGTCTGGGTCCACGTAGATCCCTAGCTCACCGAACAGGAAGTGCCACATGCCCGCGATCAGAACGCCCGCCCCGATGGCGGTCCCCATCCGCGTGTAGTATCCCTGCCCCGGCTTGTAGATGGACAACCCGCCCACCCGAGCGGGCTGGCTTCCACGTCGGACGTTGCCCCCGCGCGGGCGGCCTCCCGCCGCCGCGCCGGCTCGATCCTCGTTGTCCTGCTGCGCCTCGCTCATCTGGACGTCAGCGTCGGCGTCTTCGGTGTATTCATCCGTCGCTTCGTCCTCGACGGCCTGGCTGACGGGCGCGTCGGCGCCGGCCTCGCGTCGGCGCTTCCCCTTCTTGGATTTCTTCTTGCCCTTGGCCATCTACTGCTCGCAGTGCCTGTTCGGAATCTCAACCACGTCTCGCTCGGATGGGCTTCAAGGAGCTTCAAACCCCGATGACAGGAGCGAAGGGACTCGAACCCCCAACCGCCGGTTTTGGAAACCGGTGCTCTGCCAATTGAGCTACGCTCCTAGCCGCACCTTCCGCCAAGTCCCATCGCGACGGATCGGGACGGGACTACTTGCGCTTGACCTTGTGCACCGTGTGCTTCCGCAGTCGCGGACTGTATTTCTTGAGCTCGAGCTTCGGCATGCCGCCCTGCACGTTCACCTGGGTCCGGTAGTTCAGGTCCCCGGTCTCCGTGCACTGCAGGAACACCCACTCGCGCTTGGTGCTCTTGGCCATGATCAGCTCTCCACCCCGGGCTGCGCCGGCCTCCACCGACCTCATGCCGTGTGTCCGACCGACACCCGGCACGCGATCCCGGGCCCACAACGCCAACATCGGTCAGACCGATGCTATTCGATCACCTTGGTTATGACACCCGAGCCGACGGTCTTGCCGCCTTCGCGAACGGCGAAACGCACGCCCTCTTCCATGGCGATCTCGGCCTTCAACTCGACCTCCATCTCCACGTTGTCGCCGGGCATGCACATTTCGGCGTCGCCAAGCAGCTTCAGCTGACCGGTGACGTCGGTCGTCTGCAGGTAGAACTGCGGACTGTAGCCGCTGAAGAACGGCTTGTGTCGCCCGCCTTCCTCGGCCGTCAGCACGTAGACCTGGGATTCGAACTTCCTGTGCGGCGTGATCGAGCCCGGCTTGGCAAGGACCTGGCCCCGCACCAGCTCGTTCCGCTCGACGCCCCGCAGCAGGCATCCGACGTTGTCGCCCGCGATCCCCTCGTCCAGCGTCTTGTTGAACATCTCGACGCCGGTCACGGTCGTGCTGCGCGTCTCCTTGAGTCCGACGATCTCGATGGGATCGCCGACCTTGACGATGCCTCGTTCGATCCGTCCCGTACCGACCGTCCCGCGGCCCTTGATGCTGAAGACGTCCTCGACGGGCATCAGGAAGGGCAGCTCGCTATTGCGCTTCGGCTCGGGGATGTAGCTATCCAACGCCTCGCACAGCTCGTAGATGCACTTGCAGGCCTCTTCGTCCTTGCCCTCGCTGTTCATGGCCGCCAAGGCGTTGCCGCGGATGACGGGCACGTCATCCCCCGGGAACTCGTACTTGCTGAGCAGCTCACGGACCTCCATCTCGACCAGGTCGAGCAGCTCGGGATCGTCCACCAGGTCGACCTTGTTCAGGAAGACGACCAGCGCCGGCACGTTCACCTGGCGGGCCAACAGGACGTGCTCCCGGGTCTGAGGCATCGGACCGTCTGCGGCCGAGACCACCACCACCGCGCCGTCCATCTGGGCCGCGCCCGTGATCATGTTCTTGACGTAGTCGGCGTGGCCGGGGCAGTCCACGTGAGCGTAGTGACGGTTTTCGGTCTCATACTCCACGTGTGCCGTGGCGATCGTGAGAATCTTCGTCGCGTCGCGCCGACCGTCCTTTTCCGAGGCCTTGGCGACCGAATCGTACGTCACCGGGTTCGCCAGCCCCTTGTTCGCCAGCGCCATGGTGATCGCTGCGGTCAGGGTGGTTTTGCCGTGGTCCACGTGACCGATCGTCCCGACGTTGACGTGGGGTTTGGTTCTCTCAAACTTGCCCTTGGCCATGCCTACGTATCCTCCAGCTTATGACAACCTCTCGAACACATCTCCTCGGCTGGTGCCGACCCACCTGGATGCACGACGCTCCCCACCCGATCACTGCACTTCGGCGACGAACCAAGTCACCGGAGGTGATTGCGCTTGCCGACGCCTCCCTGCGGGCTCACAACCGTCCACTCCCCGGGCAACGAGGGGCCGCCCGGGCCAACGCTCCTCGAGCTTTGCACAGCTGCTGACGGGACTCGAACCCGTGACCTCGTCCTTACCAAGGACGCGCTCTACCAACTGAGCTACAGCAGCACAGCGGCTCAGATCCAGCGAGTCCGTCCCGACACGTCCAGGTCGGCTACACTTCCCCTCCCCGACCGGTACCAAAAGAACTACTAGTATAGAGCAATATCCGCGCCAGTCAACCCAATAGTCGGGACGCTAAGCTATTTGGGTGCGTGACACTTTAGGCGGCCCTCGGATAGGCGGACCGGGTCTGCCAGTACC
>CAYMLO010000169.1:0-19851 GCA_964390905.1 uncultured Planctomycetales bacterium | reverse complement strand
GCCGATCAATATACCTCCCTTTGTCGCCTTGCGCCAGAGCTTTGGACTACACCCGCGGATGGCTGCGTTCTGGCAAGTTCCGCACGCGGGGCTTGGCGCCGGGGTCTGCCGTCCAAGGCCGTCGCCCTTGAGTCCTCACTCAAGGCTGGGGCCCGAGGCGTAGGGCCGGCGCCAGACCCCTCCGCTCAGGACCGCTACCCCCTGCCGGTTGGGCTCCGAGCCCGAGGGCTCCTCAATTGCTGTGGGAAGCTCGTTAGGCGAGAGCGGAGCACGGCCGATGTCCCGGCCGTGCGGAGTGATGGAGTCAGGCGCGCTTTCTTCGCCGACATAGGATCCAAGGCGCCGCAGCGGCAAACAGCAAGGCCGCTACGGGTTCAGGGACGTACGTGTCGACCCAGTCGGTGTAGAGACTCGTTCGAATAGCCCCGGTCTCGGACCCTAGGCCAAAACCACCCCACGCAAACGCGTTGATGCCTACAAGCTGGTACCGACCATCTATGTACGCGAAGCACCCGCTCCCGCTGTCTCCTGGGGCTCCGTGACCCTCTAGGGGAAGATTGCCTTCCACACCTCCGAATTCCGCAAGCCAGTACTGACTCTCCACGAGAAGGAATCCGGGGTCACCGCCAAAGTCTGCAGCGATGTTATCCCAGCCACGCCTCAAGTAGTCCAGATCAACCGGACCCGTGCTAGCCCAGCCGTACTTGCCATAACCTGCCATGTGCAGGAGCGTGCCTCGCTCATCCTCTCCGTGGAACACCTCCGCACAGGTGATGTCGGTGATAGGCTCTGAGAGATGGATGAGGCCGAGGTCAACGCCGGTTCCTCCCTCCTGTGTGCCGGGGATCCAGTCTGGATGTACGAACCAGGCGTCGGCGCACACAATGTGGTCCGCTTCGCCTATGTCCGTTCCCGTGTAGAAGCGCACCTCGGACACCGGATCAATCCACCAGACAAGATTATGTCCGGCTGTGAGGACCCACTCTGGGTGGATGAGTACGCCCGAGCCACGGAGCCAACCGTTTGTCTCGTAGTTGGCGTAGATACAACCCGCCGACTCGAACATCGGGTCCGCCGCATACGAGAGATACTCATTCTCTGGCACTTCGTCCAGCATGATGCAAGCTGACGCTTGAGGCCGCTGCGCAAGAAGCGGAACGACGACGGCCGCAAAGACGGCACAGGTTCGGTTGTCCATCGGGGGGCCTCCTCCGTCACCTCCGAGTCCCGCATCTATCCTACCGACGCAGGAGCGTTAATGCCAGCAGGAGACGGCGCGAGTGCGCCCTGCTCGACCGGCTCGATCACGGTGACGATGGGCGTCGCCGCGTGCTGGATGCATCGAGGCCCTCGACGGGCCCGTCCTTGTCGCCGGCGTAGACGTGGGATGTAGTCGCTGCTGGCGGTGTTCGCATCGAGGCAGGTCGCCTGGGAGACGACGAGCGCCACCGCCACCGCCTCGGCCTCGCGGACCTTCCTTCAGACTTGCCACGGCTTCTCGCCGTCACCCTCGCCGTTGCCGTCGGTCTGATGCAGCATCTCGTGGGCGAGCTCGTGGACGAGCGTCCTGAGGCCCTCGCCCGGCGTCAGGTCGGTGCGGAGCGTGATCTTGCCGCCGCTCGACGCGCCCTCGGCCGGCAGGTCGTCGCCGTACGCGAGCATCCTGCCCCTTTGGGCATGGGCTCCCTCGCGTGCGCTCCAAACGCGACTGCGTCGTGGCGCACCGGGTTGGGAGGTAGCCGGAGGCGGAGCATCGCTCCGTGGTCTGACACCCGACAGCCTCAGCGTTTCGGTGAGAGTCCACAGAATTCCATTGACCCTGCCACGCGCCTCCCTAGAATGGGTAGGTTACGGTTTGCCAAGCGGTTATCGTCAAGGCGATGCGCGCGGGCGGTTCGACGTATCTTTGCCTGTCAGAGCCGCTTGTTGGAACGCCTGAACCGAGAACGTCTTGGTTCCGCCCGAACAGCAGATTTCAAGCGTCCATAGTCCGGCTTGGCCGGGGGACACGGAGACACATCATGCATGGCGGACTCGTAGGGAAGCGAGTGGGTCCGAAACGCCGCTGGGTGATGCGGATCGCGGCGGTGTGGGTCGTGGCGGCCGTTGCCATGGCGGACGCGGCGGAAGCCAAGAAGAAGCCGGCGTCTGAGGCCAAGGCATCCGCCAGCAAGAAGAAATCCCCTGCGCCCAAGGCGAGCGCTTCGAAGACCAAGGCGCCAGCACGCAAGCCTGCCCCCGCCAGGAAGCCCGCGCCCAAGAAGCCGACCGAAGCCAAGGAAGGAGCTGCCAAGCAGCTGTTCGCGGATTTCCTGCACTACGTCAAGATCGGGAGGTTCCTCGAGGCCAACCAGAACGCCGCCAAACTGCTATCGCTCTTGAACCGCAAGGAGACCACCCCCGAGCGATTGCTGGAGCTCAGCGAGGAATACGCAGACAGCGTCGAGACGCTGCTGATCATCCTCTCCCGCCAGGAGCTGAGCGGGTTGTCGACCGAGAAGGTGCGGACCGACCGAGTGGCCAAGCTCGAGACTGACCTGCGCGAGAACGCCCGGAAGATCCTCGAGGCGATCAACGAGGGACGGCGGATCCGCCGGCGGGACGGTAACCGGATCAAGGCCGATATCACCGCACTCGCCGGTCCGCCGCAGCAGCTCCTCAACGCCACCGAGAGGCTGCAGTGGTCGGGGGAGTATGCCGCGCCCTGGATGATCGCCGCGCTGCGGGACGCCAGGCAGCGCTCGCTGCACCCTCGGATCATCAAGGCGCTCCCCAAGCTGGGCCTGCGGGCCGTGATCCCGTTGGCGATGGCCCTGCGCGCGGACGACGACGTCCTGAGGGTCACCGTGATCGAGGCCCTGGGCCAGATCGGCTACACCCACGCGCTGCCTTACCTCAAAGACGTGGCCGACAACGACAAGATCGGCAAGAACATCCGCGAGGCAGCCGCCGCTGCGATCGCGCGGATTGACGCGGACAACACGGTGGGTTCCAAGTCGGCGGCCCAGTTGTTCTACGAGCTAGCCAACCGGTACTACGCCAACGAAGGCTCGATTCGGGCCGACCCGCGCGAGGACGAGGCCAACATCTGGTACTGGCGAAGTGATTGGGTCGAGAGCGACCGCGTGCCGAGGGAGATCTACGACGAAATCATGGCGATGCGGTGCTGTGAGGAGGCACTGCGACTTCAACCCGACCACAAGGAGGCCGAGGCGCTCTGGCTGGCCGCCAACTTCCGCCGAGAGGCGCAGCTCGGCGTCGTCGACATCGCCAACGAGCAACCCGACAAGGCCTGCGAGCGCGACGTGACGCGCCCGGACGACTACCCCCGCGCCATCTACTTCGCGCGGTCGGCGGGCCCCCGATTCAACCACATGGTGCTGGCCAGGGCATTGGCCGACTACGACCCCAGCGTGGCGCTGGGCGCCATCACGGCGCTGGCCGAGACGGCCGGCGAGTCGAGCCTGGTCGGGACGCAGGATGTCAAGCAGCCGTTGGTCGAGGCCCTGACGTTCCCCGATCCGGTGGTCCGGGTGGGTGCGGCCCTGGCACTGGGACGGGCGCTGCCCAAGACCCGCTTCGCCGGCAGTCAGGAAGTTATCCCGGTGTTGGCTCAGGCTGTGAACATGACGGGCCAGCCGAACTTCCTGGTCATTGCCCCCGACACCAAAGACCTGAATGCCGTCATGGGCGCCCTGCGCGAGGCCGGCTGTCGCGTCGTCGGCGAGGAGACCTTCGCCAAGGCCACGGCACGCGCCGCCAAGGAATTGCCCACGCTGGACGCGTGCTTCCTGGCCAGCGACTTGACCCAGCCGTCTCCCCAAGCTGCCTTAGCCGAACTCCGAAAGCAGTCCGGTGGCAGGAACCTTCCCGTCATCATCCTCGTCAAGACGGGGCATATGGCCATGGCCGAGCGAATCACTCGGGAGGACCAGGGAACCGGTCGGGTCTTGGTCTCGCACTCCAAAGAGCGGATGTTGCAGGAATGGCGGGCGGTGAACCGACGCGTGGGCCGTCTGGAGCTCAACCCGGATGTGGCGTTCGGCCTGGCGTTGGCGTCGGTGGGTGCGCTGCGGGGGATCGCGGTGGGCAACTCGAGGGTCTACGACGTCGGTCGGGCCGAGGCGGCCTTGATCGAGGCGCTGGGCCACGAAGAAGACGACTTGCGGATCCTGGCGGCCCAGACGCTTGCGAGGATTCCCACCGGCTCCGCCCAGCACGCGATCGCCAAGCAAGCCTTGGACGCCGGCAGTGACGAGGAGCTCCGGATCGCCATGTTCGCCGCCCTGGCCGAGAGCGGTCGCAACAATGGCGGCAAGCTCGACGATGCCCAGCTCAACGCCCTGGTCAAGATCGTGCTGAAGGAGAAGAACCTGTCGATTCGGACGGCCGCTTCCCAGGCGTTCGGCGCCCTGAACGTCCCGGGCAATCGGGCCAGTGACATCATCCGTGACCAGTACAAAGGCTAAGCTGCCTGCAGTGTGAGGATTGAACCGTGTGGCACAGTCCCCGCTGGCTGTGCGTCTGGGGATGGGCAGAACGTCACACGAATGCCCCGATTTGGCGCCTCGGGCCGTTGCATCTTGATATACAGGGTGTTATAATGCTCAGCCACTTGGGCATGATCAAGCCGGTCGTAGGCCCCACCGCCCCGGTTGTTTTGTATGTCCATGTTCTTCAATAACTTACGTCGGAACGTCAGGGGCGTTGCTCTGGCCCGCGCTGGCAGGAGGGTTCTCCTGTCCGGGGCGGTTCTACCCCTGGGGGTGGGGATCGGGCTTCCGTGTCTGGGGGCGGCGTCGCCGGCCCGGTTGACCACAGCCGCTGCAACACAAGCCGAACGCCTGTCGCCGGAGAGCCAACGCCGGTTCCAGGATTTCGTCGACCTTCTCAAGGAACAAAACACCCCCAAGGCCCGCCGGACCGGTGCGCGGGAGCTGCTGAACCGGGGATGGCCTCAGGCCATCGAGGTGCTCCTGGAGGTCCTACAGAATGAACGGGACCCCATCGCCCAGATGGCCGTCATCGACGTCCTCGCCGAGGCCGATCAACCCAACCCGCGCTTCATCCAACCGCTCATCGCGCTGCTGGGCAGCAAAGACGAGAAGATGCGCGACGCGACCGCCGACGCACTGGCCCGCTACGGGGACGGGGGCGTGGTCGATCAGTTGAGTCGATTGGCGCGCGGCGCGGATCAGCCGGTTGCAGATCTCGCGATGCGGATCGCGGCCATTCGCGCCCTGTCCCAGATGAGCGATCGTGCCCAGGCCATGGAGGTCCTCGTCGGGTTGCTGAAGGATCCCAGCCCCGAGGTCCGCGTTCGGGCTGCCCAAGCCATCAGCGACGCCGCGGGAATCGACTTCGCTGAGGACTTCGGCGCGATTGAGAAGTGGTGGCAGCTGGACAAGGCGCGGACCGATCTGAGTCGGGCGCGCGATCGCCATCAGGTGAAGATCAAGCAGAACCGGGCGCTGCAAAAACGCCTGGAGGCCGTCCAGACCATCCTGGTGGCCACGCTGCGCAAGCTGTATCTCCGCATGCCCGACGCCCAGAAGACCGACACGCTGCTGGAGTATCTCGAGGATCCCACCGCCGAGGTCCGCGTGCTCGGCGTCGAGCTGATCAACGCGATGCTGACGGATCGCAAGCCCGTTCCCGACCCGGTGCTCAAGCGACTTCGGCTGATGATCCCGGACACCAACGCGCGGGTGCGCCGACAGGTCGTTCTGACGTTGCGGGACATGCACGACGTGGCCGACGCGAAGCTGATCCTGGGGCAGTACCGCCTCGAGACCGACGGCACGGTCCGGGCGGCGATGCTCAACGCCCTGGGACGGTTGGGAGACCCGGATGCGATCGGCTTGATGATCGAGGCCGTGTCGTCCGAAGACAAGCAGATCATTGCTGAAGGCGCGTTGGGCCTGGCCGTTTTGGGTGAAGAGGGGCACGTGCCGGCCGAGAAGATCGCGCCGGCCATCAAGCCCTTGAAGGACTGCTACGGCAAGCTGGCCGCGGCCGACCAGCAGCTTCGCGAGCAGTTGCTGGAAGCGATGGCGCGGATCGCCGATCCGCAGTTCGCACCGATCTTCGTGGACGGGCTGGCAAGCGAGAACGTCGCGGCGGTTCGTCAGGCAGCCGCCCGGGGCATCGCCGCGCTGGGCAAGCCCGAGAACGCCAGACTGCTCATCGATCACCTGTCGGATCAAGACACGGGTGTCCGGCGGACCGTGGTGGACGCCCTGGCGCGGATCGCCAAGTCGGATCATCTCGAGGCCCTGTTCAGCCGGTTGGACGCCAAGATCGAGTCGGACGCGGCGGTTCGCGACAAGGCGTGGGACGGCATTCGCCAGGTCTTGCGCGGCCTGCAGGTCAACGAGCAACGCGCATGGATCGCAGCACGGCTCGACCCCAAGACAGACAAGGCAACGGCCGAGCGCTACGTCGAGCTGATGACAGACATCGAGAAGGACTTGGCGGCTGCCACACCTCAGCCGTCCGATCTGCTTGAGGTCCGGGAGCGGCTGGCAGATGGTTTGAGCTACGCCGGTCAGTTCGCCGAGGCTGCTCGCGTGTACAAGCTCGCGCATGACGCCCTGATCAAGGCGCAAAGCGGCGAGGCTTGGGGGGTGGGGCTGAAGCTGTTCGTCGCTCAGTTGCAGGCAGACCGGTACGACGAGGCCCTGTCCCTGGCCGGCGAGCTCAGGGAATCCGGCAACGGTAAGCAGCGAGATCAGCTATCCGCGGCGCTTCATACGCACCTGGACGGTCTGCTCAAGGCCAGCGAGCCCGACAAGGCACTCGATGTCCTGAAGCGGATCGGGCCGCGCCATGGCGATGCCTGGACCAAGAAGTTCGGCCGGCTGCGACAGCAGGCCGAAGACTTGCGTCGAGAGCAGGATGTCGCCACCGTCCGGAAGTGCCTGGCTCAGCTTCGCGGCGACGCCGACGAGGTCGAACGGGCGCAACAGCAGATTCGGACGTTGGGCACTCGGGCCATCGGCCCCCTGGTCGAGGAGTTGCGCGCCCTCCTGACGGCCGCCGAGGGCGACCCCGCCCGCGAAGCGCAGATCCTCAAGCTGCTCCGGGCGCTTGCGCCAAACTGGGAGGGCTACCCGGAGCGGGCCAGCACCAACACCAAGCTCAGGGCCCTGGACAGACTCTCCCGAACGGCATCCCCGGCAAGGCGGCCCTGAACCCGACGGCCCAACATACCTTTGATCTTCACGAACGATCTTGCGTTCGTCGATGCGCGGCGGTCAAATAGTGTCGGCCTGCTGCGATGGCTTGGCCGATAGGAGTGTCTTCCGTGGTCGAGACCTGCGAGATCGGACCGCTTCAGGTGGAGATGGAATCGTCTCAGTTGCGTTTTCGTTTTGCCGCCCCCGATGCGATGACGCTGGAGATCCCCATGTCGTTGGAGGAGGAGCTCTCGAGCTACCTCGCTGAACACGAGGAGCGCATCGCCGGCAGCCGACTGGTCATCGACCTGCAGGATCTCCCGGCCATCAGCTCCCGCCAGTTGGGGATCATGCTTACGATCCGGAAGGTCTGCCAGCCCGTTGGGCCGATCGAGCTCGAAGCCGTCAGCGAGGGAGTGCGGTACCTGCTCAACCTGACGAAGATGGCTCAGTACTTCAACCTGCCCGAAGCTGCGAGCGACTGATCCTTGCGCCCGGGCGGTTTACCGCCCGCCATGCGGTCGCGTCTGATCGTCCTGGCGATCCCACCATCGGGTCGCCCAGCCAAGCGCTTGTGTTGTCGCGCGATCCAACGTTCAGCAGCGTGAGGCCGCCGATCCCGCGTGATTGACGCAACGGGCGTGTCGGTGTGTAATGGCTGATGTGGTCCGCAATGAGGAAGGCTCGCCTGCGTTGCGGCTCCCACGGAGCGACGCGAGGCCGCTCGGCGCCGGATGTTAGACGGGGCGTAGCTCAGCCTGGATAGAGCGCGTGGTTTGGGACCACGAGGTCGCTGGTTCGAATCCAGTCGCCCCGATATACATTACTTCTTGTGAGGCAGAGTCCTCCTGCCGAGCGTATTGACCAGAGATCGCTTGGCCGGCCAGTTGTTACTACACCTATACTACACTCATGATTCGTGACGCACCCTCGTTCCCGGGGCTCGGAAGAGGGGCGTGCACGAAGAGCGCGTGGTGAATCGCCACAGCGCTCTATGGTTCGATCCTGTTCCTGGCCGGGTTGTATGCGATCGTCGCACCTGCGAGTTCGGGAGCGATCTCAGTTCGAGGGTTCTTCCTTCCCGTGAGACGGCGCGGCCGTGAAATGAGCGGCGGTCGCGCGCGACACGAAGGCCGTCAGGCACCCATGCGTTCACCCAACGCCTGGAGCTCTGAGGCAAACTGAGATACCGCCGTCGGGTCGGCCTCGAATTCCAGCCGTGCCTCAAGCCACTGGACGGTGTTGTGTCGTCTCAACAAGACATGCGCGGTTAAGTGTCCGGCCTCGTCGGCAGCGCTGATCTCGAGCTCCAGCTCGTGACGATCTGCCTGGTAGTTCATGCCCCGGAGCTTCGCCGATCCGCATCGTGTCTGCGCCAGTGCCAGCAGTTCGGCAGCAAACCGCCTGAGCTCCTCCCCGTCGATCCACACCGCCGGGTTCTCACCGGAGAACCCGGCCGCCTGCGCGACGGCTCCGACGCAGACATCGCCGCCGTCGGGCGCGTCATTCGGGCGGACCTCAACGACCGACAGGTCTACCCAGGATCTTCGGTCTTGCGAGATGATCTTCATAGCCAGTCCCGTTCATCCAAGGTCGCTGTCCGCCGACCGACGGTAGCGCATCGCCTGCCGGCGTCGATGGCACCTTGCGCCGCCTCGATCGCCCCAGCGACCCAACTGCGACCTTCGCCATTCATGAGGTCAACCCGTGACCCGTTGGGGTGTCTACTCCGCGACCGGCACGAGGAAGGCGCGGTCGAGGCCGACCAGATACTTCTTCTCGGCCTTCGCGTTCGCGCCGTCGATATGGATCGCCAGCTTGTGCTCGCCCGCCGGCAGGTCGTGGACGCCGAGATCGACCGGCCGAGCCGCCACGACCTCCGTGTGGTACAGATCCAGCGGCCCCCGCAGCCGTCGACCGGCCAGATAGAGCTGCACGATCGCGTAGTCGGGCGCCCTCGTGAACTGGAGCAGCAGCCGATACCGTCCCGCCGTCCGGACCGGCAGGGCGACCTGGAGCGTGTCGCCCGGCCGACCCTCGATCCAGAACAGTTGATGGTCCCCGGACCATCTGCCCGGGAACGTGCGCATGTCCTGCGGGCCGCTCCTGCCGCCGGTCCGGGCCAGGAGCCGCATCGCCTCGCCCTCGATCACGATCGCCTCGCCGCTTACCCGCGGCGTTGGACCGACCGCACCCGGCTGCGCAGGCGGCCGCGCCGGCTGCGGCGGGGCCGGGGGTGTCTTGGCCGCTCGCGTCGGCCCGGGCATCCCACGCGACAGCGCCGCCCACGTCGCCTCATCGAGCGGTTGCACCGGGCCGAGGACGCCCTTCGTCACCTCCACCTGCTGACCGGCGCAGACAAGCGTCGAGCCTGTCCTACAGCTCACCTCGACTTTGCCTTCACGCACCATCCACGTGTCTTTCCCCAGCTCGGGGTCGGCCCCAACGATGAGCTCAGTCCCGCGAAGGCCCGCGTTAGAATCGAAGGCGCTCAACTTTAGTCTGATCTTGAAGGACTCCTTAGACCCATAGGTGATGAAATGGCACACCATCCCCACGTATCCGTTGATCAACTTGAACAGCGAGAACGGCTCGCGGCGGTTCCTCTTCTCCTCCAGCTTCGCAAGATGCCTGCTGATCGAGATGGTCGAGTCCGGGCTAATTGACAACTCGACATCGATTACAAAGACCAGATTCACCCATCCGTTCTTGCCTGTGTCGATGAAATCGCCTGCGCGGATCTCCTCCCCCTTGCGCAACGGGACGCTCCTCGATATGGCCTGCTCTAAAGTCCTGCCAACGAAGACCTCCCCGCTGGCGCTCTCGACCTTGCCCACCACCTTCCGTTCCTCCGCCGGCGGCGGCTGGGCGCCAGGGCCGACGGTTTCGGCTCCGGGACCGGTAGACCGAATGCGGCTCAGCCTGCTGTCCACGCGCCGAATCAGCTCGACGGCCTTCTGTTGCGTTTGTCGGGCGTGTTCGGCTTCGGCACGCTTCCGCGCCGCGTCTGTTGCAAAGCTTCCCGATGGGCCTGGGAGATCCAACTGCAGCTCCACATACCAGTTCCCGTGAGCCATGAGGACCGAAGCCGCCCCGGACCACATGTACAAGGCGCACGCGCTGCCGCAGTTCGACACGGGGACGAACCGCTTGCTGTTCTGCTGCAGCCACTCCGCCTTGCGCTTGTACTTGGCGCGGTAGACGCTCGCCGCAACATCAGGGCTGACGAGGTAGACCAATCCCAGAATGCCCTTGCCGTCTGACCTCCCGCCCTTCCCGAAGCTGAACACGTGCATCCCCAGGTCCAGCGGCAACGGAAGCCCAGGACATTCCTTCGGGTAGATTCTCTTGAGCTTGGCCAGTTCCCGCTTGGTCTGCTCCGGGGTGGGCACGCGGTCGCCCCAGCCCGGTCCGAGATCGCTCGCATTCAGGACCTTGCTCGCGACCTCCAAGGCGTTCTCCCCTCGGACGTTCTTCGGCGAGGCTAACAGGGCGGCGGTGGCAGCGAGGATCAACAGGAGCATCGGGTGGATCGCTGGAAGTGCGCTCTGAGGGGATGGCGCGTAGGCGTGCGCCGGCGCCCTCACTGCCCCGCGCAGGGCGAAGTAGTTCGTCACGATGTATGGCCAGGTGCATTTGGCGCAGGCCCTGCCGTTGCGGACGGACACCCCCTGCCACCGGCCGAGCAGGAGGCCGACCAACAGCCCCGCCGCCACCCCGCCCGCCAGAAGCGCCAGCGAAACGCTTGTCGGCATCGCCAACGGGAGTAGGAACCACCCCGCCACCGCGCCCGTCGCCAGCACGCACGTCACCCGGTACAGCGCAAAGCCTTGCCTGTATGCCCGCAGCATCAACGCGCAGCAGCTCACCAACATCAGCAGGCTCCCCGCCTGAGGGCTCATCAACATCACCAGGAAGGAGACGCCCACAACCGCCGCCGACAACAGCAAGCTCTCCAGCATCGAGAATGCAACAGCTCCGATGACCTTCGCCTTGCGCCCCATATCATCGCCTCCCACCTGACGCCACCGCGTTCGAAAACCCCTGAATCAGCATCTCCCATCTCCTCCCGTCAACGTACGGAAGCGGGTTCTCACTCGTAGGGTCCGCCTTCACGCACCTTCTCGATGCCGTGATGAGGCACGAGGGACGTCAAGACGCCCCCTACCCCTTGGTTACCTGCGGCCTGCCGCAGGCCTCACTGCCACCGGCAGGAGGAATGCACAGTCCAGCCCGACCATGTACTTCCTCTCTGCCCTTGCGTTCGCGCCGGTGATGTGGATCGCCAGCCTGTGCTCGCCCGCGCCGAGGTCGTGCACGCCCAGGTCGATTGGCCTGCTGGGAGCGACCTCGGCATGGTAGAGATCGAGCGGCCCGGGGAGCTTACGCCCGTCCAGATAGAGCTGCACGATCGCGTAGTCGGGCGCCATCGTGAATTGGAGGAGCAGTCGATAGCGGCCGGCCACCCGGGCCGGCAACCCCACGTGCAGCGTGTCGCCGGGCTGACCGTTGACCCAGAACAATTGGTGATCCCCGGACCATCGCCCCGGGAACTGGCGCATGTCCTGCACGACGGTCCCGCCTCCGGTCCCGCCCAACACCTGCATGGTCTCGCCCTCCACCGCGATGGCTTCAGTGTTCACGGCCGGGACTCCGTCGTCCCCCGGGGGTCGGTCAGGAGGTGGCGGCTGCGAAGGGCCCTCCTCCGCTCGGTCCAGGACGACCGCCGGGGCGTCCCTGGCCAATCGGATGGTCGTCAGCCGGATGGGGTCGCCCCGCTCATCCGGCGGGATAGCGTACCGGGCTGCCGAGCGGCAGGGACGGGGTCCGTGCATATAGCTCGCGCCCCGGATGACGCGTTGCGTGCCCGTTGACGGACCCCTGGGATCGGTCACCGGTCCGCTGGGATACGACCCGAGCCAGTCCTGGCACAGCTCGAATAGGTTCCCGTGCATGTCATGGAGGCCCCAGGCGTTCGCCCTGAAGCGCCCCACCGGCGCCAGACCGGCATAGCCATCCGACCAACTGAAGGCCTCCAGGTTCTGGGCTTGGTCGGTTTCCTTGGCCGTCTGGTCGGCGGCGTTGCACCAGCCCCGCCCTGCATCGGGGGAGTTGCCCCACTGATACACCGTCGTCGTCCCCGCGCGGCAGGCATACTCCCATTCCGCCTCGGTCGGCAAGCGGAAGAGACGCCAGCTGGTCGCGTCATCGTCCGGGGCTCGGAACAGCCCCCCTGCCCGTGAGTTGAGCTTGGCGATAAAAGACTGGACCTCAGACCACGTGACGCCTTGCACGGGGGTGTTGGGTTCATCTGTCGCCCCCCAGGCCCTGTGTCGGGCATCGATCTTCCACGGTTCCGTGCCCATGACCCGCTTCCATTGCGCCTTGGTCACCTCTGTCCGACCCAACCAGAACCCCTTTGTCAGCGTGACGCGGTGTCGAGGTCGCTCGTGCGGCTGCCCGATGCCCTCCTTCCCGCAGCCCATCATGAAGCTCCCGGGTGGGATCCAGACGAACGCCATCCCGGCAAAGGCACGCACCTGACCCGGGTACGGCGTCCCGGCAGGTTGGTCGCTGGGTGGGCCCGGAGGCGTCGGCTCGTCCGCGATCCGTGACGTCGCTGGCTGGCCGCCCGGAGCAGGCGGCGGCTGAGAGGTGAGGACCTCCTTCTCGCGGATCAGGCGGATTTCTTTCTTCAGACGGCGATTCTCCTCGAAGAGCTTTGCCCGCTCGTCGTGCGACGTGTCGGGATCGAAGATCTTCTGGGTATTGGCCTCGATTTGGCGCAAGGCCTCTTCGCGCGAAAGGTCGTCAGCATCCTGCACTTGCGCGGCGGCTGCAACGCAACGCCCCGCCGCATAGCGCGCCGGGTGAAACCAGGGCGGCACGCGGGTCGTCGTGCTGCCTGGCATGAGACACGCAAGAACGCCCACTCCGATCCTGGTTCGGTGTGCCCTCACCATCGAGACCTCCCCTTTGTGCTCGCGTCAGGCTTGGTCCAACGCAGCCTTCGGAGTGTAGACAGAATCCGGCATGCCAGTGCCGCACCGGCATATCCGCAGATCTGATTGCCGGGAATCAACTGCTATCACATGATCGCTCCACCAAGCACAGCGGTCAACCTAAGATGCTTAGAGGCACAAAACCCACCCGCAGCCTAGAAGCATCGGCGAAGGCGCCAACGCACCGGCGCGTCAGATGAGCTCGGCACGGGCGCAGCGCCATCCTGGTGGGGGAGCCATACGATCTTGACATGGTCGGGAGGGCCGTTGAAAGTGTCGCGGGGGACGTGCCGCACGAGCGGGGCGAATCGGGTATGTCATGTCGCGTTTCTGTGGGGAAGAGACGAGGGGTTCGTCATGATCTCCAGACAACGTTCTCGCAACGCCCTTCATCGGCTCATCGGGTGGGCGTTGGCGCTGACGACGTCGGCGTGCGTTCAGTGGGCCCATGCCGCGACGCCGCCGGACCTGGACCGCGTCGTAGAGAAGTTCAAGACGACGCGGGATCCCTCGGTGAAACTGGATCTGGCATACAAGGGCCTGGACCTGTACGCACCGATCACGAAGAAGTCGACGGTCGATCCCGACGATCGCGGCGCGCTGAGCGAGATGAAGCACAAGGTGATCACCGATTTGATGAAGAGGGCTCGCAAGGATGTCCTGGTCTCCGCGATCGGCAGCACGGGCAACTGGCTCATGCGTCCAGAGAAGGTCAAGAACGACTACGACGCGGGAGAGGAGGTCAAGAACGCAAAGCTCAAGGCCAAGGGGTACTACATGGAGGGCCTCAGCGATCTCGACTTTGTCATCATGGGGCCTGAGGCGCGGCGGTTCAGCAGACAGGCTTACAGCATACTGGCCAAAGGCCGGGGTAACGCAGGCCTCGTCCGAGACGAACTGGAGAAGCTGGAGATCAGTTTCATCGTCGACGACCAGATCCGTTCACTGGGCGGACGGGACCGCCGCACCTTCTGGCGACAGCTGCTGGACGTCAGGCGCTCAGCGCCCCATCCCGAGAAGTACATCACAAAGGGCGGCAAGGCGCTTTACGGCGTGGAGCACCTCAAGGATCGCGGTGCGGCGATGCGGCCCGCTGATAAGCCTAAGCCGACGGAATTCAAGCAGTGGGCGAGCTCGGCCGGACAGGACCTCGGCCCGTTCTCTGCACAGTACCTCTTCGGCGGCTGTTGTGACATGGACTACTTCATCCGCCACGCCTGGGAGAAGTCGGGGCAGGAACCGATCAAGACGGCGCTTCAGGTGCTCAAGTACCTCCGGCGGCAGGCGTGGATGGCCCGACGAGCCAGGGCCAGCGCCGATAGCTTGCCGGGCGGGCTGAAGATCTCGGAGTCGGACCTCGACGGACTCGAGCGCCTGGCCGAGCAACTCGAGGCCTTCGCCGAAAAGTCGATGAAGGACGATGTTTGGAAGGACCCGAATAGCCTGGCGAATTTCAAGCGAGAATCGCTGTCGAGGTCGGCCCTTTCGTGCAGCACTGCCCACCAACTGAGCATCGACATGGGGCATTCCCTCCTCTACGACCTGGCGAAGAAGCAGAAGCTGTCTGAGGATCAGGCGGTGATGCTGCAGGAGATCGCGTACGACCTCGAAGCGGTCGATAAGAACCGCTATCCCGGGGGGCGACCCGACTGGTACGGGACCGGCGAGTACTCGGCCAGGGGCGATACGCTGGAGTTCCTGGACAGGTACAAGGACCATCGGCGGAAGGTGCGCAGCATTCTGATCGCGGCGAGACTGCCGCTCGACGACCCCGGACTCACCACGGCGGAGATCGGACCCATCAAGCCGCCGCCGGTGGCCACGGTCGCGATCACCCAGGTGCAGGCGAACCCGCCACGCCCGAAGGCGGGCGAGACGGTGACCTTCACCATCACGTGCGAGATCGGCAATCTGCTCGAAGAGGAACCGTCATGGGAGGAGAAATGGCTCGACCAGAAACAGTTGGCCGCGATGGAGGAGATCGGGAAGTGTTCGTGGCGAGCGAAGATGGGGCGGATGCAGCTCAGCCACCTGATGCATACCGAGCAGGTCAACTGCAGGACGAGCCAGCCCGAGGAGAAGGTGTACGTCTCGCCCTATGAGATCGAACGGGTCGCCAAGGAGGAGATCAAGAAGTGGGACGAGCAAGTGGCTTATTGTGCCGAGCGGCTGGGCACAGCAACCCCGCCGGGCGAGGCGGGCGTCTTCGAGCACCCGATGTCGGGCGTCCCGACGATGCAATCCCTAAAGGAGTATCTGTCCGTCCTCGAAGCGAACTGCAAGTTGGCCAAGACCGTATTGGAGGGCATCCACGCATCCGCCGACGCGCTGGCGGGGATCGTCGAGTCGAAGGCAAGGGGCATCCCCAAGCTGGCGAGCGCCGCCGCCAGCCTCTCGACGGCGAGGAAAGACGTCGCGGAGAGCATCTATGCCACCACCGAGGTGTTAGGCCACCTTCAGAAGTACAAGGGGTGGGCCGAGCAAATCGAGAAGATCGGCCGTGGGGATGTCTCCGCCCAGGACGTAGCCGCCAAGCTGGCGGAACTCGAAACCCACCTGGAGGACCTGGCTCGCCGTGCCGACATGGCCGTCTGGAATGCCCGGGCTGCTCAACACGCGATGGTCAACACGATGCTGTTCCTTCGGGGCTGCGCCAGAAGCCTACCCCAGGACGAGCAATACGCGGAGCTCCGAGCACGCCTGAAAAGAGAGATCAAGACCTGGGACAACGCGAAGAACAAGCTCATCCTGATCGAGATCCCCAAGCTTGAACAGTACGCGCTCTGGCTGTCGCGTGGGGCGTGGGCCGCCTCGGCGGCCCGATTGGCGCTGGGCACTGCCCACCTCATCCAGGACTACCACAAGACCCGCGCGAACCTGGCCAACACCGGGCTGAGCAAACAGACCGAGGACGCCGTGCTCGCACTCAAGGCCGTCGGCCAGGTGATCATCTTCGGGGCCGACAAGATCCCCATTCCGGTGCTCCGGCAGGTGATCAAGACCTACGCGGGTCTCCTGGTCGACGCGCCGGGTTGGGCCGCCGCGTTCGACAAGTTGGTCACCCGGCGCTATCAGGGCCAAGGCTGGGACTTGCGCCCCAATGTTGCCGCCGCCTGCAAGGGGTTGATATCCCACGCTCCCGACCTCACGCCGGGCCAGTACTACCAGAATGACTCGGCGCCCTTCGCGAGCTACAACAGACTGTTCGTCTTCGGGTATCCACGGCCCGAACCCACGGAGAAGGACGCGCAGCGCCCGCGGGACATGCTGTGGCTGATCTGGGACAAGACCGACCCCGCTGGCTACTACCGGCTGGACCATAAGACCTTCAAGGACGCGTCACTCTACGCGACCTGGTACCGCCGGGTCTATGGCCAACCGATCGAAGGCCCGCAGCTCTACGCCCTGCTGAAGCACAAGAGGATCGAAGGCGGTCTCTTTTTCGGGAAGACCATTACCGTCCCGACGCTGAAACGTGACGCCGCTGAGAAACTCCGCCTCCAGGCGATGAGGAGGCATCTGTACGCGATAGCCGGCAAGAAGGTGTCCTCACCAACGCAGTTGCTCGGCTTCTACAATCTGCTGACGCGAGCCGCGGACCAGCTGGCCGCCGAGGGGTTCATCCTCAGCAACGACGACGCCTCCCGGGTCCTGCGTGAGCCCGAGCGCCGCCTGGAAGAGGCCGTCGCCGAACTCGTCAAGAAGAAGGTCCAGCTCCGCGCGGACGCACGTCGGCTGTTCTGGGAGGAGGCCAAGAAGAGCGCCCCCGCAGGGCTGATGCTCGAGGACGTCGTGGTGAACGTGGATCATACGATCCTCTGGAAAGGGTCCCCGATCCAGCGCAAGGTCCGCATCACTCCCACGAGCCGTGCGTTCAGGTTCACGTGGTCCACTGCGCTGCCGAAGGAGATCAAACCCCCGGCCTCCTACGTCTGCCGCGTTACCTTGATGAACCATGCGTCCTCAGCGTACGTGTATGAGCACGACCTGTCCGTCGCGCCGGAAGCGGCGCAACAGGATCACGACGTCCCCGAGTTCGACCTGAAGATCCCAGAGGCCGCCCAGGTGATCGACCTGGAATGGCACTTCCCGACCAAGATACCTCCCGGCATCAAACCGGTCTACGAGGAATTTAGCACGGCCTACATTATGCGCTGCTATCCGTATGGACCTTACAAAGCGTGGTCTGACAAGAAGAAAACCAGACTCCAGTTCGAGGGCTACAAGACTGAGAAGGGATGGAGCTGGTCCAAGACCTACACGAAGCAAGGATCGCTTGGATCTGTCAGTTGTAGGTTGCAGCCAGACAAGATCCCGCGGAAAGACGTGGGGTACTATCCAAACACCAACCAAAAACGCGAGGTGAAAGTCCTCATTAGAAGGGGAGCCGGCAAACTCGCCAGCCGGGCTGAGCGGTGGTATCCGAATGGGCAGAAGGAGTCTCAAGAGTTGGTGTGCTACACCCCAGGCGAGCGCTACAAGAGACCGACCCGGTACGACTGGGCGATCTATCGCAAATGGTACGAATCCGGCCAGATGCTGATCGAGAGCATCCGCTATGGGGTCAAGAGGAGGGAGACCACGTGGTGGCCAAACGGCAAGGTTCGCTCGCAGAGCTACATGGTCTACAGGGACACGACGCATGGGGTACCCAGAGCGCGAACGACGACCGAGTATAAAGAGAGCGGACAGCGGAGATCCACAGAGCGTTATCAGAACGGCAAAAAGCACGGCATTCAGGTGTACTGGCGCGAGGACGGCAGCAAGGAGAGCGAGCTCTACTACGAGAACGGCAAAGAGGTGGTCGCGAAGCGGAAGCTCTACTAGGCCCAAAACAAGCGAAGCCAATACCCTTTCCGACTCGCGCGGGGCCGGCGGCGCCGAGATCGGACGACGGCCGGCGTGGCTTCGGCCACACTTTCTTGGGAGGGGTTCTACACTTCTACGACAACATCCCGGCCCACTACGGGTCGCGCCTCAAACCGTCGGACACGGTCGACGACTTCCCGGGCCTCACCGTCGTGTGCCTGCGAATCCCCTGGTCATCCATCGAGCCGGCGGACGCATGACGCCCGTACCAGGTGGGAAGTTGACCCATTCACTAAAGGTCCGAGGAGGTTCGCTATGCCCAAAGCGAAGGCAGCGAGCAACCCCGCCAACGAGAGAGGACGTAATCGGGGTTGTCAGCAACAGGTTCTTAAAACGAGTGCGTATACCAACATCACACACAGGTTTAACTTCCCGGGTCCGCCCTTCCACCCGGACCCCTCGTCTATCACGCATGACTCCGGAGCCTTCCTGGAATTCGGCCGCTTGCAGACGGCCGGAACCGTCAGTCCGAACTCCGGCGAAATCGTCCAATCCATGAGCCGATTTCGCCTTGGTGAGCGGAGTCGGAGAGGTGAAGAAGATGGTTGTTGAAGCTGTGGTGGGGACGTCGGAGATGCGCGAAGATCTTGCCGCGGAGGGCGCCGAGGTGGACATCGATTCATCGGCTGGTTCGACGCAGGCTGGTTCTGCGGAAGACCGCTTGGCTTAGGCCCTCCTTCGGGTGATCCGGACGAACGGCAAGGTGCAGAGCGCGATCATGGACCTGGTGCTGAATTCGCCCTACATTCAGTGGGAGTTGTGATGGCGGGGCGATCTACGTTGCTCGTGCGTCGTCCCGCGGGGAGAACCGGGAGGGCTTGCGCCAGGGCTTGCGGTCGGGTATTATGTTCCCCTGGAGGCCGCGAGGAGCGGGTGGCTGAAGATCGCGTTGGCTCGCGGCCACGCGGTCTGTGGTTACACTTATGACTACACTTTTCCCGTTGGATTCACAGGTATTCAACGGGTTTCTCTGGGATAGGCCATTTCACAAAGGCTTGAAATGGCAACGCGTTACGGGTTTGCTGCACATAGACGGCAGTACTTTGGGACCACGAGGTCGCGAGTTCAAATCTCGCTGCCCCGATTAGTGTCAACCCTTCATGCAACGCTGCTTCCCAGTGTGGCCGTTTGCCACAGATCGTTTGGCCAGCTACCCGTCACTACACTTATACTGCATGGACCGCCCTCGCTCCTGAGGTCGTGAACGGGGGCCGCGCGCACAGATCGTGTGGCGGGTCACCACAGCGCTCTATGGTTCTATCTCGCTCCTAATCGGGTTGCGCCGACGTGCAAAGCCTGTGGCAGTTCCCAGTGGATGAGGCCGAACCTACTTACACAGGCGCGGTTGCCTGAACAGGGAACTCGGTCGTTTCGGGTAACGCGGATTGTGGCGTATCGGGAACACGCGGGATCGGCGCCCATAGGTCCTTGCTGAATCATCGGAAGTCGTTGGGCGGCTGCGAGGTATCGGCGCGGCAAAAGCGCCGAATGCCCTGGGGTAGCCGGATCCCCCGCTGCTATGGAGCTCACCATCCCTGCCGGTAGCGGGCAGTCCCAGTCTAATCACGTTGTAGCCCAGTGAGAGCTGCTCAAATGCTTGGGACAGCGGTGTGAGCGATGCCTTCCATCAGGCTGCGGATTCGCCCAGGGATGCAGCTCGTCGGGGTCGGCCAACGGAGGTCGCTCGCAGAAACAACGCGCGGATCCTGCGTCGTATCGACCTATCGGAAACAGGCTGACGCGTCGTCATCCCGCAGGTGGGAAGGTTGCATCATCGGTATTCCCGAGCAGCGTGATCTGGC
>CAYMLO010000168.1:0-19930 GCA_964390905.1 uncultured Planctomycetales bacterium | reverse complement strand
GCATGCCTCGTTCCCAGCGGTGTTCTGCAATGGTTGAGTCAAGACGCACCCTACCGAACTTCGCACATGACGTCGCTCAAGGATAGTCCGCCCCCCTCGCTTCCCTCACGGGCGAGACGCCCGTGCTACCGTAGCACGGCCATCTTGGCCGTGAGGACTTCCCGATTGCCGCCGGGCGGTTCCTTTGTGCACCGGGCGCCCGTACCCACGGTCAAACAGCATCAGATCGTCGCTTGGCATTTTTTACGCGACCAGGGGCTTCGCCCCTGGACCCCAGCAAGTGGTAAAGAAGCAAAGCAGAAAGTAGTTAAGTCCCCGAGGCCAACCGAAACCCGAGGTAGGTGAGGCGATTGGCTGGCCTGTACCTGTCGCGATTCGCGCACCGGCAGAGGACAGCGGCGAGGTCCCACGAGCCGCCCCGCAGGACACGGCACTTCTGCCCAAACGACTCGCTCGTCGCCGTGCTCCCCGGGTACTTGTCGTACCAGTCGTCACACCACTCCCACACATTGCCGATCATATCGTACAGACCGAAACCGTTCGCCCTATAGTGACCTACAGGTCCCGTGTACTTGAACCCGTCGTCCATCGGCATCCCTTTGTAAGGTTCCTTGAAATTCCAGTTCTTCTTGTCTCCAACATTCGCCACCTTGCCCGTATCGTCCATCTGGTCGCCCCACCAGAAGGCCGTCCGCGTCCCACCGCGACACGCGTACTCCCATTCGGCCTCCGTGGGCAAACGGATTGCTCTGCCGGCCTTGCGCGCCAGCCAGTCGCAGAAGGCCTTGGCGTCATTCCAACTCACCAGGACGACGGGATGGTCGTCCGTCTGCTCAAATCCCGGCCGCCGCCAAGTCGCACCTTCAACCCATTCCCACTTGGTCGTCCACGTGTATCCGCCCTTCTTGCCATCCTGGAAGTCCTGCCCGCCCTTCTCAGCATCCGTCTTGTAGGCCGTCGCCTCGACGAAGCGCCTGAACTGTCCGACCGTGACCTCCGTCTTGCCGAGATAGAAGGGCGTGTCGATCCGCACGCGGTGCTGCGGATGCTCATCCTGGTAGTATTCCTCCTTGCCGCCGTATCGCGATACGACCTCCGACGGCGACTGGTGACTGCCCATCATGAACTCTCCGGCGGGGATCAGGATCAGATCCATCGCGACCCCGCCGCCGAGGTCTAGAGTGAGTTCCTTCGGAGGACCGGGCGGCTTGGCCGGCACGACCTCGACATGCCCGGGCGAGCCGCCGAGCTTACCGGCCAGGTGGCCCATCCGCGCGAGCAGGTCGGGCCACCCGCTGGCGGCGATCTGGCCGATCCTACCGCCCTCGATACGCCCGGTCTGCCAATCGCTCATCCGGGCCGTCACCGAGAGTGAGCCGTCCGGCAGGCCGGAGATCGTGCCGACGATGAGGTATCGTACGGCGCGGAGCTTGACGGCTTTGCTTAAAGCCTTCGTGCGCGGGCGCTTGGCTAATTCGGCCAGGCCCGCCAGCGTCAGGTCGTCCTGCTCGACGAAGTGCTTGAGCTGCGTCTGGTCGATCAGCGTGTAGTTGCCGGCGAAGTGTGGCAGCAGGTGCTCGGCCAGGATCTTGCCCGCGTCCTTCGCCTTGATCTCACCCAGTGTGTCGAACGGCACGACGGCGAGCGTTGGCTTGCCTGACGGCGTGGGCGGCAGTTCGGCCACCCGCGCGACCTTGACCTGCCGATCGAGCACGTCCTTGAGGTACTCCGGCGCGAGGCGTCCGCCGGCCAGGTCGGCGAAGACCTTGCGTCGCGCGACGGACTCAGCGCCGATGGCCGGCTCCGAGAGGGCTTTGTAGCCCTCGTCGTATTGCGCGCCGGTGATCTTGCGCTCGTCGAAGAGCTTTCGCAGCGCGGCGACCGCCTGCTCGTTCTCGGCTCGGACGGCCGGGTTAAACGTCAGCAGAAACTGCGGCGTCAGGCCGGCCTCGGTGATGATCTTCGGCTCGTGCAGGCCGCCCTGCTTGACCGACGCCTTGCGGACGTTGTCGCCGAGGTACGTCCACAGCTCCTCGAACGTCACGACGCCGTCGGTGTTGCCGTCGGCTTGCCCGCGGAGGCCGGATACGAGGAAGTACGTGAACACGCCGGCCTTCTTGTCCTCGTATTCCAGGGCTTCCTGGTTTTCAGCCGCGCCGGCGATCGTCACACGGCCCTTGCCCGCGAACGCGCCGAAGAGTGAGGCCGGATCGTCGAGGGTCTTCTTGATCGTGCTGGCGGCGTAGCAGCAGTCGAGCAGGATCACGAGCCGCTGGGCGGGGATCTTGGCCAGGAACTCGCGGATGTCCTTGTTGCGAAGGGCCGTCGCCGGCAGGGCCTTGCGCTCGGCCGCCTGCGTGACCCAGAAGGCCTCGTCCCCCTCCTTGGCCCCGTGGCCGGAGTAGAAGATGACCACCAGGTCATCCTTGCCGACACCGCGGAGCTTGTAGAGGGCAGCCTTGATGGCGCTCGGCGTGGCGTCCTTGCCAAGCATCAGCGTGACATGGTCCTTGTTGAATCGCCCGATGGCAGGATCGACAAGCGTCTGGTAGATGGCCTTGGCATCGGACTCGGCGAAGCGCAGGTCGGGAATGGCCGGGTCGGCGTAATCGTTGATGCCGATGATGATGGCGTGGCGCTGCGGGGCTTCGGCATGCACAGGAGCGGGCAGGCACAGCCAAACAGCAGGGCATAGGATCGTGACCTGGCGGATTTGCATGCGCGCACCCCTTCAGACTCGTAGAATGGCCAACGTGGGTATTATAAGGACACATGCGGCCGACGGAACGTTAGCTTCCCGAAACAAGGAAGCTGCTCAATCCGTGCTTGACGAGTGCGTCTGCAGAGGGTGCGTGACAATCCAGGCGGGTGGGGAGGCCGACGCAACACACACGTAGTGGGCATGACTCGCGGACCTTTGGCCCCGTGGGGGCCCAGGAACGTAGCCAGGGGTGGAGTCCGCCCGTGGCGGACGCAACCCCTGGTCGAGAACCCATCACAGAATCAGCCCCGGCGGGGCGCAGGAAGCCCTTCCTACGCCCCGTCGGGGCTGATGGGTTGGGGGACCCGGTTACCAGGGGTTCCGTCCACCGCCTCGGCGGCGGGCTTCACCCCTGGCTACGTTTCTTAGGCCCTTCGGGCCTGAATGCAGGCCGCCCAATCTGTCACGCACCCGTCTGCAGACCCGACCGCCACGACGGCCTCACCGTCGCCTGCGACGCCAGCCCAGGCCGCCCAGGAGACCCAGACCCAAGATCAGCCCCACGGCCACCATGGGGCCGGCCGGTAGGCAGCAGCCGCCGTTGCCCTCTGGTTTGAGCAGGAAGGCGTGATCGCGACCGCCGATTTCGCCGTAGCCGACGATCCAGCCGGACTCGTTGATGGCGTTCGCCGCGACCAGAAGCCAGCCGGAACCGGCAGGGATCAAGCTGTTGAGGTCTCGCAGGCCGTTGACGGCGTCCCAGATGAAGGCGTGCGCGACCGTGCCGCCGGCGATGTGTGACCATCCGACGATCTGGCCGGACGAGTCGATGTCCATCGCACGTCCGACCGTTCCGCCGAGCGAGCCAAGGTCGGTCACCGTCCCGCTGGCATACCGGAAGGGACGCGTCCCGCCGCCCGCCGGCTCGGCCTCCCCGACGATGATGCCGGCGTCGCTGATGGCCATCGCCCCGGAATGGTCGCCGCCGAGACCGGGGACGCCGATGTCGGTCATCGGGCCGCCGACGGCGTAGTGGAAGGCATGAAGCCCGACGACGCCTGTCTTCTGAGACCACCCGACGATCTCGCCAGCCGTGTTGATGCCGATCGCCTGGGCGAAATCTCCCCCGACCAGCGCCCCGATGTCCTGCATCGCAGCGGCCCCCATGCGGAGGAATGCGTGGACGACGGGCACCCCGCCACTCATGACGCCCGTTTCGGACTGGCCGGCCACCCAGCCGGCATCGTTGATGTCCCACGCGATGGCGTTGTCGCCGCCGAGCGTCCCGAGGTCGGTCATTCCCGTCCCCGACGCCCACCGGAAGGCCCGCGAGTTCCCCGCGCCGTCCTCTGCCTCGCCGACGATCCTGCCCAGGCTGTTGATCGCCAAGGCCCAACTCTCCGCCCCGCCGAGCGTGCCGAGATCCGAGATCGATCCGTTCTGCCAGAGAAAGGCGCGGTCCTGCCCGGCGGCGTTCTTGGCGTATCCGACGATCCGGCCGGCGTCGTTGATGTCCTTGGCCTCGCTCTCGTTCCCGCCGAGCGTGCCCAGGTCAGTAACCGAGTAGGTCTGTGCCGCGACGCCCCGAGCCCCCGCATGGCAGGCGACCCACAGCCCACCTGCAAGCAGCCACGGGAATGCTCTGCCTGGCGACAGCGTACGTCTGCAGCGTCTTTTCGCGATGATCTTGTGACGTGACATGATCGTTTCCTCCGAAGTGACGGACCGGCGTTGGACGTTCTTGCTGGCCGCACGCGCGGCCGACACGTCCGTCGAACGGCCTGAGGGGCATGACCGATGCGCAAGGTGACCTTCCCGAGTGTCCAAAAGACGCCGGTTTCGGTCAACCCCTGCGCATGTTCTGGGTTGGTGTGGGTCGGGCCGTTGCCACGCGCCGCCGCTCGAGAAACAGCGACACAACACCACCCTGACGCTCAACACTCACACGTCAGATTCGCAGACCCGACCTAGGGGTCTTGCTCTGAGATGCTGCAGCCCAGATTATCCGATGCCAACGACTGCGGCTACGTCTTCCGCACGTTGGTGGCCTTGGGGCCCTTCTCCCCTTGGATGATGTCGAACTCGACGGCCTCTCCCTCCGCCAGGGACTTGTAGCCCTCTCCCTGGATCTCGCTGTGGTGGACGAAGGCGTCTGTGCCATCATCGACCTCGATGAACCCGTACCCCTTGCTGTCGTTGAACCACTTCACCTTACCGGTCGCCATGAGACGACTCCCCTTTTCTAGATTGGCATATAGGGTTCGCGAAAGACACGCAGGCAGGTTCAACATGTACTATGCGGGTGGGGCCACGAAGGCCGGATACTCTCGCAAGGATGTGACACTACCTGATGGGCCCTGCAAACATGCCCGATTGCCTCCCGGGCGCACCGACGGCACGTGAAACCTCTTCACGAACGACCGCCGACCCTTCTAGATTAAACATTCTCTCTGCAAGAGACGGGCGTGTCAAGCGTCGACGGGACCGTGTCGGGAAACCTGCCTCCCCGCGCCGCTACATCTCCGCTCCGATCGTCTCTTCGGTCAATACGCCATCGCCAGGCCGTCCTTGCGGGGGTCGGAGCCGCCGTAGAGGTGGCCCGTTTCGAAGTCGATCCGGATCGCCTGGTAGCCGCCGTAACTCGTTTGGGGTCCGACGACGCGGTGGCCCCTGGACTTCAGACCGGCGGCAATTTCCGGCGCGATGCCAGACTCCAGATGGACCGCGCCGCCGGAGGTCATCCGGTACCCCGTCGGCGTGGACGAGCCGTTGTGGCGGCACCGCGGGGCGGCGCCGGCCTGCTGGACGTTCATGCCGAAGTCGATCATGTTGCAGAGCACCTGGACGTGGCCCTGCGGCTGCATGTCGCCGCCCATCACGCCGAAGCTCAGCCACGGCCGGCCGTCCTTGGTGACCATGGCAGGAATGATCGTGTGGAACGGCCGCTTGTGCGGCTCGAGGCGGTTCAGGTGGTCATCGTCCAGTGAGAACAACGACCCGCGGTTCTGCAGCATGAACCCCAGGTCGCCCGGTGCGATCTCTGATCCCCACCCGTAGAAGATGCTCTGGATCAGCGAGACGGCGTTACGGTCCTTGTCAACGACGGTGAGGTAGACCGTGTCGCCATGCAGCAGTTTCGGATCGCCGGCCTGGACGCTTCGGGCGGCACGCCTCAGATCGATCTTCGATCGCTGTGCGGCCGCGAACTCCTTGGAAATCAGACCGGCCACGGGCAGTTCGGCGAAGGCCGGGTCGGCGTAGAACCGCGCCCGGTTCTCGAACGCGAGCTTCTTGGCTTCGATGAACCGGTGCAGGTGATCGATCGAGTTGTGCCCAAGCGCAGCCAGATCGTAGCCCTCCAGGACGTTGAGCATCTCGAGGGCGGCGATGCCTTGACCGTTGGGCGGCAGCTCCCAGACCGTATAGCCGCGATACGTCGTGCTGACCGGCTCGACCCAATTGGACGTGTGGTCTTCGAAGT
This sequence comes from uncultured Planctomycetales bacterium, assembly GCA_964390905.1. Lineage (GTDB taxonomy): Bacteria > Planctomycetota > Phycisphaerae > UBA1845 > JAFGLZ01 > JAFGLZ01. The sequence continues at coordinate 13,748 of CAYMLO010000168.1, read as the reverse complement.
CGTAGCGTGTGAACAGGCCCCCCTTGGCCTCGGAAGCGGCGACGATCTTGCGGGCAATGTCGCCGAGGTAGAACGCGTCCCGCCCGCCTTCGATGATGGCCCGGTAGGTCCGTGCCAGACGCGGGTTCGTGAACCGTTCGCCCGCCCGCGGCGCCCGTCCGCTCGGCGCGTAGGTGTTTCGCGCGTCGGCGTCTTCGAACTTCGCCGCCTCCCGCCATCCCCCGGCGATGATGGGGGTCACCTCGAACCCCGCTTCGGCGTACCGCGCCGCCGGTCCGAGGATCTTGTCAAAACCCATCGTCCCGAACCGTTTTCGGAGCATGTCCCAGCCGTCGACGCACCCGGGCACCGACCAGCTGAGCGGTCCCTGGTTCGGGATGGACTTCAGTTTGCGGCGCCGGAACAAATCGCGGCTGATCCTGTATGGCGACCGGCCGCTCGCATTCAGCCCGTACAGCCGTTGTCTCTTGGCGTCCCACACGATCGCGAACAGGTCCCCGCCAATCCCGCAGCTCATCGGCTCGACCAGGCCGAGCATCGCGTTGACGGCGATGGCGGCGTCGACGGCGTTGCCGCCGGCTTGCAGGATCTCGATGCCGACCTCGACGGCCAGCGGCTGGCTGCTGGCCACCACCCCGTGGCGACCGACCGCCGGTGCGTCCCCGTGGCTGCGACTGATCGCGTTCTTCATGGCGGCTGGGTCCTTCCCGGTCGGGTTCGCGTCAGGCTTTCCGGGGGGCGCGTCGGGCAGTCTCCCCGGATTGGATCTGACCTGCGACGCGAGCCACCTCAGCGCTGCCAGTTCATCCATCCTATGCCCGCCGTCGAAGATGGTCACGCGCACAGGTCCGGCCACGCGGTGAAACAGCGTCTTGTACTTCCTGCCGGGCTCGTCCTGGCGTTCCTGGGCGAGGTGCTCGGGCACGTGGGCGTTGGTGGTCATGTCACGAATGTCGCGGTCCGCCAGCACCTTGTCGGCGTGGCCGTTGGCGCGGGCCAGGACGTTGAAGGCGTTGAGCGCGTGCTCGATCGGTACGGACGCGCCGCCATGGCCGTCCTGGATGCCCGCGTTGATGTCGATGGGCAGCGACTTGGCCCGCGACAGCCAGAAGATGGGCGAGCGATGGCGGTACGCCGCTTCGGTCTTGGCCTCGCCCGGTGGTCCGCCGCAACACGCCTCGATCATCTTGTAATACCGGTAGTTTTTGGCCTTGCAGAAGCGATGCCAAGCCGCCAGATCGGTGATAGGCACCCACGACGAGACGGCCGCCCACAGCTTTGGCGCCCGATGGGCCATGACCAAGGTCATGTGTCCCCCGCCCGACCCGCCCATCGCGTAGATCCGCCGGTCGTCCACCCGGGCGTGCTCGCGGGCGTAGGCAACGGCGTCGAGGACGTCCTGCACCGCCAGGTTCGACGCGCAGGCCTGGAGACGTTTGTTCGGCCCGCGGAAATCCGGCGCGACGAAGACCCACCCATGTTCCTGACACCATGCCAGCGTCCCATCCATGCCCTCAGAACGCTGGCAGCTCGCCGACCAACTATGCAGATACACCAAGAGCGGTGCGGGCTTACCGGAACCCGATCGCGACGCCGCTGCAGGGATGTAGACCCGGACCTTCTGCGCCGTGCCGTCCATCGAACTACGGATCTTGACCAAAGGCGCCGACTTCAGGATGCCCTTGTCCGCACCCAGCACCGACGAAGCCGCCAGGGACACACACAGGGCCGCCCTTGGGATCCTGGCGCTCGCCGGATCGCCTTGTCTGCCGCCGCTTCGTACCTTCGTTTCGGACATGACGTATGGGCCCTCCTATCTGACGCGCCGATGCTCGCCGGACTCTCGCGGCAACGGCCCGTTCGGCGTTCCAAGCTGGCACTGACAATCTACCGGCACGCGGGGGTTCTCGCAAAGCCCTCGTCCTGCGGGCCGAGCAGTGCAAACGCCGGCAGCGGGTGGTAGCATACCTGTGCGAGCATCTCTGTAAGGAGAATACGATGAGCCTGAAGAAACGCTACCGAAGCGGACTGAAGGGGTCGCGATCGGCCGCTGAGGCCATCCTGGCGAGCTTCAAGACGCCGGAGCAGTGGACCCATCAGGTTCACGACCAGGCGAATCATGCGCTGTGGGTCGCCGGGCACATCGGCGTCGTGGACGACTTCATGATCTCGCTGGTCGCGCCCGAGAAGGTCAGCCCCAAGGCCGGCTACCCCGAGAAGTTCGGCATGGGATCCAAACCGACCGCCGACGCGAGCGACTACCCCGACGTCGAGGAGGTCCTGGCCTACATGCGCGAGCGGCGCGAAGCGCTCCTGGCGGTCCTCGACGAGATGAGCGAGGAGGACTTCGACACCCCCACGCCGGAGGACGCTCCTGAGATCTTGCCGACCGTCGGTTCGGTCTTCCAGTTGAGCGCGTGGCACGAGGGGTTTCATCTGGGACAGGTCTCGGTGGCGGCGCGCGCCTTGGGCTTCCCACCCCGGATCTAATGCTGTGACCGGTCCTCAGCCGACGCCTCGACCAGGATGGTGGTCAGCTGCTTGTCCGCCCGGGTCATGGCTTCGCGGACGCTGACGTCGCCGAGCAGGGCCAGCTCGACCTGGTCGGCGATCCGGACGCGGGCCTTGGCCCACCACGCGTAGGGGGGAAAGACCCGAATGGGCTCGTCCATCGATTCGACGAAGACCTCTTCCCGCCAGGGCGTGCCTTCTCGCAGGAACGCCGGCGACCGCGCGACGGACCGCCTCGGCGGCAGGTCGCTGCCGGCCTGGGCCATGATTGCCCCGCCCCGGCGGCTGCACATGAACTTGACGAGGTCCCACGCCTGCCGCGGATGGCGGGTCCGTTTGTTGATGCACAGGCCGACGCCCGCATAGCGAATCTGACGCCCCGCAGGACACTTCGGAAACGGCGCCACGTCCCACGCGAACCGCGTCAGCAAGTCAGGACGGGCCGGGTCCGGCGGCTTGATCTGCTGGTACTTCGGCAGCCACCAAGGCCCGCCGATCGACATGGCGATTCGGCCGCTCTCGAAGTTGTACAGGTTGGTCATATCCGCCCCAACCGCGTTCATCTCCCGGGGCGTGACCCGGTGCTTGTTGCGCAGATCGCAATAGAACTGCAGGCCGGCGAGGGTCTTGGGGTCGAGCAGCATCGACCGCTGGCCGTCCTCGCTGACGAACCGCCCGCCGAAGCTCCAGACCCAGCTGGTGTAGTCGTACGGCATGCAGCCGACCAAGTCGTTCCGTCCATCGCCATCGGTGTCGCGCGTCAGCGCCTTGGCCGCGGTCAGGAAGTCCTCGTGAGTCCACTGGGCCGTCGGCTCGGACACGCCGAACCGTGCAAACAGCGTCTTGTTGTAGTAGACGATCATCGTGCTGCCCTTGATGGGCATGGCGTACTGGTGCCCGTAACAGCGGTAGGCCTCCAGACCGACGGGGTAGAAGTCTTCGGTATCGAGCTGATCCTGGCGAATGAACTCGTCGAGCGGCAGCAGAACGCCGCCTTCGCCGAGAACGGGCATGCTGGTCCAATGGACCATCAGGACGTCGCCGGCCGCCCCTCCGGCCAGGGCAACGCGCATCTTGCGGGCAGCGTCGCCGCCGACGTGCTCGATACGGACCAGGACGTCCGGGCGCGACGCGTCGAACTCGCGGATGGCCTCCTTGAAGAGCCGGGCCTCCGTCGGCTCGCCCCAGATCCACGCCTCGACGACGGCCGTACCGTCCTTGCCGCCGCGGCGGAAACAGCCCGCAAGCAACGTCGGCCCGGCCGAGGCGAGCGTCAGCAATGCAAGGGCGGCGTATGTCCTCAAACGGTGATTCAGCGCATGACCTGGCATGGGATCAGCGGACCCACCTACGATTTGTCATCGTTCTCGTCGGCGGTCTTGGTGCGATCCACGAAGACGCGGAGTCGGTTGATCCTCCGGTCGTCGGCGTCGAGGACCCGGATCTGGACGTTGCCGCGAAGCAGCTCCTCCCCCTCGTTCGGGACCTTCCCCAGCTCCGCCAGCACGAACCCGCCGACCGTGTCGTAGTCCTTGCCCTCAGGCAGCTCGATGTCCAGCTCGTCGTTGAGCTCGTCGATCCGGAGTTTGGCGTCGACCTCAATGGTGGTCTTATCGATCCGCGTGACGGGCTCGGGTTCGGGCGGCTCGTACTCGTCGACGATCTCCCCGACCAGCTCCTCGAGAATGTCCTCGATCGTCACCACGCCGGCCGTGCCGCCATACTCGTCGATGACGATGGCCAGATGGATCTTGGTGTCCTGGAACTCTGCCAGAAGGTCGCGCAGCGACTTGCTTTCAGGCACGAACGGGACCGTTCGCATCAGGTCGCGGAGATCTGCGTCGCCGTCGCGTTCTATCTTCAGCATGTCCTTGGCGTAGAGCACGCCGACGACCTTATCGATCGTCTCCTCGTAGAGCGGAATCCGCGAGTGGCCTTCCTTGATGATCAGGTCGCGGGCCTCGCCCACCCTGGCGGTGACCTCTAGCCCTACGACCTCGATGCGCGGGGTCATGATCTGAGCAACGTGCGTGTCGCGCAGCTCGATGACCGACTCGATCATCTCCTTCTCGGTCTCGTCGACGGCGCCGTGCTTCTCCCCCTCGCTGACGACGTCGAGGATCTCCTGCTCGATCTGCTCCGCCTCGTCGGACTCATCCGGCTTGGGTGCCCCGGCCAGGCGGCGGACGATCTCGTCGGTCAGCCCCAGTCCCGCGATGACCGGCTTGAGCGCTAGACGGCACAGGGCCAGGAAGTAGTAGGTCGTAACGACAAGCTCCTCCCCGGCGTACTTGGCGCACGCATTGGGGATGGCCAGTCCGAACACGAGGATCACCCCGCCCGCGATCGCCAGGACCGTGGCGTAGTGGACGAAAACGTGGTCGATCGTGCCTTCGAACCACGCCGTCGTCACCAGGATCAGTCCGATGTTGGCCAGCAAACGAAGCGTCGCCGAGGCCATCATCAGCTCGCCCGATCGATCCACCAGCCAGTCGAGCCGGTCTTCACGCCCCCGCCGCTCGAGGACCTTCGCCAACCGAACGCGGGACAGATCGCGCAGAGCGAACGTTGCCGCCCCGAAGTAGGACGACGCGATCGTCAGCCCGACCGCCAGCCAGAAGAAGGGATGGTCCACCGGTCCACGTTCCCCTTGACGAGTCCCCTCCAAGCTCGACGTCTAGCTACTCGTCTCGATGTCCACCGTCAACAGGGCCTCTTCATTCGTCGGTCCGACGAGCAACGCTTCGCCTCCGGGACCGTACGCCATGCTGCCGCCGAACAGGGCCATGCCCTGCCAGGCCCCTTCGTCGATCTCGCCCACGCCGTTGACGCTGACCAGATGAACGGGGGCGGCGACCGTTCGCTCGGCGAGATGCCCTTGAACGGCTTGCAGGCCGTTCGATTCGTCACCGGGCCTGCAAGCCCAAGCGCAAGGTGACAGGATGATCCGAGCCCCCATCGCCGCCAGGGCATCGGTGATGCATCTCTCCAGCAAATCGGTGGAGACCTCCACGCCAACGCGGCCCCAAGCCGTCTGACGAGCCCTCAGCCGATTTCCTGGCGCATACACGCCGTCGGACGCCTGCACGTTGATCTTCCGCTGCCGCAGCAGGACGTCGCCATCGACGTCAAACAGGACGCCTGCGCTATACAGCGCCTCGCCGGCGCGCTCGGTCAACCCCGCGAGGACGTGCACCCCCATCTCGCGGGCTTTGGCCGCCAGGGACTCGGCAAAGGGGCCCCCGACCGGCTCGGCGAGTTCGGTGGCTCCGGGAGCCAGCCATCCGATGTCGCAGCATTCCGGCAAGACCACCAGGTCCGGAGCCGGGTCCATATCACAGGCCTTGTCGATCCAGCCCAGCGCGCTGACCAGGTTGGCCGACCGCCGGCCCGGCACGATAGCCATCTGGATCAGTGCGACTCGCACGGGCCTTCTCCTTGAGGGTCCGTTAGCTCCGCGTAGACCCTGCCGTACCCCAGACGTTCCAGTAGCTCGTCTTCGCGTTGGTGCATCGCAGCGGCCTGCTCGGGCTGGGCATCGTCGTGCCCCAGCAGGTGGAGGCAACCGTGCGTCACGTACAGCATCAGCTCGGCAACCGGATCGATGTCCCGTTCGGCTGATCTGCGGCGGGCCATCTCGACGTTGACAACCACCTGCCCCACCAGCGAGGCACCGTCGTCTTCGCCTGTCAAGTCGAACGCGAGCACGTCGGTGTCTTCCGATTGACCCGCGTATCGTACGTTCAGGTCGCGGACGGACGCTTCGTCCAACAGGGCGACGCTGATTTCGGCACCGGGGCAGCTTTCCGCCTGCAGAATGGTGCGGACGACGCGCCGGATTTCCCCGTCGTCGGCACCGGGCAGACTAACCTGGTGGTGGGTCTCGATACAGTAAGGTAAGTCGTCTTCTTCCATCGATGGGTTGCTTGTGCCAGCACCTCAGCCGCCGTCATCCGGCCGTGCCCGCCTCCTTCGTCTTCAGCTCCTCGTCGTCGGTCGCTTTCTCCTTCGGGTAGGCGATTCGACCGTGGTAGATGGCGATCAGACTCCGCGTCAGCGAGTCTTCCACACGACGCAGATCCTGGAGCGTCATGTTGCACGCGTCCAGCTGCCCGTCCATGAGCCGCTTCATGGCGATCTGATGCACGGTTGACTCGATCCTGCCCGCGGTCGGCTCTCGAAGGGCTCGGACCGCTCCCTCCACACCGTCGCACAGCATCAGGATCGCTGTTTCCTTGCTTTGCGGTTTCGGGCCGGGGTACCGGAATTCGGTCTCGGACGGCCCGCGGCGTCCCTCGGCGGTCTGACGGGCGGCTGCTTCATGGTAGAAGTACTCGACCAGCGTCGTACCGTGGTGCTCGGCGATGAAGCTCCGCAGCACCCGGGGCAGTCCGTACTGTCGGGCCAGATCCAGCCCATCACGGACGTGTCCCACGATGATGAGCATGCTCATCGTGGGCTGCAGCCGCTTGTGCTGATCGACCCGCATTTCGTAGTTCTCGACGAAGTAGTTGGGTTTGACGATCTTGCCGACGTCGTGGTAGTACGCACCGGTCCGGGCGAGCAGCCCGTCGGCGCCGATGGCCTCAGCGGCGCTTTCCGCGATGTCGGCCAGGGTTTGCGAGTGACTGTGCGTCCCGGGGGCCTCCTCGCGGAGCAGCCGCAACAGGGGCTGGTGGTTGCTGCCCCATTCCAGCAGCGTCAACGCCGTCGTCACGTCGAAGATCTTCTCGATCAGCGGCAGGATGCCGAAAATGATGAACCCCGCGGCCAGGCCCGACGCCGCCGCCGTCAGGGCACATTGCCCGATGAAAGGCGGGGTCTGCCCCTGCAGGAGGCCCGTGCACGCGGAGGCCACGAACGCCGCCACCGCCGTCAGCCCGCCGACGTCCAGCACCTTGCTCCGCGTCCGAATCTCCTTGAGCGTGAAGACGGTCACGCTCATGGCCGCCAGCAGCGTCAGCAGGAGGTCAAACCCCCCGCCGATGACCACCGTCACCAGAATCGACAGCGAACCGGCCGCCCCGAACGCAAACCGCTGCCGGTAAGCGATGGTCAGAATCGCCCCCGTCATCACCACCGGTACCACGGCGAGCTCCGGCGGCCAACCTGCCACGGACGCCAGCCGGGTCAGCAACAGCATCGTCAGCATCACGCCACTGACGCTGAGAACTTGACGGGGGTGCCGAACGAAGTCCCCGTCGTACCACCAGGCGTAGAGCCCCAGCCCCAGCGTCACCAAAAGGACGATCCCGCCCAGCCCCAACGCGCGGCGAAGTGACGCTGTCCAGACCCCTTCCTGGTTTCTCAGCGCCTCGAGGTAGGCCCGGTGCTCGAGTCGCAGGACCTCCAGGTCACGCTCGTGGATGATCCCTGGCTCGAAGATGGGAGTCCCCGCCGGCTTGGCTGCCCGCTCCCAGTGCACCTTCTCCCGTGCGGCCTTGATTGCGCTGTCCGTCGCCTTCTTGTCGAACTCGTAAATCGGCACGAAGACCCGCGATTCCGGGTCCGGTTGGAGCGCCTCGCGCCACTTGGTGCTCAGGGCCGGCTGCAACAGCGCAGGAAAGCCCTTCACCACGGCCGCGGCCACGCTCTGCACATCACCGGGGTCCGACACATACTTGAGCCGAGCGTTGGACATCTCCCTGACTCGATGGCCCTGCAGGATGGCGGTCTTGGCCGCTGGAAACGGGAAGCGATCCCTACGGCTGAGCTGGCGGACCAGCGGCTCGTCCTTGGCGGCCTGGATCATCCCCTCCACCAGCTTGTTGAATTGGTCGGGCGCCAACTGCCGCAGGGCCCTGAAGCCCGTTTCATCCAACGCCCATTGCTGCTGTTTGCCCAGCGCGTCGGTCAATGCCTGCAGCGTCTCATTAGCGCTGGCCTTCTCGCGGAGATTGGTCAGGGCGGCCTGCATGCTCTTGAGCACCGCCTCGTTTAGAACATACCAATTCTCTATATCAGACTCGGCAATGTCCCGCAAGCTGCGGAGTTTCTCCTGATCCGGGATGGGCACCCGCGCCACGATCTGCCGGCCCCGGAGGGTCTGCCCGACACGGTAGGGAAACGGCTCGCCCCCGGGAATGATGACCAGGCAGGACACCACGAAGAACGCCACGCCTAGGCCGAGCGATAGTAGGACCTGGGCCGTGCGCGCACGTTCTAGCCAGGAGCCAGCCCGGGACGCACCCCGTCGGCTCGGATCGGACTTCCGGGATTTGGCTTTGGCGGCGGGCATCATCTTGCTGTCAGCTCAGCCCTCCCTCGCAGTCCTGACAGCCCCCAGCATCAACTCGAACGGCCCCAGGGTCCACGGGCCGTTCATCGGAGTCTCTTGCACACCCAATACGCCATTATCGACGGTCTCGGGCCGGAACATAACCTGCCCGTTGGGCGAAATCCGCCCCGCCGGTTACTGCCCTTCGCTACGCCTCTTGCTTCGGCGGTCGGACTGGAAATCGCTATAGGCCTCCACAACATCTTGTACCAGCCGGTGGCGGACGATGTCTCGCTCATCCAAGCGGATCACGGCGATTCCCTGGATTCCCTCCAATCGACGAACGGCGTCCACCAGTCCACTGGTCTGATCGGCCTCCAGATCGATCTGAGAATCGTCGCCCGTGACGATCATCTTGCTGTCATGGCCCAGCCGGGTCAAGAACATGAGCATTTGCGAGACGGTCGTGTTCTGGGCCTCGTCGAGGATGACCACCGAGTTGTTCAGCGTTCTGCCCCGCATGAACGCCAGTGGGATGACCTCGATCACGTCATTCACCATGAACCGCTTGAGCTGGTCGAACGTCATCATGTCGTGCATGGCGTCGAGGAGCGGTCGGAGGTAGGGGTTGACCTTCGCCTGCATGTCCCCGGGCAGATACCCAAGCTTCTCGCCCGCCTCGACCGCGGGACGCACCAGGACGATTCGCTTGATCTTTTGGCGTTTCAGCTGATCGACGGCCATGGCGACGGCCAGGTAGGTCTTCCCCGTACCGGCCGGGCCCAGACAGAACACCAGATCGTGCTGGGCGATGCCTTCGACGTAGCGACGTTGGCCCTCGGTCTTGGGAGCAACGGTGGCCTTGGCGTATACGCGGATGCGGTCGGTGCTTTCCTGCGATGCGTCCCGGGCCACCTCGGCGATGGCCTGGGAGACCAACTCCTCGTTGAGATGATCCCGCACGCGGAGCATGCTCTGCAGCCGATCGATGACAGCCGCGGCCTTGCCGACCTGGCGGGTCTCCCCGCTCAGCTTGACCGATGAATCCCGGGCGCTAATCCGTACGCCCAGGACGTCTCGGATAAGCCGGAGATGCCGGTCGGCCGAGCCGAACAAGCCGATGCGATTCGCCGGGTCTTCTAGTGTGATGACCAGGTCCAACGACCCAACCGCTCCATCTCTGGCCCACTACCCCAATGCCGCCGTCAACAGCCACCACGCCAGGGGGGCCGTCAACAATGGGGAGTCGATGATGTCCAGCACGCCGCCGAACGTCGGCACGAGTGACCCGGAATCCTTGATCTGGGCGTCTCGCTTGATCAGCGACTCGATCAGGTCGCCGATTTGGCCCACCAGCCCCATCGACAGACCGAACACCACCGCCCACCCGACCGGCAACAGCGGGCCGGGTGAGGATACGCCATACAATGGCATAATTATACCACCCAGCCACGCCAAGGCCACAGCCACAATCACCGACGCCGCCAACCCGCCGACGAAGCCCTCGAGCGTCTTGTTCGGGCTGATGCTCGGGACGATGCGATGTCGGCCGACGGTAATGCCCGTGAAATACGCCCCGATGTCGGCGAACTTCACGACGCCGATGTGGTACAGCACCAGCCACGCCCCCAGCGGGCCGCCCACGTCCATTCGCAAGCGGACCTCGAACGACCCGAAAAACCCGAGATAGACCATCAGCCAGGTCGTGATGGCCATGTTGGTGATCGCGCCGCTGGGCCGGCCGCGGGCCAAAATCCAGACCAACCCCACAAACACGGCGAAGGCCAGCCATTGACCCGACGCCTGCCAGGCAGCCAGCGGCGAGCGGTCGCCCAGTGCGGGGGTGATGCCCAGCCAGGGCAGGCCGATGAGCACGACCACAGCCAGGCAGGACCAGCCCACAGCCGGTTGATGCCCGGCCGCCCGGCACAACCGCCCCATCTCCAACACGCCCCACCCGATCAGGATCGCCAGGACTCCCGTCAACAGCGCGCCATTCAGCAGGAAGTCGGCCAGGACCTCGCCGGCTAGATGCGCCCCCAGCAGCGGCCAGTCCGGCGCCACTTGCTGCGTCAGCCACGCGTCGAGGGCCACCACGCCCACGGCGGCGCAGATCAGCAGGAACCCGAACAGGACCCGTGTGCGAACCATGACGGTGTTATCCCCGATGCGGAACCGACAGACAAGCCGAAACTGTTACCCCGCAGGTGGCGCTGCTTGCCTAGAAGTAGTCAACGCAGAAGTGGAAGTGCGGGGTCGGCGGGAACATCTCCTCGAGGGCTTTCAGCGTCGCGCGCCCCCCTCGCAGCATGCCGACGGCGGCCAAGCCTGCCGCGCTGCGATACCCGTATAGGAGCTGCGCCAGCGCCCATTGCGGCATCCGGGCCGACGGCGCACCGGTCAGCGGCTCGGCGACCTCGAGCCTCCCTCTCGACCACACCACGCCTACGCTGTCCAGGTTGGTCCGGATGTTGAGTCGGCCCGAGCCGCCCATCCGCGACGCGAGCTCGCCCGCCACCTTCTTGAGCGCACCCGGAACGTTGATCATGCGAACCATGGCCTCACCGTCTCGAAGGTAGTGTATCTTCTTGCGCAGCCCCAGCGGCTTGCAGAATTCAATGAAGGCGTCGTCTTCGGGCAGCACGAGCTGGATGTGCTCCAGACGCTGCTTCCAGGCGTGGTGGGCGGCTGCACGGAGGAGGTCGGCCAAGACGGCCGGTTTGGCGGTGCCGACCTCGATCACGCTCGTGGTCAGGGGTTCCGAATCATAGACGACGTAGCCAACGGGCCGGCCCGTTGGGTCTACGGCGACCTTGCAGACGGCCTTCGAGTGCCACCGTCGGCCCTTCCGGAACGGCTGCCACGACTTGGCGTCACGCCGCACCGGACCGGTCCGGCCGGCGTTGTGGGCGTGGTACATCCGGAGGACGGCCCGAAGGTGTTCGGGGCGGAAGGCGACGAACCGGTAGCCCGCCGGCCTGACGGCCTCCGCGTCGCGAACACTCATCGAGAACTCAATCCGCGGAAACGCCGGGGCGTACCCGAACTTCGGATAGAAGCTCCGGATTCCATACAGCATGCTCGTGTCAAACCCCTCGCGGCGCATCCAGCACAGGGCGCCGCTTAACACCCGACGCATGTGTCCTTTGAACCGGTGGTCATCGTGCGTGGCCACGTCGGCGATCCCGCCCATTCGAACGACCTGCGACCCGATCTGCTGTTGGAGGTCGCAGACCCAAACCTGACTTGCCGTTTCGCCGTCGACCTCCAGCGCGACGTGGTGTTTTGGAAACGCCTTCGTAATCCGGAGCTCCCCATCGAGGGATCGGTTCAGGTTCTCCGTCTCGCTGGCAATGGGGATGGCCACCGTGCGCAGCTGGGCGATTCTGTCCCGGGCCGCCTCGATGCTGACGCCGCCGCGACGTCGTCGGGCTGAGGTCTTCTTCGACTTGGCCATGCGATCATCCTGGGGTTCGTGAGATCCAGCGATCTACTTGAGGACGACCTCCGGGGGATCGGCCAGGTCCTCGTATCGCCCCGCCACCTGGTCGCGCGTGATCGAGCGGCTCTGGCTGATCCACCACCGGTAGCGAACGGTCAACGGATTGTCCTGGCGGAGATCCCACGGGAAGAACTCGCCGAACCGGCCGTACAACCGCTCGGAGAAGGCCGCGTCGCCCGGGTTCTTCGGATCGGTCAGGTACGCCACCGTGTACGCCTGATCGCCCAGCGAATACTGGATCGCGTTCCAGGGCAGGTCCTTATGCTCAGGATCGTTGTACTGCTTATCTGCGGCGAGGCGGGCCCACTTCGCCGGTCGCAGGTATCGGGTGGCCTTCTCGTTGTCGGCGACGGCCTGGGCGGCGCGAAACTGCGCGCCGGCGTGCTGGCGATCCCCGTCCAGCCTGACCGAACCTCGCACCGGCTTGAGCGTCGAGGTGAACTCGATGAGTAGGTGGCCCGACGACTGGCGATAGACAAACAGCGCCCGGGTCTCCTCGACGAAGGGCCGGCCCTGGCGGTCGTTCCAGTGAATCTGCACCACGTGCCCGCCGACGACCGGACCAGTCACCTCCAGGATCACCTTCTTGTGGACCTGGTGCTCGCCCTTGTGCGCATGCCAGACGTCATAGGACCCGCCATCGGTCTGGCACTTGTTGTACCCGAAGTAGATCCCGCGATGATGCGGGTACTTGCCCCCAGGGCCTTTCGTGATCAACCGGCTGCCGTCGGGCGCAAACACGTGGTGGAACGGTTTCTTGGTCAGCTCGATGTTGCGCTTGTCGAAAGGGGTGCGCATGTAACGCAACACCGGCCGATCGCCGAACAGCAGGTCCGTCGACTCGACCTTGTCTTTGGAGGAGTCCTGCCAGCAGAACCCCTTCGTCGACGCTGGACGCACGCCCGGTCCGAGCTTGAGGGCGTAGGTCCTCGTCTGACCTGCGGGCAGATCCGGCACCACCCACCAAACGCGGCCCGTTGCCGAGCCGATCCGAGCGACCTGGGCTGGAACGGTTTGTCCCTTGCAAGTCGCCGTGCCCGTGACGGAATTCAGTCCCTCTGGGATGGGCAACACGATCGACACGGGCGTGTCTTTCCGATGGGTCTTGCCAGCGTTCACCGCCACCTTGTATTCGACCGCCTGGCTGCAGCCCGCCGACACAAGGGCGGGTACGATCATCCACCAGCGTTGCATCGTTGTGTTCTCCAAGTCAGCTTCCACTCGCCGCGACCTTCTCACTTGCAGGGATTGCGGACCGAGAAGGATACCCGCAAGCATCAGGCGTGTGAAGGGACGCGCTCGATTCGACTTCAAAGGGCAAGACCACGCCGAAGTAAAAGGAGCGAGGCGGTGTCTCGGCGAGAGACACCGCCTCGCGGGCATGTTGGATGGGAGTCTTGCTACTTCCTTCCAGCCTCCTGACAGCGTCTGACTACCGTCGACGACGCAGCCAGGCACCGGCGCCGGCCAGACCCAAAGCGGTGAAGCCGCCCAGGGCCGGATCGGGCACCACGTGGG
>CAYMLO010000167.1:0-20055 GCA_964390905.1 uncultured Planctomycetales bacterium | reverse complement strand
GTTTCATTGTGATCACCTCATCACTTCTTGGGGCCCATGACCCGGTCCTCGAACGGAAGCTTCTTGCGGAAAGCCATCGCCTCGTCCCGGAACTTGCGGCTGGCCTTCGCCGCCGCTTTCTGGGCCTCGAACTGACGCTGGTTCTGTGCCGCAAGCCGGTCGTCGGTCAGACTGAAGAGGAACGCTACGACCTGGTTGATCTCCTCTTCGGTCAGGGCGAGCGGCTCCATACCGCCATCGAGGAAGGGATTGGGCTCGCCTCCCTTGTTGTAGTGATCCATAACGTCCCACAACGTTGGCAGCGAGCCGTCGTGCATGTAGGGCGGCGTGATGCCAATGTTCAGCAGGATCGAGGTCCGGAAGGATCCCATGTCGGAGCGGTTCTTGGTGACCATGAACCGCCCGAGCTCGCTCATGGGCGTGTTGAGGGCCAGCTCCTCCAGCTTGCTCTCCGATGGGTCCTCTTTCAGCAGCTTGAGCGCACGTTGGCCCAGTCCCTCGAAATCCTGGTGGCGTGCGGACACGCCGATGTTGTGGAAGCGGTTGTCGGTCCCCAGGGGGTTCGACAGGTTCATGTGGTGGCACGTCACGCAGCGGGCCTTGCCGTTGAACAGGACCCACCCCGCGCGGGCCTCAGCGGAGATGGCGTTCTCGTCTCCGTTGAGAAAACGTCGGAAGGGCGAATCGATGAACACGAGCGTCCGCTCGAAGGCGGCGATCGCCCGGCCCATGTCCTCGTAGTTCACCTCACGGCCGTAGGCCTCTTTGAAGGCCTTTTGGTAGGCTGTGTCGCCGCCAATGGCCTTGACCGCGGCGGCCCCGTCGGGCATGCCCATCTCGATCGGGTTGATGATCGGCAGCCTGGCTTGATGATCGAGCGTTGGCGATCGCCCGTCCAGAAACAGCGTCTGAAGCAACACTGCATTGAGGACGGTGGGCGCATTGCGCTGCCCCAGTTGTTTCTTGATCCCCTCGGAGGTCTTGAGTTGATCGGTGAACCCCCGCGTCACGTCGTGGCAGGTCGCGCAGGACACCGTGCCGTCGTGAGACAGACGGGTGTCGAAGTACAGCTTCTCCCCCAGCGCGACGCGCTTGGCCGTCATCTCGTTGTCCTTGGGAATAAACGCCGCCCAGACCACCGGATCGAATCCCTTGGGAGCCTGGGTAACGTCTTGACTGGGCAAGAGCTTGGCCAACGCCTTGCGCTGATACTCCATCGTCGCGGCACCGTGGGGTCCTCGAGGGATGGCCTCGTCCGCGATCGCTCGCGCCGCCGGCCAGGACACGAGGAGCGCACCAAGCAGCCCAGCGCCGAGTGCCGCTTCCCCGATCGTTCTGTGGATGGCCCTTTTGCGATTCATGGGTGTTTCCTTTCGTGCTGGTCGTGCCGTTCGCCGTTACCGTCCTTTCCTTCGCTTCCGATCTATCGTCGAGCCCCGTTTCTGTCCGCCTGATTGGCCCGACTCCTTTCGGCAATCAGCGCAGATTCCCCTGAATTGGATGGCGTAGTCGTCGATCTTGAACCCACGTGACCGGAGGTCTGGTAGGGGCAGATCGTCCAACGTCGGATCCTCGTAGTCGATCAGCTTGTCGCAATGCATGCAGACCAGGTGGTGATGGGGGGTCGTGTTCGCATCGAATCGGATCGTCGGACCGGGACTGCACACCTTCTTGAGGGCGCCGATCCGAACGAGCGCGTCCAGTGTCCGGTATACGGTCATCCGGGAGACGCCCGGAATCCTGTCCTGTACGCCTTCGTACACACGGTCCGCCGTCGGATGATCCGTTCGGTCGCAGACGAACGCGTAGATCGCTCGACGCTGCACCGTGACGGGCATACCGTGGCGGCGGCAAAGCGCCTCGAAGCCTTCGAGTTTTTCCTGGCCTGGCACCTCGTGTTCCTTTGTACCAGATAATAATATATACCAACACGGCCGCCGTGTCAAGCCCTGTTCGCGGGCAGGATTTGCTGAAGTGGTAATAATACCCCACGGCGCGCCCAATGCAAGGGCGCTTTGACCCCCCTGTGGGGCAACACCCATCCCGGCCCGTTGCTTGCCCGCGGAGATTAGCTCAGATACGACGCACAAGCCTAAGTGTCAGAAATAAAAAATGATTCGGTAAGAGTAGATATCTCGAACTGAGACAGGCCCCAGCCACGAATCGGCCTCGGTCCCCAGCTCAACCGCGGCGGTCGAAGGTCGGCACTTCGAGTTGCTCGCCGCCCTTCAGGGCTGACTGATGTCCGACGATTCCCGGCACGCCCATGGCCAGTGCCTCGTAGAGATCGATGGCCGGCTCTCGATCCTCCACCAGGGCCGCGATGAACTCGTGCGTCAGATGAGGATGCGAGCCGCCGTGGCCGCTGCCGCTGCGCATCGGCTCGGGCAGGCGTTGCGCGTAGACAGGCAGGCGCTTCCACGCAGGTGCTCCCGGCCCATGCATCTTGAAAGTCTGGCCGCTCGTGCCCCTGGGCGTGTAGAAGCTCATTCGGGTTCCGTACAGGTCGGCCCGCTCCCCGGCGTTGGTCCCCGCGAACACCACCTTGCAGCGAACGATGTGGCCCTTGTCCGTCTTGAACAGCATCACCGTGACGTTGAAGGGGTTGTCGTACGGGTTTCTGCCCTTCCCATAGCCATTGTTGCCGGGCGGCACGCGGTCGATCTCGGGGGCACACAGGCCCAGGGCGGAGACCGCGACGACACGTTCGCCGGTCACTCCGGTCGCGTAGGCGGTTCCGTGCGTGGGATAGAAGGCGGGCGGATAGCCGTTCCGCCACGTTGGCTTGCCCTGGGCGTCGTACCACCATCGGCTCAGCTCGTGGACCAACGGATGGGAGTACTCCACCTCGCTGTAGAAGATCTCGCCGAAGGCGCCCTGACGGTAGAGGTCCCGCGCAGCCATCGCATACGTGTGGTAGTAGCTCGTCTCGGCCATCATGTACCTCAGGCCGGTCCGTTCCTTCGTCTCCTTGAGCGCCGCAGCTTCCTGAAGCGTGTGGCACGCGGGCACGCAGCACCAGACGTGTTTGCCCGTCTTCATGACGTTCATGCAATGCTGGGCGTGGACGGGGGCACCCGTGCAGACGGCAACCGCGTCGATTTTCTTGTCGAGGATCAGCTTGGCCAACGACGGATAGGATCGCTCGCAACGGTACGTCTTCATGAGCCGCTCGCGACGCTTGGGAACCAGGTCGCTCACGGCGTGGACGATGCAGTTGGGATGGAGATGCCACTGAAACGAAGCCCCGAAACCGCCGCCGACGATGCCCATGCGGATCTTCTTGGCCGGATCCAGGGGGGTGTACGGTTTGGGGTCGGGAGGCTCTGACTTCCTGGCTGATGCTTCGCCGGCCCCACCGCGTATGGCGGCAACGGCGAGCGCCGCTGCGCCCGCGTTGTGCACAAAGGCCCTTCGGGTCAAAGGGCCCGCAGAAGCGTGCAGCCCGCACGTCGTGCTCATGTCTTTCTCCTGTGCCGTCGGCGATCCGTGGACGTCCCGCCGCTCAATGGTATCTCTTCAGATGGTGGCGCCTGCTCAGCGGACGGCGATCTGCGAGCAGATCACTCGCCCGCCATGCAGATCACGCGCCCATCCACCTGAGACAGGAACAGTCGACCGGATGCCGCCGCCATGCCGTCGAAGACGGGGATCGAGTCGAGTTTGCACTCCCCCAGTCTCTTGCCATCCGCGGTGGCCACGGTCCACAGAACGCCTCCCTTCTTGCCTTCGAGTGCGGCGGTCTGCTCGGCGAGCTTGCTTCGCATTCCCGCGTCGGCGAGTTGCGCGATCGCTACAAACTGATCGACGACATCGGGCGGACCGGCGATGAAGAGGTGCTTATTGTCAGAGGCGCCGTCCGACGACGGTGCGGCGGCCAGGACCATGGCCCTTGAATGCAGCGGAATGGCCTGCGACCAGCGGTAGTCAGGTCTCGTGTTCGTGATGACCCCATAGGGTCCGCGTCTTCTCGGCCGCTGCTTCGGGGTCACGTTGATGATCTTGGGTTCCTTGCTCGTCGAAAAAAGGTGATGACCGACCGGGGTGCCGCGAAGCTGCTGGGGCCTGCGCCCGAATCCGTAGACGGACGATTCGTCAAACGCCAGGACGCGTCCCGTCGGCGCCCGGAAGCTCGCCAAGAACCAGCCACCGGCAGCGGAGATGGGGCTCTTGCCGTAGATCCAGTACGTGCGGTGCCACCATGTGTCGTCCAGGAAGCCCGTCGGACAGAACAGATGGGCGGTCGGTCCCGTCTGGTCCTTGTAGTCCGTGGGCGTCACGATCTGCGGGCGCCGTCCCGAAAAATCAAAGGGCTGCGAACGCATGTAGACGTGTTGGGCGTCGCTCGACAGCACGTCGGGCAGCGCCACCGGGAGGTTCGGCCACTTGGCCTTCGCCTGCAGACTCTTACCCGTCTTCGGCTGCCGGTCGTTGAGGATCGTCTCTGAGAGCTTCCGCCCCGTCGCGACGTCGAGCCGGAGGAAGCGCAGGCCGCCATCCAGGAACATGGACCGTCCGGCCACGCAGTAGACGACGCCGTGTCCCGACCCGGCAGAAGGGTCGTCGCGCACGAGCACGCTCCCGTGGACGGGCCAGACCGACTCGATCTGCTCGTAGGCCACCAACCGACGGTCCATCGGGGCCGCTCGAAAACGCCAGATCAATGCGCCGTTGTTGGCGGCAAGACAATAGACCCAGCCGTCCGCGGATCCGAACAGGACCCGCCCCCTGTGGATCGTCGGCGGCGAATCGATCCGCCCGCCGGCCGTGTACCTCCAGATCGGCTTGCCGTCCCGAACGTCCAGGGCGTGAATCGTGTGCGTGTCGACGGATGAGACGAACACCTTACCCCCCGCGATCACGGGGCTCGATAGCTTGCCGCCCACCTTGGCTTCCCAAGCGCGACGACGCGCGACGGGGACGCGGTTGGGCGTGAAGCCGCTCCGCGCCGGGTCGTGTCGATAGGTCGGCCAGTCGTCGGCATGCCGACCCTCGGGGGGCGACGATGGCGAGACGCGATCGTTGTAGGCCGGACCGCGCTCGAGCCTGTCTTCGTCTGAGACCTGCTCGGGCACGGGTTGTCTAGACGATGTGGAGGCGAGCGCGTTGAACCCGTTCAGCTTCGCCAGGATGTAGCAGGCGCAGGAATGCGGCGGCGCGTAGGTCAGGCCGTTGGCGGGCATGATTCCATACAAGCACGTGCCCCGCACCCAGTAATCCCGCGTCCATCGGCCTGAGCGAACGTCGATGCATTCGATTCCCGTGCGCGACGCCAGAATGAACCGATCGGTGGCCTTGGCCCGGTGACACCGGTGGTGGGGCATCCGATCGCCCTGGTCGGGTGGGAATTCACGTTTGATCTCGCCCGTCTTCGGATCGCGCCCGGTGAAGGCCCCCGCGTCTCGCTTGTTCGTCAATGCAGCCGTCCACACGAGCCCGTCCGCGACCAGGACGTCTTCGGGAGAATCATAGCCGGAGGGAGGATGCGCCGACGTCCACAGGATCTTGCCCGTATCGGCCGACAGGGCCGTCATGGTGTCGCGGCCGCCCTTGTGTTTCTGCACCTTTTCGCCTCCCGCGAACAGGATTACATCGCGATAGACGACCAGCGTCGGCCCGAAGAAGGACATCAAGGGTTTCGCGCGGGGAAGCGGCTTGGACGACCAGACGGGATCGCCCGTCTCGCGATCCAGACAGACGATCTTCTCGCCGTCGTGGAAGAAGACACGTTGATCGTCCGCCGTCAGCGTCAGCGGCACGACCCGATGCTCCTTGTCCCACAGGACGTGTCCCGTGTCTGCTCGAACGGCCATGAGGCAGCGCCGGCCTTCATCCCAGGGCGTGCGGTTGGCCTCCTTGATCAGGGCGTTCATACTAGGGTAGGGGCCTCTACCCCAGCCCCGCGTTGCGGGCGTTCGGTTGACGAGCAGGAAGAGGACGCCCTCAGACGCGATGAGCTCCTCCGTGGCCTTGCTTGGCTCGCACGTCCAGACGGCCCGCCCCGTCGCCGCGTCCAAGGCGCTCACTGGTGCGTCGAGGCCGAGTGTGACGTAGACCCGGTCCCCAACGGCCACCAATCGCCGCGGGAGTTGGGCCGGTCCGTTCTTGAGTGGCCAGAGGTGCGGATGCCACTTGTCGATGGGCCGTTTCCACAGGATCACCCCACTAAACCCGTCTCGCGCGACAAGAGACCACTTGGACGGCAACACGACGGAGGCCCTCGGGCCTTCGTCGATGACGTAGAAGATCCGGCCGCTGGCCGATACCAGGGCGTTGAGACCTGAGATGCGGTCATGGTGGCGCGTCCACCTGGGGCTGCCGACCCATTGGAGGTGTCGCGGCGGGCCGACGAGGGCATCCTGGCTGACCGCGTTGTTCGAGGCATCATGCAGGTAGTGCGTCCACTCGTCGATCGCGTCGGGCCGACGCTTGATCGTCTTGGTCCACTTCCCATCCCCGCGCACGTACGCCACGCCCCCAGGAGCCAGGACGCGCATCACCTCCTTCATGGCGACCTCGCCGAGATCCTCCGCGACCACGAGGTTCACCAGGTTGTCGACGTAGGGCAGGCGCTTGCCGTTGTATCGGTCGATCGAGACCGCGCCGTACAAGTCCATCGATTGAACGTGCCGACGGGCCGTCCTGACGTTGTCCGCGCGGGTGTCGAGCCCATGGACGAGGCAGCCGTCACCGGCTCGCAGGGCCGCAGTGAGCCTGCCCGCGCCACAGCCCAAGTGCACGACGAGACCTCCCCTCACGCCGGTCGCTTCGAGAATCCGGTTGGCGGCGGCCTGTTCCTCGGATGCCACCAGCCCGAAGACGCTGGAGAAGCTCAGCATCAGGTTCACGGAGACCATGATCGGCGCGGATTCCATTCCCAGGACTCCTCTTCTCAAGTCGTCGCCAAGGCGTGGGTGCCCCATCCTCCGATGCGATTCGGCGAAAGCCGAAGCGGATTGGAGGGTGGGGGACGGACGCGGCGAATAGGTTCGAATCCGGGGCAATCCGTCCCCCACCCTTGCCCTGCGGGCGGCTGCCGCCGCCCCCAGGGCAAGAGTGGGGCACCCCTTCCCCGCACGCCAAACACGTACTCAGGCGGCGGTTCACTTCGGAGCCTTCCGCGTTCGACCCACTCGGCTCATCACCTCTGGCGGCGGCTTCCATCCGTAGGTCCGGCGGACGTCCGGCTTGTACGCGCATGTCACGATGTAGAGGTCGGTCGCGCGGGTCTTTTCGGGCGGGATGTTGATCTGCACCTGCGTGTACCCGTCCGCATACCATCGGTGGAAGCCATCCGAACGACTCTCGGGAACAAGGTGGCCGTTGAGCCTCAGGTCGAGCAGCTCCGGGTTTCGATACGGGATCCTCAGCCTCAGCGCCATGCCGTGTTGGATCCGCCCGCTGCTGGTCGCGCGCGTCCTGCCGCGCCGTGCCACATAGAACTTGTCCTCGGGCCCCGCCTCGACGAAGGCCTTGATCGCGTCGACGCGGACGCCCGACACGCCCTCGAGGTTGGCGACGCACTTGGCCTTGTCCGCATCGAGCAGCTTGCTGGCTTCCGGCGTGGTGGCGCACACGAACGTGTCCCGGGCGTCGGTCTGGGGGTAGAGCATCGCCAGCGTCAGGCCGCCCTGGCGGTTCCACAGCTCGATCCGACTCCGGCGTCGGTCCTCGGCGGTCGTGCCCCACGCGACGACGAGGTGGCCGCAGAACGATCGGACGCGATCGACCGGATAACCCGCGACCGGCTCGCCCTCCCAGACCGCGTTGCCGATCCGTAGAAGTCCCCTCAATCGGGCGACGCCGCCTTCCTCCCAGCCGACCTCGAACGCCGACAGCATGGTGTGGTACTTGGCGTAGCCGTAGTGGGCCGTGTAGAAGCGGGGGCGGCCGAGCCACAGCCGATCGGCGATCGGTTGCATGTTCGGCCCCCAAAAGCCCTGCTGGGCGTCGGCCTCGAAACGATCCGTCCCGTAGCCGGCCGCCCGACCGGCGGCGACCATCGCCTCGGTCACCCGCCAGTCCCACGGCCGCAGCGCGTAGTTCGAATACGACGAGCCGGCGACCTCGAACATCGTCTGACCTTTGTACATCAGACGCTTCCCCAGCCTATCCGCTGCGTACTCCTGGAGGCCGACGCCATGGAGATCGACATGGACCTCCGGCTTGTACCGATCGACCACGGACAGAAACGCCTTGACTTCCGGCGACTTGTCGTTCGCCTTGTACGTCATCGTGGTTAGGTCCCAGTTCTTCGGGTCGCCGCCCCTGTACGGATCGATGCCGTGGGCGTTGCCGAACCGGTCGGTCACGAAGAACGCGTACGGGTTGACGATCGGCATCAACAGGACGATCTGCTTCCGCCGGGTCTCCGCCGCGTCGCGGCTGTCGCCAAGCAGCCACTCCGCGAGATGCAGGATCGTCGTCGTCCCCGACCGCTCCGGCCCGCCGTGCAGCGCGCTGATCAGGCAGACCTGCTTGTCGGTCTTCGGGACCGACTTGTCCGTGATCGCGAGCAGGTAGATCTTCATCCCCTGTGCCGACGCTCCGACCGACTCAACGGTGAGGATGTACTGATATCGCTCGCCCCAGAACCGCAACGTCTCGGCGTACTCCTCGCGCGTGATCCGATGCATGCTCTCGGTCCACGGCCGAGGCATCCGCGCGAGCCGCGCGGCGACGTCATCGCCGCTGGGCTGCTCCGCCGAAGTCGTGACAAACGGCAGCAGAACCGTTAGGGCCCCGGCGAGCCATGGGACCGGCAGACGGCCGTCCCCCGCGGAGGTCACCCTCCCTCGTTCTGATAGACTCAACCGGCGAGCTGGGCAACAGACTGCGTCCATGATCGTTCCTCCGAGATGGTTCGGCGTGGGCGTCGACGGTCGCGAGGGGTGCATCCAATCTTCCGTTGCATGGGCGTTGTTCGTAAACGCACAACTGGGGCACGCCCGAGCCGCGGGATTCATCCCGCGCGGTAACCGATCCGCGCGGGATGAATCCCGCGGCTCGGGCAACCCCGTTCGCAGCCGAAGACAACGCCACGATTCGTTGGGTGCACCCGGTCGCGAGGAGGTAGTATAGCACGCCTTGCCCCCGCCGTCGTTTGGCGCCAGAATGCGCCGTCGCGCGACTCATGGAGTGCGCGGACTGGCAGTCAGGGAAGAAGACAGACCCCATCCGCCAACGACCCGTCAATGGAGAACGCACGATGTCAATCGACGGTACGAACGCTGCCCTTGTGCTTCTGGTCGTGGGGATCCTCCTGGTCGTCGGGTCGCTGCCCCCGGGCTTTGCGCAACTCTATCAGCCGCCCAAGCCGTACAGCATGTGGGACACGTGGCTGTTTCCGGACGGCGACGCGTACCACCTGTTCTTCCTGCAGAGCGAGCCGGGCGTGACGTGGAACACGATCGGTCGGGCCGTCTCCAAGGATCTGGTCCACTGGACGGCCCTGCCGGGCATCCCCAGCAAGGGTCCGAAGGGCTCGTGGGACGAGGCCCCCACGCTGACCGGCATGACCGTCAAGCACGCTGGCCGATACGTCATGTTCTACGGCTCGGCCAGCCACGGCCAACAGATCGGGATCATGACCTCCCCTGACCTAAAGACGTGGAAGAAGCACCCGGGCAACCCCACACTGCCGATCACGCCGCCCCACTACGCCGGAACCGACTGGCGGGACCTGTGCACGTTCTACGACCCGAAGGAGAAGCGCTGGCACGGCTACGTTTGCGCCCAGACCGGCGAGGACCGGCCCCTCATCGAGACGATCCAGGACAAGACCCTCGTCGCCTGGGTCTACCTGGTCAACACGACGCAGCAGGGCGGCAGCGTCTTGACGCTCGACCACGGGCGCCCGCCGGGCGACGTCTTCGACGCGATCGTCTTCGGCGAGCGCGCGCCGGGCAAATGGATGGGCGGCAGCAACTTCTTTGACCGGACCCCACAGGATCAGTCGGCCTACCCTCCTGAAACCGCCGGCCCCGACACGCTCGTCCAGATCGCGATCGCCTACAAGGGCAAGCAGGTGACGATCTACCGAGACGCCAAGCCCTACGCCAGCTACCCAATCGACAAGCCGGTCTCGTTCGGCAACGGCACGGCCGTCGTCATGGGGCTGCGTCACCTGGGCGCGAGCGAGAAGGCGGGCCGATTCTTCGCGGGCGCGATCGAGGAGGCCCGCGTCTACAACGTGGCCCTGGACGAACGGGCGATTGAGGCCCTCGTGCCCGACCGGCCGTCCGATCCGAAGCCGATCGCCCAGTGGACCTTCAAGGACGGGTCGGCCCGTGACGCGATGGGGACGTTCCCCGAGGGCAGGCTGCACGGCGGCGCCCGCATCGTCGATGGCAAGCTCTATCTCGACGGCAAGGACGCCTATCTCGACACGCCCACGAAGGGCCCGACCCCCTGCGTCGCCCATCTGGTCTCCGAGGACCTGATCACGTGGGACTACCTGCCGCCCGTCTTCGCCGACGAGACCTTCTACGACATGGAGGTGCCCGACTACTTCGAGCTGAACGGCCGGCACTACCTGATGTTCTCGAGCGGCCGAACGCGCCGGGACACCTCCGGCCGGACCAACGCGACCGGGACGTACTACGTCATGGGCGAGGCGCGCGACGGCCCATATCGCATCGGCAAGTCCCCCCTGCTGCTCGGCTGTGGCCAGGGGCGGTTCGACAACTACGTCGGGCGCACCATCCCGTTCGAAGGCGGCCGACTGCTGTATCACCACACCGCGGGCGGCACGGTCACCTGGGGCACGCCCAAGCTCGTTCGGCAGGAGGACGACGGGACGCTGTGGCTTCAGTACTGGCCCGGCCTGGCGAAGCTGGAGACGCGCACGCTCTTGGACGCCCCGGCGAAGGTCAATACGGATGACCGCATCGGTGCCGGCACGTGGACGGTCCAGGGCGATCGGCTTGCCGGTCGAGCGCCGACCGACCAGCGCGGGGTCCTGTGGCTGCCTGTCTCGGCGGCAAACGTTGCGATCACTTGCACCGTCGATCCGCGCGAGGCCCGATCCGTCGGCCTGGTCTGGCGATGGGACGGCAAGAAGG
Source organism: uncultured Planctomycetales bacterium (assembly GCA_964390905.1). Lineage (GTDB taxonomy): Bacteria > Planctomycetota > Phycisphaerae > UBA1845 > JAFGLZ01 > JAFGLZ01. Next base: position 8,992 of record CAYMLO010000167.1, on the reverse strand, counting down.
GCGCGGGCCTGATACTGAGCCAGAAAGGCAAGGTCGCCGCGGTGGCGAACGTCACCACAGCCGGCAAGACCGTCGCCACCAACACCGTCGACGACTACCATGGACTCGCCATCACCGGCGAGGGCCAGCATCTGCGAATCCTGGTCCGCGCTCACCGCGTCGAGGTCTACGTCGACGATCGCTGGATCCTCGGCACGACCCTGACCGAGTCGCCGCCCACCGGCCGGATCGGCCTGCTGGTCGATGCTGGCGCGGCTACGTTCGCCAAGCTCCGCATCGCCGAGATCGGGCCGCTCCCGACGGGCGGATGAGGCACCGTTCCCGGCCAAGACTGAACCGTGTCAACCGTCGACACGTGCCGCTATGATGTGCCGGGACGATGATGAGCCGATCTGGCCTGGAATCCGAGGCAACGCTCCGATGACCGCATCTGATGCTCGTCGCGCTTGGGTGGCCCTCTACCTGTTGGCCAGTGGCGTATTGGTCCTGGAGGTCACACTGACGCGCGTGTTCTCCGTGATGACCTGGCACCACTGCGCCTACGCCATCATCAGTCTGGCCATGCTGGGATTCGGAGCGGCCAGCAGTTTCTTGACCGCGTCGCGGCGATTCGCGGGCGAGCACTATCAGGGACGTCTGGTCGGTCGGTACGGGCTAGCCTTCTGTCTAACGACGATGCTGTGCTTCGCCGTAGCGACCAAGATACGGTTCTACCCGACCGACATCTACTTGTACGGCGACTACAGCAACGCCTTCAGCCTGCTGCTTCTCAATGTCATCGTGGGGGTGCCGTTCTTCTTCGCCGGCGTGTGTGTCGGATACCTGATGTCGCGCGCGGGAGATGCCATCAATCGGCTCTACTTCGCGGATCTTCTGGGCGCGGGGACAGGAGCGCTCCTGTCGATCCCGGGCATCAACTACTTGGGGGTCGAATCGACCATCTACGCGGTTGCCGCCGGCGGCGGGATCGTCGCCCTCTTGCACGCCCGAGGGGACCGGACGCGCCGCCTGCGGGTCGGATCTCTGGCCGGCCTGGCGCTTGCGCTGCTGCTGGCCGGACTGGCTACACGAGGGACCGTGTTCCCCGTCTATTTCCCGCCGGCCAAGGTCGACCGAGAAGTGGCGATGAAGCCCCATTACACCCGCTGGCATGCGATGGCTCGCGTCGACGTCGTGGACCTGGGCTATGGCCGGCGGGCCCCGGGCGAACCGGCCTCGCGTCGAGACGACGCGGCCCCCGGGGGCGACCTCGGTCCCCGCCTCAGTGTTACCCAGGACGGGGCGGCGGGGACGCATCTGCCACGCGTGAAAGACGGTGACGTCAGCAAGCTTCACTACGCGGGTAGGCAGCTTCGCGCTGCAGCCTACGCGGCCAGACCCAAGCCCGCGCGCGTCCTGGTGATCGGCGTGGGAGGCGGGATGGACGTCGTAGCCGCCCTGTACTGCGGCGCGGGACACATCACAGGTGTGGAGATCAATCCCGTAGTGGTGGACGTGGTGAAGGACCGATACGCCGACTACGTGGGACGGATCTTCGAGCGTCCGAACGTGGAGCTCATCGCCGCTGAGGGCAGGCACTATCTGACGACCCTGGACGAGCAGTTCGGCCTGATCCAGCTGACAGGGACCGATACGCTCACCGCGTCGTTAACCGGGGCCTACGCCCTGTCTGAGAACTACCTGTACACCATCGAGGCGATGCATGACTTCTGGTCCCACCTCAGCGAAGACGGCATCCTGTCCATCTCGCGCCCGTACAATCCCTACCGCCAGACGCTTCGCCTGGTCGCGACCGAGATAGAGGCCCTCCATCAACTGGGGATCACCGAAGTCGAACGTCACTTCATGGTCATCGGTGAGCGGGGCGCCGGCCTGTCACGCTGGGCGGGCACGTTGCTGGGCAAGCGTTCCTTCACGGAGAGTGAGGCGACCGCATGCAGAGAATGGGTCAGGCGGTCGAACCATAGCATGCTCTACGACCCGTACCGGGGGCAGGACGGACTTCTCGACCTTATGATCCGTGCGACCCCCGCCGAGCGGCAAGCGATGATCGCCCAGTACCCCGACGACATCCGACCCACGACCGACGACAGTCCGTTCTTCTTCCACTACCACCGTTGGCGTTCGCCGTCCCACCAACCGTTTGACACCCCAGCGACGCAGAACGATTCCTCAGGCGTCTCGGTTGGCCTGCTCCTGCTGGTGGCCGGCCTCGTGCAGATTGGGTTGCTCTCCGCCGGGCTGATCCTCGTTCCCCTCCTGATCGCCGGCGACCGCCTGCGCCACATCCCCAACAAGGGCCGCCTGCTGGTCTACTTCGGCGCGTTGGGGTCGGGATTCATCACCGTGGAGATCGCGCTGCTTCAGAAGTACACCGTGTTCGTCGGTGGCCCGGTGTACGCCATGGCCGTTACGCTGTTCGCCATTCTGGCGTTCTCGGGTTTGGGCGCGCTTCTGGCGCGGCGGATCGGTCAACTGTTCCCGCGGGCGCTGACGGTGATCCTGCTGGCGTTGGTCGGGGCCATTGTTGCAGAGACGATGTTCGTCAACTACGCCGTGCCACGCCTCATGTTCCTGTCGCATGGGATGCGCTGCCTGGTCACGGTCCTGGCGCTGGCGCCGTTGGCGCTGCTGATGGGGATGCCCTTCCCGACGGGCCTGCGCGTCGCGCAGCGCCTGGGTCAGCCGATCGTGCCCTGGGCCTGGGGGGTCAATGCGGTCGCGACCACGCTCGGCGCCTTCGCCTGCGTCTTGATGAGCATGGAACTGGGCTTCACCGTCTCGCTCACCGCCGCCGCGCTGGCCTATCTGGTGGCCCTTCTGACGGGACTCGACGAGTTGGGCAGATCTCAGGCCCAGACATGAGAGGCCGTCAAGGCCGCGGTCGGCCTGACGAATCGTTGCCGCTGGACGTCCTCGAACGATCCTCCTTGCCTTCGAGGCGTTGCCGGAGGACCGATTCGAGCTCAGGCCCGAGACGATTGTCGTTGTACAGGATCTTGCCGTCTCGCCCGATGACGACGTAACGGGGGACTTGGGCTACGCCATACCGTGCCGCGATCTTGGAGTCCGGCCCCAGGTGCACCTGAGGCCAGCTCAAATCGTGGCGAGCGGCCCGCTCGCGAAGTCGGAGCAGCCGCTTCTGGTCATCCAGGCTCAGGCTGATCATCACGAAGTCGTCGTGTCTACTCAGCCGCTCATAGGACCGCTTGATGGTCGGCATGGTGATGAGACAGGGCCCGCTCGAAGTGGCCCAGAAGTGCAGCACCACCACCTTTCCGCGATAGTCCTGTAGCCGGATTGGCTTGCCGTCGAGCGTCGTGGTCTTGAGCGTTGGGGCGGGCCGGCCTACACGACCCGATTTCGGCGTCCGATTCCGCGACCCGCGCTGCCGGTCCACGTTGAAGGTCGTCAGGCTGGGCAGGCGCTCACGAAGACGCTTGACGGCCGCCGAGCTCACCCAGGTGCCGGAATCAATCCTCACGAACCCCAACCCCCCGAGCCCCTCGAGGTGACGCAAGCCACGATCGCTGAAGTTGCCTTTGATCTGTACGAAGTTGAGATTCTTGAGGCCCGCTAGGCAAGCCAGTCCCTTGTCGGTGATCCTGTTGCCACCGATCGACAGACGCTCCAGCGATCTCAGGCCCCGCAGGTAACCCATGCCCGTATCGCTGATCGCGTTCAGCGAGCCGCCCATCTGCAACCACTTGAGGCCCTCGAGCCCCGCCAGGCACGCCAAGTCCTGATCCCGCACGGGCGGAAGCGAGAGTTGCTCGAGCCGGGTCAGCCCCGAGAGATCCAAAGTGCCCTCGCCGTATCCCGGCGGCTCGATGCTGCTGGCTTTGAGGTACCTCAGATCGGACAGTGCGTTGAGGTGATTCAGCCCTGAGAGCGTCACCTCGCTTCTCGATGGCAGGGAAAGCGTCTGCAAGGACTTCAGCGCGCCGAGCTTGGCCAACCCGTCGTTGGTCACCCCGGGCGCACCGGACAGGAGGAGTCCTTTCAAGTTCGTCAGCCCGGCGATGTCGGACATCCCTTCGTCCGTAATCCCAGTCCCGCCGATGGAGAGTCGCTCCAGACGACCCAGCTTGGCCAGGTGCTTGAGGCCGGCGTCCGTGATGGGGCTGCCCGTGCTACAGCCAATCCACAGGTACTCCAGGTTCTCGAGCTTGCACACGTGCGCCAGGCATTCGTCGGTCATCGCGAAGTTGGGCAGGTCCAGGCGCTCGAGGGATCGCATCTCGGCCAGTTGAGCCATCCCCTTGGCCGTGAAGGGAGGATTGTGCGGGTCCGGACACGGCACGCGGATGTTCAGCCGCTTCAGGTTGCGCAGGGGCACAAGGTGGACGAGCCCGGCGTCCGTGACCGGCGTATGCCAGAGATCGAGGTATTCCAGTTGCGTCATGCTCGATACGTGCACCAGCCCTGCGTCGGTGATCTGGGCTCCCTGAATCCGCAGGCTTGTCAGGGATTTGGATTTCTTGAGGTGGGCCAGATGGGCATCGCCGAACGGCTTGCCGGCCCAGAGGTATCGCAGCGACGGGAGACGTGCGAGATGCGCCATCCCGGGGCCACGAATCTTGGCGATCATCAAGGACAGGTACTTGAGTGATTTGAGCTCGGTGAGGTGGGCGAGTCCCTTGTCGCTCACCCGATCGGCGTGCAGCGCCAGCGTCTCCAGCGATTCGAGCTTGGCGACGTGCGCCACCCCAGCGTTGCCGACACGCGCCGAACGCAGCAAGAGGAGTCTAAGGGAGCTCAGGTCCGCGATGGCGCGCAGCCCCTTGTCGGAAATCCGAGAATTCGGCAGCAGCAGTTCCCTCAGTCCGGTCAGGGGACGGAGTTGCTCCAGTTCGGCGTCGCCGAACTCCGTGCCCGCGATGCGCCCCGTCCAAGCAGAGGATAATGCGTAGAGATCGTCGGCTCCGAGATCAGCTATCCAGGACAGATCGCTCATCTCGGCCGCGCCGAGCGTGAGCTTCACCTTGGCGTCTGCGGGGACGGCTACCTTGCCTTTCGCTTCGCCGATATACTCCCATCCCCAGTTCCCCCAGTAGACGGGCTGATGATGCTCGGAATCCCAGACCGAGTCCTCGATCCGCGGGACGAGGAGCTTGCCCACCGACCGGTCCGCCGGGAAGCGTATCGTGCGTGCGGGCCGATCGGGTTCTTCGTCGGTCTCGGCACCGGACGAATGGGGCCAGGCACCGCGGATGACAAGGAGGATCCCAAGGATCACCCAGAATCGGCATGGTCGTCGGCTGGGGAGGATAGGGCTCAGGCGAGCCACGCTCGGTATCGGCTCGGGCATGCATCGCTTGTATCCTCTCTGCGATGTGTGATCAAGGGGACGCTCCCTCACGGTCGCGGTACGGATGGTGTCCCCGTGCCTCGTTAGCTGATGATGAATCGTCGTCGCTTGACGTAGTCCCAGACGACGTAGCGGTCGAGGTCGTGGCCGCCGGTGAAGAAGACGCGGCCCGCCGTCGTCTCGGCCATGCGGTAGGCGAAGTTGACGTCCTCGCGGGTCTGGCCCCAGTTGGGCAGCAGGAAGATGTTGATGGTGATGCCCTGCTGGGCGCATAGCTGGGCCTCGCGCATCGTCGCCGACTCGGTCAGCGGGTCGGGCGGATACAGCAGATACAGGTACTTGCCCTCGAAGTGGGCGGTCGGCAGGCCGTCGGTGATCAGGATCACCTGGCGGTTGGGCGTGTCCTGCACGGTCAGGAACTGGCGCGCCAGCTGCAGGCCCCGCTGGATGTTGGTGAAGTGCGGCGGGATCTGATACTCGCTGAGGTCGGTGCGGCTCATGTCGGCCTTGAGGCGGACCACGGGGTCGTAGAGCATGACCGGCTTGGGCATCAGCTCGGGGATTTCCGAGATGTGTCGCGGCTTGGCGAAGCTATAGATCTCGACGAACTGCAGGAAGTCGCCCGGGTACTCGGTGCGGATCAGTCCGTGGAGCGCCAGGCCCATCCGCTTGGCGTTGATGTACTGGCCCTCGTGGCGCATCGAGCCGCTCATGTCGAGCAGGACGGCCGTCGCGCACTTCGGGGTGTTCCGCGTCTGGTGGATCTCGATGTCGTCGGGCTTGATGCGAACGGGGATCCCGGCCCCGGTGCGGACCATCGCATTGATCATCGAGCCCGGGATGTCCATGTGCGTCAGCGAGTCGCCGAACTCGTAGGGTTTGGTCCGCTGCATCTCGATCGCGCCCTCGCCGACGATGGGGCCCTGATGCCGGCCGGACCGCGCGGCCTGCAGATCGCTGAAGATCTCGTCGAGCAGCCGCGACTGGAACAGCCGGAACGCCTCGGGGGTCAGGTGATACTCGCCGTCGGTCTTCTCGAGGCCCTGCCGCTCGGCCAATTCGCGGACGTAGTCTTCGATGTACTGCTGCAGGGCGCTGAGCTGGTCGATGTCGCCCGGCTCGGCGAACTCGGAGAGGGCGTCCAGGTCGATCACGCCGATCTGGCCGTTTTCAGCCGCCTCCTCGATCTGCTCGAGCAGCCGGTCGATGGCCTCCAGCTCCTCCTTGACGGCGAGCGCCTCCGGGATGGACAGCGGCGTCCGGCCGGTGAAGGTGTACTTGGCCGCCAGCTCGTCTACCTGGTACTTCTCACCCAGCGCCTCCATCAGCTGGACCAGTTGTCGTGCGAACGGATCTCGCTGGTTTCTCAAGTGGTACCATAGCCGCTCGAGGTCGCGGAGCTGCTCGTATCGCACGGCGTGGTGGTAGTCGCGAGCGCGCTTCCGCGGCGGGCGGACCTGGCCGGACATGTCGCGGAACTGCCGCCGCGCCGCGTCCTGGACCGTATCGGTCTCGTAGGTGGCCAGGATCTTGCGCTTTCGCTCGAGCAGCATGGCCCGCAGCGCGTCGAGGCTGGGACCGAGCCCGGCGATCTGGCTCGGATCGATCCGCACCGCCCGGGCCAGCTCCTCTTCGGTCAGGTGACGCAGGCTTCCGTAGAACATCATGTGCTCGAACGCGTGCGACACCACATCCGGCGGCGGCGCGGTCGGGCTGGGGAATTCCTTCGGGTCGAACTTCTGATAGGTATGGATGACCCCGCCCAGCTCCCCCCTTCGTCGCGAGGGGCTCGCGGTTGTGTGGCGCGTTTCATTTCTGTGGCGATCAGGTTTCATGGGTGATGCTCGTGGTGGGATCAGGCAGTCGTGACGACTCCGCTCGCTTCCTCATTGTATCAGAAGTGTGCCGTCCGCCAACACGCGCGGTTGGGGGAAGGGCTGGTCAAGCTCGTTCGAGCCGCATCGGCCACTGGCGTTCAGGTGACGGATTCACGAGAATCCCAACGTGGGCGTATTGGCTCGGATGGCTCTGCCCGTTTCGCAGTGGAAGCGTAGAATGCTCCCCGTTCCCCTTCTGCTTTCAGCCCTTGGTGTGCCCGTAGTCGGCGCTGGGCCAATTCCCCCCGCGCTTCAGAGGCACTTCGCCTACGTCGTCGCGTTGGACATCGTCTTTGTTCTTGCCCTTGTGGTCATCTGTTCGAGGAGGAAGCACGGGGCTTCGCTCTGCATTCTCTGGACGGTGCTGTACGCCGTCGGCTTCCTTCTCATCGTCGACACCGCCCCGCCCGGCGTTGGGGGCTTCGGCGAGCTTGGCGTCGGGATGGTGCTCATATTCGCCGCTTTCGCGATGGTCGGCCTTGGCGTGCTCCTGTCGATCCTCTTCGCATTGGTGTTCGCGGCCGGGGCTGGGGAGCGATCCCGGCCACGTGCACACACTGAAAATCAGATCCGCGGGCGCGACGTCACCCGAGATGAAGCAGGCACGCGAACCATCCGCTGCCGTCGATGTGGACACGACGCCCCCAGCGACGCACTCTTGTGCCCGAACTGCAATCTGTCCTTCCGGGCAAACAAGCAGGCGCCGGCGAGAAACGGGTACGCGATCGCATCGCTCGTTCTGGGGTTTCCGATGTGGCTGTGCGTCGGGCCTCTCGCCACCGTCCCGAACGTTTTGGCGGTGGTCCTTGGCGTCATCGCCCTGAAGCACAACCGGCGCGTCGCCGCTCAAGGCGGGGTCAAGTGGCCATGGGCCGTCATGGCCTGCCTCGGGATCGTCCTTGGGACAGGGGCCTTGGTCTACACCATCATACTCCTGGTCGCAAACTAGACGTGGCGCACGCACCACGGTCAGCGGCCGAAGGCAATGGGGAGGGAACACACCGGGCCCATTCTCTAGCTTCCTGCCTCGGGAGGCAAAACGAAATGGAAGGCGCTTCGTTTGAGGGCAAATGCTCCTTCATCAATGCCTTCGCCCACGATGAAACCGGCCCGATTCACGATGTCCTCAGGCCAGTGACCCCGTCGTACCGCCCGCGTCGCCGCCGCATACGGATCCTCGAAGGTCCTTCCTGAATGCGTCAGGAGCGGGTGCGTGATGGTCATGCCATCGTGGGATTCGGCGAAGCGGAACTCGAGGGTGTTGACCGTGCGGAGGACGCAGGCTGGGATGGCGAAAGCGTATTCCCTCTTTCGTTGGGGATGGATCATGCCGACCGATTCGCCGTTGACCAGAACGTCCACATTGCCGCGGGGCGCCTTTCCCGCCGCGATGACGCGGCCCACGAGGAAGGTAAGCGATGCATCCGTCTGGAATTTCGTGACGGCCGTTCCATTGTGCACAACAAGGACCCGGTGCTGCGTCTCCCCGTCAGCAGAGCTCTTGGCCTTGACCTCGACCAGTCCGTCGGGGCAGACCGCGGAATCCCAGGTTGCCTCGTAGAGCGTCCGGCAGAACGGGCGGTGGACTTCCTTCATCGGCTTCCAGTCGCCACCGTTGACCGAGAAGAGCAAGACTTCGCCGTCTCTGGGCTGAACGAGATGCGCCCGCAACGTGAGCAGGCCTTTCACCTTCACCCCATGGGCGGGCGAGACAAAGGCCACGCGCTGCCCCAGGCCTTTGTAGAAGCATGTCATCTCCGTGCCGTGCACCTGGTAGATCAGATAGCCCTGCGGAGAGAGGTCG
>CAYMLO010000166.1:0-20331 GCA_964390905.1 uncultured Planctomycetales bacterium | reverse complement strand
CCGACTCCAACAAGGACGTCCGCGAGATCGACGTCCTGGAGGACAAGCGCGGCCGCGATCCCATGAAGGAGATCCAGAAGCGCGACCTCAAGGACTTCATCACGAAGGGCCTGACCCGCGCCGAACGCCTCATCATCGTGCTCTACTACTATGAAGAAATGACGATGAAGGAGATCGGCGCAACGTTGGACTTGAGCGAGTCGCGCGTCTCCCAGATGCACTCGTCGATCCTAAACCGGCTGAAGGCCCAGCTCAGCGAGCGGAAGCGAGAGCTTCGTGTATGAGGTCCGGGCGCGCTCGGCGGACATCGGCCCCGTGGCCGGCCCTCCAGATTCAAGCGATCGGCCCGAACCGACCGATATCGGCGAAGGACCACCGCCAATAGGCAGGACCTGTCATGTCTGGCATACCTCCCAGCGATGCCGCCTCGGCCTTGCAGGCGGGGCTGCAGCAAAACACGGCCAGCGCGATCCAGGATAACGAACACAACCGGGCCGCGAACCTGGCGCGCCTCGCCGCCCAACGGGCCGCCCAGCGCGAAAACGACGTCGTCGGCGACGAAAACGACATGACCGTCAACACCGACGGGGGAGGGGGGGGACAGGGGCGGAGCTCCTCCGAATCCGCCAACGAGGCCCAGGAGCATAACGAGGCGGATCAGGGGAATGCCGCGAACGGCATCACCACCGACGACAACGGACAGACCCACATCGACCTGGAAGCCTGATTTCCCCCCAGACCGAAGCGCCGCGCCTGCCGCCTATTCAAAGTAGTCCGCATACTCTGGCGGAATCACGGACTTCTCCACCTCGAAGAGCTCGACCAGCACGTCATCCGGCGCGGGGACCATGATGTACTTCCAGAAGCCCAGGTCCGTGATTCCCCTCCTGAAACGAACCCCCTTCGAGCTCATGGTCCGCACGACCGCTTCGATGTCATCCGTCTGGATCCCGAAGTGGTGGATGGTTCCCCTCCCGGGGACTTCAGGGGGCTGATCATACAGATGCAGCCGTCCTTTGCCGATCCGAAGGAAGACGTTTCGCGCGCCGGCGAGTTCCATGTCGAGGACCCTCCTGGCACCGAAGAACTCCTCGTAGAACCCGATGCTCGCATCGATGTCCGAGGCAAAGATGTGAACGTGATGGAGGTGGTTGGCCATGTCGGCCTCCTTCAGCCCGTTGGCCGCGGAGGCCAGCCTTCCCCTTGGCAACGTCTCAGGACAGCCGAACCGGGCGGTGAGGCTCGCGGACGCTAGCGCGGGACCCGACTGCTCGCGAGCTTCTCGATGAGCTTCTCGCCGCCCGGGAAGCAGAAGGCGGCCTTCTCCCGGCCCGGTCCTTTGTCGTACTCAACGTTGAAGTGGGCGCCCTTCATCGGGTCGTAGTCGAGGCGAAGCCGCCAGGGCGTGCCGCCGCCGCTGCTGACGCCGACCTCGTGACCCGTCAGTAAGCCGAGCCGGCCGATCTCGATCTTCCGATGCGGTCCGAATTGCACGCCCTTCTGCTCGAGCCACGCGACGGCCTCGTTTCTGGCCTGCTCGATCGTCGCGCATTGATGGACGACTTCCGGCATCTGGCTGCACTCCCTGCCGCCTCAATTACACTCCGGCTCGAGCGGGCCGGCGAGCTCCTTGAGGAAGAACAGCCTGCCCGGCAGCGTGGGCATGAAGCTGCTGGGGACCCAAGGATCGGGGCCGTAGCGGAGCGTGCACCACAGCGACAGGCCCTGCCACATCATGCCCCGACCCAAAGAGCCGTCGCAGCCACCGATGATGCGATCGGCCGGCAGAAACAGGCCCGGGCCGACGGTGTTGGCGTAGCAGGGCACCAGCGTCGTGCGGCTCTTGAACGACGTGATGGCGTTCTGCTCGATGGTCAGGGGGTGCAACCGGGCACCGATGCGGTGCGTCTGGGTCTTCCACGCGTCGACGCTGTCAAACTCAGCAGCGAAGTGCGGCTCCCAAAACGCAATGTGCATGGCCCGGCCGATCCCGAAGACCACCGTCAGGCGACCGCCCTGGTCGTGCAGCGCCTTGATCTGCTCGGCGTAGCGGGGCAGGGCGTCCTTGGTGGCGAAGTGCCGCTGGTCGGGTTTGGGCGAGGCCTTGCCCAGCGGACCGTAGAACGCCTGCGTCATCGCATCCTCGAAACTGCCCGGCTCTGACCCGGGCAGCGTGTTGCCCTCCACGTCGGACCACTCGTCCATGTTGAACCCGTGTACGTGCCCGCACGAGACATTCCACTCCTTCAGGAAGTAGACGGCCCACTTGTACATGCCCATCGGCCCAACCGGCAGGATCATGATGCAGGGGCGGTCGGCCTCGCCCGTCTCGCGGATCTCGCTGGCGATGTCGTGGCCCATCTTGACGTCGAATTCCTCGAGGTTGTCGCAGGGCACGGCCTCAAAGCGCGCGTTCCACCACGGCTGGCGGTCACAGATCGTCTCGGGCGGCTGCGAACAGCACGCGTCCATCTTGGCCAGGTCCCAGCCCTCCGGGAAGAACCCGTCCAGCATCGACCCCTTCAACGTCGTCAACAGCGTGGTTGCCATGGCTGATCCTCCCGTATCGAATCGCGCAGGCCGATGCTCTACTTCTGGCCGTACAACTCGGCCGTATTCTTGTTGAACCACGCCACGCACTTGGCCAGGTCGTCCACGAGATGCGGCGTGATGTGCTCATACTCGATCGAGACCACGCCCGCGAAGCCCTGGTTCTTGAGCTCCTCGAGCATCGCGCGGGCGTTGCCCACGCCCGTGCCCCAAGGCACGTCATGCTCCCCAGGCCGCCCCATCTTGTTGAGATCCTTGAAGTGCAAACTGATGATCCGGCCGCGGAGCGCCTTGAGCGCCTCTAGCGGCACGATCTTGGCGCGCATCCAGTGACCCGTATCGGCGCACGCGCCGATACGCTTGCTGTGTCCCTTGACCGCCTTGAGAACGGTCTTGTAGTCCCAGTAGCGGCTCTTGGGCGGGTGGTTGTGGATGGCGACGTTGATGCCGTACTCCTCCACCAGCTTGTCGAGCACGTCGAACGCGTCAAACGGCGGCTCGGAGACGATGGTCTGGATACCCATGTCCTTGGCGAAGTCGAAGACCTTTCGGTTGGCCGCTTCGTCCTTTCCCAAGCCGACCACGCCGTAGCAGACCGCCACCTGCCCGTTCTCGGCAAGCTTCTTCTTGACGATCTCGCGGTACTTGACCGGAGCACCGTGGCTGAAGACGACCCGCTTGTGATCGGGGCTGAGTCGCTGGCCCGGATACATCTCGATGTACTTGATGCCGAGCTTCTTGCAGATGTCCAGCGCCTCGAAAAGGGTGTACTGTCTCAAGGTATAGACCTGCATGCTCAGCTTCCAGCGCTTTGCGCTGCAGCATTCCTCGGCGGCCGCCGCCGATCGGCATGCGACCCATCCCACCACCGCCACCAACATCCCCAGGCAAACACGGTTCACACGAAACATCGTCGACTCCTCCTTCATCCGTTCGCTCGCACCCATCCAGGCGCCCGGCTGATGCGGACGCCTGACTTCTCGGACATAGCTCGCACAGTAGAACCCGCCGGCCCCGGCGTCAAGCCGTCGGGGAAGGGGGGCACCCCTATGAATGACCGTACAGCTCCGCCGTCACGTCGTTGAAGAACGCCACGCATTCGGCGATGTCGGGCACCGAGTCGTCCCAGTTGTACTCGTACTCGACCGAAATCACCCCCGCAAAGCCCTGTCGGTGCAACTCGGCCAGGATACCCCGGGCATCGCAGACCCCGGTGCCCCAGATCGTGTCGTGTGCCTCCCGACTCGCTTCGGCAATGTCCTTGAGGTGAACGGTCTTGGTGTGTCCCTCGAGCTTCGCCAGCGCGGCCACGGGATCCAGGCCAGACCGCATGTGATGGCCCGTGTCCGGGCAGGCGCCGATCCGTGGGTCATGCCCCGCAATCGCCTCGAGAACCACGTCGGGGCTCCAGTACCGGCTCGGCGGGGGATGGTTGTGAATGGCGACGCTGATGTCGAACTCAGCCGTCAACCGATCCAGGAGATCGAATCCGCCGGGCTCGACCTCGCACACGAGCGTTTCGATGCCCATGTCCTTGGCGAACTCAAAGGCCTGCCGGTCTGCTGCGTCGTCCTTGCCGAAGTGACCGGCGAAGAAACTCACGAGCGTCTGGCCGTTCTCGCCCAACCGGGCCCTGATCAGGTCTCGGTGGTCTGGCGAAAGATCCGCGCCGATCTTGACGTCCGGGCGGTCGGGACTAAGCGGCTGGCCCGGGCAGAACTCGATGGCGTTGATCCCGAGCTGCTTGCACTTGTCCAGCGATTCGAAGGCCGTGAAGCGATTGAAGGTGTAGGTCTGCAGGCCAATCCGCCAGCGGTCCTGGGGCTCTGGCATGGGTTCGGGGCTCCTGTAGTTGCAGTCCGATCCGGGCGACGTCGACGCCAAGGACACGCGTCGCCCAAGACCGGCAAGCTAAGCGTCGCCGCTTTCGACGTCAAGGTGTCCTCGCCGTTGTCGACGAGGGATCGCCCGTGTAACATGGTGAATTCTAGGAAGTCTGGCAGATTGCACCAGGAGGATGCTTCGGATGGCATCGGACGAAACGACGATGGACAAGATCGTCTCGCTCTGCAAGCGGCGAGGGTTCATCTTCCCATCCAGCGAGATCTATGGCGGCATCAACGGCTTTTGGGACTATGGTCCCTTGGGCGTCGAGCTGAAGCGGAACATCAAGGACGCCTGGTGGCATGACATGGTCGTCTGCCCGCCCCCAGGACCCGGGGGACAGGAGATCACCATCGTCGGCGTCGATTGCGCCCTGATCATGAACCCGCGCGTTTGGGAGACCAGCGGCCACCTCAGCGAGGGGTTCGCCGACCCCATGGTGGACTGCAGGTCGTGCAAGGGCAGGTTCCGGGCCGACAAGGTTTGGCTGGTTGCCTGGGTCATCAAGGACGATCCCGAGAACTACAGGAACCCGCCGGTCGTCAAAGGCGTAGAAGCCGAGAGTGAGCAAGAGGCTCTCGGGCAAGCAACCCTATCCAAAAGCAAAGAGAAGAAGTTGCCAGATGGCTCCGAAAAGGTTGCGGCCCCGCTGGAAAACGCCCGTGGGATCGGATGGCCGCCGGTATGCCCCGGTTGTGGTGCGCCTGACCTCACGCCGCCCCGCGCCTTCAACCTGATGTTCAAGACCTACGTGGGCGCGCTGGAGGAGTCGTCCAGCGTCGCCTACCTCCGCCCGGAGACGGCACAGGGGATGTTCGTGAACTTCAAGAACATCGTCGATACGCAGCGGGTCCGCGTCCCGTTCGGCATCGCGCAGATCGGCAAGGCCTTCCGCAATGAGATCAACCCGCGGAACTTCACCTTCCGCTCGCGTGAGTTCGAGCAGATGGAGATGGAGTTCTTCTGCCGGCCCGATACCGCACGCGAATGGTACGACTTCTGGTGCGACGCACGATTGAAATGGTACACGGATCTGTGGATCAGCCCCGACAAGCTCCGTCAGCGGGTCCAGGACGACGACGAACGCGCCCACTACAGCGTCGCCACCACCGACATCGAGTACCTGTACCCCTTCAGCGACGAGCCTCAGGAGCTCGAGGGGGTCGCCCACCGCAACGTTGACGCGAACCACGACGTCGGCGCGCACCAGAAGGCCAGCGGCAAGGACCTGACCTACTACGACGACGAAGCCAAGCAGCGGTATCACCCGCACGTTATCGAACCGGCATCGGGCGTGGACCGCTTCGCGCTGGTTGCGCTGTGCGAGGCGTATCACGAGCAAGACATCGTCGGAGCGAAGGGCAAGCCCGAGACCCGCGTCTTCATGCGCCTCCACCCGCGGCTGGCGCCGATCAAAGCCGCCGTCTTTCCGCTCGTCAAGCGGGACGGAATGCCCGAGCGTGCCCTGGCCATATACCACGCCATCCGCCGTCACTACCCGGCCTTCTACGACGAGAAGGGCGCCATCGGACGGCGCTACGCCCGACAGGACGAAGCCGGCACGCCCTTCTGCTTCACCGTCGACGGCCAGACGGCCCAGGACGGAACCGTCACCGTCCGCTGGCGCGACACGCTCGAACAGGAGCGGATCGACGCATCGCGCTGCCTCGACTACGTTCGTGATCAGCTCACGGGTGACCCCCCCGGAACCCGTGGGGCGGAACGCACCCCCTAATCTCTCAGCGGCGCAGCGCCCCACGTTTCGCGTCTTCGGCCCCAATTGCACCCGGGCGCCATCGACTGTCTTTGCCAACCCCTCGACGACCAACAAGGCTCATCGGTGTCCAATCCCGTCCCGCAGCCCCATGGCCGAAGGCGGCCTGATGCCATCTTACCGCCATCTCAAAGCGCGCATTACCGCGAGTCTCACCACGACCGTCCAGCTGGCGCCTCATCCCGGAGCGAGCATGCCCTGACGGCACGGCGAAAGGCTGGAAGAAACGCAGCCTTTCGTTTGACATTATTACAGAAGCGTGTTATACTGGTATCATAGGGTACTAGAATAACAGTATTAAGACCATTACGAGCGGACGAGACGGAGTTCGCATGGCGGAGCGTCCTAGGCATTCGGCATCAGAAAACCCGCCGGGGATCCAACGGGGAGCCGCGGCACCGCCGCCCACCGGGGGACAGGGCACACGAAGACCGCGGTCGTCCAAGAAGAGACCGGCCCAGAAGAGTCAGCGCGCCGGTACTCGAGCGCGTGCAGGGCAGCGGGGGCAGGACGCAACCACGACGGCACGCCGGCGACGGGCAGCCAGCCCCGCGGCGTCCCGGAAGGGCAGCCGGACAAAGAGCCGGCAGGGGGGTAACACGGCGGAGACCCGGCAGGGCCGTAGCCCCGGCCGCCACCCGTTCCGCCTCAGGGCCGATCAGAACTGGTACGGCGTGGGCACCGCCGTGGCAATCGTGGAGGCCGAAGGACGCGAACGTCGCATCCGGATAGGGGGGATCCAGCGCCTATACCGTCGTCCGGCGCAGCGACCGCGCCACAGGCTGGTCGAGGCGATGCCGGACGAAGCGATCGCGAAGCTTTTTGCGGCATTCGGACACCCACAGCGGGTGGCCATCATGAAGGCCATCTTCGCGGGCGCTGGCACGTACGCCGACCTGCGTGAGAAGGTCGGGCTCAAGGCCGGACCCATGTACCATCACCTACGGGAGCTCCGCCTGGCCGGCGTCCTGGCGGATGGCCCGCGGGACGTCTATCGCCTCACGGCGCTTGGCAGGGACGCGTTGGTGATTGCATGTTCGATCGCGTCCATCCGGTGAGGCCCGGTCAGCTGCATAGGGATGTTTCGGCATGTAGGAACACCGTCGAAGCCTGTTCACAAATGACACGCGGTGTGCGAAAGGGAGTTCGCCATGCTGTCGCGTCAATGGACGCTCGTCACGGAGGCCGAGACGTTCGTCTTTCGCTGCAGTGCGGGCGGCGAGGCCCGGTTGCTGGCTGAGATCGCCGATCAGGTAGCAGCCGGGCAAATTGACTTAGACCAGCCCGGTCTGTCCATGCTCATCCGCACCATCACCGGGTCGATTCCGGTTGGAGCCTCGACGATGGCGGTGATGATGAGCATGGATCCCGGCAATTCTGTAGCCCAAGCAGAGAAGCGCCCGGCCGGGTGCTAGGGACGGACCGTCTAGAGAACCCGCCCTCGTGACCTCTCCCCAAGGTCCGATAACGCATGTTATGTTGCGCTCGGGATCACCTCGGGATTGCACAGCACGCTGCGCGCCTCCCGCCGCGCATACAGCGCCGCGCACCAACCGCCGCCCCTCATGGGCGCAGCTACTCGGCCAAGTTAATGACGTCAATGAGCTCCAGCCTCGAGCGACGCGGCTCGAAGTGGTACATGCCCAGCACCTTGGCCCGGGCGTCGAGGACCCAGAGCAATTCATGCTCGGCGCGCCACTGGCTGGTCAGCAGGATGTAATCACCGCCACGATCGATGTGCGAGAACGCCTGCGCCTGTTGCTGGCTGATCGTCCCCATCAGGACCAAGCCCACCATGAGGATCGTGGCCGTCACCGTCAAGACGCCGATGGCGAAGTTCTGGTTGTTCATCGTCAATCCTCCCGTGACGCTAGCGCCTTCGCCTGCCGCGAGGCTGTTCCCGTTCTCGCTCTCGAGGAGCCCGCAGGTCACTCACGAGATCCGGACCCGGCCGGCGTCCCACCAGTTCAGGCCGATTCCCTTGCTTGTTGACCAGCACGACGTCGATCTGCTGGCGCTCCAGGCTCAGCAAGTAGACGGCGTCGGTCGCCTCCTGGATCTCCCCGGCGACCATGACGTAGTCCCCGGTCCGACCTACCCCCTGGGCACGAGCCTCCGGGAGCTCGTAGGCCATCAGAAGGAGTCCGCCGAGCAACAGAAGGTTCAGCCCGACCAACCCGACGATAATCGCACGTTTGCTCATGGGTGAGTTGCCTCCCACGCAGAATGAACCCGAGGAACTGTCCTGACCGCCTATTGGCTGCGCGCGCACGCCGGCGGGCCGAGAACGTCCTATCGCTTGGCGTTCTTGCCGCGCCCACCGCCCTTCGTCTTGCCAGAATTCGCCTTCTTGGGCAAGGCCGTCTTCCGGGACTTCTTCCCCGCGATGCGCGTTGGCTTGAAGCACAGCCAGCCGACGCAGAGGAGCATCAGGGCGCTGAAAACGTACATCCAGGTCTCGATCGACCTGTCAGTCTCCAATTCGGCCTCCACCGCGAACCCCCTGCCGACGGTCCGTTCTCGCACGTCCTCTTCCGGCGCCGCGGACTCATCCTCGTCGGCGCGCGTTGCGCGTTCCGTGGATCGCCCAGAGCGGGCACCCAGCGCGGGTGCCGCCACCGCGAACAACAGCAACCCAACCAGGATCCCGCTAAACAAGCCCCGAATCTCACCGCTCATTGACTATCCCTTGCCCCGGGGGCGTTCTACAACCCTTCCATCCTCATTATAGGCCGCCCCTGCGACGGGTAAAGACGTGGTGGTGGTTCGGCTGCCATCTTCCCACCACGTCCCGACGGGCCGTGCAATCCGCCGAAACGCCGCTGGGGCAACGAAGTACGTGTCCCACCGCGGAGATCGCCGCCGACAAAGCGCCTGGTACTCGCTCAGGGGAACGGCTAGGAATCCATAGTACCGCCCTCGGTAGGCATGGACCCCCCCGCCCGGCCAAGAGCATTCAGGACCGTCCAGCCAGTACGCGAAGACGAACGCCGCCACGAAGCCCTCGCCGAAGGCCGCTTCCCAACAGGGCAGCGACGCCAAATCCTCCCCGGTCACCCAGTTCTCCCAATACCTCCGGCCGCTGACCGTCTCGTAGGGAAACCGTCGTCCCTTCACGTCGGCCAACCACTTCGCCCCCCCGCCTCCATAGACCAGAAAATCGAAGCACTTCACCTTCGCGCCGGCGAAGATCGGCTTCTTTGCCTCGTCCACCGCCACGTACGGAACGCCCTGCGACTGCAGCAGATCCTCAAAGGCCGACTCGTAGTGAATGTGCCGCCGCGTCATCCAGCCCCTCGACCTTCCCCCCTGCCCCCGCCAACCCCCTACCATGAATCCTCCGCCTGCGACGCCCCCTCTCACGTCACCGGCGCCATCGGGTCGTCAAGGAAACCCGCAACCGGCATCTCGGCCTGCTTGCCCGTCGCCATGTCCTTGACCGTCACCGAGCTCCGTTCCCGCGTTTCCGCTCCAACCACAACGCATCGTACCGCGCCGCGAGCCGCAGCCGCCTTGAACTGCTTCCCCACCGCCTGCCGACGGTACCCGAAGTCCGCTCCTACCCCCCTGCCCCGCAGTTCCGCCGCCAGCTGCAACACCGTGCTGGTGGCCTCATCGTCTGCCGCCACCAGGTAGACGTCCACGCGTGGCTCGCCGCTGGGAAGCCGCCCCAGCTCGGCCAGCAACTCGCCCAGCACCGCGTCGCCCATCCCAAACCCCACGCCGGACACGCTCGGCCCACCCAGCGCCTCCAGAAGGTTGTCATACCGTCCGCCGCCCAGGATCGCGCGCAGCTCGCCCTTCCGGTCAAACGCCTCGTACACGCATCCGGTGTAGTAGGCCAGCCCCCGAACGATCTTCATGTTAAAATCACAGAATTCCGTTATTCCAAAATCCTGTAATAACATAAAAAGCGAATCCAGCACACGCACCCGGTCCGCCACCTCGCCCTGCGCCAGCACAGGCTCCTTGCACGACCGCAGCGCCGCCAACGAGTCCAACGCCAGCAAGGGCTCGAACCGATCGAACGATACCGCGTCCCCCAGGTCGCCATTCCATGCCGCTGCAAGCTGGGCCCGCTCCATCTTTTCCGATCGATCCACCAGCGCGTAGGCGCGTCCGTGGCGCTCCTCTGGGATGCCCAGCGCGTCGAACAGCGCCCCCATCAAACGCCGGTCGTTGATCCAAACCACGACGTCCTCCGGCGTGAGGCCCACCTCACGCATGAGGTCCACCGCCACGAAGATCGACTCGGCATCCGCGACCAGCTCGTCGACCCCCACGATGTCGATGTTCCACTGCAGAAACTCGCGCATCCGCCCCCGCTGCGGACGCTCCCCACGGTACACCGCGCCCAGGCTGAACCACTTGATCGGGCGCGGCAACGAATGCACGCGGGCATTGATCATCCGCGCCAGCGTCGGCGTCATCTCTGGCCGGATGCCCAGCTCCTCCCCTCCCCTGCTGTTGATGGTGAACAGCTCTCCCACCAACTCCTCCCCGCTCTTGGCGCGGTACAGGTCCAGGTATTCGATCATGGGCCCGTCGAATTCCACAAAGCCATTGCGGATCGACACACGTCGCCACGCCTCGACGAGCCAGTTGCGGACGACCATGTCCTCAGGATAGACGTCCCGCGTTCCGCGGACCCGTTGGATCTTCATGATCGTCCCTTGTCCTTGCGCTTCTTCTTGCCCCCGCCCGACTTGCCGCCGAGCTTCTTGGCGGCATAGGCCATGCATTCCTCGGGCGTCCGCAGAAGCAGCTCGTGCTCGCCGTCCGGCACGGCGAATTCGCAGTCCTTGTCCTTGTACTTCCTGCAGATCCGCGGCCTGTCCTCGTAGATGCCACAGAGCCCCTCGGGCGTGAGGGCCTCGCAGCGGTTGTCCAGCTGCAGGTACCAGTCATCGTCCTCAACGAAGACGGACGTCCCCTCATGGAGCAGGTACCACCGCACGTCGTCGAAGTCCTTCAACGTCTTCGGCGTCTCGATGGGCAGCGCGAAATAGCGGCAGCATTTCGCGCCGCACTGGAGGCACTGATCATTCACCTCGCTTGCCTTCTTGCCCTTCTTGTCCTTCTTGCCCGCCACGATGGCATCACCTCCGAATTGCCCGCCGCAGGCGGACGTGCCCAAACGATTCTAGGCCCATGCTAACGCACGTCAACGCATCGACGCTGCCGTCCCGCGCGCCGGATCTTCCCACACAGCGACAACGGATCAGGGAACAAACCCGAACTCACAACCGCCGCGAGATGCCCCGCCGCACCGCAGGTTCGCGGGTCGCCAACGGCCGCACGATCGTCTGGCCCCGGTGATCACCCAGCCGGGGCAATCAGCTCGCGCTGGCTTTCGGTCAGAAGCTCGTTCAGGCGGGTGCGAAACTCCTCGAACAGCTCCCGAAGGGGACCCTCCAAGGCATCCAGTTCGGCCTTCGCCGCTGCCCGGTCGGCGCCGCTGGCCTTGCCGTGCAACTTCTTGAGCCGCGCCCGCTCCGCGGCGCGTCCGTCGCCATACTTCTTGGCCCGGGTCCGCATCTCCTTGAGGATGGACATCGCTGCCGTCTTCTGACCCTCATCCAGTTGGTGCCGCTTGATGAACTGCTGCGTGTAGCCTTGCCATCGGTCCAACGGCACGTAGGCCTCGGAGGGAGGCACCGACTTGGCGCGCCCCGGCGACCCCGTCATCGGGCCGGGAGCGCGGCTCGCCCCTATGCTACCGATGATGCCACCCAGCAGGCTTGGGGGAGGCGTCGTGCTCATCCCCGCGTCCTTGGCCTGCGAGAGGATCTCATCCGACCTTTGGTGCGGGCCCGGCGTGGGAGTGTGCCATTCGGCCGGATCGAACCTCCCCCGCGCGTAGCTTCGCAGTTTGGCCTCTGCCAGCTTGACCCCCATCTTGAACATCCAGTGGTCGCCTCCCCATCGTTTCCGCTGGTCGCGCCGGAGATGCGGTTGCATGCTCTGATAGACGGCGTCCCACTCCCGCAGCCCCTCCTCGAGAACCGGCAGCGCCTTCTGCGACCACTCGGCCATCTGCTCCGCCTTCGGGATCTCGCCGCTGACGTGCTGAACCAGAACGTCCATCACCACGGGTTCCATCGTCTTGCGGTGTTTCTCCATGAAGGCCGGGATGATCTTGGCGAACCGCTCCCGGAACAACTTGCGTTGTTGCTGATCGAACCCGTACCGCAGACAGTGCTCCTCCATGATCCGCTCGGTGAGCAGCTCGATCTGGCGGGGCGTTGGC
Source organism: uncultured Planctomycetales bacterium (assembly GCA_964390905.1). Lineage (GTDB taxonomy): Bacteria > Planctomycetota > Phycisphaerae > UBA1845 > JAFGLZ01 > JAFGLZ01. The sequence continues at coordinate 7,873 of CAYMLO010000166.1, read as the reverse complement.
CAGAGGCTGTCCTCTGATTCCTCCATCGACGCACCGGCAGCCCCCCCGCTCCCCAGCAGGCAGAACACGCCCACAGCACACACCGCACCCCCAAGACGCCGCCAGGATGTCGTTTGTGATGCCATGCCAAATCCTCGACCGAGCCCGGATCCCGATCTCACCAAACACCCGCTCATTGTACCCGATCGGCCCGTGTCCACCACCCACACGCCCCGGGGCACGCTGATTATCGGGCCTGCTTGAGCATCAGCCGGAACGTCGTGAGTCGCTTGAGCGGATCGGAGCGGAAGAACACCTGCAGCTGATGCTCGCCCGGGCTCACCCGTCCCAGGACCAGCTTCATCGGCAGCCTCGCCGACTTGCCCGGCTGGATGATCAGCGGCTTGCGGTCGCCGAAGGCGGCGCTCCAGTCCAACAGGATGGCCTGGCCATTCAGCCTCACCACCGGCCAGACCTCCTCTGCCGCGTCCGACGTGTTGGTCAACACCAGGGCAACCTTCTGCTCGCAACGGTAGTAGGTCACACCCAGCCCACCGTGTTCCTTCTTGAACAGCAGCGCCGGCACGGAAGGCCCGGTCGCGGTCCCCGGCACCTCACCGGCCCCGACCGCCAGCTTCGCCTCGATCGGCAGCGGCTTGGGCAGCAGTGCGGCGCGATTGGCCACCATCACCTTGCGACCGCCCTTGTCCGGCAGGTCCACGCCGACCTCGCACATCCAGTACCCCCCGCCGTCCAGGACGCGTACCAGCTTACCGCCCCTCACGCCAGGCCGCTCGCCGGACGCCTTCGCCACCGCAAGCCACACGCGACAGCTGTCGAACTCCCGATTGAGCGCGTTCATCACCGTCGCAACAATGGCGTCTTCCGTGCCGTCGTTCTTGCCGCTGTAGAACACCCGCAGCCGCCCCACCGGGATCGAGTCATGTGCCACCGGAGCCGTATCGTCCCGGTACCGGTACCGGATCTGATTGCCGTCGACCTCGATCACGCGGTAGTGACTGATCCCCGTGGCCCGATCGTGCATACACGTGCTCGACTGATGCGTTCGGATGTAGACCAGGTCCTTCTTACTGTCGAGCCCTTTCAGCTTGCTGGCGAACTCCCTAAGGTCCCAGTCGCTGTGCCCGCCGGTAATGATCATCCGCAGCTTGTGCGCGCGGACGAACGTCGGCAGGTCCCCGACGTCGCGGCGCAGCATGTCCAACACGTGAAGGTCATCATTGTGCATGACCACGAAGTTGAAGCCTTCCACGTCTTGGTGAGCGTCCAGATCGGCTTTGAGCCACTTCAGCTGGGCGTTATCGATCGGGTGGGCGGCGTGGTCGAGCATCAAGATACCGTGGTACTCCCCGTAGTCGAGCGTGCCGATCTCGTTGTCGGCCACGTGACGGCGGAAGCTCGCCTCGTCATCGTGGTCCCCACACACGATGTAGGTCGGCGCGTGAATCTGCCCCAGGAACTCCAGCGTCCGCCGCCAGTCAATCGGATTCCCGAGGACACGACCCCACTCCGTGAAGTCTCCCGTGCATACGACGAACTCTGGGGCAAGCAGGTTGATCTCATCAATGAGCAGCTGATCGAACTCGGGCGCTGCAGGATCATCGATGTTCATATTCGAGAGGTGCACGAACCGGAACGGGTTGCGCCATTGATCGATGACCCGAACGCTGTGTCGGCTGAAGTGTGAGCCGTCCTTCCCCTCGACTTCCAGATCGTACAACCCCGGCGGGATCTTCTCGGGGATCTTCAGAATCGTCTGGCCATGCTGCTGACCGTGCACCGGCGCGAGACCGAAATCCGCACGAAGGTTGACCCGAATCTGCGGCACGCGACTGTGTGCGAGCCAGACGAAGAATCGCTTCCCCACCGACTTGCGCAGCCGCATGACGAAGAAGAACTCCTCCCCCGGACGAACCATCACAGGCCGCCCCTGCGAAGGAACGACAACCAGAGCGCCTGCCTCCTCCGGCTTCTTCGCCGCCTCGCGCTTTGCAGTCGGCCGAGCGGCCGGCTCCGGCACGCGGGCCTTGCCCGCGGCAGGCGGAGCGCCAGACGCCTCGGTTCGGCTTGGCGGGACGGCCGGACGCGGCGCCGGTGCGCTTGCGGCGCGACGGGTCGCCGCGGGCTTGGGAGCGGGAGCCGGGCGAGCTGTCTTCTGGGGCGTCGCCCGGCCCGGACCGAGTCGCTCGGGCTGCTCCTGGACCCGACTGGCGTTCGTCCGGCGCGGGACCGGCCGGTCGGCCGCCAGTTCCGCATGCGGGACCTCTACGCCCTTCTGAATCACGGTGCCCACGGGCCCACGCGACCCCGTGGGCCGACAGCCGAACACCCACACGACGGCCGTACATGTCACAACGATCGCTGTGGTCCTCAAGTAACACCTCCCTGAGCTGGCATGCCTCGGACGAGTCCCGCACGGAGATCCCGCCCCACAGCCTCCTGCGATGGCGATATGGTAAAACCCGGCCATCGCACTGACAAGATCAGGCGGGGACGCTTCTTGCCGGACGCGCCGCGGCCGGCGCCCGTGTGCGGCATCCCCCGAGCCGTGCGGACGCCGGGCCGAGCCGCCCCTCGACGACGGCAGCGTTTGATGGTATGAGAGCCATCCGTCGATCCTGGAGACCGCCCGGCGAAGCAGAAGGACTCGTAGCGGAGTCTGTATCTCGCAGGCCACCTTGGCACGATGAGATGAGCTCACCCCACATCACCATCGGCACACGTGGGTCCCAACTGGCCCTTGCCCAAACCGACTGGGTGGCAACATCGCTGCGCACGGCCCATCCCGACGCCGTCGTCGACGTCAAGAGGATTGTCACACGCGGTGACCGGCAACAGAAGTCCCCCCTACCCGAGATCGGCGGCAAGGGCCTATTCACCGCTGAGCTGGAAACGGCCCTGCTCGAAGGCACCATCGATCTGGCCGTTCATTCCGCCAAGGACCTTCCCACGACGTTCCCCGATGGCCTTGCGCTCGCGGTCATGCCTGCGCGCGAGGATCCCCGAGACGTCCTGGTCAGCCGCGATGGGCGCCACCTGACTGACCTTCCGGACGGTGCCGTCCTCGGCACGAGCAGCCTTCGTCGGCAAGCACAGCTTCGGATGCATCGACCTGATCTCGCTTTCACGGTGCTTCGGGGCAACGTCGACACGCGCATCCGGAAGGTCCTCGTCGACGGGCAGTGCGACGCAACCGTGCTGGCCATGGCAGGCCTCCTCCGCATCGGCCTACAGGATCACGTCACAGAAGTGCTGGACCCCGATCGAATGCTCCCCGCAGCCGGGCAAGGCGCGCTTGCGCTCCAAACGCGTGCCGAGGACGATCGCGTGCGCGCCCTCCTCGCCGCCCTACAACACGAGGCAACCTACCGCGCCGTCCTCTGCGAGCGCTACGTCATCCGTCAGCTCCAAGGCGGGTGTCAGGCCCCCATCGGCGTCAGCGCGCAGATCGATGGCGACCGTCTAGCCTGCCGCGCCGTCGTCGTCTCCCTCGATGGCCAGCGGCATGCACGTGCCCAACGTACCGGCACCGCCGACGAGATCGAATCCGTCGGGCAACAGGTCGTCGATCAACTCCGCGACGCCGGCGCCGACGAGATCCTGGCAGCCTGCAGACGTTGACACGGCCCCAGACGCACCGCCCTTCGGGCTCTGACGTGCATCGTGGTTCGGTCTGTCGTCGCTCGCCCTTCGACACGGCGCTTGCCCCCAAACGTCCGATATGCACGTGCCGAGCGACGCTCCCCAAACCGACGAACCCCAGCAGCTGCCAAACCCCCCTCCCGACGGTGCCGATAGAACCACCAGAGACGTGGCGAGCCAGCGTCGACGCAGCGGTTTCATGTGCGCAACACGCGCCTGGGGAGAATACCCGTGGCCCATGACGCGACCTTGTCGATGGAGTTGACAGACCGCGAGTACGAGTTGTTTCGCAAGCTGGTCTACTCCCACAGCGGCATCAACCTCGGGTCCGAGAAACAGCATCTCGTCCGAGCGCGCCTGGGCAAGCGACTGCGACAGGGAGGATTCAGCTCCTTCAAGGCGTACTACGACCACGTCCTGAACGACAACACGGGCGAAGAGATGGCCATGCTCCTGGACGCCATCAGCACCAACACCACACACTTCTTCCGCGAGAAGCGCCACTTCGAGCTACTGGCCAAGACGATCAAGCAGAAGATCGAAGAGCTCGGCAATCGGACCTGGCAGATCCGCATCTGGTCGGCTGGCTGCAGTAGCGGCGAAGAGCCCTACTCCATCGCCATGACCGTCCACGACATCATCAAGCACAACACGAATGTCGAACTCAAGCTGCTCGCCACGGACCTCTCCGTCAAGGTCCTCAGCAAGGCTAAGCTGGGCGTCTATGAGGCCATTCGGCTTGGGACCCTCCCCCCAGGGTTCGCCCGAACTTACTTCCGGCGCTGCGGCGGTCGCACGAGCAGCCAGGTGCAAGTCATCCCTGACATTCGACAGCTCGTTACCTTTGCACGATTCAACCTGATGCAGGATAAGTTCCCGTTCAGATACCAGTTCGACGCTATCTTCTGTAGGAACGTGATGATCTACTTCGACCGGCCTACCCAGGAGGCGCTGATTGCCCGGTACTACGAGCACTTGAAGCCCGGGGGCCTGTTCCTCATCGGGCACAGTGAGAGTCTCAACGCTCTCAGGCACCAGTACAGCTACGTCGAGCCGGCGTCCTACCGAAAGTGATGCGATGAAGGTGCGGTTTTCAGACATTGACCTCTTCCTCGAGCCCGGCGGGCTCCACGTCAGCGCCGAGCCCGCCATGGTCAAAACCATCCTCGGGAGCTGCGTCGCTGTCTGCCTGCACGACCGAAAGGCCGGCGTGGGCGGGTTGAACCACTACGTTCTCCCTCAGTCCCCTAAAAACCATCCCCCCGACGCTCGCTATGGGACCTTCAGCATTCAGATGCTCATCGAGCGAATCCAGCGATGCGGCGCCACGCTCAGGCGCCTACAGGCCATCGTCGTTGGCGGCGCCCGACCCGTTGGGAACGGACGGGGTCCGCAAGTGGGCGCGGCCAACCGCGACTTGGCCGTCCAGATGCTCGCAGCGTATGCCATTCCCATCGTCAAGGAACACACGGGCGGCGAACAGGGCAGACGCCTCTTCTTCAACACCGAGACCGGTCAAGCCGTCGTGTCGCTCATCCAGCGCAGTGCAGCCTTTTCGGTCACGCCAGAACGGAGGGCCGGAGCATGAGGCCGTCCAAAAGAATCCGTGTGCTGGTCGTGGACGACTCGGCGCTGGTCAGGACAATCCTTCGCCGTGAACTGGCCCGCGATCCGCAGATCGAGGTCGTTGCGGCCGCCTCCGATGCCTACGAGGCCCGCGACATGGTCGTGGCCCACAGACCCGACGTGATCACGCTCGACGTCGAAATGCCCCGAATGAGCGGGCTGGAATTCCTCCAGCGCCTGATGAAGAACTACCCCGTCCCGGTCATCATGTTCAGCACGTTGACGGCCTCCGGAACGGCGGCCGCTTTGGAGGCCCTGGAGAAGGGCGCCGTCGACGTCATGCACAAGCCCGACCACACCTCCGCCGCCCTGCGCGAGGTGATGGATCAGCTGATCGACAAGGTCAAGGCCGCCCATGGCGCGATTCGACGCCCCAGGCCTGGCTTCAGCAAACCTGCGGCGATCTCGTCGGTCCGGGCCCGCGGCCTCGATCCCACGCGTCACCTGGTCGCCATTGGCGCAAGCACCGGCGGCACCGAGGCCCTCAGATCCATCCTGACCCGCCTCCCCGCCGACATGCCGCCCGTCGTCATCGTTCAGCACATGCCCCAGGGGTTTACCGCCGCCTTCGCCGAACGTCTCAACCAGAAATCGGCCATGACCGTCGTCGAAGCCACGGACAACCTCAAACTCGTCCCCGGATTGGCTGTCATCGGGCGCGGCGACCTTCACCTAACCGTCGAAAAGCGCCCCCTGGGTTGGGTGGCCAGGAGTCGCACCGGCCCGCTTGTCTGTCGCCACCGACCGAGCGTCGAGGTCCTCTTCCAGTCGGTTGCCAAGGCCGCCGGCCCTGCCGCCGTCGGCGTCATCCTCACCGGAATGGGCGCCGACGGGGCCGATGGCATGTTGGTAATGCGGCAAGCCGGCGCCGCCACCATCGCTCAAGACCAGCGAAGCTGCGTCGTCTTTGGCATGCCTAAGGAAGCCATCGCCCGCGGCGCCGTGGAGCGGATCGTCGGGCTAGGCAACATCCCCTCCGTCATCATGGCCGGCCTGAATCGCCAGGCCGCGCTCGTCGCCTCCTAAGGCTACTCGCACCACCGCAGCTGAACAGCACGATGCCACGTCAATGCGCGGCGCACGCTCATCGGAACGCTTGACGATTGACCCGCATGTGGCTAACGTAGGTGTGCTTGAACGGCGCCGTGTCGTCGAGGAGTGGTCGATCCACGTTGCCCGCTGCCGCAATCCGCGGCAGCACCCCTTCGCACCGCCGATCGATCGGGCCGCTAGCTCAGCTGGCAGAGCAACGGATTCTTAATCCGCAGGTCCGGGGTTCGAATCCCTGGCGGCCCATTCGCGAATCGCCCCGGTTTCCTTGGGTTTTCCCAAGGTTCTCCGGGGTTTTTCGTTTCCCAGGACCCCCGCGACGCGTGCTTCCCGTTGCACCTTCTTGCAGGGCCTTGGGCCCTGTCGCGCCTACACTCCCGACACCAGGCTTGGGAAGATCCCGCAGTCCATCGAGGTCGGCCGTCCCGGTCGATTCCTGAGCAGATACCCTCCTAACCGGCAGGTTCCCGCTTGCGAATGCTGATCTGCCGTTGTAGCTCTTCCAGCGACACAGGACCAATAACCGGTTGACGCTCACTGGAGTACGGGATACGATTACGTTGGCAAGGAAGGGAGCCGGAGGGAGAGGATCGTCCCGGGCTGTTCTGGTCAGGGACACGTCTCCCAACAGCACATGAAGGTACCGTAGGGGGTAGGAGGCGAGCGGTGAACGCCTTGGCGGGGCGCGTTCTGGCGGGGTGCGTTGCCCGTTGCTGCGGGCTACCTCAAGCAGCGGGGCGGCACACGTTCGGCAATCGGCAGGACTATGCGGTGGGAGACTTCCCTTCGAGCGTCGCCATCGGCGACCTCGACAGCGACGACCTGCCTGACATCGCGGTGACGAACCGCTGGGACCACGACGTCACGGTTCTCTGTGGTCAGAGCGCCGGCGGACTGGGGGAACGGCAGGACTACAGCGTCGGCAATGTGCCCGGGCCGATCGTGGTCGGCCACAGCAAGCCGCCCTACAAGAAGTGGTCGTTCCACAAGATGAAGACCAAGATCGGCGGCCCCAACTTCATCCGCCTCCCCAACGGCAGCCTCTGGGGCTCCGGCCGCCTCTACGGCCCCGACAACAAGCGAACCCCCGTCCTGGCCCGGATGACCCGCACCAGCTACGACCCGGTCCTCGCGCTCCCCAGCGGCGGCGACAACAGCTACCCGGGCCTGGTCTGGAACCCGGACGATAACCTCCTCTGGATGAGCTACTACTCCTCCCATGAAGGCAAAACCAGCATCTACCTGGCTAAGATACGCTTCGACCGCTGAAGGCCCTGAAATACTGGGCCCTTGCAGCACCCCGTGGAATCAGGTAGAACCCCAGCGTCACAGATCGCCTCTGACGATCCAAAATGGTGTGACGTGGATCGTTCTGACCCACGTCGCTCTGTTGGCGCAACCACGGTTGACGGGTCCAGAGCACGCCGCTCGCGAGATCGCCTTCCATGAAGCGCGCCCCTACAGCTTGGATCGGCTTGCTCCTGATGGTTATCCCATGGGCCATAGGCCTCGCGATGGACATGCCGCGCGAGATCGATCAAGACGATCCGATGGT
>CAYMLO010000165.1:6859-20605 GCA_964390905.1 uncultured Planctomycetales bacterium | reverse complement strand
GCGTGGAAGTCCTGCGCCATCGGGCCAATGTGACGAATCGACGCATCCTGCGTCCTGTACTGCCACGTCGTGATCGGGACATTCGCAAGCCGGTGCAGCAACTCACGCTTGTCCACCGCCTCGAAATCCTGCTTCGCGTTGCGGTCACTGATCGAAGACCACGACCCGCCACCCGCAGCCAATGTCACCCCAGCCGTCGGCGTCCCGCTGCCGTTGACGGCCGAGACGAATCGCGCGCCGCCCGTGCAGCGGGCCGCGAATTCGTTGGCTGCGGCGGAGTTGAAGTTGAGGGCCGTTCCGTCCGCAAACAGCATCGCCCCATCATGCGACGCGTCAACCTTGGCCCTATATCCCGCCGCGACACTGTAATCGCCGGACGCCCGATTCTCCCTGCCTCCCAGCGCCGTGGCGTAGTAGCCGTTGGCGGTGTTGCCCCGACCGCCAGCGACGGTCGCGTAGTTCTGATTTCCCGCGTTGCCACGACCGCCAGCCACGGTCGCGTAGTAACCCGTGGCCGTATTGGCGCGCCCCCCGCCAACCGTCGCGTGATTGGCGTCGGCGAGGTTATCGTCTCCTCCGGCCACGGTCGCGCAGTCTTCGGTTGCCTCATTGCCCTGTCCTCCGCCGACGCTGGCGTACAGGCCAGTCGCCTGGTTGACGTACCCCCCGCCGACGGTGGCGTAGTGCGTGTTGGCCGTGTTCGCCCGGCCTCCGGCGATCGTGGTGTAGTTGTTGTTTGCCGTGTTGCCACGCCCCCCACCCACGGTGGCGTAGTAGCTGCTGGCGACGTTGGCCCGACCGCCGGAAGCCGTCGCGCACTCGCGGGAGGCGGTGTTCTCCACACCGCCGCCGACGGTCGCGTAATTGGCGTCGGCGAGGTTGTTGTCCCCGCCGGCGACGGTCGAGGAGTCCTGGGTGGCCTTGTTGCTCTGCCCGCCGCCCACGGCGGCATAGTAGCCGGTGGCCTGATTGGTGTATCCCCCGGCAACCGTCGTGTAGTGCAGGGAGGCCTTGTTGGCCCGCCCGCCGGCGATCGTTGCGTAGTTGTTGCTGGCCGTGTTGCCGCGGCCCCCGCCAACGGCGGCGTAGTAGCCAGCTGCATCGTTGGCCTTCCCCCCCCCAATGGTCGCGTTGTCGCCACTGGCCGTGTTGTCGTCTCCCCCGCCGATCGTGGCGTAGGCGCCGCTGGCGGTGTTGGACCATCCCCCGCCGACGGTGGCATGGGTTTTGTCGTCGGGCGTACTGTCGCTGTCCCCCGCAACGTTGCGCCTGCCGCCGCCTACGGTCCCGTAGCTGTCAGTCACGGCGTTCTTGTAGGTGCAACTCCCCCCGCCGCCGCCGATGGCGGCTCCGGTGACGCCTGCGGTGATGCTGTTGTCGTAGTTTCCGCCGATGACGCTCGGGGTCGTGCCATTCGGCTCGAACCGCATCACGCGCTTGTTATCAACGCGGATCTCCAGCCTTTTGTAGTCCGTCGTGCCCAGGAAGTGTGTCCCCGGCGTGGTGAGGGCGTTGCCCGTCAGGCGCCAGTACGTCTCCGCCCCCTCGGGTTCTCCCTCCACGCCCGGCGCCTCGGCCAGCAGGATCTCTGCCCCCATCCACAGCCCGATCAGGGCGAGCACAGCAACCAACATCCTGAAGCGATGTGCGTTCATCTCGTTTCTCCTTTCATGTTCTTGGCCAATCCGGTCACGAGGGCCTCCAATTGGGCGAAGCGCGCCTCGACCTCTTCGTTCAGCATTGTGATCTGGTTCTCAAGCGTGGCGATCCGAGCGTCCTTCTCCTTGAGGATCTCGAGCAGGCCTTGGATCGCACCGAGGGCAACCCCATCGGCGTCGATCGTGGCAATCCGCTTGTCGTCCTCACCAACATCGAACGCGGCGTGGAAGTCCTGGGCCACAGGACCAATGTGACGGATCGACGCGTCCTGCGTCCTGTACCGCCACGTCGCGATCGGCACCCTGGCGAGGCGGTCCAGCAGCTCACGCTTGTCCACCGCCTCGAAGTCTCGCTTGGCGTTGCGGTCACTGATCGTCGACCACGATCCGCCACCCGAAGCCAGCGTCACCCCAGCCGTCGGCGTGCCGCTGCCGTTGACGGCCGAGACGAATCGCGCACCGCCCGTGCAACGCGCCGCGAACTCGTTCGCCGCCGCTGAGTTGAAGTTCAGGTTCGTCCCGTCCGCAAACAGCATCGCTCCATCATGCGACGCGTCGACCTTGGCCCGGTACCCCGTCGCCAGGCTGTAATCCCCGGACGCCCGGTTCTCTCTCCCCCCCAACACGGTCGCGTAGTAACCGTTGGCGGTGTTGCCCCGACCACCGCTGACCGTCGCATAATTCTGGCTGGCTGTGTTCCCACGACCTCCAGCCGCCGTTGCGTAGTAGCCCGCGGCCGTGTTGGCACGCCCGCCGGCGATCGTTGCGTAGTTGGCATCCGCGAGGTTATCCTCCCCGCCGGCGATCGTCGAGCAGTCCTCGGTCGCTTTATTGCTCTGTCCCCCGCCGACGGTGGCGTAGATGCCGGTGGCCTGGTTAACGTATCCCCCGCCGACCGTGGCGTAGTGGGTGTTGGCCTTGTTGCCCCGACCGCCGGCGATGGTGGTGTAGTTGTTGTTGGCCGTGTTCCCGCGCCCTCCACTGATGGCGGCGTAGTAGCCGCTGGACGCGTTGGCACCGCCGCCCGCAGCCGTGGCGTAGTCGCCGGTGGCGTCGTTGCTGGACCCGCCAGCAACGGTGGTGTACAGGCCAGTGGCTCGGTTGACGTATCCGCCGGCGACGGTGGCGTAATGGCTGCTGGCCTTGTTTGCCCGTCCCCCGGCGATGGTGGTGTAGTTGTTGCTGGCCGTGTTTCCGCGCCCCCCACCTATGGTGGCATAGTCCTTCGTGGCGTCGTTGGCGCGTCCCCCGGCGACCGTGGCGTAGTCGCCGCTGGCGGCATTGGCACATCCCCCCGCGACCGTGGCGTAGTCGCCGCTCGGGTCGTTGTCGCATCCCCCGCCGACAGTCGCATAGCCCCCGCCGGCAGTGTTGTTCTGTCCGCCGCCGACCGTGGCGCATGAGGCGTTATTGAGGTGGTTATCGTCATTACCCGCAACGTTCCCGCTGCCGCCGCTGACCGTCCCGAAGTCGTCGGTCACGACGTTCAGGTACCCGTTCCTCCCACCTCCCCCGACGGTGCCCCCCCAGGTGCCTGCACGAACGCTGTTCCCGCTGTAGCCTCCAATCCACCTTGGGCTAGTGCTTTGCGGCTCGATCCGCAGCGCCCGCTGGCCGTCGACCCGGATCTCCAGCGCCCTGTCATCCGTGGTGCCCAGGAAGTTGGCGTTCGGGTCCGTCCCGGCGTTCCCCGTCAGGCCCCAGTTCGATGCGTCCCCTTCGGGTTCTCCTACGACGCCCGGCGCATCCGATGTCGCGCCGACGCACTGACGCGGCAAGAGCGTCGTGTAGGCGACGCCACCGTCGGATGGATGGACTGCGATCTCCAACCATAACGGATCGCCATTGGAAAGGTCCCGGCCGAAGTCCAGCGGCACGGTGAACGCACCGTTCGTCACCATCACGTCCATGCATTCGATCGGACCGGCCACGATGCTGCCGAACGCCTCGGCGTCGTACAACGTGAATGTGAAGTCATGGGGGCCGCTCGTCGGCCTGCCGCCGTCGGTGAGTCGGCCCGCGTACGCGAATCCCGTGTCCAGCGCCTCGGCCAGCAAGATCGCACCCCCCGCGAGCGCGGCAGCCAGCGCCAGACCAACACCCAATGTCCTCAACTCGCGTGGGTTCATCTCACTTCTCCTTCATTCCTTTGGCCAGTTGCGTCACCGTGGCCTCCATCGCGGCGAAGCGCGCCTCGAGCTTTGCGTTTCGTTCCCGTAGCGCAGCGATCTGCGCGTCCTTCTCCTTGAGAAGCTCGTGCAGGCCTTGGATCGCACCTAGCGCGACCCCGTCGGCGTCAACCGTTGTGATGCGCTTGTCGTCTTCACCCACGCCAAACGCGGCGTGGAAGTCTTGCGCCACCGGGCCGATGTGGCGGATCGACACGTCTTGCGTCCTGTACCGCCACGTCGCGATCGGCACCTTCGCGAGGCGGGCCAGCAGCTCACGTTTGTCCACCGCCTCGAAATCCCGCTTGGCGTTGCGATCACTGATCGACGACCACGATCCGCCACCCGCCGCCAGCGTCACGCCAGCCGTCGGGGTTCCGCTGCCGTTGACGGCCGACACGAACCGCGCGCCGCCCGTGCAACGAGCGGCGAACTCGTTCGCCGCCGACGAGCTGAAGTTCACGTTCGTCCCGTCCGCGAAGAGCGTCGCCCCGTCATGCGACGCGTCGACCTTGGCCCGGTACCCCGTCGCCAGACTGTAGTCACCGGCCGCCCGATTCTCCCGCCCCCCCAACACCGTCGCATAGTAGCCATTGGCGGTGTTGCCCCGGCCGCCGCTGACGGTCGCATAGTTCCGGCTGCCCGTGTTGCCACGACCGCCGGCCACGGTCGCGTAGTAGCCCGTGGTCGTGTTGGCGCGTCCCCCGCCGATCGTCGCGTGGTTGGCATCGGCGAGGTTGCTCTCGCCGCCGCCAACGGTCGCGCAATCCTCGGTCGCTTTGTTCCTCTGCCCCCAGCCGACGCCAGCGTACAGGCCCGTCGCCTGGTTGACATATCCCCCGGCGACCGTGGCGTAGTGTCGACTGGCCTTGTTGCCCCGTCCGCCGGCGACGGTGGCATAGCTGTTACTGGCCGTGTTCCCGCGACCCCCACCGACGCTGGCGTCGTGACCGCTAGCGGCGTTGGCACGCCCCCCGGGGATCGTCGCGTACTCGTCGGAGGCCCAGTTGCCGTACCCTCCCCCGACGGCGGACGCCGTGCTGGTGGCGAAGTTGGAGATGCCTCCCCCGACGGCGGCGTAAATGGCATGGGCACGGTTGCCGATTCCCCCTCCGACCGTGGCAAAGGGCCTGTCGCTGATGGTACCGGCGAGATCACCGGCAACGTTTGCCCTGCCCCCGCCGACCGTACCAAAGTCATCGCTCACCTTGTTCTCGTAGGAACTGCTCCCACCACCGCCGATCGTCGCCCCAGAGACACCCGCCGTGACGCTGTTCCCGTGGTACCCGGCGATGAGGTTCGGGCAGAAGCTGTTGGGCTCAATCCGCAGCGCTCGCGCGCTGTTGACGTGAATCTCCAGCGCCTTGTCGTCTGTGGTACCCAGGAAGTTGGTGCCCGGCGACGTCCCCCCGTTGCCCGTCAGGTACCATGGGGGCGGCGTGCCCTCGGGTTCTGGCGCCACGCCCTGCGCCTCGGCCAGCAAGACCGCCCCTCCAGCCAGAATGACGACCAGGGCGGAGCCAGCAACCAACCCAGGGAGACGTTTGGCTTCCATGTCAGTGCTCCTTGCAGCTGAGACGCCGCTTGATGTGATCGGCAGATGAGGGCGCCGAGACTGGAGCGTGGGTCTGGTGACCTCCGCTCTAAGACGACAGGTTTGCCCTCCTGCCTTCTTACCCCCCCTGCTTGCGGCCATGTTAACCCGGCCGCGGATCGCGGATCAATGGATCCGTTGCCCGGCTTGCCCGTGCACCAACGCCTGGCAGACCGGTTGGCTCGCGGTCAACGACTGATGCGGCTGCCGATGGCGTCGGCGTCAGAGATACATGTGCGTGCGACGGGGCAAGTGGCAGCCCAAGGGAAAAGAGAGCGACCCGTTGTCATTTGCTGACAACGGGTCGGGCGACTGGAGACGATGGGATTCGAACCCACGACCTCCGCATTGCGAACGCGGCGCTCTCCCAACTGAGCTACGTCCCCGGGTCGGCTGCCGGTGCCGCGGGCCAAACGGCCATCATCACGGTTGCGAGCTCCGGCACGTCATATGGCATCGGCAGACCTCACCGATGCCATGAACCATTTTAGATTGCGGTGCCGTTCTTGCCAAGCCCGCCGCTCAGGAGGTCGGCGACGTGGCCTGAAGGGCCGTGATGGCGGCCACATCCACGATGTCCTGCCAGCTGCACCCGCGGGACAAGTCGTTGCACGGCCGGGCAAGGCCTTGGAGAATCGGGCCAATCGCGCGGCACTTGCCGATCCGCTCGGCCAGCTTGTAGCCGATGTTGGCGGCGTCGAGGTCGGGGAACACCAGGACGTTGGCCCGCCCCCCCAGCGGGGAATCGGGTGCCTTCCGCACGGCCACCGAGGGAACGACGGCCGTGTCGAGCTGGATCTCGCCATCCACATTCAAGTCGGGTTGGCGCTGCCGGACCTGTTCGGTGGCGCGGATGACCTTGTCGGTGTGGGGATGCCGGGACGAGCCGTGCGTCGAGAAGCTGAGCATGGCCACGCGGGGCTCGCTGCCGAGCAGCGCGCGGCAGTTGTCGGCCGCGGCCAGGGCGATGTCAGCCAGCTCCTCGGCACTGGGATCGGGGACGACCGCGCAGTCGGCGAAGATCATCGCCCCGTTGTCCCCCAGCTCCGTGTGGGGGCTCACCATCAGGAAGAAACTGCTGACGGTCTGGAGGCCAGCCTGGAGTCCGATGCAGTGCTGGGCTGCACCAATCACCTTGGCGGTCGCGGCGATGCTGCCCGCCACCAGGCCGTCACAGATGCCGCTATGAACCAGGTACGCACCGAAGAACACGCGATCGGACACGACCCGTCGGGCGATGCCGTCGGTAATCTGCTCGGCTTGGCGGTGACGCCGATAGGCGTCGGCGAATCCCTGGACCAGGTCGCTGGTCTTGGGGTCCATGGTCTGGACGCCGCTCAGGCTGATGCCTTCACGGTCGGCCAACTCGGCCACGTTGCCTTCGTTACCGAGGAGGATCACCTGAGCGATGCCCTGCTCGGCGACACCCGCGGCGGCGCGGAGCGTCCGCGGGTCGGCACCCTCGGCCAGGCAGACAGTCCGTTGTGTCTGACGGACCCGTTCCTGGATCTCGTCCAGCAGGTCACCTCGTACGGCGGGGTTCGGTTCTGCCGAAGCACTCGTCATCGGTTCCGTCCTGTCGTTATCCTTCATACCTGAAGTTGCGCCAAACAAAGGCATTTTCCCCGCCGGTCCGGACGGATTCAAGCTTGCATCGTTCGGGTCTGCCCCCTACGGTGCGCGTGCGCAGAAAGGAAGAGTTCGACATGGGCGACAAGCAGAGCAAACTCGACAGGCTGCTCAAGGCGCTGAACCACACCGAGGGGGATCGCGTGCCGGCGGGCGACTTCTTCTGGTCGGGGTTTGCCAGGCGATGTCAGGCGAAGTGGGGCGAAGGTTTCGACCCCTATCGCCATTTCGATCTGGACTACGTGGTGGTCAACCCCAACATGGACCCGCACATCCAGCCGTTCGAGATCGTGGAGCGAACGGACCAGGACGTGGTCGTCAAGACGGGATTCGGTGCGACGATTCGACGGCGGGGCGACCTGCCCATGCCATCCTATGAGGCGTTCAGCGTCAATGACGCCGCGGAGATGGCGGATTTCGGTTTCGACGACCCGGCCGACCCCCGGCGATTCTTCGAAGGCGGGGACGATCAGATCAACTGCGTCGGCGACGTACTGCTGCGGGACATTCCGTCGTGGGACGAGCGGGTGAGCGCCTACGTGGACGACTTCCCGGTGTTCGGTTCGATATGCGAACCGCACGAGTATCTCTGGCGGGTCATTGGCAGCGAGAACACGCTGTTTTGGATGGCGGCCGAGCCGGGCCGCCTCAAGGCGTTCATCGATCGTATCGGCACGTTCGTCCGTGACCTGACCGAGGCCGAGATCGAGGCCGGCCGGGGCAGGCTGTCGGGGATGTACGTGTGGGGCGACGTGGCCTATGTCCGCGGGATGCTGTTCGGCGCGCCGCGTTGGCGAGAGCTGTTCAAGCCGCACGTCAAAGCGCTCATCGATCTATGCCATTCACACGACCTGCCGGTGGTCTATCACGGCTGTGGGGACGCGCGAGAGATCTTCGACGACATGGTCGAGCTGAAGCTGGACGGCTACAACCCGCTGGAGGCCAAAGCCGGCATCGACGTCGTCGCGCTGAAACCCAAGTACGCCGGCAAGCTCGCATTCGTGGGCAACATCGACATCCGCGTCCTGGAGACCAACAACCCCGAGACCATCAGACGCGAAGTGCGCTACAAGCTGCAGGCGGCGAGGGGAGGCGGCTGGGTCTTCCAGTCGGACCACTCGGTGAGCAGTCAGGTCGCACCGGAGAGCTACGCGCTGGCCATCGACACGCTGCGGGCGGAGGGGACCTACCCGCTCGGCGACCTGTAACCCTCCGGTGAGGAGACGGAGATGCGCTGCGTCCATTCGTCAAGAGCCGTGCGTGCCTCGAGTGCGGCTCGGAGGCAGACAGGGGCGTTGCACGTGTGGGGCCTCGTCATTCTCGGGTGCCTCGCGTCGACCGGGAACGCCGGGGGCGCCGACAGGATTCGATTCGACAAGCAGAAGGTCTCCCGGGACGAGCTGAAACTCGTTGCCCGCCGACTGCACGACGCGATTAGCGCCCGGGGCGCGTCTGAAGACGCACGGAAGCGGCGCGCTGCCGCGCTCGACCCGCGAATCGATGCGCTGTTGACGTCTCAGAATCGGACCGACGGTTCAGCCCTGTTCGGGGCTTTCGCCGAGGTCAGACCCAAGAACAAACAGGACATCGACTTCGCCCGGGGGTACTTCGACCCGATTCGCACGCTGGCGTCTGCCTACGCATTGCCCGGCAGCCGTCACTACCGCAGCCAGCGCGTGGCCGAGGCCATCCACATCGGGTTTGCCTACACCCGAAAGCACGTCCGTCCCGGCTGCCCGAAGCCCGGCAATTGGTGGGTCTGGGCCAAGCAGATGCCTGACTGTCTGTGCGATCTGCTGGCCTTGATGCACGGGGGCCTCGAGCCGGACGACGAGGCGTACGTCATCTCGATCCTGGACTACCTGCTGGGCACCGGGCCGATCCGGGGGTCTGGCTACCACACGGGCAAGGCCGGCAAGGACGCGCTGAACGTGCTGAAGGTGGGTGCCTTGACGGCCGACCTGACGCGGATCACCCACGCCTGGGAGTGCATGGAGAACGAGGTCTCGCCCCACCTGCTGGAGGCGGACGGCACGCCGCTGATGACGGTGATCAAGTCGGACTTCCTGGGCATATCGCTGCCGTACATCTATGAGGGCTATCAGACCGTGGTCGCGTGGGCGCGGTTGACGCGGGGGACGCACTTGGCGCTCCGGCCGGAGACGACGGGGAAGATCAGCGCGTACCTGCTCGGCCTGGGAAGGTGGAATACGTTTGGAGAAACCGAAGTCGGCTGGATTAGCTTCACGTCCTACCGGGTCTTCTGGCGGCCTGCGCAGACGTTGTCGCTGGCGGGACGACTGGCCGAGACGGGCGTGCAGGACGCCGATCGGCTGCGGGCGATGGCCACCGTCCAGGACCGTCCACCAGTCGGCTGCCGGTTCTGGCCGAGCGCCGAGACGCTTATCTGCCGCAGCCCCAGGCACTACTGTGCCCTGGTGATGGCCAGCCGGCCGAGGCACCCCATCTCCTGGTCGTACAAGAACCATTTCCTGCATATCGGGAACCGTTGGTACTACGGTCGAGACGGACACCTGGTGATCGTCCGTCGTCCCGCGGAGATGGACCCGAATCTGACCTACACGCTCAACTGGCGACGGCTAACGGGCGTCACCCGCGACGGCGGCTCGCTTCTCGAGTCGGACCAGATACACAAGGAGGGCACAGGCTATTGGCAACCCGCCTATGCCCTGTGCAGGAATCCGATGGGGGGTGCCGCCGTCATGGATGAGCGAGACGCCATGGCCGGCATCGAGGTGCATAGCGGCCAGACCCGCGCTCGCAAGAGCTATTGCTTCCTCGACCGCCACAACATGATCGTCACGGCCGGCAGCCACATCGCCGGCGAAGGCCAGACCGAAACCATCGTGCACACGTTCCCCATCGGCGCCGACAACCCAGAGATCCTAGTGAACGGCAAGCGAACCGCGCTGTCGGTTGGGAAACCGACGCCAATCGCCACCCCGTGTTGGATCCACGGGCCCGGCGGCGGCTACTACCTCCCGACCAAAGGCGGCGTGCAAGCCCTGGTCGAGACCCGCCAGCCCGACTTCACCGACCACGGCAATCCGCCCCCCGACAGACGACCCAAGGCGCCCGCCCAGACGTTCGTCTCGATCGCCTTCGACCACGGTAGTAACCCAACGAGGGCGGGGTACGCGTGTGTCTACTTCCCGGTCGCAGCGGCTGGCGACATGCCCGACCTCGCGAAGGACTTCTCGAGCCGGGCGACTCAACGATGCGATGACGTCGGCCATTCGCTGCAATACGGCCCGCTGACCGCGATGGCGTTCTTCAGGCCCGGCGCGCTCGACGGCTACCAGGTTGACCGGCCGTGCTTTCTCATGGTGCGGAAGACGGAACACAGCATCCGTCTGGCCGTCTACGAGCCCTCGTGGCAGGATTGCGCGTTGAAGATCCGGTTTCCCCACCCGATCACCGCAGAGCAACTCCCCCAGAACATGCGAGTGAGCGGACGAGAGCTCATCATCGAGATCAAGTCCGCCCAGCCCTGTTCCGGGGTCCTGGCGACGCCCGACGGTTGAGGGGCTGCGTCCGGCCGTGGGTCTCGATGATTCGGCGGATGCTGGCGTATTGTGCGTGCCAGGCGTTGGGGCTGTATCCGCCGCCGAGCGTCATGACCACCGGCACGCCGCGCTGCATGCAGGCATCGATGACCATCAAATCGCGTTGGACGATGCCCTGCTCGGTCATCTTCAGAGACGCCAGCGGATCGTCCGCCAGCGTGTCGCAACCCGCCTGCAAAAAGACGATCTCGGGCCGGGCCCGCTCGAAGAGGGCGGGCAGATGTTCCCGCAGGATTCGCAGATAGGCCGCATCGCCTGTGCCTGCGTCGAGCTCGATGTCGAGATCGCTGGTGGCCTTCGGAATCGGGTAGATGTCGCCCTGGTGCATCGAGAAGGTGAACGTGTCGTCGTCGTCCGCAAGGCAGACGGCCGTGCCGTTGCCCTGGTGGACGTCGAGGTCGATGACCAGCGCCCTGCGGAGCTTGCCTTCCGACTGCAAGGTCCGGATGGCGATGGGCATGTCGGCGTAAATGCAGAACCCCTCCCCAGCGCCAGGCTTGGCATGGTGGTACCCGCCGCCGATGTTGATGGCGATCCCATGCCGACAGGCTTGACGCGCCGCCAGAAGCGTCCCGCCCGTCGCGTGCCGGAACGACGACAACACGCCGAGATCCAGCAGCTTCGGATGCACCAGCTTGATCGGCGGCGCTTCCAGGTACCTCGCCACCGTGCTCGAGTCCTTCAGGTTCGCCAGAAACCGTCGTGTATGAACGCGCAGGATCGCGCGTTCGCTGATGGGCGCGGGAACGAAGACGTCGGACGGTCTCAGCAGGCCGTCCGCCACGAGCCGTTCATAGATCCGTGCGTACTTGTTGATGTCGAACGGGTGCAGCCGCTCGAACCCGACGAGGTTGATCTGATAGTGACGGGAGTAGACGATGGCCACACGGTCGTTCAGGGCCCGACCGCCGCGGGGTTGTTTGACCTGCTTCATCGGTTTGGTCGGAACACCACATGAACCGACGCCCAGCAGCGCCAGCATGGCAACCCATCGCCCGACCGTCCGCCGTATGGGACGGAATGAAGATGCCCTGACCACACGGCAGCCAGGGCTTTCGAGGCAAACGGCCCTGCGGGATCGCGGTTCGGTCACAGCCTCGTCCTCCAACGGTGTCCTCGGCGCTGGACGCGCCCCAGAGCCGATCGTGCGGTATCATGATACCCGAAACCGCGACGGGGGCTTCAGCGGACGTAAACGACGGAGCAGGCCTGACCCCCTTTCACCTTCCGACCCCCTTCTCCCCGTCTCTGAGCCGGCGGGCGGGCGGATCACCATGATGATAGGTCCACTCACCAGCAGCGACCTCGCATGCGGATTGGGGAGGGCAAAGCGCGTCAGTCCTTTCTAACCAGCGAGGACGGAGGCTTCGGGAGGGATAGGAATACCTGAGGCAGCGTGAGGGCCTGGAGACCCAGGTGAGGGGCATCCAGGGGCGTCAGCGATCCAAGGAGGTGGAGCTGAGCTCATCGAGCAAGGACGCCAGCGTGCAGCTCATCCACAACCTGGCGACCCTGAAGCTGGGAGAGAAGAAGCTCTCGCGCGAGCAACGGTCGAGGCTGTTCCACTCGGTCGTGCGTCGTGTTGTGCCCAAGGATATGAAAATGAAGCGGGTGGAGATTGAGCTGTACGCACAGCCGAAAGAGCAAGGGCTGGTGACGCTGGAAGATCGGCGTATGGGCCAGCGGAAGCGGGAGGCTAGCATCGTGACGATGCCGTTGTCGGTATGAGAGAACCACGTCCTGCTATCGCGTGGGAATGGAGCTGTCGGTCAATCCTCTCCCTTGCCCTCTGGAAGTTGCGGCGAAGTCCTGGCCCCGCTCGACAGCCTAACCATGTCCGTTGGGATATCCTCAGTCGACTTCCCGTGGGAAGCGGTTCGGCGTAAGGTCGCCTGCACACAGCCCTTGACTTTCACTTCGGGTAGTTGGGTACGGGGCCTCCGCCTATTTGTATTTAACGATCGTGCCGTTCATTCCGACGGCGTACATGGTTCCTCCACTGCCCCATATCCCTTTGAAATCCGCCGTCGTCGGCGTGCTCATTTCCGACCACGCCGAACCGTTGTAGTGTGCAATCGTGCCAAGACGTCCAGCAGCATAGATGCTGTTCGCACTGGTTCCCCAGAGCGAAGTCAGTCCATGATGGGCAGCTATACTAGCAGTGGGCATGACAGACCAGCCCGATCCATCGTAGTGAAGAATGATCGCCGACCAATCGCCATATGTCCCATCATAGCCGACTACCCACACGTTGCTCGGACTAGTACCCCAGAGACCAGGGAATTCGACCAGCGTGTCAGGATATGCGTACTGTACACCCCAAGCGGCTCCGTCGTAGTGCAACATCTCCCCATGAGCACACACCGCAAAGACATCGTCTGGCCCGGTTCCCCAAATCTTGTGAACAAGGTCCGTCGTGTTACTGTCCATCGCCGACCAATTGGCCCCATTGTAGTGGAGCATTACACCATTAAGCCCCCCGATAAAGACATCGTTGACGCCAGCTGCCCACACACAATTTAGGTGCTCTGCGGTCCCGCTGGCCATCGTTCCCCAGGCATTGCCATCGTAATGCAGGATCGCGCCGGAATCGCCGACGGTGTAGACGTCGCTTGGCCCAGTCCCCCCGACGTCGTTGAGCTTGGCTGACGTGTTGTGCATCGCTCCCCAAGAATCCCCATCGTAGTGGAAGACCGTGCTGTCAGCCGTCATGCTGTCGCCTACAGTATAGACGTCGTCAGGCTCGCTCCCCCAGACTGCCCTGAGATGTTTCGACGTCCCGCTCGTCATTACCCTCCATTCTCCCTGATCCCCGTCTTCCTCGAAGACCGCTGTCACGGTCTTGTTGCCGTTCATCGTTATCGACTTGGGGTTCGTCGATCCGGTCAACGCTCCCTGCCACCGTACGAAATGCCACCCGCTAGATGCGCTGGCCGTAAGTTCGACCGGCGTCCCGTCATCGTAGGTCCCGCCCGAAGGGGCTAGCGTCACATTGCCCTGCCCTTGCTTCGTCACCGTCAGCGTGTATTGAGCCGGTGCGCTCTCCGACCGGTTCACGATCGTGCCGTTCATTCCGACGGCGTACATGGTTCCTCCACTGCCCCATATCC
>CAYMLO010000165.1:0-6759 GCA_964390905.1 uncultured Planctomycetales bacterium | reverse complement strand
GCTAGCGTCACATTGCCCTGCCCTTGCTTCGTCACCGTCAGCGTGTATTGAGCCGTTGAATCCTGCTCGAATACCGCCGTCACGCTCTTGTTGCTGTTCATCGTGATGGATTTGGGATTCGTCGATCCGGCCAGCGCTCCTTCCCACCGGACGAAGTGCCAACCGCTGGCCGGGGTGGCCGTAAGTTCGACCGACGTCCCGTCATCGTAGGTCCCGCCCGAAGGGTCTAGCGTCACGTTGCCTTGGCCTTGCTTCGTAACCGTCAGCGTGTATTGGTCCGGTGAATCTTGCTCGAACACCGCCGTCACGGTCTTGTTGCTGTTCATCGTGATGGACTTCGGGTTCGTCGATCCGGCCAGCGCTCCTTCCCACCGGACGAAGTGCCAACCGCCGGCTGGGGTGGCCGTAAGTTCGACCGATGTCCCGTCATCGTAGGTCCCGCCGGGAGGATCGAGCGTCACGGTGCCCTGCCCCTGGGAGTTGACCGTTAACGTGTGCCTAGTCGACACGATGTCGTCTGCGACATAGCCCTCAAAGACAAGTTCCCTGAATAGGTCGTAAGCGATCCGGAAGTAGCCGTTGTGGCCCCAGCCCGTGCCCCAGGAGTTGATCACGCGGAAGGTGGACTGGGCATGATTGTAGCCCACGACGCACATGGCGTGATTCCCTTCCCAAGTTCCCTCCTTCTGATGGTAAACGGTGTCGCCCCGAAGAAAGAAGAAGTTCGTGTACACCCTCATCCCGATCACGACCGGAAACCCGGCGCCCAAGTGAGTTCGAAGTTCCGTGATGTCCTGGACGTTGACCCGGCGCCACGAGGCGATGCGGAACTCCTCTGCTTCATTCTGAGCCGCTTGCGAAGGTTGCGTATCGCACTCACTATCGTCGTACGGCATCGTCGCTAGGGTGCAGCAGCCTTGTTCTGTGAGAACCGAAAAGGCATCTGACAGGTAGGCCCCCATCGAGCAGTCCCCGGTGCCTCCCTGTTTGATCTGATTGTAGATGTAGGCGGGGCTGAATTGGTGACTTGGCGTCCCGGTTCCCCATGACCGTTCAACATCCTCCTGGTACGTCTTGAGCGCATACCCCGTGGCCCACGCCGTGCAGGATCCCTGCCCGCCTTGGTTGCCTACCGGGGGCATATCGGTGGCTAGATCAACAGAAGCGGGCAGCTCACCCATCGCTGGAAGCGTCGCCAAGGGGATGGAACTGTACTGCGCGGGTGGCAGCGCGATAAGCCCTAAGGTGTATTTGGGCTGCGGACCGCTGTTAGGATCATTGGGGTCGCCGCTGTGTGGGGCGCAACCAAGACCATAGAGAAGGGCCAGCAAGCCCACCAAGGGCAGGACCGCTTGGAGTAGCCCGTCGCGCAGAATGGCACAGCGTATCCTACCCAAGAAAAGGAATCCGGCTCGCATGAGTACTCTCCTGCAGTATGGCTACAGCTCGCATTTGGGAAGCCACGCCTCCTGAGCTACACGTGTCCGGGAGCCCGTCTCTCGGTATTCACGTTGGTCGCGTCTCCGACTTGCCCGTAGCCTCGCCGCGCGGCAAGGAATCTGCCGCCTCGTGCCCATCAAAGTCGGACAGGGACAACGGGCCCCAAGGCAAACCCCCCTTCGATCACGACCCCTAGATCTGCGTCCAGGAGGGTCCCCACCGTGTTCCTGTTCTCCCCCAGAACCACCGGCCATGCTAACGCCATCCCGTTTCAAGTCAACCCCTTGGTTGTGGGGCTGCCGACAAGCAGCTGGACCCCATTCGACTGGGCCTCAAGGGCGTTTCTGATCTAATCCTTCAAGGAAGGAGTCTATTTGCTGCTCCTAAGTAGACCTATCAACAAGATGTTGCGCCCACTGACCGGCTGCAGCTTGACAAGCGAAGTTGGAGGGGAAAAGCACGCAGGTCCTTTCGAATCAGCGAGGACGGGGGGTCCGGGAGGGACACGTTGTGGAGGACAGCGGCGGTGGGTACATTGGCGAGCACTGGCGATCTCGTCGATGCCGGGCTCCTTATGGGTGTCGTTGGGAATTCCAGGCTCGAGCGCAGGCTGAACGGGCGGTCCCAGGCACGCGACCTCAGCGCCCTGGAGAGGACACGTAACCGATGAAACACGACGAAGCCGAAAACGAGCGGTTTGGTTTTTGCCCACTGCACCATCCGGCATTCTCCGGCGGCGCTCTTGGCCGTCGCGATTTCCTCAAGGGGGTGGCCGCGGCGTCGGCGGTCGCCGGCGCGGTACGGGAAACGCTTGGGCAGGCGGCCGGTGCGCAAGACGCTGCGCCGAAGCCCCCGGCAAGAGGCCCGGCCCCGGTGCTGAAGGTCGGCTACGTGCGGCGCCGCCAAGCCGTTGGCGGGGGTTGGCCCGGCCACGGTTTCGACGCCGACGTTGCCTGCAACGCGTATTCGCAGAAGCTGCAGGCAATGGGCAAGGAGCTGGGCGTACAGATCGATCTTGTCGACGCGGCGATCACGGACGACGCGAGCGTGGACCGGTTCATCAACGCGGCCAAGGCGCAGCGCCCCGACGCCCTGTTGCTTCTGCCTATTGGCATTTTCTCCATGTGGGACCGGGCCAATCGAATCTTCGACGCCGTCAAGCTCCCCACACTTGTCTTCACCCAGATCGGCACCAGCTTCACGATGAACACCGCGCCGATCGCACACAAGACCGGCTTCTACCTCACCAGTTCTCTGGACATCGCGGACGTGCGCCCCGGACTGGAAATGGTCAAGACGGCCAAGACCCTCGAGCAGAGCGTGCTGCTGGTCGTCGGGCGGAACGCCTACCAGAGAACCGTCTTTAAGGGAAACACGTTCGGCCAGGTGGGCACGAAGCTGAAATTCGTGCGCGCCGGCGAGTACGTCGAGAGCTATAACCAGGTGCAGATCACTGACGAGGTCCGCCGACTCGCCCAGGATGCGATCCGGGGCGCCAAGGAGGTCAAGGAGGTAAGCGAGCAGGACGTCGTGCAGGCGGCGAGGCATTACTTTGCCTCGAAGCAACTGCTGGCTGCGCACGGCGCCGACGGTCTGACCTCTGTCTGCCTGTATCTCTGCCGCCAAGTGGGCACGCCTTGTCTGGGGTTCTCGCGGTTGATGGACGAGGGCATCGTCGCCGGCTGCGAGGCGGACATCGGCTCGGCGATGACGATGATGCTGATCCACAACCTGTTGGGACGGCCCGGCTACATGGCCGACCCTCTCGTCGACACGGCGCAAAACCTCTTTGCCAACGCCCACTGCAACTGCCCAACGAAGCTTGACGGTTTCGACGGCCCGCAGGCGGAGTACATCCTGCGGGCCCATCACGCCGGCGGGCATTGGGTGTCGCCGCAGGTCCTCTGGCGGATCGGGCAGGTCTTCACGCTCTCGCGGTTCCAGCGGCCCGACATGCTGATCGTCGATCGCGCCAAGGTCGTCTGCAACTACGACAGCCCACCCTCGGCCGCCTGCATCACCAACACCGGGGCGATCGTCGAGGGCGCAGAGGACGATCCCCACAAGGTCGCTGGCTTCCACGTCCTACAGATCTACGGCGACCACGTCCGGAAGCTCCGTGACTACTGCCAGCTCTACGGTATCGAGGCCGTACACTCCTGGGACAAGCGTGTGTCTTTCGACTTCGAGCCAAACTGCGCCTGATGTCGCGGGGCGGGTCAAAGGGATTCTCTAGTTCGAAGGAATGGGGCGTTCCGCAGCGTCGAGTGGCTCCGTCACCGTGACTCTCCCAGGCGGCAACGTGGCGAGCAGATCGGGCAGGTCATAGACGCGCAGTGCCCCGTGGACGACGTTCACCAACTGTCGCCTGGCCCTGGGGGTGCGGATCACGTCGGACCATGAGGTCAGACTCCTGTGGAGCCGAAGGGAGGCGAACAACTGCGGCTCCAAGGCGACCGCGTGGATAGCGGGCGGGCCCACGCGCCCGACGCTGATCACGTGGACCGAACGAGGCTTGCCGGCCCCGGCGAAGCCCTGCAAGAAACGCGCGCAGATCAGAATGTCTTCCGATCGCATGGCCAGGTAGGAGGTCTTCAGCACATAGGCGAGGTACATATCCTGCCAATCGCCCCCCAAGTGGCCACCATAAGCGACCTTCTTGGACCGCTGGGTCTCGCCCAGACCGCGAAGGTCGACCGCCAGGACGACATGGCCCTGCTTGACGAGCTTCTCGATCGGGCCACCCGGTGCCGCGTCGGCCTGTTTGCCGTCGGCATGAACGTACAGGTAGGCATGGCCGTCCTGCTGTGGCGGCACGAAGGCCAGCGCGGGCAGCCAAATCTTGGCGGCCGGCTTGAGGATCAGTTTGTCGATCCGGTAGCCGTCGCGTCGGATCGTGCCGGTCTTCTCCGATTGGGCCTTGGGCAGGTCCTTTGGCCTGCAAATACCCGTGATCGACCGCACTTCACGCAGGGCCCGCGCCTTGTCGGTCTGTTGCCACAGCTTCTTGCGGGCTTCGGCGAGCTCTTTCTCGTAGTCGAGGTTGATGTCGTAGGTGCTTCGCGCGCCCGGCAGGAACATGACCCGGCCGCGAGGCGTGCACCAGGTCTCTTCCTCAGGGCAGATGGGGAACTCGTGTTCGGTAATCGCGTCGTCGACACGTAGGAGCCATCGGCGCATCCAGCGGCAGGCGGCCACGCGCATCGGCTGCGGGAATCCATGTTTGCCAGCCGTTTCGAAGAGGTCCACGCGTTCGGCATGCCCCAGCTTCTCGTAGAGCCGCTTGGCCATGCGGAAGCTGTCCCACGCGCCGCGAATATCGAAGTAGTCGTCGGTCGTGGTCATGATTAGGGTGGGCTTGGGCGCACGCATCATCACGTAGTCTTCGTGGCCCATGCCGAAGGCGATTTGGGCGTGGATGTTCTGTTCGGCGTCCTGCGGGCCGGTCGTCTCGATATGCCGGCGAAGGCTGGTGATGTAGCACCCGGGCGCTGCGGCCCAGATTCGCTCGTCCAGGGCCATCAGGTAGCTGGTCAGCGTTCCGCCTCCCGAGATACCGGTGCAGCCGATCCGGTTTCGATCGATGTCCTTGCGACTCTGCAGGTAGTCAAGGCACCGCATCCCGTCCCAGATGCGGAACATGGCCACGTTGCGTCCCAGAAGGATGCACCCCACGCCCATGAGCTGATGTCCCGATACGCCGCGGACGTACGCATTGCCCTTCTTGTCGATGAGCTGGAAGCGCTCGCCCTGCTCGATGGGGTCGTAGCACAAGGCTGCCATGCCGTTCTTGGCGATCAGGATCGGAGCTCGTTGATACAGATCGCGGGCCTTCCCGGTGTAGCTGTGTCCGCAGGGAACCAGCACGGCCGGGTACGGCGGTTTGACTTCGGGCAGGTACAGCAAGGCCGTCACGAAAAGGCCCGGTTGGCTTTCGAGAATGATCTTCTCGACGTGGTAGCCGTCGCGCTGCTGCGTGCCGACGACTTTGGCGTTCAGAGGCGTTCGCTCGGGAAAGCCCCCGATCTGGGCGACGAAGAAGTCCCGCAGCGACTTCTGGTAATCGGCGATTTCCTGCGGCGTCTTGAGCTTCTCGTATGCCGCCAGTTTCGCGTCGATCGCAGCGTTGGCCTTGTCCATGAGGTGCGCGTGCAGCATCTGGCTTGTGTACACACCGTCTAGCTTCCTCGGCAATACCATGAGCTCATCGGCACCAGCTCGCCACACAAACGCGAACAGAAGAGTAGACGTCGCAAGAATGCAGAGAACGACCTGCTGCTGGGATGGCCGCCGTGCCTGGGTCATGTTTCTTCCCTCATGGTTTGGGCAGATGCGTCTTTCAAGATGCCGAAGCGAGCTTCCTCCGCTCAGATGTCCTGGATTCGAGGCAGGACCTCCAGGGCGTAAGCCAAGTTCCAAGAAACGTTGTCGGGGGGCTTGGGGAGTGACCTGCCGTGCACCGGGAAATACCCGGCCGAGCGTGAACGCAGGTTCTCGACGGTGATGCTCCGCAGCAGCCAACTGCGGGCCGCCTGGGCCTTGGGCCGATAGTGGGCGTTGTCTCGTTCGCAGAGATACCCGGCGTTACGGACGCGAAGGTAGGAAAGTATGGCGCCGGCCGTCATCCCCAACCACTTATCGTCCCGGCCAGCCATGCCGCACGCACCGTCGTCAAACTGACAGGCGTCGAATTGCCATTTCATCGACGCGGCGCACTTCTCGGCAATGTTCGCCCGCATGGGTTTCTTATCCGTCGCCTTGGCCAAGCGAATCAAGTAGGAAATGGCGATGATCGACGTGTATCCCCAGGCAATCTTCGAGGAGGTGACGTTCTTGAAGTGCTCGAAGTGATCTTGTGTGGTCGGCGCCACCACCCAGGTGCCCAGCTTCGAAGACCAAACGCCCTGATACGTACCAGGCTTCACCTCGGTGAGAAAGTACTGGCCAAGCTGTTCCGCGGCGGCGAGGATCTCCGGGCGCTTCTTGACGGAATGATAGGCCATCAAGCCGTTTCCGGCGTCCGCGTTGTCGCACGAATTCCCGGCGTCGGGCATGTTCCCGCCAGGATATCCGTTGCGGTAGTAGCTCCCGCGGTCCCAACGAAACGGCTTCATCCATTCGAACAGCGCCGCCGCTTTGGCGTCGAAATCAACGACCTTCGGATGGTTCTTCTTGATCTCCCGATACATCACCATCCCGAGGCCAAAGTGGGGCGGATGGAAATTGGCCGTATTGCACAGGCAACTCAGGTAGAACACCCCCAGCCGATCGGCAGCGTCTCGGTAGGCGTCGATGCCGGTGGCCCGGTAAGCCTGGTTC
>CAYMLO010000164.1:0-20687 GCA_964390905.1 uncultured Planctomycetales bacterium | reverse complement strand
TAGTAGTCGTAGTAGCTGACGAAATACTCGACGGCGTTGTGAGGAAAAAGCTCCTTGAACTCCTCATAGAGCTGGGCCGCCAAGGTCTTGTTATGACTGACCACAAGCGCCGGCAAACCGATCTGCTCGATCGCGTGCGCCATCGTGAACGTCTTGCCGGATCCGGTTACGCCTAGGAGGCACTGAAACCGCTCGCCGGCCGAGAATCCCCGAACCAGGCCGTCGATGGCCTGGGGTTGATCCCCCTGCGGCGACATGTCGCTGACAAGCTGAAAATCGTCCACCCACACACCCCAAAGCAACGCAACGAGTCCAGAGGCAATCGATGATTATACCACGGCCGGAGACGGCGGCAATCTCGGGACTCGGTCACCCCGACACGACGATACGACGAAACGTTGCAGACGGGGGTTGAAGCAGGCCTGCCCGGTGCTACGATATAGAGTAGAGGGAGCGGGGGCGGTTTCTGGGCACAACGAGCATCCTCATTGGGCGATGGACGATCTTGAGACGATCGTCCGAAGCCACAAGGGAGGCAGCATGATGGTCCGACGACGCCTGTTCTTGCTGGCCGCGTTCATAAGTGTCGCTGGAACAATGGGATGTTGGCAGCAGCCCTTCCTGGCCGACGAGATCGGGCTGTTGCCCGGTCCGTCCACGTCGCTGCTCGACGACATCCTCGGGGGCGGCAGCACGTTCACGACTTCCCTCGGCGGACTGGACATCGACAGCCTCCTGTCCTCCCTCGGGAGCACCACCACCACCAATGGTGAGACGACCACCACCAACGGCGAGACCACGACGACCAACGGCGAGACGACCACGCAGGACTGTCCCGACGGCGAGGTCTGGGTAGACGAGCTGGGTGTGTGTCTGCCGGAGGCCGTTGCCGAGCAGTACGGCGTCTAGCCCCCTCGGGCCCCGGAGCTCATCATCTCTGCAAACCGTGTTCCCAAACCAGCCCGTGGACCCTCGGGCCTGCTGACTTCGCGTCATACCGACCTCGCAGCCCGTGTGCCTTCCATCGGTCCGTCGCATCAAGTAGCATGCCTGTCCCGACGCGACGGTTGAATCTGTGCGCTGGCCTCAACCAGCCCCCCGATCGCGCGGAGGAGATGCGGCATGCCCCCCACCGCCACCGAGGCCAAACTGATCGAAGCCATGTCCCAGATGGACATCATCGACGCCCACGAGCACCTCGGCCCCGAGCAGGAGCGGCTCGACACCCAGGTCGACGCACTACACCTGTTCAGCCACTACTGCCGGACCGACCTGCTCTGCGCGGGCATGACCGCCGAGGCCTATGACAGCCTCGTCGACACGTCCGTCCCGCTGGAGAAGCGTTGGTCTACGTTCCGACCGTTCTTGCCGCACGTTCGGCATTGCAGCTACACCCGTCCCCCGTTCGAAGCGGCCCGGGAGTTCTACGGCTTCGACGACATCAACGACGAGACCTACCAGCCGCTGAGCGAACGAATGGCCGCCGAGAACACCCCCGGCATCTATCGCCGGATCCTTCGCGACACGTGCCGCATCCAGACGGCGCTGACCCAGTGCGGCCGGATCGTCAGCGAGGACGGATTGCTGACGCCCGTCATGCCGATGGGCCACTACGCGGACGTCCAGTCTGTCGAACAGGTGGAGCAACTGGCGGCTGACCTCTGCACGACAGTCAGCAGTCTCGAGGATTACGTCGCCGTCATCCGGAAGGGCCTGGAGACTTGGCGGGCCGAAGGCGCCGTCGGCATCAAGATGATGTCCGCGCCGCCCAATGAGGCGCCCAGGGACGAGGCCGCTGCCGCGCGGGCGTTCGCCCTGGTCCGCGGAGGGGTTGAACCTGCCCCAGACGTCAAGGCGCCGCTCTACACGTACCTGGTCCACGAAATGCTGGACATGTGCGTTGAGCTCGACCTGGTCGTAGCGGTGCACATGGGCATGTGGGGCGACTTCCGCACGCTCGATCCGGAATGGATGATCACGACGCTGGCGCAGCACCCCAACACGCGCTTCGACCTCTATCACATGGGCATGCCGCGTGTCCGTGTGGCGGGCGTGATCGGCAAGAACAACCCCAACGCCTGGATGAACCTCTGTTGGACGCACATTATCTCGCCGCGGATGACGGTCAGCGCCCTCGACGAATACATCGATCTGGTCCCGCTGAACAAGATCATCGGGTTCGGCGGGGACTACTCGTCGCGCTGCGTCGAGAAGGTCTACGGTCACCTGAAGATGGCGCGGGAAGTCATCGCCGAGGTCCTGGCCCGACGGATCGACCGGGGAACGATGGGCCTCGACGAAGCAATCGAGATCTGCCGTCTGTGGCTGTATGAAACCCCCAGGCAGCTCTACAACTTGGACGTCTGAGCACTCACGATCGAGACAACGCATTGGAGACACGAGGATCATGTCGATCACTCAAACGCGATGTGGACAGCTTGCCTTTCACGCCGTGGCCTGCATTGCACTGGCAAGCGGACCTCGCGTGGACGCCGGGGGGCAGCACCGAAGCGCAGGTGAGAGGACCCAGCCCATGACGACCAAGAACGCGGCGCGGTCTTCAGCGGAGTTCTTCCCTATCTTGCCGTGGGGTCGGCTTCACGGCGGGAAGAAGGCGAACCTCAGGCGTGAGCACGGCCTGGAGAGCATCGCCGAGTGCCATTTCACGATCGGGGGTTTCGTGAAGGCCGGCGACCTCCCCCTGTGCGAGAAGCTTGGCCTGCGCGCCATCATGTACCCCACCGCCGACAGCGGCGCAATCGCCAGAAAGGAGTGGGGCAAGATCTCCGACGCGGAGATCGACCGCCGCATCAAGCGAATGGTCGAGCGATTCGGCGACAGCAAGGCGATCCTGGGTTACTACATCATCGATGAACCAGGCGCCGCGCTCTTTCCCGCATTGGGGAAGGCCGTGGCGGCGGTCAAGAAGTACGCGCCGGGCAAGCTCGCCTACATCAACCTCTACCCGGACTACGCGACCATCGGCGCACCGGACATCTCACAGCTCGACACGGACAGCTACACCGAATACCTCGAGCGGTTCGTCAAGGAGGTCAAACCGCAGATACTCAGCTACGACAACTACCGGGTCCAGTACGCCAAGGACATGAGGGACACGGCAGCGGCGGCCAGCTACTATCTGAACCTTCTGGAAGTCCGTCGCATCGCCCTCAAGTACGGCCTGCCGTTCTGGAACATCGCGTCGTCCAACCAGATCCGACCGCACACGCCCGTCCCGTCCCCGGCCAACCTACACTTCCAGGCCTACACCACACTGGCGGCGGGTGGGCGCGGCCTGTCGTGGTACACGTACTACGCGCGCGGGTATGGCTACGCCCCAATCGATGAATCCGAAAACAAGACGCTAACCTGGCGGTACCTGCAGATGGTGAACCGGCAGGTCAAGGTCTTGGGCCCGGCGATGAATCGGCTCAAGTCGACGGGCGTCTTCTTCACCTCGCCCCCGCCGGTCGCCTCCCTTCCGGTGTTGCCCGGCAAGCTCATCAAGGCGATCAAGGCTGACGTGCCGGTGATGGTCGGCGAATTCCTAGGTAACGACG
The DNA here is from genome assembly GCA_964390905.1 of uncultured Planctomycetales bacterium. GTDB lineage: Bacteria > Planctomycetota > Phycisphaerae > UBA1845 > JAFGLZ01 > JAFGLZ01. The sequence continues at coordinate 17,127 of CAYMLO010000164.1, read as the reverse complement.
GCGTGCCTCATGTAATGCTGGTCAACCTGAGTCTCGAGCGATCGGCCAGGATCTCGCTGACGATGCAAGAGAAGTACGGCAGCGTGCAGATCATCTCGGCCGAGGACGCGTCGCTCGCCCCCGTGGACGACAAGCGCGGGCTCTGGTTGGTGGCCGGGCAAGGGGTCCTCATCCGGCTCGCCAAGACGTGATGGCGACCGCCGTTCGGCGCCGGATCATGCAAGGAAACGAAGGAATGCATCGCCTGGTAGACCGACGTGCGTTTCTCAAATCGGTGGGCGTGGGGGCCGCGTCACTCGCGCTGCCTCGGGCGCTGCTCGCGCGCGACGGGGCCAGGCAGAAGCTCAACTTCGTCTTCATTCTCATCGACGACATGGGCTGGACCGACGCGGGGTGCTACGGCTCGACGTTCTACGAGACGCCCAACATCGATCGGCTCGCGGCCAAAGGGATGCGGTTCACCGACGCCTACGCCGCCTGCCCGGTCTGTTCTCCGACCCGGGCGAGCATCATGGCCGGCAAGTACCCCGCCCGGCTGCACCTGACCAACTGGCTGTACGGGGACATTCGCAAGCAGCTGGTCGGTCCGCGGTATATCCGTCAGCTGCCCCTCGAGGAAGTGACGGTCGCCGAGGCCCTCAAGGCCGCCGGCTACACCACGGGCTTTGTGGGCAAGTGGCACCTGGGAGGCGAAGGATACTGGCCAGAGCACCAGGGCTTCGACACCAACGTCGCCGGTTGGACTTCGGGCAGTCCTCGCGGCGGATACTTCAGCCCGTACAAGAATCCCAGACTAAACGACGGCCCCAAGGGAGAGTACCTGACCGACCGTTTGACCGACGAGGCCGTCAGGTTCCTCGAGAAGAACAGGGAAAGGCCGTTCCTTCTGTACCTATCACACTACGCCGTGCACACGCCGCTTCAGGCGAAGAGACACTACACCGACAAGTACAAGGCCAAGGCCGCCTCTCTGCCGGCAGCCAAGGGCCCGCGGTTCTTGCCTGAGGCCGAACGACAGACCCGGCAGGTGCAGGACCATCCCGTCTATGCGAGCATGGTGCAAAGCATGGACGAGAGTGTCGGTCGTGTGATGAAGAAGCTCGAAGATCTCGGCGTCGCGGACCGCACCGTTGTGATCTTCATGTCCGACAACGGCGGGCTGTCGACCTCTGAGGGCCATCCCACGTCGAACGTGCCCCTGCGGGCGGGCAAGGGCTGGCTGTACGAAGGCGGCATCCGCGAGCCCATGATCATCAAGTGGCCGGGCGTGGTCCGCCCAGGCAGCCTATGCCACGAACCGGTCACCAGTACAGACTTCTACCCGACGATGCTCGAGATGGCAGGTCTCCGGCCGAGACCGGCACAGCACGTCGACGGCCTGAGCCTCGTGCCGCTGCTGAAGGGCGGCAGGTCCCTCGATCGGCGGGCCATCTTCTGGCATTACCCCCACTACTCCCCCCAGGGCGGTCGTCCCAGCGGCGCCGTGCGGGTCGGGAACCACAAGCTGATCGAGTTCTACGAAGACGACCGCATCGAGCTCTACGACTTGAAGGCTGACATCGGCGAGAAGCGCAATCTGGCCGCCAAGATGCCCCAGAGAGCGGCCAAGCTCCGACGAATGCTGCACGACTGGCGGCGGGCGCTCGACGCCCGCATGCCCACACCCAATCCCCAGTGGAAGACGACGGGCAAGCAAGGATAACCGACCATGACGTCTCGCGAACGGGTGTTGAAGGCCGTCAATCACGAAGAGCCCGATCGGGTGCCGATTGATCTGGGCGGCAGCATCATGACGGGCATCATGGCCCACGCGCTGGATCGACTGCGAAGGCACCTCGGCCTCGAAGACAGGCCCGTCAAGGTCTACGAGGTCTTCCAGATGCTCGGCGAGGTGGAGATGGACGTGGTGGAGCGTCTGAAGGTGGACGTTCTGCCCGTCGAGCCACCGACCCAGTTCTTCGGTCTGCGACGGGAGAACTACAAGCCCTGGACCCTCTTCGACGGAACGGAAGTCCTCGTGCCAGGACAATTCCAGGTCGTGGTAGACGAGCAAGGCGACTACCTCTTGCACGAGGAAGGAGATGCCAGCAAACCCGTGTCGGCCAGGATGCCCAAGGACGGGTACTACTTCGACATGCCCGCCATGACCGATTTCCACAGCGACTTCCAGCCACCTCCGCTGGATGAGATTAGGAAAGAGAACCACCTGACAACGGCCAAACTGGAATACCTGCAAGAGAGGGCGGAACGGCTGCGCAAACACACCGACAAGGCACTTCTGCTCGGCTGCTGGGGCAAGACGGGGCTGGGGGGCGTGGGCAGCATTCCCGACTTCTTGTGCCTTCTGGCAACGGACCCGGGCTACATCAGAGATCTGCACGCGATACGGACGGAGACCGCCATCGCGAACATGGAGAAGCTCAAGACCTACCTGGGCGACACCATAGACATCATTGGCATCGACGGCTGCGACTATGGGGGGCAACGGTGCGAGCTCTTCTCGCCGGACTGGTTCGAGACGCTGTTCGCGCCCTACTACGAGCAGCAGCACGACTGGGTCCACCGCAACACCGACTGGAAGACCTGGAAGCACACGTGCGGGTCGGTCGCCAAGATCTTGCCGATGCTGGTGGACGCCGGCTTGGACGTCATCAACCCCGTCCAGTGCTCCGCCGGGGGCATGGACCCCAAGTGGCTGAAGGACACGTTCGGCGACAGGATCACGTTCTGGGGCGGGTCGGTCGACACCCAGAAGACCCTCCCGTTCGGCACGCCGCAAGACGTGGTGGACGAAGTCACGGAGCGGATCCGCATCTTCGCGCCCGGCGGCGGCTACGTCTTCAACCCGGTTCACAACATCCAGCACGGCACGCCCCCGGAGAACCAGGTCGCAGCGTTTGAGACGGTGCTGAAGGTCGGCCGCTATCCGATTGGCTCAGGCGCATGATCACCTAGCCATCAGCAGCAGGCCGAGCACGCCGAACGCGTACCAGGCGATGCGGCGGAAGCGCTCCGTGCTGACGCCGCGGGCCAGGATCATCCCGACGACGACGCCCAGCAGAATGGCCGGCAGGCACCAGGCGAACTCGGCCAGCACCGGCCCCGTCACGTCGCCGGCTGCGATGACGAGTACCAGACGGAAGGTACTGCCCAGGATGAAGCACGCGTTGATGCTGGCCTTCATCGCATCACGGGAGACGGGCAGGGAGTAGATGTAGGCCACCATCGGAGGTCCGCCGATGGTGAACGCCCCCCCGAGGATGCCGCCCAGCATGCCGGCAGCCAGGCCGACGTACCACCGCATCTTCTGGGGCGTGGGGGACCGGCCCCACAGGGACCACACCGAAAACGCAACCACCACGAACCCCAAGACCCGTCGCACCAGGTCCGGATGCGTCGGGCCGAACGCCCGGAGAAACATCAGCCCGACCGGGATGCAGGCTGTCAGGCCAACGAACACCGGCCAGAGGTGCCGCCAGCTCGCGTGCCGCCACAACCTTCCGAAGACAAGCGATACCGAAACGAGGGACCCGAGGTTGGTCAGCACGGTCGCGTGAACCACCTCGCCAATCAGCGACAGACCCACGACGGCCACGATGCCCACGCCAAAGCCGGTGAAGCCCTGGACCAGGTTGGCCGCGAGGAAGAAGACCAGCGTCACGATCACGGCGGTGTCGATGTCCATGGTGTCAGCGCATCCATCGCAGCCCCAGGCCACAACGTGGGGCACACGCCCCCGCGGCGGGGCAGCGCGTCTCGCAACCAACGGGAAGCACGGCGGCGATCACGTCGCGATGATCTTGCGGATGGCCTGGGCGGTCTGTTCCATCGGCACGTCCAGCGATACCTCGGAGATCAGCGAACGGTCGTAGCCAATCGCCCGCAGCTCGCGCATCAGGGCCGGAAAGTCTACCTCGCCCTCCAACAGCGCGGGCCACCGATACCCCTGGTCATCCCAGACGAAGTCTTTCATGTGCACCATCTTGAGCATGCTGCCGCAGATGCGGACCCAGTGGTGCGGCCAGCCGAAGATCTTCATGTTGCCCGGATCGAAGTAGAACCCCACCCGCGGACTGCCCGCCTCGACGCAGAACCGCGCACACTCCATCGGCGAGAGCAGGAACTTGTTCCACACGTACTCGATGGCCAGGTTCACGCCCGCCTGCTCCGCGTGTGGCGCGAGTTGTTGCATCGACTGCAACGCGTTGGCGTACGCATGGTGGTAGTACAGCTCGGGCGGTAGGCTGCCCAGCACGACGAGGATCGTGTCGATCCCCATCGTCTGAACCAGATCGATGCACCGCCGCCACGTATCGATGGCCTTGGCGCGGGCGGCGGCATCGTCGGTCATCAGGTCGCGCGGGTCCCTGCTGAAGGACGGACAGGCCGATTCGAGCGTGATCCCCACGTCCGCCGCCCGTCGCGCCAGAGCTTGCAGGTCCGCCTCGGCCGTCCGAAGCGTGATCTGGCCCTCGTCGCGGATGTAGATCTCCAGCGACTCGTACCCCGCCGCCTTGATCTTCTCGAGCAGCTCCTCGAACGTCCACTCTGCAGGTGTGATGATGCCAGTGATCCCTACTTTCATCGGTCTATAATCCTCGCAAGCCCGTGTCGGTGATCAGAGCGCAAAGACGCATTCGCGCATCGGACCGGCCCCAAGACCGGCAGGTCGACATCATAGCCGCAACGCCCCGGCCGGGCCAACCGTTCGCCGACAGATCTGCGCCCTGTCCCAGTGGCGAGCGGGCTGGATTCTGCACGAGGCGACGGGTATGTTCATCCAGCTACCATGCGGGGCAACGGGAGACGCGCGAGATGAGACAGACATGGGCGCTGTGGGCGTTCGTCGGATTGGCTGCTGCGGCTGGCGCACCGTCTAGTGGGGAGGACGTGATGGTCCCGGAGATCGAGGGGGCGTGGTGGACGGTGGCGGGCAACCCGGACTTGGGGAAGCTCACCGGCGACAAGCAGCAGCCCGTGGACTTCGCCGTCTGGCAGGCTGCCGACGGGACATGGCAGCTCTGGTCCTGCATCCGCGGCACCAAGTGCGGGGGCACGGGGCGGTTGCTTCATCGTTGGGAAGGCAAGCGCCTCACTGACGAGAACTGGACCCCCAAGGGCATCGCCATGCAGGCGGAGCTCAAGTACGGCGAGACCAAAGGCGGGCTCCAGGCCCCCCACGTCGTCCTGATTGGCGGGGTCTACCACATGTTCTACGGCGATTGGGAGAACATCTGCTGCGCCACGAGCCGAGACGGCAAGACCTTCCGTCGGCGCGTCAACCCCAACCGACGCACGGGCATGTTCACCGAAGGCGTCGGCGCCAACACGCGAGACCCGATGGTCATCCGCATCGGCGACCGGTGGCACTGCTACTACACGGCGGGCACGCCGAAGAAGGAGGGCGCCATCTTCTGCCGCACGTCGACGGACACCCGAAACTGGGCCCTGTCGAGGATCGTGGGCATGGGCGGCAAGAGCGGCACGGGCTTCTGCTCAGCCGAGTGTCCTCACGTGGTCGCGCCCGCGCCGGGTCAGTACGTCCTGTTCCGAACACAGCGATACGGCCAGGACGCGCTGACCAACATCTACCACGCGACCGACCCGATGGACTTCGGGATCAACACGGACAAGCACTTCGTCGGCACGCTGCCGGTGGCGGCACCGGAGATCGTCCTGCACGAGGGGCAGTACTACATCGCCTGCCTGCTGCCGAGCCTCAAGGGCATCCGCGTCACGCGGCTCACGTGGGTCAAGCGGCGCTAGCCGGCGCCGGCACGGCAGATTCAGGGGACGGATCAGAGCGATGCCTCCCGGTCAGACAGAGCTGAGGCAGCGCGGGTGGCGCAGCATGCTCTCGTCGCGGTTTGCCGCGCTGGCCGCTGTTCTGATCCTCGGCGCTGGCATACGGACCGCGTATCTCCTAGAGATCGTCCACGCGCCGGACTTCTACTACCCCACCATGATCGACTCGGATTACCAGGATGACTGGGCCCGCGGCCTGCTCACGGGCAACTGGAAGCCCATCAACAGGGACGAAGCGCTTGACATCCCGAATGTCACGTACTTCCGGCCTCCTGGATACCCCTACTTCCTGGCCGTCGTCTACGCGCTGTTCGGCTCGAGCTACCTGACCGTGCGAATCGTCCAGATGTGCATCGGAATCCTGAGCGGGATCCTCGCCTACTGTCTGGGTAGGCGATGGTTCGGGTCGGTAGTCGGCGTGCTTCTCGCGTTGTTCATGTCGCTCTACTGGGTGTTCATCTTCTACGAAGGCGAGTTGCACGCTCCGTCCCTGCTCGTGTTTCTGGGCTTGGCCGTGCTGTGGGCGCTTGCGCGAGGCGTCGAAGCGTGTGGCTTCTGGCGGGCTATCTTGGCGGGCGTGCTTCTTGGGGCATTCGCCGTGATCCGGCCGAACATCCTGGTGTTCGTTCCCTTCGTCCTGGGATGGTTCTGGTGGATTGGCCGGGGCCGCTGGAGCCTCCGGGGATACGCCAAGGCGGTTAGCGGGTTCCTCGTCGGCGCGACCGCCGCCGTTTTGCCAGTGACGATCAGGAACTACGCGGTCTCGGGCGAGTGGGTCCTGATCTCCAGCAACGCCGGTGTGACGCTGCTCTGCGGCAACAACCCGGCGACCAGCGCCACGGAGTTCGGGTTCATCCCGGATCTGCCCGATCTTGCCGGCATGGATGGCTGGACCACTTACGACTACCCGAAGATCGTCGAAGGACTCGAGAAGAAACTGGGAAGGCCCTTGAAGCGCTCCGAAGTGTCACGCTACTTCGCACAGCAAGCGCTCGCCTACGTCCGCGCCCACCCGCTCGAGTGGCTTCGTCTGATGGGCGATAAGGTGGCGGTCCTGTGGGGGCCGATCGAGCGCGACGCGACCAAGGAGCTCCACTACGCCCGGAAGGAGTCGACCGTGCTGCGACACCTGCCCGGTGGGTTCGCCGCTGTGTTGGCGATGGCCGTGCTCGGGGCAGCGTTGTTGGCATGCGACCTTCGGCGAGCTGGACACAGAACCGAGGACGCTCGGGAGGCCCACGCCAAGCAACGCCATGTCTCCCTCCTCCTCCTGCTCTACCTGGCCGCTTACACCGCGTCATTTCTGCCGTTCACGATCTCCACTCGGTACCGCGTGCCTGTCGTACCGGTGCTTCTGCTGCTCGGGGCGTACGGCCTATCTCGCGCCGTTCAGTATGGTCGCAATCGACGCTATCACATGACTGCGCTGTGTGTGCTCGCGTGGACGGGGCTGTACGCGCTGGCCAGGATCTCCCTGGTCGGCTACGAACCGGAGCCTGGCCGATGGCATCAGCAGCGGGCCATCGCCTACACGCGTAGCAGCCAAATGGATCGCGCGTTGTCGGAGTTGCGGACGGTGATCCGGCTGGAGCCCAACCGCGCCAAGGCCCATAGCGACCTCGGTTCTGCGTTGCTGAAGGTCGGCCGGCCTGCCGAGGCCGCCGTCTCACTCACGAAGGCCCTGCAGCTGAACCCCGGTTCGAGCGAGACCCAGGTCGACCTGGCCATTGCCCTGGCAGAGCAGGACAAGATCGACGAGGCGGTTCGGTGCTTCGCCGCGGCGATTCGCCAGCACAAGAACAAGGCCGAGGCGCACACACGATTCGCAACCGCCCTGGGCAAGCGCGGACGACTCAATCGGGCCATCGCGCACCTCGAGCGGGCCGTCCAGATCAAGCCGGACTACCCCGAGGCGCTTGGCAACCTCGGGGTCGCCCTCATCAAGACCAACAGGGCCTCCGAGGCCGTCGCAATACTCTCCAAAGCCGTGCGGCTCGATCCCCGTTTTGCCGAGGCCCGGGTCGCCCTGGGAACTGCCCTGCTGGCCCAGGGCAAATCTGACAAAGGCATCGAGGAGCTCAGCGCGGCGGTGCGTCTGAACCCGAACCTGCCGAACGCCCACAACAACCTCGCTGGGGCACTTCTTCAGAAAGGCGACGTCGACCGGGCCATTCGGCATCTCGCCGAGGCGCTGCGTTGTAGGCCGAACTGGATCGGTCCGCTTGGTAGTCTGGCCTGGATCTACGCGACCTACGAGGGTCCCGACCTTCCCAGGCCGGCCGCGGCCGTCGCACTTGCCGAACGTGCCTGCACGCTGACGAACCACAGACACCCCCTGCTGCTGGACACGCTGGCGGCCGCCTATGCCGCGGCGGGCCGTTTCGACGACGCCGTCGCCGCCGCGCAGCGGGCGCTCGCATTGGCGTCGTCTGCGCGAGGGACACAGGGCCTGGCCGCGCAAATCCGCGAGCGGCTGCAGTTATATCAGTCAGGACAGGCCTACCGCATGCCTCGCCAGCCAGGTCCCCAGCCAACCTCCCCCTCCAAGGAGGGCAGACCTTAGTGGACGCCCAGTGCACCAAACTGCGATCCGTCCTCTGGGCGATGCTCCTCGTCGCCATGACGCTGGTCGCCTACATCCCCGCCATGCGCGGCGGCTACGTCTGGGACGACGACGCCCACGTCCTGGCGAATATCACCTTACGAGATGTCGAGGGGCTGGGACGGATCTGGGGCGCGCTGTGGGCCGACGAGACCTACTACCCCATCACGACCCAGTACTATCCCATGGTCTTCACCAGCTTCTGGGTCGAGTACCATCTGTGGGGACTTCACCCGCTCGGCTACCACGTCACCAACGTCTTGCTACACGCCGTGAACGCCGTCCTGCTGTGGTTCGTGCTGCGGCGACTCTCCGTGCCAGGCGCATGGCTGGCAGCGGCCATCTTCGCGCTACATCCGGTACACGTCGAGTCGGTCGCCTGGATCACCGAGCGCAAGAACGTCCTGTCCGCCGCCTTCTACCTGTCCGCCATGTTGGCGTACCTCCGCTTCAATCTGCCCGGCGACACAACGGCATCCGGACACGCTGGGGACACGCGCGGCGTCCAGTGGCGGTTCTACGTCCTGGCCGTGATCCTCTATCTGCTCGCGCTGCTCAGCAAGACGGTGACCTGTTCGCTGCCGGCGGCCCTGCTGTTGCTGATCTGGTGGAAACGAGACCGGCTGAGTTGGCGGGACATCGTGCCGCTTCTGCCGCTGTTCGCTGCAGGAGCGGCGTTGGGGTTGGCGACCGTGTGGATGGAGCGAACTCAGGTCGGTGCGATGGGCGAGGAATGGTCGCTCCCATTCATCGGACGCTGCCTCGTCGCCGGGCGGGTGCTCTGGTTCTACGCCGGCAAGCTAGTCTGGCCCCATGAGCTGATCTTCATCTACCCCCGCTGGGTGGTCGACGTCGCGTCGTGGCCGCAGTGGCTGTTTCCGTTGGCGGCCCTGGTGGTCATGGTCCTCCTGTGGCTGCGCCGTCGGCAGATCGGCAAGGGGCCCCTCGTTGCGGTCCTCGTCTTCGCAGGTACGCTGACGCCAGCCCTGGGCTTCTTCAACGTCTACCCCATGCTCTTCTCCTACGTGGCCGACCACTTCCAGTACCTGGCCAGCATCGGTCTGATCGCGCTCTTCTCGGCCGGCGTCGTGCGGGTCTCGGCGCGTCTTGGCCCACGACGGAAAGCCGTGGGAATCCCGACCTCTGCAATCCTGCTAGCGGCGCTGGGCGGGCTCGTCTGGAACCGCGGTTACGCCTATCAAGACGCCGAGACGCTCTGGCGCGACACGATCGATCGAAACCCGAGCGCCTGGATCGCCCACCTCAACCTGGGGATGATCCTGGACGCTCGCGACCAAGTCGACCTGGCCATGGCGCACTACAAGAGAGTGCTTCATCTGAAGCGCGACTATCCAGATGCGCTCAACCTGCTCGGCGCCGCGCTGGTCAAGAAGGGCCGGGCGACCGAGGCCATCCCCCACTTCGTCAAGGCGCTGGAAACCTGGCCCGGCTACGCAGAGGCCTACAACAACTTCGGCAAGGCGCTCTTCCAGTTGGGCAAGTTCGACGAAGCCGTGGACAAACACGCCACCGCCGTCCGACTCCGACCGGATTCCGCCGAAGCCCGCCGCGACCTGGCGGCTGCGCTAATCAAACAGGGGAACGTCAAAGAGGCGATCGGACAGCTGACCGAAGCCCTGCGTCAGGATCCCAGCCATGTGCAGGCGCACAGCAATCTCGGCTCGCTGCTCGCCGGTCAGGGCCGGCTCGAGCAAGCCATGGTTCACTTCCGCGCGGCGGTACGACTCGCGCCGGACTACGCACCCGCACACGCGAACCTGGCCACCGCGCTGGTCCTGCAGAACCGGTATCCCGAGGCCATCGACCGCCTCAACCACGCCGTCCGACTTCGTCCGGACGCGCCTGGCCCGCTCAACGCCCTGGCTCGGATTCTCGCCACGCACGCCGACGCCGACCTGCGCGATCCCGACCGGGCAATCACGTTGGCCGAACGTGCCTGCGAACTCACGGGCCGCAGAGCCCCTGCGCTCCTGGACACGTTGGCCGCGGCGTACGCGTCAGCGGGTCGATTCGGGGACGCCGTCGCCACCGCCCGGCGGGCCATCGCCCTGGCCTCATCTGCCGGGGCGAGGGACCTGGCAGGAAGGATCCACCAACGCTTGCAGCAATACGAGGCCAAGCAGCCCCCCTATCTACCCACGACGCAACCGAGCCCGGGGCTCCGCCCCCGGGCCACCCCATGACAAACAAAGCGGGGCGGGTCAAAGCGACCCGCCCCGCTGAAAGGTCCAGGCGGTGGACCCTACGCGACGTTGTCCAGGCTCCCCTATCGCAGACGACGGATGATCACCGTCAGCGTCAATCCGAGCAACACCATCGCGATCGGAGGCAGCGCGCTGCTCCCACCGCATTTGAAGGCTGCTTCGATCACCCAATCGGCGTCCATCGCCAGGTACAGCACCGTGTTGGTGTCCTGCGAGACGTAGTTGGCGTCGCCCGGGTGATTGGGATCCCAGATCAGCCAATGCTTCAGCGACTTGCCACTCAACGGTTGGGCCGTCAGCACCACCTGCGTCCCGTTCGTGTACCGTCGCAGCGCGGTCCAGTCCGTCGGATCCCAGTAGTTCGGATCGATGTTGTTGCAGTCGTCGAGCAGATCCGGATCGATCAGGACTGATCCCATATGGTCATTGGTGACCGTCAGGCTCAGCGAGTGCGAGACGTTGGTGAAGGTCCCCCAAGAGACCTCAATGTTGTCGAACTTCGCGTTCGCCGCATTCGGGCTGCCGTTTTGGGGCGCGCCGACACACGCCACGGCCGTCTCTCCTGCCGACCAGTAGAGATGGCCCTGACCGCCGAGCTCGTTGGGGTCCCATGCCGTCAGGACATGAACCTCGATGTCCCAGTTGCCATCCCAGTCGAACTTGTCACCGTCCCAGGCCGCGGTCTTCAAGTAGCTGTTGTTCGGATCGCCGTCCCCCTCCCACTGCAGGACCATCCAGAACCCGTTCAGGTAGTCCAGGGGCAGATTGTTCACGCTCCCGCGGCCCTTCCAGTCGTCGGCGTTCACGCTGGCCAGCCGGTAGGGCTTGTCGCCATCCATCTCGATGGTGACCGCGTATCCCATCCAGCCAACGGGGTCCGCGTGCGTGAACAGGCCGATCTCGCCTTTGGTGTCGTCGGGAACCTTCATCTTGGCCAGGATGTAGTGCGCCGCCATGTCGCTGTAGAACGTCATGCTCGTGTTGGGATCAGGATCCCCGTCATCGACCATGGACGCAATTGCGCAGAACGGGAACCACACCGTGCCAACCCACTGGCGCAGCCACCCGTCCTGGGCCGTCATCAGCGACGCCTCGCCAATGATCGTTCCGGCGTCCCAGTCGGGGTTGTCGATGTCCCACAGGACGCAGTTGTTGGGGTCCGTCCAGTAGGGGTAATTGGCATCGTAGCTCGGATCGTTCGGATCCCGCTCGTACCACCCGTCGTTGAAGCAGTCGTAGTAGTCCGCCCAGGCCGTCGGCGGCGCGACGATGCCCAGGGCGCAGACTACAACCATCACCCAACCATACCTCACCATCGGGCTCCTCCTTCCTGCTCGCTTGACCATGATCACCAAGACGTGACTCTCTTCCCGGGGCAGCGGGTCGAGATGCGCAACGAAGGCACTCGCCCGGTCGCTGGGGCCTGCTGGGCCCAAACCGACTGCCCGATCCTCCATTTGCACATTCTATGCAGTAGGGCACAGCAGATGCAACAGAATAATCTCAGGGGATATTAAAGCTTATATATTATCTTTTATTGTCCTATGTCACAGTATTTCCGGACCGAACGCCGTTCCCTCACCCACGCCTTACTCGTCCAACCCTATCGGATGCGGCGGATGATCAGCGTCAGCGTCAACCCGAGCAGCACCATCGCGATCGGAGGCAGCGCACTGCTCCCCCCGCACTTGAAGGCCGCTTCGACCACCCAGTCCGCGTCCAACGTCAGGTACAGGACCGTGTTGGTGTCCTGCGAGACGTAGTTGGCGTCGCCCGGGTGATTGGGATCCCAGATCAGCCAATGCTTCAGCGACTTGCCACTCAACGGTTGGGCCGTCAGCACCACCTGCGTCCCGTTCGTGTACCGTCGCAGCGCGGTCCAGTCCGTCGGATCCCAGTAGTTCGGATCGATGTTGTTGCAGTCGTCGAGCAGATCCGGGTCGATCGCCACGCTGCCCATGTGGTCGTTGGTGACCGTCAGACTGAGCGCGTGCGAGACGTTCGTGAACGTCCCCCATCCGCTCTCGATGTTGTCGAACCGCCCGTCCGCCGCGTTCGGGCTGCCATTCTCGGGGGCCCCGATCACCGCAATCGCGGTCACGCCCTCGCCCCAGTACACGTGTCCAGTACCCCCGGTCTCATTGGGGTCCCAGGCGGTCAAGACGTGTACGTCGATGTCCCAGACGCCGTCCCAATCGAACTTGTCGCCGTTCCAGGCCGCCCCCTTCAGGTAGCTGTTGTTCGGATCGCCATCACCGACCCATTGCAGCGCCATCCAGAATCCATTCTCGACGTCCAAGTCCATCCGGGACTGACTTCCGCGCCCCCTCCAGCTGTCGGCGTTCACACTGGCCAACGCAAGGGGGTGGTCCGTGTCCAGCTCCAGCGTCATGCAGTAGCCCATCCAAGCGACGGGATCGGCGTGCATGAACAGACCGATCTCGCCCTTGTCGGTATGGTAGGGCTCCATCTTGGCGACGATGTAGTGAGGGGCCATGTCGCTGCCGAGCGTCACGCTCGTGTTGGGGTCCGGATCGCCATCGTCGACCGAGGCCGCGAACGCGCAGAAGGGAAACCACACGGTGGCGGCAAACGTCCGCATCCACCCGTTCTGCGCCGACATGTAAGACGTCTCCCCGATGACCGTCCCCGCCTCCCAATCCGGGTTGTCGCTGTCCCACAGGACGCAGTTGTTGGGGTCCGTCCAGTAGGGGTAGTTGGCGTCGTAGCGCGGATCGTTCGGATCCCGCTCGTACCACCCGTCGTTGAAGCAGTCGTAGTAGTCCGCCCAGGCTGTCGGCGGCGCGACGATGCCCAGTGCGCAGACTGCAACCATCATCCAACCATACCTCACCATGGGGTTCCTCCTTCCTGCTCGCTTGACCATGATCACCAAGACGTGACTCGCTTCCCGGGGCAGCGGGTCGACATGCGCGGCGAACGGGCTTACCCAATCGCTGGGGCCCGTGGGCCCAGACCCTCTGCCCAATCCTCCATGTGCACATTCTATGCAGTAGAGCGCAGAAGATGCAACAGGGGAATCTCAGAGGATATTAACAAAGGCGTATGACTGCCGGCCCCCTTGTGTCGCAGTATTCTCGCGTCAAGCACAGTCCCCCCGTCCACGCCTCGCCGGTCCGGCACTATCGGGTGCGGCGGATTACCAGCGTCAGCGTCAACCCGAGCAGGACCATCGCGATCGGAAGCAGCGCACTGCTCCCGCCGCACTTGAACGCCGCTTCGATCACCCAGTCCGCGTCCATCGTCAGATACAGGACCGTGTTGGTATCCTGCGAAACGTAATTGGCGTCGCCCGGGTGGTTGGGATCCCAGATGAGCCAGTGCTTGAGCGACTTGCCACTCAACGGTTGGGCCGTCAGCACCACCTGCGTCCCGTTCGTGTACCGTCGCAGCGCGGTCCAGTCCGTCGGATCCCAGTAGTTCGGATCGATGTTGTTGGAGTCGTCGAGCAGATCCGGATCGATCAGGACCGATCCCATGTGGTCGTTGGTGACCGTCAGACTGAGCGAGTGCGAGACGTTCGTGAACGTCCCCCATCCGTTCTCGATGAAGTCGAACCGCCCATCCGCCGAGTTCGGGCTGCCATTCTCGGGGGCCCCGACGACCGCAATCGCGGTCACGCCCTCCCCCCGGTACAGATGCCCTTCGCCGCCAATCACGTTCGGGTCCCAGGCGGTCAGCACGTGCGTCTCGATGTCCCAGACGCCGTCCCAATCGAACTTGTCGCCGTTCCAGGCCGCCGTCTTCAGGTAGCTATTGTTCGGATCGCCATCACCGTCCCACTGCAGGACCATCCAGAATCCATTCTCGACGTCCAGATCCGTCCGGGTCTGAGGCCCATGCCCCTTCCAGCTGTCGGCGTTCACACTGGCCAACGCCAACTTCGGGTCCCCGTCCAGCTCCAACGTCACCGCGTAGCCCGTCCACTGGACGGGATCGGCGTGCATGAACAGACCTGGCTCGCCTTTGTCGGTATGCTTGGGCTCCATCTTGGCCACGATGTAGTGCGGGGCCATGTCGCTGCCGAACGTCATGCTCGTGTTGGGGTCCGGATCACCGTCGCTGACCGAGGCCGCGAACGCGCAGAAGGGGAACCACACCGTGGCGGCAAACGTCCGCACCCACCCGTCCTGCGCCGACATGTAAGACGACTCGCCGATGACCGTCCCGGCCTCCCAATCCGGGTTGTCGATGTCGAACGTGACCGCGTTGTTGGGGTCCGTCCAGTAGGGGTAGTTGGCATCGTAGCGCGGATCGTTCGAATCCCGCTCGTACCACCCGTCGTTGAAGCAGTCGTAGTAGTCCGCCCAGGCTATCGGCGGCGCGACGATGCCCAGTGCGCAGACTGCAACCATCATCCAACCATACCTCACCATGGGGTTCCTCCTTCCTGCTCGCTTGACCATGATCACCAAGACGTGATTTTCTTCCCAGGGCAGTGAGTCGAGATGCGCAGCGATGACACTCACCCGGTCGCTGGGGTCCTGGGCCCGGACCGACTGCCCAATCCTCCAGGCAGACATTCTATGCAGTACGGCGCAGCAGAGGCAACAGAATAATCTCGGGGGACATTCAGGCCCAACTCTTACCGCGTGCCCTCCTATGTCACAATATTCTCGGGCCGAACGCACTCCTCCCACGCACACCACACGCGTCCAACCCTATCGGATGCGGCGGATGATCAGCGTCAGCGTCAAGCCGAGAAGCACCATCGCGATCGGAGGCAGCGCACTGCTCCCGCCGCACTTGAAGGCTGCTTCGATCACCCAGTCCGCGTCCATCGTCAGGTACAGGACCGTGTTGGTGTCCTGTGCGACGTAATTGGCGTCGCCCGGGTGATTGGGATCCCAGATGATCCAGTGCTTGAGCGACTTGCCACTCAACGGTTGGGCCGTCAGCACCACCTGCGTCCCGTTCGTGTACCGTCGCAGCGCGGTCCAGTCCGTCGGATCCCAGTAGTTCGGATCGATGTTGTTGGAGTCGTCGAGCAGATCCGGATCGATCAGGACCGATCCCATGTGGTCGTTGGTGACCGTTAGACTGAGCGCGTGCGAGACGTTCGTGAACGTCCCCCACCGCACCTCGATGCAGTCGAACTTCCCGTCGGCCATGTTGGGGCTACCATTCTCCGGGGCGCCGATCGTCGCCACGGCCGTCTCCCCGCTCGCCCAATAGAGATGCCCCTCGCCGCCAATCTCATTCGGATCCCAGTTCGTCAGCACATGCAGATCGATGTCCCAGACCCCGTCCCAGTCGAACTTGTCACCGTTCCAGGCCGCCGTCCTGAGATAGCTGTTGTTCGGATCGCCGTCGCCGTCCCACTGCAGGACCATCCAGAACCCGCCCAGCATGTCGAGGTCAGGACGGTCGTACCCCCCCTTCCCCTTCCAGTCGTCGGCGTTGACGCTGTAAAGGGCGTACCGGTTGTCATCCTCGCTTTCCACCGTAGCACAGTACCCCAGCCAGCCCACGGGGTCCGCGTGGGTGAACAGGCCGATCTCACCCTTGTCGTCGAACGGCACCTTCATCTTGGCCACGATGTAGTGCGGCGCCATGTCGCTATAGAGCGTCATGCTCGTATTGGGGTCCGGGTCCCCGTCATCGACCATGCCCGCGATGGCGCAGAACGGGAACCATACCGTCCCAGCCCAAGTCCGCAGCCACCCATCCTGGGCCGTCATCAGCGAGGCCTCGCCGATGATCGTCCCGGGGTTCCAATCCGGGTTGTCGATGTCCCACAGGACGCAGTTGTTGGGGTCCGTCCAATAGGGGTAATTGGCATCGTAGCGCGGATCGTTGGGATCCCGCTCATACCATCCGTCGTTGAAGCAGTCATAGTAGTCCGCGATGGCCGCTGGCGGGACGAGGAAACTCACCGCGCAGACTACGCCCACAAGCGCGTGCCTTCCCATGATTCACTCCTTACCAGTTCGCTTCAGCGCGTCAACCGAGACGTGACTTACACCGGGAGGCGGCGTGATACCCAGGCCCCACAACCGACCAGATGGTGTCGGCTTCAATCGGCCTAGACCATCCACCGGGCCCTCCATCCACTTGTATTCTACCCCAAACGAGGCACGATAGCAAAAAAAGGGACCTGTTAGGCCCTGCTGCCCGAGCCTCCGTGTCGGTCCCCTTTTCGCCTAGCACGTCACCTGACAATGGATGCACGTCTCATCTGCCCGCGGTCTGGACGCCAGAGCGCCGTTCCTGCATCGTGAGGTCCGATGAGTCGGCAACCGAGGGCGCAACGTTGAAAAAAAACGCTGCCAGAGCATTGCGGCGAACCGGGACAACGGCCTATAATGCCATTAGCGTAGGGCCTAGTGACAGGTCCTGTGCGCCATGGCCGTTCGGGTAGAGGTTGCGCACAGAGGCTAGGTAGGTCCTGTCGGGCTGTCATCTTCTGTCTCATACACGTCAAGCCTGAACGGCCGCACATCTTGTAGTGGTGGGCCAGTTTCCCGATGGCCC
>CAYMLO010000163.1:0-20898 GCA_964390905.1 uncultured Planctomycetales bacterium | reverse complement strand
CATCGGCAAAGAAGCCTACTTCAGTCCATCAATTCTCGGGAGACAGAGCACTAGGCACGGATCGAACAGGCGCCAGACCACAGGGCGAAGCCGGAAGCGGCTTCGCCCTTTGTCATTGACCTGCCGGAACCGATGTCGTCGCGGCCCGACCCCGCAGCTTCCTTACCTGCCGCCGCAACGGACAATCCGGCAGGAGGCGGTCGACCTCGTCGAGCAGACCGCGGGCCTCAGCCGTCTTGCCTGACTCGAGCAGGGCTCGGGCAAGCTGGTACTTGAGCGCCTCCCGTGTCGGGTCTAGTCGAACCGCCCGGCGAAGCGCCGACACTGCCTCGTCCGCGCGG
Source organism: uncultured Planctomycetales bacterium (assembly GCA_964390905.1). Taxonomy (GTDB): domain Bacteria; phylum Planctomycetota; class Phycisphaerae; order UBA1845; family JAFGLZ01; genus JAFGLZ01. Next base: position 20,557 of record CAYMLO010000163.1, on the reverse strand, counting down.
CCCAGTTCGAGCAGCACCAGGCCGTGATTGGCCTGCGAATACCAGTCCCATGTCTTGGCGGCCGCTTCGGCCCGGAACGTCTCCAGAACGCGTTGGAGGTCCCGGCGTCTGAGGAAGGACGCCTCCGCCGCAGTTCGCGGGTCGATCGACCACGCCCGATCCCAATGGGCGCGGGACTGGTTGGGCGACAGGTCGGCCAGCATGATGTGGGCGGTGGCCCAAGCCGCCCGCTTGGGCCACAAGTTCGACGTTTCAGACAGCCGAATCAGCGACTCAAGCGCCCGTCTTGCCTGATCGCGATCCCGCGATGCCATGTGCGCCTGTCCCGTCGCCAACAGCAGGTCCGGCGAATCCGGCAGGACCTGCCGGGCCGTCTCCAGGTGGACCAGCGCTTGGGCCGGTGCACTCGGCAGCAGCAGGCGCGCCAGCAGGTAGTTCGCGTCCGGGTCCCGGGGGGAGAGGTCAAGCGCCCGCCGATAGGCGTCTGCAGCCTCTTGATGCCTGCCGCCCGCGCGGAGGCTGTTGCCGAGATTCACGTGATCCCGCACCCGCCCGGCCTCCGGAGAACCGAGCCACATGGGCCACGTCAGCCCGACCAGGATCAGAACCCCTACGCCATAGGCCAACAACCCCTTGAACTCGCGGCCCCGGATCAGGCCAACGATCTGGACCACCGCCCACGCAGCAGGAACGATCAGGAACGGAACAGCCGGCAGTCGGAACCGAGCGGTCACGAAGAAGACAATGCCCAGGACGGCGTAGGCAGCCACCCAAAGGCCACAGAGGACCGAAGCACCCCGTCCGCCCCCCACGCCTCGGCGCCACAGCGCCACGAACCCGCACCCGGCCAGCGGCACGATCAGCCCAAACTGCACGAACGGCGCCCGCATCGGCCAGCAATGGTCCTGCAAGAAGTGAAACGAGATGTTGTTGCGGAACTCTCGCCGGTTCAGGAATGCAACGGTCTTGGTGCCCAGCTTGGCCAGTGCGTTGCCCGGCTCGGATCGGATGTGCGCCCAGGTTTTCTGGCGCCACCATCGGCTCGCGGACGCGGGCTTCTCCAAGAGCCGCTGGGGGACCTGAGCGACCAAGCGCTCCCAGCGCAGCCCCACGGGGACAGCCGTCGTCCCGTCCTCTGAGGCCACGTTGCCGACGTAGAAGTTGATGCCAGCGTTGCTGGAGATGGGGATCCACTGACCCGTCAGCGCGCGGTTGCGAACGGCGATGGGCGCGACCACGACCGCCAACCCAGCCCCAACGCACAGAAGACGCACGATCCTGCGGCGCCAGACGGACCTGTCCCAGCGTCCGATCACCAACAAGACCACCAGCAACGCGGCCACGACCACATCCGGACGCACACCGGCCGACACCCCGAAGACCCCCCCGGCTCCGAGATCGCGCAGGTGTGCACGCGGTCGGTTGGCCGGCGTCACCAGCAGCAACACGGCCAGCAAGTTCAGGAAGACACTGACGCTCGGTGTCAGGAGCTGCAGCTCGAAGAAGACATACGGTGCGTACAGGGCGCTGATCAGCCCCGCGACCCAACCCGTCGTTCGCCCCAGCAAGCGCCCCGCGAGGATCGCCACGAACACACAGGACAGGGCGCCCAGCAGGAATTGTGCCCACTGCGCCGCATGCACCTGTCTGCCGAACACGGCGTAGATAACGGCCAGGAGATAGGGGTACAACGGCGGCTTGAAGACGTCGTCGGGGCCGTGGCCCAGCCAGTCGCCGCATACGATCCGATTGGCCCAGGCATCATGGAACCCGGCGTCGACGATCGGATAGGCCAACAGCGGATGCCCGCGCAGAATCGAGAAGCATAGACCTCGATACAGTAGCGCGGCAAAGAGCACCGCCAGCAGCCAACGCCACCCGACCCGGTCGGGCCCGTTGATGCGGCTGCCGCCGGACGACGCACCCGGCGGGGAGGACGCCCCGGGCTTGCGAAGCTGTGACCTGGACCCCATGGCTCGACCCTCGATGCTGCCGGGGCGGTACATTATCACCCTCTGCGCCCGTCATCAAATCGCCCTGCGGCGCATGGGATATCGCAAGGACCCTTCTTGTGAATCGCCGCTGCCGTCCCGATTGGTGCAGGTGATAGCGGATATTCGTAGAAAAGGAATCCGGACCTTGACTTGCGCGGCGCGGCGCGCCTATCAGATAGTGTCAGGAAGACGAACGGGGGTGAAGTCCTCAGTGTATCCTGACGCCGAAGTCTGAGTCCGTAATCGGGTCTCGGGGGTAGGCGATGGGTCTGCCTCCTGCGGACGCGAGGGTCTGACGTGCCTGAGGAAAGAGGTGAAACGTATGTCCGGTAACACGAGCGCTTGCCGTCGGCTCGTTCTCGGGAATGGGGCGATTTGTGTTCTGTCGGTTGCGGCGATCCTGTGGGGTGTCAGCGTCGCCCAGGCCACACCGACCGTCGTCGATGCTGGTCCGTTCACGGTGACGTTCCACAACAACGGCGACAGTACGCGGTGGAGCACGTCCGAGAACATCAACAGCGAGAAGAACTGGACCGCCCAGGAAATGAGCGACGTCATCGCGTGCATCAACACCTGGGACATCGGACTCCTCAACGTTCCCGGCCGCCAGGTCCAACTGCACATGGTCTGGTCTGAGCTCGATCCCTATGGGACGGGCGTGTTGGGCGGCTCGTACAGCCCCACGAATGGCGACGGCGTCAGCTCGTGGAGCTACCCGGAGCACGTGTGGCGCGACGGGGTGAACTACAACGGCCTGTGGGACGACTGGGACTGCATGATCCAGTACGACATCACCGCCGCGGGGTATGCCTGGAACATCGGAACCGATAGCCCAACCGGCAGCGAGATAGATTTCCGCTCCGTGGTCACCCACGAGATCGGCCATGCCCTCGGCTTCTCGGACTCTTATGACTACAGCTTCGATGACTGGGGCAATGTCTATGGCAGCGCCACCAGCGCAGGTGCGTGGTTGGGATGGGAGGGCTTGAGGGAATGGGACAAGCTCCTGATGGACAGCGCCGGCAACAGGCCCTCGAGTGGCGGGACTGGGACCCCCGGGAACTTCAACGAAACGGACGATCCCGTCTACTTCACGGGTCCCAACTCCGTTGACTACTTCGGCGGCAACGTGCCGATCTACGCGCCCTACCTGTTTCAGCCCGGATCAAGCCTGGCCCATCTCGATGAGGACATTACCGGGGGCGGCCTGATGACGCCCTACATCGACCTGGGCGAAGAGATCCGAGCGCCCACGGAACTGGAGTGGCAGATGATGGCGGACATGGGCTGGACCATCCCGGAGCCGGCGACCGCGCTGCTGCTCGTGGGCGGCGGGGCGGCCCTGCTCGCTCGCCGGAGACGCGGCTGAGCGACCGCCTGGAGGCACCCTTCTGCAACGCGCCGGCCCGCGGTCCCGAGGGATCGCGGGCCGGCGCGTCGTTGTGGGGGACCGGCGCTCGCCAGGTGGCCGGCCGGGCCCAAGCGGGTTGCTCACCTCTCGGTACGGATGGTATAATCTGGCCGGTTGGTGTGCCGTAAGAAGACGTCGGCCCCGTCGTGGTTCACTCTGGGACAGACCTCGAGGACCAGAGACAGCAGATCCCGGGAACCCCGCAGGCGGCAGACAAACAGGGCGTGTACCCAAGTGGCCAAAGGGGACGGGCTGTAAACCCGTTGGCGTTCGCCTTCGCTGGTTCGAATCCAGCCGCGCCCAATGCCTTTCAGTGCTCGACGATTCCCCGCAATCCCTCCCCAATCCGCGAGCTTCCATCGGGTGGCTTCCTCGACGATGCGGATCTCGTCGTCCGTCTGGCCGTGCAACTCGCACACCAACCCGTCAACCTGCCGGTCCGGCCCGGGCCAGGTTCAGCCGGAGCAGGTTGGCCAGGACGCGTTGGTCGACTTCCTTGCGCTTCTCGGTGAGCGTGTGATCGTCGGGGAGGGGTTGGCCGGCGCCGGTCTCGGTCCAGACCTCAGCCCAGTCCTCGTCCCACGCGCCCTCCGGGTCGACGGCCGCATAGGCCGCCAGGACCGCCCGGTCCAGGGCCTCGTGGGCCAGCCTTAGCCAGGTGGGCCGTTCGTTGTAGAGGTTCGTCAGCGTGCGCTGCTTGAGCCGCTTGTCCTTGGCCGCCCGCGCCATGATCGCCGACTGACGGATCAGCGCCCGTGCTTCTTCGGGCACCTCGGCGAAGTCGTCCTCGGCGTCGACCTGCTCGGCGATCGGCCCGATCCACTCCGGCGGATTCAGCCACCGCTCGCGCTGCTCGTTGAGCGCCTTGGCCGCTTTGCTGATTCGGTCGTACAGTTCGCGTTCGGCGCGAAGGGAGTCTTGGGTGCCGGATGGATGCTCCGCGCGGGTTGAAACCCGCGGCTCGGGCACGCGCTGCGCGCGACCCGCCCGAGCCGCGACATTCATGTCGCGCGGACCGCCCATGTCGCGCGGATCATGGTCAAACGCGACCAGCGGCGCCTCCTGCGTCATGACGTAGCGAATCGCCTGCTCGACGGCCCGTTCGTCGCGGAGGAGTCGGCGCGAACCGTGCCGCGTCCACCAGCTGCCGCCGGGTCGGCGTCCGAAGCGCTGCCCGAGGCGTCGTGACGCGACGCCTTTGAACAACTGCAGCAAGCGGGCGCCGTCGGCGTCCTCGGCGCTCACAACGAGGTGAACGTGATTCGCCATGACCGCTGCGGCATGGATGACGACGCCATGCGTGTCGCTCACCTCGCGAAAGGCAGCGGCGCAGACGTCCGCAGCCGCGCCGTCGAGCGTCACGGTGGGTCCCTTCTGCTGGGCTCCGGCGGAACGACGCAGCGCGGGTTCATCCGCGTCGTAGGGTTCACCGGGGAGGTTGTGGACGACGTGTCCCGCCTCGCCATCCGGTACGCGACCCACGAATCCACGTTCATCGCCGGGCAGCCAAGACCCGTAGGTCGTCCAGGTCAGCAAGTACGTTCCGCCGCGGCGTCGCGCACGGGATGGATCTGCCTCGCGGAATGGGTGCTCCGCGCGGGATGAATCCCGCGGCTCGGGCGCGACACGGGACGAATCCCGCGGCTCGGCGTTCGGCGACCACGGCAGCGGAAACGTCTCGAAACACGTCGTCGGCGTGTAGCGAAACCCCGATTCCGCCTCCCGCAACTGCGTCCCCATCCGCCGCGCCCAAAGCTCATGGATCGAGCTGTGTAGCGCACCAAAGAAGTAGTCGTCCGACCGGGCGAAGGCGATCAGCTGATGATCGGGGAGGACACTACTGGAAAGAAACGCAAAAGCCCTGTACTTCGTCAGATTGGGAGTAGCCACGAAGCGGGTCTTCGGAAGCGCCGCGCGCATCTCGGGACGCGGGCGCTGATGTATCCACCAAGGTACGCCTGTCGCGTCGCCGGACCGCGCCGTTCTTCTCATCGGGTGCACATGTTGCCGCACATGCTCAAAGGGAGCCTCGTACAGGCTGGCATCCTCAAGGGACATGCCCGGTGGGAAGTCAACTATCCACATGGATCTCCAGCGTCGCGTCAAGTCGAGCCCGTTCGCCCAGGGGCGCACGACATCCGCGTTGGACCGACCGTGCGGATTGGGCGATGCCAGCAACGTCCGCGCTACGTCCAGCTTGATGTCGAAGGGGCCCACCTTCGTGTCACCCATGTAAGCGATGTTCTGATTGGCGCCGATGATCTTCGCACTGCTCGTGTCGGCGCCTTCCGTAAGGTCGCTGTTGATTTGACCGATGGGGTGCCCATCAAGGACCCTTTCGGCTTGAAGTCGGCCATCGACCCCCACGATTGACACGTGGACCGCCGCGCCGTCGAGAACCCATTCGCGGTCTGACCAGGCCATGAAGATGTCGCCGGTTTGCTTGATCCGTTCGAGGACCCTTCGGTTGGCCCCGCCGCGGATGCCTTGCGTGGCGAGCAAGCCGGCGCGGATGCTCGGGTTGCCCTCGATTTCCTGCCGGGCCCGCTCGAACCAGTAGCAGCACAGGTCGGACGTGTTGGGCAGGTCATAGGCGGTGAACAGCGCCTCGATGTAGTCGTCGTCCAGCCCTTGCTGGCGGAAGAGCTTCGACCCCAAGAACGGCGGGTTGCCGATGATGAAGTCGGCGTCGGGCCACGGCGCCGGTCGCGCCCGAGCCGCGACATTCATGTCGCGCGGCGGTCCGGGACCCGATGAATTCACTGCGTGGGACGCGGTTTCCGCGCGGGATGAATCCCGCGGCTCGGCCCGGACGCGCGAGGAACTTCGCGGTTCGGGGGCGCGGTGCGCACGTTTGGCCCGAGCCGCGACATTCATGTCGCGCGGTTGTCTCGCATCCGAACGGTCTTTCGGCGGGCGTGAGTCGTCCGCGCGGGTTGAAACCCGCGGCTCGGGCACGACGCGGGTTGAGGCCCGCGGTTTGGGCACGACCTCGGTTGGGCCCCGCGGCTCGGGCGGTGCAAACGCGAGAATCGCGTCGCGGTTCTCGATGGTCTGCAACGGTTCGAGGATCGGGTCGCGGGGGGCGGCGAAGCCGTTGTCGCGCATCCACTGCAAGTAGCCGATCCAGATGACGACCTGGGCCAGCTCGGCCGCGTAGGGGTTGATCTCGATGCCGTGCAACTGCGTCGGCCGGACCCGCGGGAACAGCCCCAGGCCGATGTCGGGCCGGGCGGCGTGCGTGATCACCTCCTTTTCCAGATCGAGCAATTGCTGGATGGCCACGTACAGGAAGTTGCCCGACCCGCAGGCCGGGTCGAGGATGCGGACCGACGCGAGGCGGTGGACGAAGCCGTGCAGCGCTTTCTCGATGGCGGCGTCGGCCTTGGCGCGCGTGGGCTTGGTCTTGGCCTTGCGACGGCGGGCGAGCTGCGTGTCGACCTTCTCCTGGACTTCGGCCCACTCACGACGCAGCGGGGCCATCACGACCGGCTCGACGACGAGCAGGATGTCCTCCTTGCTCGTGTAGTGCGCGCCGATCTGCGCCCGCGTGTTCGGATCGAGCGACCGTTCGAACAGCGTGCCGAAGATGGCCGGCTCGACGCTGCCCCAGTCCTGCTTGGCGGCCACCAGCAGGACGCCCGCCTCGTGCTCGTTCATCTCCAGCGCGGGCGATTCGTCGAACAGGCCGCCGTTGAAGTAGGCGATCTCCTCGACACCGAACGCGCCGCCCGTCCGCATCTGATCGAACAGGTCGGTCAGCCGCTTGACCAGCTCGGGGGGTTTCGACTGCCACTGGGTCAACAGTTGCTGGAACAAGCGGCCGGGCAACAGGCCGATGTCCTCGGCAAACAGGCAGAACATGCACTTCATCAAGAAGTGGGCGGTCTCGTGCGGGTCGTGGCCTCGGGTGCGGAACTGTAGGGCCAGCGCGCCGATCTCCTTGGCGACGGCCTCAGTGACACCTTCGCTGGTCACCTCGGGGCGGAACGATTCGGGGTCGGTGAAGACACGCCGGAGTAGATCGAGCGACTCGCGCTCGGCGAGCCGGTCCAACTCGACGACGTGGACTTCCTTTCTCGTGCCGGTGAAGTTCGTGTGGATCTCAGTCCGGGCGATGTCGCTGACGATGAGGAGCGGCGGGTTCTCGAGCGCCTCGCGGTACTAGCAGAGCTGGCGGCAGGCTTCGGCGAGGTTCTTGTACTTGTCCTTGCGCTTGTACTCCCAGGCAAACTTGCCCTTCCACCACACGTCGGCGAAGCCGCGTTCTCCCCGGGAGCCGCGCGAGGCCGCATCGGTCACGGCCACACCTTTCTCGAACGTGTACTCAGCCCCTGTGGCGTCGTGCTCGGCGGGTGTAGGCTGTCCGAGCATGCGGCACAAGTCGATAAAGTGTTCCTGGCTGGCCGCGCGCTCCGATAGGTCGGTCTGCGACCACTTGGCGACAAACTGTGCGGGCGTCTCCGGCGTGGGCATCGCGTGGATTGTGACGCATCCTATCTGCGATGTCGAGCCCCTGATGCTGAGAGACGTCGAGACAGCCGGCGCGTGCCCATTGAGCATGGTCGTCCCCCGGGCGCCGAGCTGCAGGGATGGTTGGACAGCGCGGCGCCGGGCGATGCTTGGCCGATGATCAGTCGGCCGTCCCGGTCGATTCCTGAACGGCTACCATCCTGACCGGCAGCTTCTGCTGCCCAACGGCACATGCCGCCCTAAGTCCCTTCAGGACCGGCCGTCTGTCCTCGCCACATGGGAGGGCGTGCCCCGCCACCGTCAGTCCGGGATGCGCTTGAACGGCGCCTAAGCAGGGGTAGTATAGTCGCTGGCACACCCAGGCAAGCCAGCGGCTTGGCGCCGGATTGGAGGTTCGGAGCAGTGGTAGACGAAGAGAAGCTGATCGGGATCGCCCCCCGCGTAAGGTATGAGTACGACATGCTGTGCTTCACGGCACAAGACTTGGCCGAATCCATGTGTGGTCTGGGGCCTGGCGCATGGGTTTAGGAGAGTACGGTGAGTAAGGCCTGAGTTGAATATGTGGCACGGGCCCCCTTATAATAAGGGCAGCCCTTAATATGAGGCCGCAGCATGAGCTGTAGGAAAGGCTGGGTGATGCAAGGGCGGACAGATGAAGACAACCATGAACCCTTCTAGGGCAGGGAAATACGTTCAGCAAGCGACAGGCTACCGTGCCTTCATCCCGGTACCTTTGCCTCCCGATCCGCCACTCCGGCTAGACGAAGATCTGCAGGACCTCCTTTCCAAGGCAGATCGGGCCCTTGGTCGCCTCGATGGCTCCATCCAAACGCTCCCGCACCCTGACCTGTTCGTCTACATGTACGTCCGAAAGGAAGCGGTTCTGTCAAGCCAGATCGAAGGCACGCAAAGCTCTCTGCAGGACGTGCTTGCCGCCGAAGCTGAGGTGCTCTCCTCTGATCGTCCACGCGATGTTGGGGAGGTGGTCAACTACATCGAGGCCATGAACCACGGCCTTGGCCAGCTGGCCAAACTTCCCGTTTCGGTGCGGCTAATCCGCGAGATCCACCAAAAACTCCTGACCGGCGTCCGAGGCTCGCAATCCAGCCCTGGAGAGCTTCGTACCACTCAGAACTGGATCGGGCCGCCTGGCTCCACGCTCGCGGAGGCCGCTTTCGTGCCACCTCCACCTGACGAAGTGCCCCGAGCCATGTCCGACCTGGAACGTTTCCTACATGATACCGCTCGGCTGCCACTGCTAGTCAAGATCGGACTGGCTCACTCCCAGTTCGAAACGATCCACCCATTTCTCGATGGCAATGGTCGGGTTGGACGGCTACTAGTGACCTTCCTGCTGTGCGAGCGCGAGGTCCTGTTGAAACCTGTCCTGTACTTGTCGCATTACTTCAAGCGCCATCGGCAAGCATACTATGAGAAGCTTCAGGCGGTCCGCGACTCCGGAGATTGGGAAGCGTGGCTTGCGTTCTTCCTGCAAGGGGTCTTCGAAGTCAGTCAGCAGGCGACTGAGACCGCTCGGCGAATCCTCACTCTCCGCGAGGAGCATCGACAAACCATCACCGACCACCTAGGCCGGGCCGCCGGCAATGGTCACCGCACACTTGAATACCTCTACCTCCATCCCATCGTATCGGTCAACCAAGTAAAGGATCTCATTGGCACGACCTATCCCGCTGCAAATGACCTGGTGGCCAAGTTGGACGAAAACGGCATCCTTCGCGAAATGACCGGCCAAACCAGGAACCGTCGATTCCTCTACCACGACTACATTAACCTGTTCCATGACGACCCCACGCGGGAGTCCGCGTGATGACCGCCGACCTGCGACCATATCCCAAATGCAGGGACTCCGGCCTGCCTTGGTTGGGCAGCATCGCTTCAGCTTCTCGGCACAGTTCATCATGCCGCGCCCAATGCCTTTCGGTTCTCGATGATTTCCCAGAATCCCTTCCCAATCCGGGGGCTTCGGTGCGCTGGCACGTATGGGTCACTAAGGTGCACCCCGGTCGCGCCGCCGCCTTATCCAAAACTCAGGCCCATCTCGCGGCTCAGGGCGAGCAGGTGACGTCGGCCCTTGTCGTATTCTTCCGCGTTCGGGCAATGCTCCAACATCAACGGCACGTCCCGTCTCAGGCCCGCCAACCGCCGCAGATACGTGCGGTAATCCATCGAGCCCGTGCCGACCGTCACCTCGCGGAAGTGCACGTTCATCTCGACGTCCCACGTCAGGTCCTTCGCGTGGCAGCTCACGATCGACGGGCCCAGCTTGTCGAAGCACGCGTTGATCACACGGGCGTTGTCGTAGAAGCGCCGCGGCGAGTTGATCAGGTTGCACGGGTCCAGGTGGGCCGCAAACGCCTTCCGATCGACGGCCTCGAGCAGCGCCGCGTAGGCGTCGGCACTGTCCGGCAGCGCCCAGCCCATCATCTCGAGGCAGAGCTTGGCCCGTTTCGGCTTCACCGCATCGATGATGCGCCGCGCGTTCTCGACCGTTGCGTCGAAGAACCGCTTCGAGACGTTGTCCGGATGCGGGCCGTACCAGACCTTCTCGTTGAAGGACCCGGCGATGTCCACACAGCACCGCGCGCCGATCGCGTCGGCCAGGGCCAGGCCATCGGTGACCTTCTGTAGGTTCGCTTTCCGCTTGGCCGGATCCGCCTCGAGCAGGTTGCACCACCGACCGACCTCCGCGATCGCGACGTCATGTTTGGCGTAGGCCTCGGCGATCTCGCGAATCCGGGCCGTGTCCTTCAGCGACACGCGGGGACAGTACGCCGCCCGATAGCCCAGCGTCCGATGCGCTCGGGCGAGCTCCTGTGGGTCCTGGGTCTTGGCGAAGACGGGCGCGCCCAGCCGCATGACCTTGGACGCCCCAGCCGAGCTCGCCGCGTGGGCAACCGCTTGCCTCCCGACGATCCCCGCCGCAGCGGCACCCACGGTCCCCTTGAGGAACCCCCGACGGTCCGACCGAGCCGATTCACCGCCGCTCATCACGCCCACCTCCCGCACGGGCCTCCTGCCCAATCACCCTCCCCCAACGTGCTCTGTCGCACAAACTCACCGAAGAGGCCTGAACCGTCAAGCTCCCTCCGGGGCGCGTCTGGCCGTTCTCGTCCTTTGCATGCGCATCTGACCCCTTGTCGATCAATGGCCTGACGATGGTCCCACGGATAGAATGCGTTACCATCAAGGAGGCAAGGGAGAATGCGATGCGCATTCGGTCGAAGCTGCTGATACTCCTGTTGGCGATTGCCCTGATCCCGCTGCTGGTCGTCACCCTGCTGGACCGCCGGGCGACCTCTCGCCTCGGCAGGGAGGTGGGGGCGGCTGCGCGGGAGGCCCTGGTCCGGCGTGCGACGCAGCGGCTGCGGTTGTTCGTCGAAGGGCAAGCCGCCGTGTTGGGCAGAGAAGGGAAGATCATCGAGCTGGCCCTTCAGCTCCAGGCGAAAGACGTGGCGCGATGTCTGGGGGGCGAAGCCGCCTCTGACGGCAAGGCGTACTACTCGGAAGACTACGACCGGGGGGTCTACGCGGCTCGTGACCTGGCCACGAACAAGCGCCACTTTCGCGTTGCCGCGAACGGCGAGCACACGCCCATGCCGCTGGCGTTTGGCGATCAGGTCTTCAAGCTGGCCCCGGGGGCGACAGAGGACGACGCTGCCAAGGACGTCCGGAAGCTCGTTGGCATGACCGATGCCTACCGAGCCCTGTACCGCGAATACGCCGACATCTTCTTCTGGCAGTATACGGGCCTCGAGAGCGGGGCCTTCGGGTGCTATCCGGGACACGGAGGCTATCCACCAGACTACGATCATCGGAAGCGCGACTGGTACATCCGGGCCAGACAGAAGAAGGGGCTCTGCTGGACGCAGCCGTACGTTGACGTCTCTTCGCGGCAACCGGTGCTGACGGCCTCGATTCCGGTCTATCGTCCGGACGGGTCGTTCGCGGGCGTCACAGCGATAGACGTGGCCGTCACGGACGTCCTCGAGCGCTCCAAGTTGCCTCGACATCGATCGTCGGTGGCGGTCCTGGTTGCCCTCGCCCCGAGGGATGGATTCGACCCGACCGATCCGGAGGACACGGACGTTTCGGCGATTGGGACGGACGCACTGGGCCTGTACACCCTTGCCCGACCGGTCGCGCACGAGAACGAAACGCATTGGCGGGCCCCACTCAAATCTGTCTGGATCGAATCGGAGGACCCAAGCGAGTTCCGCGAGCTGCTCGGCGACATGGCGCGAGGCGTGTCAAGCGTCCGGAAGTTGCGATTCGAAGGTCGTCCTGCGCTCTGGGCGTACGGACGTGTCTGGAAGGACGTCACCTACCTTCTGGTTATCCTTCCTCACGACGATGTTGTCGCTGAGGCGGTCAAGGCCGAGCAGGCCGTGCTGTCGCTGACCCAGACGTATCTCCAGGTGGCAGCCATTGCTCTGGCGGCCGCGTGTCTGGTCATCATCGTCGTCGCCTACGTGGGCGCAAGGACCGTGACACGGCCGGTCCGGCGCCTCGCCGAAGCGGCGCGAAGGATTGCCCATGGGGACCTGGATGTGCGGGCCAACGTGCACAGTCGCGACGAGCTGGGTGAGCTGGGGGACAGTTTCGACGAGATGGTCCCCCAACTCCGCGACCGGATGCGGATCAGGCAATCGCTCGCGTTGGCAACGGAGATCCAGCAGAACCTGCTGCCGCAGAAGCCGCCGAACGTCGAAGGCCTGGACGTGGCGGGTAAGAGCATCTACTGCGATGAGACGGGCGGGGACTACTTCGACTTCCTCGACATCTCCGGACTGCCCCCCCAGCAGCTGGCCATTGCGATCGGCGACGTTTCCGGTCACGGGATCCCCGCGGCGCTGCTGATGACCAGCGCGCGGGCGCTGGTTCGAGACCGAGCCCACACGGTGGAGGAGCTGGCGAAGCTGATGCAGGGGATCAACAGCCGCCTGACCGCAGACACGCCACCGGGGCAGTTCATGACGCTCCTGTACATGGTGATCAACGGCTCAGAAAGATGGATCCGCTGGGCCAATGCGGGCCATGAACCCCCGGTCCTCTACGACGCAAGCCGCGAGCGCATCGAGCCGCTGAGGGGAGGGGGGGTGGCGCTGGGCATCGGCACGGCCTGGGAGTACGAAGAGTATGTCCGGGAGCAGTTGCCCCCCGGCAGCATCATCGCGGTCGGCACCGATGGCATCTGGGAGGCCCGCAATCGGAAGGGCGAGTTCTTCGGCACCGACGCGTTCCACGCAATCATCCAATCCCAGGCCGACCGCCCCGCGTCCGAGATCTGCCAGGCCGTCATCGATGCTCTGAACAGCTTCCGCGAGGGAAGCCCGCAGACGGATGACGTCACCCTCGTGGTCATCAAGCTGGCCGGTTGACCCGGGAAGACCAGACCGGCACAGCTCGCATCACACGAGGTCTTTCCGATAGGACTTTGACAAGCAAGGCAACCCTCAGGCGGCGGACAGCCAGTTCAAGGTGGAGAGCCTGCCAATAGCCAAGGAGACCCCTAATGAAACGAGCGATCGCATGGTGTTGGAACCGAGGAATCGTCTCGACGTTTCTGGCCGGCTTCTTTGTCGTGCTGCCGATAGCCATCACCATCGGGATCATGGGGTGGGTGGCAGGCGCGCTGCGGGACTGGTTGGGGCCAGGGAGTCCGCTCGGGACCGTCCTGCGTTCGGTGGGGCTGCGCTTCGCGACGAATGAGGCCGTCGCGTCGGTCGTGGGCTACGTCGTTGTTTTGGTAGCGATCTGGTTGCTCGGCGCCGTGGTCAAGTCGGCAGCCCGGTACGGGTTCGAGGAGGGGGTCGACGCCGCCATCAACCGGATTCCCCTGATGAGCACGATCTACGGGCCTGTATCCCAGGTGGTCGACATGGTCAGGAAGGACGATCGCGATGAGATGAAGGCGATGCAGGTGGTGTACTGCGACTTCGGAAAGGAGCACGGCGGGGGATTCCTGGGGCTTCAGGCCTCCGAGAACGTGTTTCGGTTCGGGGATCAGGACTGCCGCCTGGTCTATATCCCCACCTCCCCCGTGCCGATGTCCGGGGGCATCATCTTCGTGCCAGCCAAGGCCGTTCGACCCGTTGACATCAACGTGGAGGATCTGATGCAGATCTACTTCTCGCTCGGGGTTCTGTCCAACAAGGTGGTTCCTGAGCAGTACAGGACGCCCAGTACGGCAGCCTGAGGGGATTGTCCACCGTTCATCGCCCGGTCGTGACCGGGTCGTAGCGCATCTAGAACTTGACCTGCAGTTGCAGGCGGACCATGTTGATCTCGTCGTTCTGGCCCCAGTTCGCCGCCGATGAGCCGACCGGTGCCTCGGCGATTCGGGTGAAGTCCGCCTGAAGCAAGACGTTGTAGGTTCCCCACGGGAAGTAATTCACGCCAAACGCGTACTCCCACACGTCGTCGCCGTGGTTGTCCCACACGCCGCCAAGGCGGGCCGCCACCTCCACCTTTTTGGGCAGGACGAAGTAGCCGGCCTGGACGTAGCCGCCTTGTTGATGGCTCGTGTCGTCGCGGCCCGTCCGCAGCTCCCAAGCGCTGAACTCACTGTCACCGTCAATGGTGCGTAGCCAATACTCCGCGGTGACGGACAGGCCCCGGTAGCGGAAGGCGGCGTCGGCGCCGAACTGGTACAGATCGGTACCGGTCAGATCGGCCAGCGCATTGCCGCCGATGCCGCGCCCACGCCGGACCCGATCGGGTACGCTGTAGAGAGCAGACGCGTTCCGATCGCCGTTGTCATCGTTGTAGCCGAAGCTCAGGCCCACCTCCAACTGCGGATCCTTTGACCAGGCCAGATCGCTCTCCGTCGTGATCGGCTTGCCGAGGATGTGCCCCACCAGCCGGGCCGTGTACGCGAAGTTGGTGTCCAGTTGCTCGCGGCTGGGGCTATCACGTGGACAGGCGAATCCGTTCGAAATCGCCATTGCGTAACCCAGGCGTTTGGCGAAGGTCCCGTGAAGCATGGCGATCATGGCGCGGTCGAGGTTGAACACCTCATTGGCCAGCGAGCGGTCGACGAACTGCTGGGCAGCCTTCCCGGCGTGCTCCTGCCGGCCGAACGGGATCTTGAACAGGCCTGCCGAGATCTTCATTTCGTCGGCAAACGCATACGTCACGTAGGCCCGCCACGTCCGCCACTCGTGGTCCTGGTCCGTGTCGGCCGTCGTGGTGACCTGGTACGTCAGCTTGGGCGAGTGAATATGGCCGGTCAGGATCAGGCGGAGGTCCTCGATCTCGACGCCGTTGATGTCGTCTTGCTTTTGCCGTCCCGGCCGTCGAGGATTGTCCGTTTGACGATTCTGGCCAGCCCATTTGACGTGCGCAAAGCCGCTGATTCTCAGCAGGAACGTCTCGTCGGAGCTCTTGATGTAGAAGCCCCTCTCGTAGCCGACCTGTTGGATCTCGGGAAAGAGACTATCGCGGAAGCTCGCATCGGCCATGAGCTCGCGTACCACCTCGCGGACCTCCGCGGCAGACGCCCGATCGATCGACCTGTGTTGGCAAGACTCGAGTTGCGCCTTGAGGGACTGGATTCTCGCCTGGTGTGCCTCGACGCGGGATTCCAGCCGGCTCACCTTGTCATCAAGCGAGGCGACTTCCGCGATGGCCGTGTCGTCGGGTCCGCGCGGATCGACTTGACCAAGGGCGGATAGACCGACCAGACCTCGGAGTACAAGCTTTGCCGGCAACATGCTGGGAATTCCTCCGCCTTCCGTTGGCGACGCTCTGTGCTCAGAAACGATGAACCATGTTCCAGCGACGCCGCTGCTACTCCCGGGCTAAGCATCTAGAAGACTCCTCACCGCGGCGGAACATGGATGGGCGTTCGAATCCGCTTTTGGCCGTGAGAGCTTCTACCACCTAACCGCTTCGTGTCTTGCCCTCGGTTGGCTCAGACGTGCGGGTCCGAACGTACGTCGGTCCCGAACACAGGTCAAGTCCGTGGCGCCAGTACGCCGAGGACGCCTGGGGCGTTCCGGAAAACCGGTAGAGCAGAAGCGCAAGCGATGCCTGACAGGTCTGTGTTGGAGCTCGTGTTCGCGACAGATTCGCTCAGCATCTGAATCTGAGGGATCCCACCATCACGGTCCAGTCCGCCGCGGCAGGCTCCCGACTTCAGTGAGTTGGCTGGCTGCGCACATGGAGAACCCTCCCTCGCGGAGTGTGGCTCGGCGAACTCCGTCGGATTCGCGCCCCTTGACCCCCGGCGGCGCTTCGCTTAGCTAGTGGACGCCGCACCGTATCAGGTGCGCGTGCGGCAGCGTGGAGCTCCAATCCATGGCGGTGATGTCAAAGCTCGTTGGGTTCGTCCGGCCCTTCCTGCCGCAGCTCATCGTGGCGGTCGTGCTTACGGGCTGCCTGACCCTGATCGGCATGGCGCCGCCGCTGTTGATGCGCCAGCTCGTCAATGACATTGCTCGGCAAGGGAACTGGGGGCTCTTTCCCTTGGTGATGGGGCTTCTGTTCGCGGTGCCCGTGCTTCGGGCCCTGATCAACGTTGCCAATAGCCTCGTGCTGAACCGGATTGGCCTCGGGATGATCGCGAGGACCCGCAAGCGCATCTTCGAGCATCTGATGCGACTGTCGATGCGGTTCTACGACGAGACGCCGGTGGGCGGCATCAACCAGCGGCTCATGGGCGACGTCGGGGCCATCTCCGGCGTGGTGACCGGTGGGATCATCACGCTGTTCACGGACGTCCTGGCGGTAGCCTTTGCGGTATTCGTCATGCTGCAGTTGAGCTGGAAGCTGTCGCTGCTGACGCTCGGCCTGCTGCCGCTCTACTACTTGAACTACGTGTTCTTCTCGAGCCGGATCAAGGACGTCAACGCGACGCTGCGCAGCCACATGGATCACATCTCCTCGACGCTCCAGGAGCGATTGAGCGCGCACGAGCTGATCCAGAGCTATGGGCAGGAGAAGGCCGAGACGATGCATTTCGCGTCTCGGGCCAAGCAGGTCATGGATGCGGCCGTGCGAGGGTCGGCCTACAACATCTCCTTCACGCAGCTGTCGGCCTTCATCAACAAGATCGGCAACACGCTCATCTACTGCGGCGGATGCTACTGCTTCGTGGTCGGGTCGATGGACTACGGCGACGTCATCGCCTTCTGCGCCTACGCAACGCAGCTGCTCGGACCGGTCGTTCGCTTCTCGACCGTGGCCAACGAGATCGTCCAGGCTGGCGTCTCCGTGGACCGCATCGGTGAGATCCTCGACCGGGAGCCGGCGATCCGGGAAAGCCCAGACGCGGCGCCCATCGAGGCGCTTCAGGGCGACATCCGGATCGAAGGCGTGACGTTCGGGTACGACCGGACGCAACCCGTGCTCGAGCGCGTGCACCTCGAGATTCCTGCAGGCACGCATCTGGCTATCGTCGGCCCCTCCGGGGCCGGACGGAGCACCTTGGCCATGCTGCTTCGACGGTTCTACGACCCGCAAGACGGGGCGATCGAGGTAGACGGCCAGGACATCCGGCGCTACGAACTCCCGGGCTACCGGCACGTGCTGTCGATGATCCTGCCCGAGTCGGCGATTCTGGACGGGACGATTCGAGAGAACCTCTGCTACGGCAAGCCGGACACGACCACCGACCGCATGATCGAAGTCTCCAAAGCGGTCGGACTTCACGAGTTTGTCGATGGCCTGGACATGGACTACGAGACGCGATTGGGAACAGGCGGTCTGAAGTTATCCGCGGGCAACCGGCAGCGGATTGGGATCGCACGGGCGCTTCTCTCCGAGCCGTCCATCCTGATCGCAGACGAGGCCACCGCGCCCTTGGACCCCGACTCGGCCCAGGACGCGATCCACGCGATTCACGAAGCCATGCGCGACCGGACGTGCGTTCTGATCGTGCATCGCGTGCTGATGGCCCGCGAGGCTGACCGGATCGCCGTCTTCGACCAAGGCCAGGTGGTTGAAAGCGGCGCGCACGAGGACCTGGTTAGAAGGCCTGGAAGCATCTATCGCACCATCTACGCCAAGCAGTACGGCGAAGAGCGGCTGCCACCCCTCGAGGAGGAGCAGCCATGAACGTGGTGTGGCGACTCATCCGTACGCAACTGGGCCGGCGAAAGCGGGCCATGACGACGGTCTTCCTCCTGACCGCCCTGGTTGCAGCAACGCCGTATGCCTTCAGTTTCCTTGGAAAGTGGCTGGTGGACGAGGCGCTGCAGGTCACGGGGCCCCCCAAGCCTACACCGACTCAGGACGCCGACCAGGCCAAGACCGGCACAGCGGCCTTGTTGCCGATCGCGTGGAAGGCGAAGACAACGGCGGAGAAGCTGCGCTTGCTCCTCGTATTCCTCCTGGCCAGCATGGGGTTGCACATAGTAGGGACCTTGCTCAGCGGCCTGTCGGAGCTGCTGAACAGCCGAACGGTCCATCAGATCATCTACGATCTGAGGACGTCGCTGCACGCCAAGGTGGCCAACCTGGACATGAGGTCCTTTGGTCAGGAGCAGATCGGGCAGCTGATGTCGCGCGTGCTCGACGACGCTGGGGGTATCCCTGGCAACCTGACGCACCTCGTCGTCAACTTCTGCACGCAATCCGTGATGCTGCTATTGGGGTTGTACCTTCTGCTCCGACTGAATCCTTCGATGACGCTGATCGCGCTGGCGACGCTCCCGTTCTACGCGTTGGTTTGCGTGATCTTCCTCCCAAAGATGAAAGAGAACACCGAGGACATCCGTCAGAGGGGTGCGGAGCTCAACGGGTTTGTCGTCGAGCGGCTGTCCAACGTGCTGACGATCAAGAACTACGCCCAGGAGGCGCGGGAGGTCGCCAACTTCGGCAACTGGACGGACGGCAACATCCGCCTGGCCCGGCGACAGCATCGGCTGAGTTTGGCCTTCAGCACCCTGACGACGCTTATCAGCGGGGCCGGCACGCTCGGTGTGCTTGCTTACGGGTTCCTGAACATCCGGGCAGGGACGATGCAGCTCGGCGAGGTCCTGGCCTTCTACCAGGTGACCGCCCAGCTCTTCGTGCCCATCGGCGCCTTGGTCGGCACGACAACCGTGGCGCAGGCCATCCAGGTTCTCGGCGAGCGCGTCTACAGTATCTTGGACACGCCCGAAGCCCTGTCGGATGCGCCCGATGCGATCCAGCCGGAGGCAATGAGGGGGGACATCACGTTCGACGATGTCACGCTCCAGTACGAGGAGGGCGGCCCGTTCGCGGTCCGTGACGTGAGTCTCTCTATCCCCGCCGGCAAGACCGTGTGCATCGTGGGCCCAACGGGCGCGGGCAAGAGCACATTGCTGTTGCTGCTGACGCGTCTGTATGACCCCACCGAAGGACAGATCACGCTGGACGGCGTGGACATTCGCAAGATCCCGCTTCAGATGCTCAGGCGTTCGATCGGCAACGTCCCCCAGGAGTGCCAGGTCTTCAGTGGAACCGTGACCGAGAACATCGCCTACGGCGATCCGGGCGCCACGCAAGACGAGATCGAGGCCGCCGCTCAATGGGTTGGCCTCGAAGAGTTCGTCCAGAGGCTCCCCAAAGGGTACCAGACGGAACTCGGTCGGGGCGGAACGACCCTCGGCCCCGTCGAGCGCGCTGCCCTTTCCCTTGCCCGAGCCCTCGTGACCGACCCGGCGGTTCTGACGGTGGACAACGCGTTCTCCGTCGTCGAAGAGGACGTGGAGGAACGCCTCCGCAACGCCATCCGGACAGAGCTTGCCAATCATACGGTCCTGATCGCCACGTCCCGGCTGTCGGTCTGCGAAGATGCGGACATGGTCGTCGTGATGCGGAACGGCGAGGTCCTGCAGGTGGGTACGCACCAGGAGCTCCTCGCCGAGCCCGGCACCTACCGCAGGATGTACATGCGGCAAATGGGCCTGGAAGCCGTTGACGCTGCCCTGGAGGGGCAGCAGGATGCATGAGCCGAGCCGGACGCAGGACGCGCCGGCCGGACCTACGGGGTCGCGGGTTTCGGGCTGGGCGCAGTCGTCTGGGAAGCCCATCGCAGCCGAGCGCCCGCTCGCATGTATCTCGGGCCCTCCTGCAAGATCAAGGGAGCGACATAGTCTCGCACGAACCGCCACCCGGCCACGGCCGTGTGTCCGCCGTAGTTTCCAGCCCGCTCGAATTCGGGATTCCAGGCGACGTTCACCAGCTTGGCATAGAGCCTGCGCGTTTCTGAGCTGGCGCCGAGCGGGAGGCGAAATCCGCCTACCCCCGCGGCGGGTCCGGCCGTCCGCTTGCGATCAGCCGTCCCTGCCACCGGAACCAGGAAGCGCAGAACCGTGTCCCTGCTCGAAGTGAAGACGTACATCCGGTTGTCAACGCGCTTCAACGCCGAGGTGAGATCGTATTGGGAGCTCAGCGATGACCCCAACAAGACGACGTTATCGACGGCTACGTTCTCCGGCAGGGCTTCGAGCGCAAAGACCGCGACGGCGGTTCCCGCAGACAGGCCGATGAGATTCAAAGGAGCGTCGGGGTTGGCTTCTAGACTTTGCCGGATCGACCTGGCCAGTTGAGCGGCTTTGTCTCGCTTGAACTTCACGCTTGCCCGCTGGTCGGTCATCACTCCCAACTGGGTGTGCCACGGGTAGTTGGTGAAGCCCCCCTTGAGCCCGGCCTCTTCCAAACCCTTTCTGCCCCCCCCCCCCCCCCCCCC
>CAYMLO010000162.1:7712-21081 GCA_964390905.1 uncultured Planctomycetales bacterium | reverse complement strand
CAAAGGCGCCATTCCGATGGCGCACCAACATCCTTACAAAGGCGCCATTCCGATGGCGCCTGCACGCAAGAGGGGGTATTCGTCGATGGAAGAGACGGGAATCGTTCGGATACGACGTAAATCGCTCGAAGCCTTCTGCCAGCGCGTCTTTCAACACCTCGGCCTCTCTGAGGACCATGCACGGACCGCAGCCGCCGTGTTGGTGGCGGCTGACGCGCGCGGCATTCCGTCCCACGGCGTCGCACGCCTGCCCCGATACGTGAACGGGCTGCGCACGGGTGTCGTGCTTCCCGATGCGCAAGTCGAGATCGTCGTCGAAACGCCCTCGTCCATCGTGCTAGACGCACACGGCGCGATGGGGGCTCCCGTCAGCGTGCGTGCCATGGAGACCGTGATCGGCAAAGCCACGTCCAACGGCTGTGCCTTCGGCTGCGTGCGGGACTCGAACCATTTCGGCATCGCAGGCTACTACGCCTCCCTGGCGCTGGCCCACGATATGCTAGGCATCGCGATGACAAACACCGCCGCCTTGGGCGTGCCCACCTTCGGGCGACAGGTGATGTTCGGCACCAATCCGCTCGCCTTCGCAGCGCCCGCAGACCAGGAAGTGGCCTTCGTGCTCGATATGTCCACCAGCGTCGTGACGCGCGGGAAGATCGAGGTGTACGAACGCCTGGGCAAGGAACTCCCTGTGGGGTGGGCAGTTGACAAGACTGGACAGCCGGCAAGAGACCCCCATACCACGCTCGACGACATGTTCCACCGTGTGGGCGGCGGCGTCCTGCCCCTGGGCGGCATGGGAGAGGCTCTCGGTGGCCACAAGGGGTACGGGCTGGCCGTGATGGTTGACATACTGTGTGCAGTGCTGTGCGGCGCGCCCTTTGGAGCAGACGTCGCCGACACCGCCACGTCCTCGGGCCGGGTGAGCCACTTCTTCGGCGCAATCAAGATAGACACGTTTCGCGACCCGCAGGAGTTCCGTCGTGACATGGACCGCATGCTGGAAAACCTCCGCCACTGTCCGCCCGCGGAGGGCGCAGAACGGGTGTATTACGCCGGGCAGAAGGAACTGGAGCACGAACGGGAATGCATGCGACACGGCGTACCCATGCTCCGGAGGACCTACGCCCAGATCTGCGACGTGGGAGACGAATGCGGGCTGACAGCGCCCAATGAGGCTTGAGGAATGAGGCTTGAGGAATGAGGCTTGAGGCCCGAGGCGTGAGGAATGAGGAACCTGGTCTATTGGCTCAGGAGGCAACTACCGTGAGACGGAAGGTGGCACTAATCACCGGTGGGGGAAGAGGTATCGGACTGGGAATCGCCAGGTGCCTCGCCTCCGAGGGTTGCGACATCGCGGTGTGCGGCATCCGTGACGAGGCAAGCGTTCGCACCGCGCTGGACGAATTGCGAGCGCCGGGAGCGAGCGTGCTGTATTGCCAGGCCGACGTCGCCGATCCCGAGGCACGCAGACGCTTGCTGGCCGAGATCAGGCGACACTTTGGCCGCCTCAACGTGCTGGTCAACAACGCCGGCGTCGCTCCAAGCATGCGCGCCGACATCCTGGAAGCGACGGAAGAGAGCTTCGAGCGGGTGATGAAGATCAACCTGCAGGGACCGTATTTCCTCACCCAGGCCGTGGCCAACTGGATGATCGAGCAATACAGAGAAGACCAGGGGTTTGAAGGCCGCATCATCAACATCTCTTCAATCTCGGCCACCGTCGCCTCTCCCAGCCGGGGTGAGTACTGCATTTCCAAGGCTGGCGTCAGCATGGCCACCAGACTGTGGGCCGCACGGCTCGGCGAGTACGACATCCCCGTGTACGAGATCCGTCCTGGCGTGATCCGGACCGACATGACCAGGCCCGTCCAGGCGAAGTACGACAGACTGATCAGCGAAGGTCTGATGATCCAGGCCCGCTGGGGTCTACCCGAGGACGTCGGCCGGGTCGCGCGCATGATGGTGCGCGGAGATATCGCCTACTCCACCGGGCAAGTGATCACGGTGGATGGCGGAATGACGGTGCAGAGACTGTAGAGACGCAAGATCTTGCGTCTGGGGTCTTGCGTTGCCCCGAGAGGCCGGTATGGCAGAGGATGCGCTGAACAACCCATTGCCCGTCACGTGGGTGCACACGCTCATCATCGGCAGCGGCGCGGCCGGGCTGAACGCGGCCGTGCAGTTGCGCGCCAACATCTTCACAAAGGCGCCATTCCGATGGCGCGCCAACATCTCCACAAAGGCGCCATTCCGATGGCGCGCCAACGGCATCGAGGACATACTGATCGTGACCGAGGGATTGCACATGGGCACGTCGATCAACACCGGGAGCGACAAGCAGACGTACTACAAGCTCTCGATGTGCGGGGACGAGGCGGATTCGCCCAGGGCCATGGCCGAGGCGTACTTCTCCGGGGGCAGTATGCACGGCGACCTCGCGCTAGTAGAGGCGAGCCTTTCAGGCCGGGCGTTCATCAACCTGGTTAACGCCGGTCTGCCGTTTCCACGGGACGCCTATGGCCAGTTCGTGGGCTACAAGACCGATCACGACCCCCGCCAGCGGGCGACGTCCATCGGCCCGTACACGTCGCGGGAGATGTGCCGCGCCCTGATCCGCCAGGTGCGGCAGCTCGGCATCGACGTGCGCGAGCGTCGAAACGTGGTGCAGCTCCTGACCGTCGAGACCAGCGGTGAGACACGCTGCGCCGGTGCCATCGCGGTCCAGGCGGACGGCACGCTGGAGGCCTATGGGGCGGAGAACGTGATCTTCGCCGTGGGCGGCCCTGGTGGGCTGTACCAGGCCAGCGTCTATCCCGAGGGACACACCGGCGCGATCGGACTGGCCCTGATGGCAGGGGCCAAGGCCCAGGCCCTGCCCGCGTCGCAGTACGGTCTGGCCTCCGTTCGGTTTCGCTGGAACGTGTCGGGGACGTACATGCAGGTGATCCCCCGCTTCATCAGCACCGCCCCCGACGGCGTGAGCGAAGAACAGGAATTCCTGAGGGGGTATTTCGACACGCCGGGCGAGATGAACTCGCTCGTGTTCCTCAAGGGCTACCAATGGCCCTTTGACTCCCGCAGGGTGATCGGCGGATCCTCGCTGATCGACGTCCTGGTCTACGTCGAGACCGTGACCAAGGGGCGGCGGGTGTTTCTCGATTTCCGCGGCAACCCCGCGGGCTTCAGCTTCGACGACCTGAGCGCGGAGGCACTACAACACCTGACCAGGTCCGAGGCCCTGCTGGCCACGCCAATCGCGCGCCTGCGCAAGATGAACCCCGGCGCAGTCGACCTATACGCGGAACACGGCATTGACATCACGCACGAGCCTCTGGAGATCGCCGTCTGTGCTCAGCACAACAACGGCGGGCTCGCCGGGAACCACTGGTGGGAATCGCTCAACGTCAAGCACCTGTTCCCCATCGGCGAGGTGAACGGCTCCCACGGCGTCTACCGGCCCGGCGGGGCGGCCCTCAACTCCGGGCAGGTGGCTGGGTTCCGGGCGGCGGAGTTCATCGCCCACCGGTACGCCAGTTGGAGCGTACCACGGAACGCGGTCGAGCAGGCCGTAGAGCGAGCGACAAAGGGCCTCTTGGCCTGGATGGACCGCTGTGCGAGCGCCCCGTGCTCGTGGCAGGCCGAGCGCACGGAGTTCCAGGAGCGGATGACGCGATCAGGAGCCCACGTCCGCTCGGCAGACGCGCTCGACCGGGCTGTGCCTGAGGCCTGGGCCCAATGGCACCGCCTTGCACAGTCTGGCTGTTCGTATGCCGGCGCCCGGGGGTTGGCCGAGGCGCTGCGGAATCGCCATCTCTGCTTTGCGCATGCCGTGTATCTCGAGGCCATCCGCTTCGCGCTGATGAGCGGCGTGGGAAGCAGAGGATCGGCCGTCGTATTGGACGAGGCAGGCGCTATGATCCACGAGGAACTGGGCGACGCATGGCGCATCGCGGCAGAGGACACTCGCTTTCGAGAGATGGTGCTGGAGACGAGCATTACACCTGATGGACAGGTGAAGAACGCCTGGACCGCGCGCCGGCCCATCCCTGAGACCGATACCTGGTTCGAGACGGCGTGGGCGCGCTTTCGTGACGGCGAGATCTATGACTGAAGGAGGTTAGCATCATGGGGAATATCGTGACCTTTGGGGAGATTATGCTGCGCCTGACACCGCCCGGATTCCAGCGCTTCGTCCAGGCGCGAAGCTTCGACGTCATCTACGGGGGCGGCGAGGCCAACGTGGCCGCATCGCTGGCCAATTTCGGGCTGCCGGTCGAGTACGTCACCCGGTTGCCGGATAACGACGTCGGAGACGCCTGTCTCAACTTTCTGCGCCAGTATGGCACTGGCACCCGCCACATCGTACGCGGTGGTGACCGGTTGGGTATCTACTTCCTCGAGATGGGCTCAGCCCAGCGCGGCAGCAAGGTCATCTACGACCGGGCCGGATCGGCCCTGGCGACAATCCAGCCGGGGATGGTGGATTGGCAGACCGCGTTCGCCGATGCCGACTGGTTCCATTGGACCGGGATCACGCCGGCCATCTCGGAGGGTGCAGCAGGGGTGTGCCTGGAGGCAGTACAGACCGCCAGGGAGATGGGGCTGACCGTCTCCTGCGACCTGAACTACCGCAGGAAACTGTGGAAGTGGGGCCAGGCACCGGGCGAGGTGATGCCGCAACTGTTGAGCCTGTGCGACGTGGCCGTGGGCAACGAGGAAGACGCGGACAAAGTCTTCGGCATTCGCGCGCCGGAAGCCGACGTGAGCAGCGGGGTGGTCGAGGCCGAGTCCTACGTCTACGTGTGTGAACAGCTCGCGCAGCGCTTCCCCAACCTCGAGACCATCGGCATCACGCTGCGGGGATCGCTTTCGGCCAGCCACAACACGTGGAGCGCGATCCTGTGGCATCAGGGCCAGACCTACACCGCGCCTAAGTACGACATCATCCCCATCGTGGACCGGGTCGGCGGCGGCGACAGCTTCTGCGCCGGGCTGATCTACGGCCTGCGCAGCTACCCCGGCGTCCAGGATGCGCTCAACTTCGCCGTGGCAGCTTCGTGCCTCAAGCACACGATCCCGGGCGACTTCAACCTCGTCAGCGTGAACGAGGTGGAGAAGCTGATAGGGGGCGACGTCTCCGGGCGGGTCAGCCGCTGACGCAGAATGGCATGGACATCTGTCACTTATGAATGAGGAGGGAAAAATGGCTCGTTTCGATCGTCTCACCGTTCTCAACGCCATGGTCGATATCGGACTGGTACCGGTCTTCTACAACGGTGACCTGTCCGTCGCCAAGGAGATCGTGGTCGCCTGTGCGGCTGGCGGCGCGCGTGTCGTGGAATTCACCAACCGGGGCGACAGGGCCTGGAACACATTCACCGAGCTCATCGCACACTTCGAGGCTGCCGATCTTTCGGTCATCCTGGGGGTGGGCTCGGTCATGGACGCGCCGACGGCCGCCCTCTACATCGCCAGTGGCGCGAATTTCATCGTGGGTCCGGTGCTCAACCCCGAGGTGGCGAAAGCCTGCAACCGGCGCAAGATCGCCTATCTGCCCGGCTGTGGCAGCGTCAGCGAGATATCGGAGGCCGAGGAACTGGGCGTGGAGATCGTCAAGGTCTTCCCCGGCGGCCAGGTCGGAGGGCCCGCTTTCATCAAGGCCGTCCGAGGGCCGATGCCCTGGTCGCGGCTGATGCCAACCGGCGGGGTGGACGCGACGAGAAAAGAGGACATCCAGGCCTGGATCAAGGCCGGTGCGGCCTGCCTGGGGATCGGCAGCAAGCTGATCCGCAAGGATCTGGTGGCAGCAGGTGACTACGCCGCCATTGAGGAGAACACAACTCGCGTGCTGGCGTGGATCGCCGAGGCCAGAGCACAGTGAAGCACCACAGCCCCACGGACGGACGACCGAGCGACGTTCGTAGCAAGGGCGGAGACCGATCGTTGCGGCCGGCGACATCCGCACGCATGCCTGGCGAAAGGACGTCTGCACCTTCCCTCGGACGCGCGACTAGAATCCGCCGCGTCGCATCGCTGAAGACGCCCGCAGCCTTCCGGAACCACCTGGCAGAGATCGGGGTGGACCTGCCTTTCGACGAACAGGTCACAGCGGGCACCGATGCTCCCCTGGCCCAACCATACCATCCCAAATGTAGGGACGCGGGCGCCGCGCCCTCACGCACCATCGGCAACCGGTTCTGTATCCTGCCCATGGAAGGATGGGATGGCACCATCGATGGTCACCCGACCGAGCTAACGGCGCGCCGCTGGCGACGCTTCGGTATGAGCGGCGCTAAACTGATCTGGGGCGGAGAGGCGGTGGCCGTGCGCCACGACGGGCGCGCCAATCCGCACCAACTGCTGATCAGTCAGGATACGCTCGGCGACTTGGCCGCGCTGCGGGAGGGCCTGGTGCGCACACACGAGGCACACTTTGGCCGCAGCGACGACCTCTTGATCGGGCTGCAACTGACGCATTCAGGCCGCTTCGCCCACCCCGACGCCGGCAGGGGCCTCCAGCCCAAGATTCTGTACCATCATCCCCTGCTCGACCGGAAGCTCGGCATCGCGCCCGATGCGCCTGTGATGAGCGACGATGAAATCAACCGCCTGGTGCAGGACTTCGCGCACGCGGCCCGCCTGGCCCAACAGGCTGGCTTCGCCTTTGTCGACGTCAAACACTGCCACGGCTACCTGGGGCACGAGTTCCTCAGCGCGGTGGACCGTGAGGGACGCTACGGCGGGAGTTTCGAGAACCGGACACGCTTCCTGCGAGAGGTGGCGGAGGGCATTCGGGCGGAGGCGCCCGGCCTGCAGATCGGCGTACGCCTCAGCGCCTTCGACTTCGTGCCCTTCCAACCCTCTAGAGGCGGATGTACGCATCCGCTTCAGCCCGGCCCAGACGGGCATGGAGAGCCAGTACCCATCGGAGATGGAGCGTACCGCTATGCCTTCGGCGGCGACGCTACAGGCGTGGGCATTGATCTGACTGAACCGCGTGCCTTTCTCGATCTGCTGGGCTCGCTGGACATCGAACTGGTCTGCATTTCGGCCGGCAGTCCGTACTACAACCCCCACATACAGCGCCCGGCCCTGTTCCCGCCCTCAGATGCCTACGGGCCGCCCGAGGACCCGCTCGTGGGCGTGGCTCGGCTGATCGAGGTGACAGCCCGCCTCAAACAGCACCGGCCCGATCTGGCGTTCGTCGGCTCAGGCTACTCCTATCTGCAGGAATGGCTGCC
The DNA here is from genome assembly GCA_964390905.1 of uncultured Planctomycetales bacterium. GTDB lineage: Bacteria > Planctomycetota > Phycisphaerae > UBA1845 > JAFGLZ01 > JAFGLZ01. The sequence continues at coordinate 13,837 of CAYMLO010000162.1, read as the reverse complement.
CAACGTTGCCCAACACGTCGTGCGCACCGGGATGGTGGACTTCGTCGGGCTGGGACGTATGGCCCTGCCCTACCCCGACATGGTGGCCGACGTGCTGGCGGGAAGGCCATTGCAGCGGGCGCGCATCTGCCGCACGCTCAGCGATTGCATCACCGCTCCGCGCAACGGCCTGGTGTCGGGTTGCTATCCGCTCGACGCCTTCTACAAGGCGCGGCCAGAAGCGGCAACCCTCGCCAAGGCCAAACGCCGCCGTTCGCCGTAACTGTTTGCAGCAACCGTTCGTACTAGCCGCTTCAGCGCTAAGTCAGGTATGCAAACCAAACGGGCCTGCCACTCCAAGAAGTGACAGGCCCGATCTTACGCTTGACGTTTGACGCTTGACGTTCGGCGTCGCCTCAGCGCATCCTAGTAGTCACCCTGCCCGCTGGCAAGCACCGTGAACACCGTCTCGTCCGTCACGTCGCCCAAGGAGTTGTCGTAGGCATCGAAGGCCTCGGCGCGGAACGTTTGCTCTTGGCCGGCGACAACCGTGCTCGCGTCCGGCGAGATGACAACGTAGCTCAGTTCACCCGGTTGCACGGTCAGCCCAGTATCGGCTGTGAGTCCCATGTAGCTGCCACGGACCGTCCAATCGCCTGCGGTATGAGCGTTGTAGAACTTGCCCCCCCAATGGCCACTATGCCCGCTCTCGACGATGTCGAAGACTGTGACTGCGGTCACGTCACCCAGAGGATTGTCGTACGCGTCGAACGCTTCGGCGGCGAACGCCTGCGCCTCTCCCGCCGTGACGATGACCCTGTCGGGGGACATGACGATGTAGTTCAATCCCGCCGGCCTCACGGTCAGGGCAGCATCCGCCGTGCTGCCTGCATACGAGCCCTCGACAGTCCAGACACCCGCACCGTGGGTGAAGTAGGTATTGCCCGTCCAACTGCCCCTGTGTCCACTCTCGACGATTCTGAAGGCTGCGCTGGCAGTCACGTCGCCCAGCGAGTTGCCGAAGGCGTCAAACGCTTCGACAGCATAGTCGTTCGTCTCACCAGCGGTGACGATCGCGGCGCCGGGTGACATAGCAATCAGACTGGGTGCCGCCGGATTCACAACCAGGCCAACGTCTGCCGTCCGACCTGCGTAGTTGCCCCGCACGGTCCACGTGCCTGCAGTATGAGCGCTGTAGGCATTATCCATCCAACTGCCGTTGTGTCCCCATTCAATGATGAGGAACGAGGTGTCGGCGGTCACGTCGCCCAGCGAGTTACCGTAAACGTCGAAGGCCTCAGCGGTGAAGGACTGGTCGGCGCCGGCGGTGGCGGTGGCCGCCCCTGGAGACACAGCGATGTAGCCCAACTGCCCGGCCGCCACGTCCAGACCGACGTCGGCACTCATCCCCTCGTATTGACCGCGCACTGTCCACGTGCCCGCAGCATGAGCGACGTATCGGTTGGCTATCCAGTCACCCCCGTGACCACTCTCGACGATCGTGAAGTCGGTGTCTGAGGTCACATCGCCCAGCAGGTTGCCGTAGGCATCATAAGCCTCAGCCGTGAAGCCATGCGAGCCACCTGCGGTGACTGCTGCCTCGCCAGGAGAGAGGAGAATCCGGCTCAACTCACCAGGCTTCACATTCAGCACGACCTGGACCTCCTGGCCCTTGTAGGTGCCCTGGACAACCCAGGTGCCCGCCGTTTGGGCCGTGTAGCGATTAGCACGCCAGGTGCCCTCCGGCTGTGCAGCCTGGTCGACCACGTCGCTGATCATAGCGGCACCACCGGCAGCGGCGCCCGGAGCAGCGGATGCACGGTCGACGTCCGCTGAAGCCTCACTCGCCTGAAGCGGTTTGCTCGCGGTCTCGATGGCCGTAACCACCACGTCCACGCGCACGGTCTGGCGATCGGCAGTCGGGAGATAGAACGTCTCACTGTGAGCCAGCAGACTGCCACCACGGTCCTCGTAGACGGTCCAGCGGAACGGTCCGTAGCCGAAGTCCTCCTCCGCCACCCACCACGTCTTTCTCCCCTCACCGTCCAGGACCTCATCGAACGCACCCTGCCACTCTTCGACGTCACGCCACTCGCCCATGTCGTTCTGTCGCTGGACCACCGTCCAAAGCGCCAGCCAGTTGGCGGAGCTCCAGCCTTGCGGCGCTTGGAGTCGCAACTCGATGAAGCCCCCAGGCTGCGGCTGAGCAGCCCCGGCGGGCGCCGGAGGTTCTGCCGTAGGCCGAGGCGGAAACGTGGGTATCGGCTGAGCCGTCGGCCGGGGCGGCAATGGAGGCACATCTGAAAGCCCGGATTCGGGCCGGACAACCCAGTAGGACGGGGCAGCCCGCGTCACCGATGCCGGCAACACGACGGCCACGAGAACGGACACAATACTAACGATGACAATCAAATAGTTGCTTGACTTGCGATTTGGCTTACTCATCTTATCCCTAGCCTCCATATCTTACTGACCCTACCCCTTTGGAGCTTGCTGGACCTGACAGGTCTCCAGCGTTCCTGCCTTTTGCTTCCTGTCAGGTCCAGAGTCACGCCATAGCCTAAGGCCTGGGCGGCATACGATCAACCCTTGTCCCATCCAACCGTCCGCGGTCGACTGCATCCCCTTGCGTCCCGGTCCCCTCGCCTGCGCCCGACCGTCCGCTGCCAGCGCTGGTCGCATACACGGGCCCGCTGATGTTGTTGTAGTCGCCTCCTGCGATCTCGTGGTTCTCCAGCACCGCACCGTACGTGGTGTTGACGTTGGCCGAGTCCACCTGGACATAGACAGGCGTACCTGCCGCCAGTGACCCGGAGAAGTTGCTGTACTCCGGCCAGTAGTAGGCATCACCATCGGTCAGTGTGAGCGTATCCCCTGGCTGTAGCGGCAGCCCCGGCGCTGCGATGCCCCATACCATACCCTCGCTGCCGAGCATGTCCCAAGTCTGATTGACGCTGCTCGGGACTGGATCGGGAGCGATGTACAGATCCACCCAGAACACGTCGCCGACATCCACCGGCTCGTTGCCCTGGTTCTTGATGACGACCTGCACCCCGTCCCCGGTGACCGTCAACTGATGCACCACCAGATCGGGGCCAGGGGTGGGCTCAGGAGAGGGTCCCGGTGCCGGGACGTTGTAGTTGACCGAGACAACAGGCAGGTAGACCCAGTAATCCAGTGGAGCTGGCGAGCCTCCGACGTGGACCAGCGCCGTGTCGGTGGCTGCCACACTGTCTTCCAGCGGCGTTGTGCCCACGACCGTGGCGCGATTGATGAAATCGCCCGTCACGTCATTGCCGTCCACCGTGCACTCGTAGCTGGTGCGGGCTCCAGGGGCCAGGCTGGCAAAACTGCGATTGCAGTCAGCAGCTTTGGGCAAGGCATCCGTGACCGTCACGTCCGTCAGCGTCGTACTGCCCGTGTTGCTGACGACAATCGTGAACGTCACGTCAGAGCCACTGGGCACGGTTTGGACATCCGGCAACTTGGCGATCTCGATGTCTGATTCGGTACCGGAGTGAATGACAGTCACCGGAACCGAGTCAGATCCACTCACCGGGTTGCCAAACGTATCGCTGCCTGAAGCCTCCGCGGTGTTCTCAATCATCCCCGCCTTGTTAGGCACAACTACGATCGTGACCGTGGCGGCAGCGCCGTCATTCAGGGTCCCCAGCGGGCAGACGACCGTGCTTGTCCCACTGCAACCACTCCCCTGGCTCGGCGTAGCCGAGCTAAGGGTCACGTCGCCTGGAAGCACGTCCGTCAAACCCACGTCCGCGACCGCCGAAGGTCCGTTGTTAGTGACGACAACCGTGTAGGTCAGGGTCTCCCCCACACTCAGTTCATCGGTCGAACTGGTCTTGGAGACAGACAGGTCCGCGGCAGGCACGACTTGCAGCGTGTCCGTGTCAGCCAGGTTGGCGTACTCGCCGGTCACTGTCCAGTCCCCGGCCACCTCGCTGGTATAGACGTTGTCCAACCACGATCCCCCTGCTCCGGTCTCAATGCTGAAATCCGTCTCGACGGTGACATCCCAAGTCTGTCTGCCATCGTCCACACTCGCCGTATAGGTGGCCGCCTCGCCAGCAACAACCGGCGAGCTATCCGGGGCAATGGTCAAGGTGGCCGGTATGTCCTCGTACGAGATGCTCACCTTGTGCAACACGGGTGTCGTCAGTGGATCCGTGGTGCTCAACGTAGCCTCATACTGGATCCATCGGCCCGGGTCGTTCGTCATAGGCAGACCACTTTGAGCGTAGTTTACCCACGAAGCTGTGCCCAGCCCCGTCTGTGTGGCCGCCGTACGGACGCGCAGACTGATATCTGTGCCCGAAGGCACAGTCTCATCCCAGGTGAGTTCCTTCCAGCTAGCGAAGAACCCCGCGTCATACGCGATAGAGAGGACCTGCCCCTGGCCTACGTATCCCACCTGCTCCGTTCCCAGGGTCAAGGACGGCTCCTGGGCCACCCGCAGGCGAGCCTTGACCCAATCAACCTGCATCGGCACATAGCGAGCGTTAAACAGCGCGAAGATCCCGCTATCCGGTACTCTGCTAGACGTACTCCAGACCTGTGCGCCGTCGATAGACCAACGGGCGAGGCCCGGTGCCCAGTCGACAACATACGTGTGGGGAACCAAGAGACCTTCACTCGGGTCAGAGAGCAACGTGTAGTTCTCCAGACCGTTATCGCGCGTCGAAGCCAGGAAATTGTAGGGCGCATAGGTCTCCTGGAAGATAACCCAGTTGGAAGCACCGGCTGGGCTGCCTTCCCAACCCCACCAGGCAAGATTATTTTCCGCGCCCAACTGCAACCTCATCTCCAGCACACCGTAGGTGAAAGCGGTGGTGTCGATAATGTAGGCACCACTGGCGAGCTGGGCTTTTCCATCACTGACGAAGACCGTACCGGACTTGGTCCAGCGTGGATCCAGCGAGCTTCCCGCGAAATCGTCCCACAAAGCGTAGACCTGGCCCCGATCCACCGGGGGCGCGCCTGCGGACGGATTGCCGTAGTATATGTAGTAGTCACCGTCGCTCCCACTACCCGGAATTGAGGCCTGCGTCTTGAACCAGATCTCCGTGTCTGGAGCGTTAAACGCCGTCTCGGCCACGCGATCCAACTCCACCAGCGTCCCGCCGTTGTCCCACACCACGCGCAGGTCATTGCCATCCGCGCGCAATTTGCCCCCACCCACGAGGCCGGCTGTGTCCAGGACCAACTTCACCGAGTAGCCAACCGGCAATGCACCAGTGGTGTTGTTCTCCACCGTCACCTGGCGCCGATACCGCCAGCCCGGTACGCCGCCAACAGAGAGCGTGCCCGACTCCTCCAACAGCACGCTGCCAGGCTGAGTGACCGCATCGGTATCTGTCAGGGTGTCGCTCAGGAAATCCGCCTGAGTGTCCTGTATCCACGTGTACATGTCGGCCAACACGACGCCCCCACCATTCGCAAACACCACCGCGAGTATGAGTGTCAGGACTGCCGTCAACGCCATGCCCCGCCTGGTTCTCAATCGCACTACTCTTGACATCGCTCTTACCTCCAGTGCCCTTATGTTTACTACTATGCCCCTATGTCGTGCTCAATAGGTGAACAACCGATTACGGATTCCTTAAAACAAGCCTCCGCCCATATCTTTCTAGCGGTGAGGTGCCAGGCACTCCGTGGCGACTGACACCTCACCGGTTCCTATGGTCGCGGCGGCAAACGATCAGCCTGCATACCCGGGTTCCCGTGTTCCGTCGTCCCTACAAAGGCGCCATTCCGATGACGCGCCGTTGTCTCCATGTCTCCAGAACCCATCGGCATGCCGCTTTCATCACTCAATGGTACTGCCGTCCGGATGGTCGTCGGCGAACGCCACGCCCGTCCACGGCGTGAGTGCGAGGACTAGGGCCAACGTCAACCCCAGAGTCAGTGCAATTGCCAGTCGAATCGTTCTTGACATGAGACTCCCCCTGGTCGTCCACCCTTGCCCGCTCAGTATCGCACATTCCCAGAGCATGAATAACCAAAACACGAAACGGGCACGTCGCCAGCGCACAACAGCGCTGGAACAGGCCCGCCCAATTGGCCAGGCGACACCGCTACCCTCCAGGTCTACGATGCCGCTCAAGCACCTTCCCTATCTAGAGGCGGAC
>CAYMLO010000162.1:0-7612 GCA_964390905.1 uncultured Planctomycetales bacterium | reverse complement strand
GTCTGCGTCCGCACCATCCCCATCTAGAGACGGACGTCTGCGTCCGCACCATCCCCATCTAGAGACGGACGTCTGCGTCCGCACCATCCCGCTAGAATCCACCCTCTGCAAAACGCCCCTTGCTGACCACAACAGGTGTACCGATCACGTGATCAGCAGCCTCATGGTACAAGACGGCGGTGACGAGCGGGTATAGGACAAGTTTAATAAATCCTTAAGGAACACGATCTGCAAGCCGAAACAGCCCCATCCGGGACACACAGCGGGAGGATTACCGTCACAGATCCCCCCGCTGTGTCGCCGCCCCACTGCTGGGACCGGATTGGCCCTTGTCCGCGGACGCGTCGTATCCGCGACTGCCGCCAACACTATGGCCGAGGCGGCAAACGATCAGCCTCGATCCCCGGGTCCCCGAGTCCCCCTGTATCCATGTCTCCAGAACTCTCCGGCACACCGCCCGCAACACTCGTCAGGTACACGGGACCACTGATGTTGTTGTAGGCTCCACCGGCGATCTCGTGGCTCTCCAGCACCGCCCCGTGAGTCGTACCGGCGTTGGCCGAATCCACCTGCACGTAGATCGGCACGCCTGCTGCGAAGGACCCGGAGAAGCTGCTGTAGTCCGAGCGGTAGTAGGCATCTCCGTGCACCAGCGCCAACTCCTCCCCTGGCTCCAGCGGCAGCGCAGCGCCGTTCACTCCCCAGGCCATCCCCTCGCTACACAACGCATCCCAGGTCTGATTTGCGCCCGTCGGCACCGGGTGCGGGTTCACGTACAGGTCCACCCAGAACGGCGTGTCCGCCGTCACCGCCACCTGTCCCTGGTTCTTGATCACCACCTGCACACCGACACCTTCACTAAGGCGCCATTCCGATGGCGCGCTGTCAGACGCGACAACAACGCGATCCACTACCAGGTCGGGAGCAAGAGGGATGGATCTACCCGAGACCAAGGGCAGATAGACCGTGCTGCCCTCCGGAGCAGGCGCGGGCTCGACGCGAATGCCGGCAGCAGCCTGGTCGTCCTCACTTGCCACGCCGTTGCCCGGCGTCGAATCCGGGTCATACTGGTCAGCGGCCCGCACTTGAGCCGTGTTGGTGAAGCTGCCCGAGGTCTCGGCCACCGCGGCGATGACCAGTGTAGCCTCTTCCCCGCTGACCAACGACACCACGGACCACACGCCCGCGCTGTAGCTCCCCAGATCTGCGGACGCCGAGACCAGGCTCAGTCCGACCGGCAGCGCATCCTCTACCTCGACACCCGTCGCCGCGTCCGGCCCGGCGTTGGAGAGCACGACGGTGAACACGACCTCCTCTCCCACGTTCGGTTGATCGTTGTCCACCTCCTTGCTCAGCGATAGGTCCGCCTCCTGCGTCGTGAGGCTCGCCGACGCCTGGTCGTCCTCACTTGCCACGCCGTTGCCCGGCGTCGAATCCGGGTCGTGCTGGTCGGCAGCGCGCACCTGCGCCGTGTTGACGAAGCTGCCTGCCTGATCAACCGTCGCGGTGATCGTCAGCGTCGCCTCCTCCCCGCCGGGCAGCAGCCCTACAGACCACACCCCCGCGCCGTAGGTTCCCCGATCCGCAGACGCCGCAACCAGGCTCAGCCCGACCGGCAGCGCATCCTCCACCTCGACACCCGTCGCCGCGTCTGGCCCGGCGTTGGAGAGTCCGACGGTGAACACGACGTCATCCCCTACATCCAGGTGATCATCGTCCACTTCCTTGCTCAGCGATAGGTCCGCCTGTTGTGTCGTGAGACTCGCCGACGACTGATCGTCCTCACCCGCCAGGCTGTTGCCCGGCGTCGAGTCGGGATCATACTGCTCGGCGGTGCGCACCTGCGCCGTGTTCGTGAAGCTGCCTGCCTGATCAACCGTCGCGGTGACGGACAGCGTCGCCTCCGCCCCACCAGGCAGCAGCCCTACGGACCATACCCCTGCACTATAGCTCCCCTGGTCCGCGGACGCCGAGACCAGGCTCAGGCCGCCCGGCAGTGCATCCACCACCTCGACGCCCGTCGCCACGTCCGGCCCAGCGTTGGCGAGCACGACGGTGAACACGACATCATCACCCACGTTCGGGCGCTCGTCGTCCACCTCCTTGCTCAGCGATAGGTCAGCCTGCTGCGTCGTGAGGCTCACCGACGACTGATCGTCCTCGCCCGCCAGGCTGTTGCCCGGCGTCGAATCCGGGTCGTGCTGATCGGCAGCGCGCACCTGCGCCGTGTTCGTGAAGCTGCCCCAGTTCTCAACCGTCGCCGTGATGGACAACGTCGCTTCCTCCCCGCCGGGTAACAACCCCACAGACCACACCCCCGCGCCGTAGGTTCCCCGATCCGCGGACGCCGCAACCAGGCCCAGTTCGCCCGGCAGCGCATCCGCCACCTCGATGCCCGTCGCCGTGTCTGGTCCGCCGTTGGAGAGTACGATGGTGAACACGACATCATCCCCCACGTTGGGACGCTCGTCGTCCACCTCCTTGGCCAGCGATAGGTCCGCTTCCGGTGTCGAGAGGCCCACCGACGCCTGGTCGTCCTCGCCCGCCAGGCTGTTGCCGGGCGTCGAGTCGGGATCATACTGATCCGCGGTGCGCACCTGCGCCGTGTTGGTGAAGCTGCCCCAGTCCTCGACCGTCGCCGTGATCGTCAGCGTCGCCTCCGCGTCGGCGGGCAGCAGCCCTATGGACCACACCCCTTCGCTGTAGCTCCCTAGATCCGCGGACGCCGAGACCAGGCTCAGTTCGCCCGGCAGTGCATCCTCCACCTGGACGCCCGTCGCCGCGCCTGGCCCGCCGTTGGAGAGTCCGACGGTGAACACGACTTCGTCTCCCACACCCACACTGTCGTCGTCCACCTCCTTGCTCAGCGAGAGATCGGCCTCCGGCGAGATCGCAAACGAACCCGGGTCGCCCTGGTTGCTGGACTCCGCGGCGACCCACGCGGCACCTCGGGCAACGTCAGACAGCCTCACCTCATCGATGATCCCATCGAAGAACTGCCTGTTGTCGGCCCCCTCAATGCCTCCGTCAGCGATGGATCCGCCAATCGCGGTTGGAAGGGCATTCGATATGCTGCCATAGTCCCCCACGGAGACGGTACCATCAACACCGCCGTTGACATAGAACTGCAGCCTGTCGTCGGCTTCGTACACCATGACCACGTGGTACCACTGATCGTAACTGTAGGTAGTCGCCCCGTCGTAGGCCTTGTAGTCGCCAGAAGCGTCGTCTATGCAGGCATCCCTGAGCCTCCATTGGGTATTGGCGTCCGCAATCTTGAACTGCCACCCAGCGTATTGTCCACCCGGGCCTGTTCCCCTGTTGTTGACGATCCTCGCGCCACCGCTGTCCGGAACAGAGTTAGGATAGATCCAGGCCTCGGCGGTGAAGCTTCCTTCGCCGAACTGGAGGCTGTCGTCGTCTGGCACTCTGATATAATCGCCCGTCCCGTCGAAATCATCGGCCCCGTCTATCTTTCCAGGCGCGTTCTGGTCCGTTACAAAAACGGTCGTTCCGTGGTTTGCATAGGCCGTTGAATCGAAATGCGCCCCGGATGCCTCCTCGAGGTGCTGCACCATCACGAAGCCGTTGTCCCACACACCCTCAACGTTTTCCTGGTTGCTTGCACCGGCATTCCCGTAGTACATATACAGCACAGTGTCCTGTGTTGAAGACAAGAACGGCACCTTGACCCAGGCCAGCAACCTCCCACTCCCATCGTCATAGCGCTCTATCTCGTGATCGAGTTTGGCCCCAAAGGGGTCCGCAAACAGGATATCGTCGCCATCGTCCTGCGCGTGGAAGGCAAGCCCTTCATCCGTAAGGTCGATCAACACCGGGAAGTCGGTCAGATCATCGTTCACCTGCGTGTGGCCAATGACGATCATCCTCCGACCCAGCCAGCTATCGTCATACCACTTCGGCAGCAGGGTTACCTCTCTCTCAACGCCCCAGGCGGACTGATTGTCAGACTGCGACAGTCTGATGTTCCAGTCCATCGTTTGCGGCACAGCATAGCCTGTGAAGTCAAACTCGATGCTGTTGACCACACCTTCCACGATAGGGCTGTCGTTCTCCTTGACCAGCCGCCACGACGTTTCGGTCAGCCCCAGGCTGGTCAACGCATTGGGGACATATCCGGTATGGTGCACATCTGCGTGAAGCGGATAGTAGTCCACAAACTCCCCATCCCCAATATGGAAGATGTCCAGCGAATTGCCACCCTGAGAGGCGTAGCCGCCGCCCACCGCAACGTACCCCCCGCTCAACGCGGGCGGGAAACACCAGTAGCCCCTGTTGCCACCTGCACTGACCTTCGCCAGGACTGCACCGGTGGTCGCATCCAGCACGTAGAGATAGTCTGTGCTGGCATTGTTGTCCGTCTTGAATATCAAGTAGTTGCCTGAGGCCGTTATCGGTCTGGCGAACTTGTCCGTACCGTCGCCGTGACTCACCCAAGCCAAACTGCCATCGTTGACGTGAAGGGCATACACGCTTCCCGGCACCAGCAGATTCACGCCAGAATCCGAGTATCCCGTCGCACCCGTGACATAGACCAGTCCCGTATTGGGATTGTAGGTAGCAACAGCCCGCACTGTTTCACCCGTCCAGGTCCAGACGATGGTACCATCAAAACCAACGGCGTAGGTGTATTCCTGCGGGAAGGTCGTGAATATGGTGAGATACTGCTCCGAGTGGGCGTCATTGACGAGTATAGGCCCTCCCCGCGTCTCCCTTCCGCCGTGCGCCACGATCGGAATGCTCCACGTCTCTGTGAAGGTCGTCAGGTCAATGGCGTAGTAGTGACTGTCTCCCAAGGCATATAGACGGTCGTTTTCGTAGTCCACAAGCATGTGGGCCTTCAGACGGTTGCTTCCGCCGCTCTCAAGCGCCAGACTGTCCACCTCCGTGCCGGAAAGCATGTCTATCTTGTGAATGACAAAATCACCCGACTGTACGTAGATGTGGCCATCGTACACCTCCATGGAGTTGGCAGTTGTGGAATACCCACCGCCTGGGCCAACCGATATCTCCCAGACGACGGTTTCCGTCACCTCATTCCAGGCCATCATCCTGCCGTCCGTGGTCATGCCATAGATGACGTCCCCTTCTATGACCACAGACGTATTCGTATGGTTGCTCCCCCCAAACACGGGGCTCTGCTTCAGGATATTGCCCTCCGGGAAATCCCTGACCACGATCCGGCAGCCGTGGCCTGTCCCCTCACTTTGGTACATCTTGCCATTCTTGATCACGGCCCGCTGGGGCGCATAGGTGTCATCCGAGTAGACAACCTCCCCGTCGCTCGTCTCTGTCACGTTCAGCCACAGCTCCGCGCGCGAACACCCTCCCGAAGACTGGCACTGAGGGACGAAGCTAAACGTCGCCGGCACTTCCTCGGCCGCTCCATCAGCAGGAGAAACCAGCGTCACGGTCGGTGCTGGATAGGTCTCGCTGGGCTCCTGGGATATGCCGTAGAACGAGCCCGGATCGCTCTGATTGTTGTAACTGGTCGCCATCCAAGCAGCGCTCCTGACAACCTTGGAGACCCGAACCTCGTCGAGCACCCCATCCATCGAGGCGCTCTCAGACCGGTCCGTCCCGATCTTGTACGTGTCATCCACCCGGTTCCAATTCTCGCTCGCATAAGCCGCTATGCTGGCCGAGTGCACGGACACGCCGTCCACCCAGAATTCCATGTTGCCATCCCGATCGGCTGTCAGGCCGATATGGCGCCAATCCGTGTCGCCAATAGGGTCGCTGGCAGATTCGATATCAGCCGTGTTGTCAGGAGACAGGAACCTCAGATCATCGAAGTTCTGCCACGCAACTCCAAAGTAGATCCCGTAGGGTGCGCTGGAGCCGGAAGAGAAGAACCCCTGAACATCTTCGGTGTCGTCTCTCTTGACCCACAGCGAAACGCTGAAATCCTGACCCGGTCCAAAGACATCCATGGAGGAATCTGTCCCGACGTCGATCAGATCACCGCTACCACTAAATTCATCGGCGCCGTCGATCTTTCCGGCGACATCCTGGGACGTGCCGTGCGGCACGCCGTCATTGCCATAGCTCGTGCTGTCGTAGTGCGTTCCATCCGTTTCGTCCAGGTGCTGGACCATCACGAAGTCGCTATCCCAGACCGCTTCCGCGTTCTCCTGGCTCACGGCCTCACTGTTTCCGTAGTACATGTAAAGCAAGGTGTCCTCTGTTGAGGAGAGACTGGGAACGCGTACCCATGCGGTCAACACTCCAGTCGCTGACGTGTAGCGCTCAATCTCGTGGTCTAGCTTTGTGCCATTGTAGTCGGTGAATACGATATCATCCGCGTCATCCTGCACAAACGAGGTCAAGCTTCCGTCATCCATCTCTATCAGCAGTGGGAAGTCGGCCAGATCTTCCCCCACCTTTGTGTGATCAACGCGAATCACCTTTCTGTACGACCAATCGCTGTCCCACCAGGGCGCCGGTGGCCTTTCCGTGGTGAAGCTATAGGATTGGTTCGTCACATCCGTTCCATCCGTAGCACTGATGGTCCAGGTGTAGGTCGTCTCATGTGCCAACCCCGATATCGCGACGGTATACGTCCCATCGGCGACGCCGGTCGCCGAATCGGAGCCGACATCGGGCGTGGTGGTGACAGTGTAGTCCATCACTTCGCCATCGGGGTCGTACAGATCGAAACTCAGGTGAGTCAGAGAGACGCTGACACCTGTGGCACCGTCGGCGGGAACAGGGTTGGAGATCTCGGGGGGACCACTGGATAACTCCAATTCACCAACGCTGTAGAACGTGCCGGGGTCACTCTGATTGTTGTAGCTGGTCGAGACCCATCCTGCGCTGCGAGCGGCATTCGACAGCCTCACTTCATCAATAATACCGTCAAAAAACTGTTTGTTGTCGGCACCCTCAACCCCTTGATGGGCAAGAGAGGCACCGATCACGGTCGGGAGGTTGTTTGTCAGACTGCCATATGAGCCAACCGACACGGTGCCATCCAGAGCGCCGTTGACATAAAAGATCAACTCATTGTCAGCGTCGTAGACCATAACCACCTGATACCATTGATTGTAACTGTAGGTGGTTGTTCCATCATAGTCCTGATAGTTACCTGTGGCGTCATCAATGCCGGTATCGCTGAGATACCACCCCCCCGTCGTGTTCTTGATCTTGAGCTGATAGCCCTTGTAGCTCCCACCACTGCCAGTGCCCCTGTTGTTGACGATCCTCGCGCCACCGGAATCAGGGACCGAATGAGGGTAGATCCAAGCTTCAGCGGTGAAGCTTCCTTCACCGAACTGCAGACTGGCATGGTTGGGCACCCTTATATAGTCATCCGTTCCATCGAACTCGTCGGCGCCGTTCACCCACCCGGTCGCATCCTGATCTGTGACGACGACAGTGGTCCCATCATTGTGATTTGCAGTCGAATCGTGATGAGTTCCAGCGGTCTCTTCCAGGTGCTGCACCATCACGGTTTCGCCATCCCATACTCCCCCAGTATCCTCTTGGTTGGCTGCTGTTTCGTTGCAGAAGTACATGTATAGGGTCGTGTCCTCGGTTGAGGACAAGCTCGGAACCCTCACCCAGGCGATCAGCCTGCCAGTCAAACCAT
>CAYMLO010000161.1:0-21605 GCA_964390905.1 uncultured Planctomycetales bacterium | reverse complement strand
ACGCCTACGGCGGCGCGGGCGTGGATCCGCGTGGCGATCGGATGCTGTTGTCCGGCCCGATGCCGGGCAGCCGCGTGGCCAACCCCTACTTCTTCACCGGCCGCCGCCTGGACCTGCTCGACATCGACGACGCCAACACGCCCAACCACTTCACCGACGACACTGCGCGCTTGCCGCTGTACTACTACCGCATGCGCACGATGGATCCCCTCCTGGCGCGATTCCTCCAGCAGGAGCCCGCGGGGGTAGCGATGACTCTCGATTGGCCCAGACGATTGACAGGACCGCAACTGGATGTGGGATCGCACGCTCCCGCGCAGTACCGGGATACGGCGCATCTCTACGAGTACGCACATACCTCTCCGCTGACATGGGTGGACTGGGACGGACAGAGACCGGAGAAGCCCAGTGACCCCTTGGACCCCGTAGGCCCCCCGTGGCCACCTGGCGGAAGGGACTGTGGCATCAGGGTCAGGCAGACGCCGTTCTGCGATCCGCTGCGCCCGGGGCACACGTGGATTCAGTGGGGGTCTGGGGACAAGGGGGAGACGGCCGACTACCCATACCAGTATATTCAAAGACGTAACCGAAGATGCCAGAAGAGAGACGAATATGTCTGGAAGGAGTGGACGGTGTTGGTTCCGGTGCACAAGTCATGCGAAGAAGCAAAGCAGGACCTCTTGGATGCTGAGAAGAAGTGGCGCACCCAAAACTTCAATCTCCTCAAGCGAAATTGCCGGGATTTCGTTTCCTGCGCACTGACTGAGGCCGAGATAATGCCCCCGTTCGGACCCCCGACTGGGGGCAAAGGAACTTGGTTGAAGTACTGCTGTAGTGCATGTTCCTTTGGCTTGAAGAAGGAGTGACGCGACGCGCGGTTGTGCCTCTGGGACAAAACCGCTGAGCGGGGGTGAGAGAGACGCATGTACGGCACTAAGACGTGGTGGCTAGCCGGGGCGGTGTTTCCGATGGTGGCTTTGCTGGTCGCCTGCGACCTCCCGGATGCCACGTGGCAGATCGTTCTGACGGATGGGGACGGACGGATTGAGATCTTGACCGTTTCAGCGCGCGAGCTGTTCCGGAACACGGAATCGCCAAGTGTGGTCGAGCGACCCGAAACGCTCTCATCCTGCCTGTCCGCTCGATTGGAGCCCTCCTCCGGACTGCTGGCGACGGTCGAGAGGCATCACAGAACCACCGCGATCCGGGTTTACGACCGATCAAGGAAACTGACAGCGGAACGTACGCCGGGTCCAGAGGTCGAGCTTCGAGAGATGTCATGTCCAGCGTTCCTGGGTGATCACCGCCGCATCTTCTTCATCGACACAGATGGGAGCGTGACCGTTGGGCAGCTCAGGCGTAACGGAGAGATGGCCACCGAGAAGGTATGCGAAACGTCACTGCGCGGAGGAGACTACCGCTCTACGATAGCGTGCGTGGACGATCACACCATTGCATTGGACCAGAACGGGTACACTTACTGCGTTGACCTCCGATCGAGGACATGCCGGAAGCTGGGTGGGTACGACTTGCTCGGGACCCACGCTGGGGAGCTGGTTGTGACGCGACACGGAATAGACGTTCCCATCAAGCGATTCCCGCCCGGCGCCAGGCTGTACCTCATGGACATGGAAGGGGCTGTTCGCCCATGGGCGGGCAGGAGGACGCGAATGAGCCTGCGGGAATGGATCTACGCTGGGCTCACGGTACACAGGCTTTCGCCAGATGGGGAATACTGGGCGTATGACTCTGCGCTGCCGGGGCGCAAAGAGCCGGTGCTTGTGTTCCAGCATATCCGAAGCGGACGGAGGGTTTGCGTGAACCGTCCCAGAGGCACGCAGGCAATGGGGTCATGGAGACTGCTCCCTCCCCTCCCCACGCGCGAAGGACACTGCTTGCCCAAGGGGCGAGGTGATCAAGCAGAATGGGAAACGGAAGGGCTGACCCGCAGCAGCGCGGGCTCGCACATGCGTTCGCAGGCGGGGGTTCCCGGCAAAGACGACGGGTAGGGCGCCACGAGCTTAGACGGAAGGAGACCCGGACGATGAACCATCGGAGCTGGACGTGGGGGGTGGCGGTGGTGGCGATGGGGGTGGCGACGGGCGGGGGCGCCGCCGATGAGATCACGGTGACGCTCGACGTCTGGCCGGACGATCCGAACGACCCGAACGGACCGCGATCGCTCATCCAGGTCGACGCCGGCGACCCGATCGATTACGTCATCACCGCCCTCGTCGAGCCCAACGACCCGAACGTCACCAGCGGGCTCGGGGCGGCGTACGTCACGCTGCACACCACGTTCGACGACCCCAACCTGCTCGGCCTGCCCGAGGACGTCCACGGGACGCTGAGCGAATACGCCTCGACCGGCCTGGTGCTCAGCGACGACGTCACCGACATCGGCGGCAGCCAGGACCTGATCGGTGACAACGCCGCCACGGAACTGGCCCTCGGCGAGACGATCGTGGTCGCCGCCGGCACGCTGACGGCCCCGCCGGACGACGGCACGTACCACGTCTGCGTCACCCCCCAGGCGGTCAGCGTCTTGGCCGCCGACCTGCCCCAAGGCCCCACCGGCCAGCTCCCCGACGCCATCGACGTCGGCCAGGGCTTCTACGTCGTGGTCGGCGATCCCAACTTCTACTGGCTGATGGTGGAAGTCATCCCGTCGGACACGCACGGCCACGTCGAGAAGGACCCGGACCTGCACGACTACCCGTACGGGATGCAGGTGACGCTGACGGCCGTACCGAACCCGAGCCGGAACTTCATCCAGTGGCGTCACTACGACCCGAACGACGGCCTCGACCCGAACGACGCGAACGACCCGCGGATCAACGACGCGAACTACTACGAGAGCGACACGAACAACCCGACGATCGTGTTGATGGACCGGGACCGCCTGATCGCCGCGGAGTTCGAATGCGGCGGTGGCGGCGTGGGCACGATGCTCCCCCTGGCGGGGGTGATGGCGTTCCTCACCGGCGTCTGGCTCCTCCGCCGCCTGCGCATGCACTCGTAGCACGAGCGTCCCGCCCGTGAAACCCCATGGGCGAGACGCCCATGCCACCGGTAGGGTGCGTCTTGACGCACCTTCTCCTGACGGGCTCAGGACCGCATGAAATGGTGGGTCAAGACCCACCCATTCCTCTTTCGAGCATCGCGCCGTCCGTGCTCAGGTCGGCTGGGTCGTCGTCCGGCAGCAGGACGTGCTTGGCGCGTAGCCCCTGCCGTCAGCCGGTTGCCAATGGGTGCCTGGCAGGTTAACTTGCCTCAGCGAATGGGCAAAGGCGTGTGACGGAGCATCCTGAGACGGACTCCGGGACGGATGGCGCAATCGGACCATGCTGGTATGAAGCGCATGCGCAGCGCAAGTGCTTGTCTTGTGAGAGCCACGATGGCTGCACTGACGCTAGCACCCATCGCGGGAGCTGCGTCGTGGCCTGAGTATGAAGCGCAGCTTGCAGAGCGACGAGGTGCGTACATTTCATGGGTCCTCGAGACGTTCGGCGCGCTCGAACCCTCTATGGACCCCAAAGACGGGCGCAGATGGGCGCTGAACCATGCACGACTCGTCCGGAACCGGGATCTGGACAAGGCCGGTCGCTACTTCGAGTCGTTCGCCCTGACGCGGGACAGCGACATCTGCTTCATCCGGGCGCTGAAGTCGCTGCTCGATTTCCGGGATTCATCTCGCCTGTCCGACCGGGCCAAGGAGCATCTCACGGATCTTCTGACGTCATGGCCCAAGACCAAGCTGAGCACCGTGGCACACTGGCCTGCGTGGCATACGGAAAACCACGACCTGATGCACCTGACGATCGGGATGTTCGGCAAGCAGGCCAGGGGCGGCGACGTGTCTCATCACGTCAGTCAGATCAGCAAGGCACTTGCCTGGCGGTTCGAACGGGGCTGGGTGGAGTGGAACTCGCCGTGCTATCAGTTTCACTACACGAATCCCCTCATCGTGCTGGCCGACCACGCGCCGTCCGAGAAGGTGCGCAGCGGGGCAAGGGATCTGCTCAACCTGCTTTTCGCCGAACGGATCGTGCTGGGCGTGAGAGGTTACCTGGGCGGCCCCGCATTCCGTTGCCGGACTGCGGACGCCAACAACTCGATGACGGCGCGCAAGGTGGCCTACCTCGAGGACAACCGCTACGACGGGTTCCTCCCCACGGTGTGGCTGGCGTTTGGACTGGGAGAGCCGCGCTTTGACTTCGAGCATGCGCGCGTAAAGGGTCTGCAGCCAGCGACCACCGCGTATGCCAGCGGCAACGAGCCGAGACTGAAGCAGGACGAGGGCATGTTCTTCGCCTGTAGTCCGATCCAACCGCATCCCATCCTCGTCGCGCTTGCTGAAGAGGCCCCGACGTGGAAGTCCGTCGTCTATTCGGGCCGCCGCCATCTGGGGTGGCCCGGCGAGAAACTGTGGGCGACGCAAGCATGGATGCCCGGAGCCCTCTACTACTACAACACGCCTCACATATCGATGGGCTCGCTCCATTCATCGGGCTACTGTTGCCAGTCGCGTTACGTCAGCGTGATGTTCGCGGCGGATCCATCGCAGAACCTCAGAGTCGAAATGATCCTCCCGGGAGTACCTTCGAACAAACGGCGACACGAGGCACGCGGGCGACTGGTCCAACACAAGAATTGGCTGCTCGGCCAGGGAACGCTCTTCGAGGATGGCGGCGTGACATCCAAGCGGGTTGGAGTGTGGAACGTGTACCGTGTCGGGAAGGGGCTCTGTGCCCACATGGGACTGCCGGAGTCGTACCACGTCGTCCAGGTCTCCGATCTCGATACGCACACGAGCGAAGCGGCCTTTGTCGAGGCCCTCTCCGTGCCGACCATGGAGAGAGGCGTGGTATCCGGGATCACCATGGACGGCGACCGGGTTGACGTCCACGTGGACAAGATGAGCATCAAGATCAACGGCACCTCTCGGCCGCACCCGCCTGCGATGCTGCACGACTGCGGGTACATGCGATCCAAGCACGGGAGCGGGAAGATCACCGTCCACGCCAGGGCGGGGACGCTGACGCTGGACCGGCGCAGCTTCTACGACGGCCCGACAGATCCGGTGGACCTGGTGACGGTCGACGCGCCCAAGCCCCCCGGACCGGTCTGGGGCAATGCAACGAACACAGGCCTCGTGACGAAGGTCAACCACGCACGAGCCTTGGGCGGTAGGTTTCCCTCCAAAGGCAACCGTCGTCTCACCTCCGTGTCCGCGCTCCTGCCGTATGAAAACGCGGGCGCCATTCGTGTCGCCGTCTACGCCGGTGGGGATGTGGCTGCGGGTCCGCACGTGGGCACGCGCGCTCGTCTGGTCCACGACTTTGGCAAGACCGCACCGAATGCCCGCGGCTGGGTGACGCTGAAGGCCCCCGGGGAAGGCTGTCTCATCCCATCAGGGAGCGTCGTGTGGGTCGCCTGGAAAGGCAAAGGCAAACGGGTACCGTTGCTTTATCAGGACAAGTCGGCTTACCGCGGCGATTTCCAGACGGAACGCGGGAGATTCGACAGCAAGGCCATCGCGTGTGACGAGGACAAGCCCTGGCCGGCGCAGTGGCCGGACGATCCCCAGGGCTCGTTCGAGCCGTACTGGTACTCGTTTTGCCTTTCCTATCAGCAGAGGTGATGCGTTGTGAAGGCGGCGGTCTGCCAATTCTTGCGTCAGTTCCCCGGGGCCGCGAGCTGCACGAACAACGTGTCGCCCAGCTTCATGCTGCGCCGGATTTCCGTGGCATTCTCGGCGAGGCACGTGCCGGTCACGGGATTCACTACTCGGGCCGGCTTCCTCAGGCGGACGGTCTTTTCCCCATTGCTCGCTGCGTGGAGGGCGAGATACTGGTCGTCGGTGTAGACCGAGTCTCCGCTGTCGCAGTACACGAACGCGCCGGCCTGACGGGCAATCTCCCGCCACAGCTCGTGCGGCATCGACACGGAGGTGCAGTAGTAGACCGGCACATCGGCGGCCATCTTCTGTGCGAGACAAACACCGGCACCATCCCAGAACCGCGCCAGGGCCCGGGCTTCGTCGTCTTCGATCACCGGCCTGGGGTCCAGCTGCACGTCAGCGCCACGCATGGAGTCGAGTTTCGCAGCGCCCGACAACGCCGTGCCGGCCACGAGCTTGTAGGCCGCCGTGCCCTTTGCTGTCAGGCGGACCTTCATGCCGGTCAGCTCCGCCATCGATTCGGGGCGCAGTCCGTTCTGGCCCACGTATCCCGGCGCGTACATGTGTAGGACGCTCGCACCGTTCCGCGCCGCCTTCGCCATCAGCACCTGTTGCGTGTCCCGATCCAGCTCGACTGTGTTCAGCAGTGCGTAGAGTCTGTAGTCGGGCAGCTTGGGACAGGCCAGATCGCTCAGCAGGTAGAAGTCCCACATGATGCCGGCCCGCGGCATGTTCGCGACAGTGTCCTGGACCATTCTGTTCAGGAGGGGCGTCATGCGGAAGTTGGGGTAGCTGCGCTCATCGACGAACAGGGCCACGTCCGCCACGAACCGCTTTCGATTCGGGAATGCCTTCTGCACAACCTTCATCTGCTGGGTGTAGGCGTCCAGCATCGGCGTGCCCGAGAACCACCCGCCGGTCATGTCGAACCATGAGACTGCCGCCTTCCGTGTCAGCACGTTCGCAAACTCTCGCCAGCAGGTCGCCACCGAAGCATCCGGCGTATCGGTGCGGCCGTAGCCCGCGTCGGACCGGGACAAGTACGTGCGCAGGTCAGATTCATCCAGCCACAGCTTCCCGTGGAGCTTCACCGACGCCGTCGTGCTCATGAAGGTACTGGTCTCGCCGAGGTTCCGGTGCGCGTACATCGGCGGGCTCATCAAAAAGTCGATGTCCGGGCAGCGTAGCACCTTCGCAAGCGCGTTGTGCCCGCACCGCGGCTGTCGCGCCCCGTGCGCCGCCATGTAGCCGTAGTACGTCCCCACGACCTGATCGCCCTTCACCGCGCCCTTGGTCACCTTCGCGAAGTAACGGATGGATTCGGCGACCCCGTCGCTGGCGAACTGGTTGTAGTCGATCACCGCTTGGTCCGTCGCCGGGTCGCGCACGAACGGACCCGCATCGGTCCGCTTCTCGACTGACGGGATCTTGGCGTCCTCGAAGGTCACGTCCGGATCGTTCCACGCTTTCCGCAGCGCCCCTGTTGTCTCGTACTTCCGCTCTAGCCAGCGATGGAAACCTGCCCGGGCGGGCCTGCTGTAGTCATCCGCGTAGGGCTTCCACGTGGCCCACATCTGCCACTCGGCGGTGTAGCCCGCGAAGAAGATGTAACCGAGGATTCGATCCGCGTAGGGGGCGCTCTGCAAGTGTGCGATGAGGCGGCGCAGATCCTCGGCCATCTCCTGACGCCACAGTTCAGAAAACAGCGACGACGGCCCGCGCTTCCCATCCGAGAACAGGCAGCACTCCTCGGGGTGCAGCTTCTGCCACCAGAGGGGGGCCACCACCGGCACGTGCGGCAGGAAGGTCGCGTCCGGCACGGCTTCCAGGACATCGGCGAAGTACGTGTCGTAGTTGCCGTAGTCGTACTGGTCGGGGCCCTGGTGACCCAGATCTCCGTTGCTTGACGCGCCGAACCAGTCGGTGAAGATCCTGATCCCCGTCGACGCTATCTCCCGGTGCAGATGCGGCGCGCCGCCACCGTGCTCGACGAACGTAATCAGCGGCGTCGCCTTCCCGTTGACGTACAGCCCGGGTTCACCCCGGAAGTCCGCCACCTTCGTGATCGGCGGCTTCCTCGTACCCACAAGGGGATTGCGGACTGTCACCACCGGCGGCTCGGTCCTGGGTGCATTCAGCTCCAGAAAGCGTGCGTCCACGGCGTACTTCCCGCCATAGTGGTACCTGGAGAAGGGAAACTCATGCGTCAGGGCCGCTCGCCCGCCGTTTAACGCCGCGACGCCCTGGTACGCGTACGCCGGGCCGCTCCCCGACAGGAGTCTGACCACCGCCGTCAGCCGCGTCAGGCCTTCCGGGGGCTCAGCGTCACAGGAAAGCCCAACCCGCAGCGGGTGCCCCGCGATGATCTGCCTGGGGACCTCTATCGTGACGTTTCTTGCCGTGCCTCGCGCCTCCGCCTGGAAGCCGAGCCGGCCGGTGAGCTTGGCGGTCAGCGCGATGCTGTCCACGACCACCCAGCGGCCGTCCTCGTTCCCCGGGTCGATGCGGAAGCCGACGATTCGCTTGCTGACGCCGCCCCACTGCCGAGCATTCTCCAGCATCCCCCCCTCGGTCCAGCCCGCTTCGCGCAGGTCCGTCCGATAGACGCCCCACCCCTCCTTCACCGGGAGCGTCCGGCCGAGGCCCCAAAGGCCGTCGGAGCACTTGTAGTACACATCCAAGACATCCGCATCTGCCGATGAGTACATCCGCACCGTCAGGTACGGCAGCGCGCGCACGTCGAGACCCGCCGCCGGCAGCCGCATGGCGATGTACGGGTCCCATAGGGTGTGCCCGCGGAATACCCCGTTCGCGACCTTCGGCGCCAAGAAGCAGCTCGGCGTCGCCAGGTCGGCAGCGCAATCGAACTCCCACCGGACATCGGCGAGGCCGGCTGAGACAAGGAACAGACTCGCACAGACCGTTAAGGTGCGTAGCGGCATGGTTCCTCCAGGTGGTCGCAAGCTACTTCGCGGGTCCCGCTCCGTCAACAAAAGCGTGCTTGACGCAGGCAGCTCAGAATCCCTTGCGTGTGATCTCCGAGTCGAGCAGATTGGGGAGGCTGACGGACGCGAACTGGAGGTAACGCCATTCGCTTGGCGACAGTCTGTCTCTGGTGAGGATACGCGGAATGCCCGACAGCGCATCAGGTGAACAGACGTGGTAGCAGGCGTGCATCAGCGCTGCCAGCACCTTCGGATCTCGCTCGATGCAGTCGTGAAAGTAGGCCAGACCGTCGATGCCCTGCACGGTCCGGCCGCCGCCTTCGGTCCACCAGCGACGATCGGGGCCGATGGCGTTCGGGACGAACTTCGATCGCAGGAATGCCGCCGTCGCCTCCTTGAAGTCCTCGCCAGCGAGGAACCGGTTGGCCCATATGGCGCTCTCGACGTACGCGCCTCCGCTCGTGCTTTTGCATCGGTTCATCCACCAGTAAGCGTCGCGAACCGCGGCGTCGTTGTCCCGCGGATCTTTGGTCAGGCAGGCGTACATCGTCGCCGAGGCCAGTGTGCAGCCGATCGTGTAGATGTTCTTCTCCGGCGCAAGGATCCGCGTGAGCTTGCTGAGCCGCTTGGTCGGCCTGGCGCCATAGTCGGTCCGACACCACCCGACGCCGATGCCGCCACCCTCACAGCGAAACGACTCGCGATAGCGCATGTACGCCCGCAAGGAAGCCATGAGTCCGTCCCGGTCATCGGGCGAGACGTAGGCGATCAACCTTGCGATCGCACAGGCGATCTCCCCACCGTCGGCGACGAAGCATTCGTTCCCGTCTGGGTAATATCCGTAGCCCATCAGGTAGCCGCCGTCGGAACGCTGCTCGGCAAGGGTTGCCCTGCCCCACGCGATCGCGGCGTCCAAGTATTCCCTGTTGCCGGTCAGATCGTAGGCGGCGAGCAAACCCCGAACGCCCCGATTGTCGACGAAGCCGACGCCCGAGATCTTCCCGTCCCCGCGCTGCCTCTGCGTCCTGACGAACCGATCGCACATTGCCAAGAACGTCCCGCGCACGTCCAGGAAGGTCTCAAGCCGGTCGATCGGCTGCCCATTCTCGAGAAGGTCGCACTCAACCCGGAATCGCTTCCAGTCGAACGCGCTGGTGTCGACGTCGAGTATGGTGAAGCTGCGCGACTGGCCCGGCGCGAGCTTCGCCACACTTGTGTGTGTGGCTAACGGCGCCGTCGAGCCGATCGGATACAGGCGCGTCCGGACGTGCAGCGTCCGTGCCTGCGCTGCTCCGTTGGAGAGGCTTGCGACCACAGCCATCCGCACGTGCTCGCCACGCACCGAGAACCTCGGCTCGATCGTTTCGATGAAGGCCCCGCGGACCATTCGACCGACGAGCGCGCAGAGTGCCCGATCGGCCTCGCGACGACCCGCCTCAAAAAGATCCGGACTCGTGACGCCGAAACACGCCCAATGGCTGCCCGCGTACCGCCCTGCGATGTTGATGAACAAGGATGCTGCCGCCTTTCCCTGCGGCGCGATCAACAGCGGCACTTGGCGGGTCCAGCGCTCGGTTGGCAGGAAGGCTCGTGAGGCCTTCCCTGCTCGGAGCGAATGGCGGTTGTCCTCAAGAACTGTGGCGGTCCATCCCGAGACCGGGCCCGGAATGACGAGGTCCTCCGGGAAGAGGCTCTGCCCCGACGCCGCCCTCAGCGTCGCTCCGTCGTGGAGCCTCTCCGATTCGAAGAAGGCCGTGATGTCCCCCGGGCTCTTGGGCGGCTTCAGCTGTGGGCCGAAGGCACGGATCAGCTCGGATGGTACCTCGTAGGCCAGCGAGCCACGGGCCACCTCTTTCGGATCCACCCTGCTCGCCCGCCACGCGACCTGTGAGATCTCGAAGGAACGTCGCCCGCTTCCGACCAGGCTTTCAGGAAAGCCAAACGAGATCCGGCGAGCATGTTCTGCCCGAAGCGAATCGCCCTGCTCGCCCCGATCGGGCGTCGCATACGAAGCGAACTGCGCCGTGGACAACGCGAAGCGCTGCCACGCCAACGAAAGGCGCACGACAGCCTTCCATCTCGACCGGTCTGTCTCGTTGATCTCGACGCAGAGGTACTGGGTCCGCTCGTCGCCTCGAGCGCAAAAGCAGACGACGGAATAAGCGGGCGTGCCCTGTATCTGGAAGGGAACGTACTTGTAGCTCCTGAGATCAGGCACAACCACGCACAACGCGGGCTGCCCGTCCGAATCCGCGCTCAAGGACACTTCCGCCGGCTGGTCGCCTCTGGCCATGCGCTGCGTCAGCGCGGCGACACTTGCCTTCGATAGGCCAAACATCGCGCGGGGCGGTTTGGCATCGGCGGTCTGTGTGGGCTGGTCGGTCCATCCCTGCTGTGACCGATAGATCGGTTTCCGGAAAGACCGGCCGCCTAGGGAGACCAAATGCCCGCCCCCCCGCAGGAACCGCCGCAATGCGGTCGCCCCCGCCGCGGGGAACGACTCGCCATAGGGAAGGACAAGCAGGTCGAGGCGGTCGGCGTTCAGCAGGGCCTCGTCTGTCAGATCCTCCGTGGTCAGGAGGTTTATACCGAATCCCGCGCCGTCCAGCAACGATGCGAGGTGATCCAGATCCGTCGCGGCGCTCAAGACCGGCAGCTCATCCTTCCAGAGAGCGATCGCTCCCTGCGGCCCTCGGCGCACCGCACGCCGTGACGAGGCGGCGGCTCGATTCCCGCCACCGAAGAAGACGTCATCAACCAGGCATCGACCTTCGCACCGACCGTCCTTGGACCAGAGCGAAAACCGAATCACCACATGGTCTGTCTTGGCAGGGAACGGCAGATCCGTCCCGGGGCCCACCGTTGCGCTGACGCGTTTCCATGCTCCAGGCGGCGACTTAGGGCTCAGGTTCCCGATGCTCTTCATCACAAGGACCGCGCCGTCTGCGTCATAGACGTAAAACCGAAGACCGAACCCGCCCTGCGTGATGCCAAGGTTTCGTACGCTGGCGGCAATCCGCTGCGGCTTGCCGGCATCGAAATCGAGCCCTTTGTAGATGCGCCTGCTGTCCACCCCCGTGTTGGCGCCGGTCGCGGTGAGCATCAGGGAGGTATGTCCGCGATGGGCACGCGCGTCATCCACCACGACCTTCCACCCTCGCTCAGGCCAGGAAGCACGCCAGCCCTTGCGTCCTCGTTCGAACCCAGGGTTGGTGACCAGATTGCCGGCGCCCTCGGTCGGAGATGCTGTCTCCGCTCCGGCTTGCCCCGTCACCGCGGCCAACACCAGGACAACGATGTGCGTCTTCATCCTGTTCCTTTCGCGGGAATCGAATTCGTGCCTGTCTGCCGGGCTCGGCGGCAGGCTGCCCGACCCTTGAGTCCCTGATGCATCCTCGCCGATGATACCACGTCCTCGGTGAGTCTGTCCTCGCTTGACTCGCCGCCCCGCTTCGATAAGCTGCTTCGCTGGCGGGCGGCACGTCAGCAGAGCTAGGAGAACGTGATGCGGATGGGTAAGAGAGGCGTCGGGATCCGTCGGTACATCTGCGCAGCCATCATCGTGTTGGTTGGAACCTCCGGGGCGCTGGCTGAATCCGCGCCCGCGCCCTCGTCGCAGAAGGCCAAACCGCGCGTGCCCGGGCTCCGTGCGCGGAAGCCCAAGGTGGACGAGGCCAAGCTGCTGGCCGGCAAGACCCCGCCGCCCGTGCCGAAGGGATTCCAGTCGATCGACAAGGTCAAGGTCGGCATCCTGACCGGCTGGATCACGATGATCGACCCGGACGCCCCCATCCCGATCCCCGAGGGCGTCGAGTTCATCAAGGACGTCGAGTACGGCAAGGTGGGCGACCGGGCGCTGTTGCTCGATCTCTACGTGCCGAAAGGGCTGACCAAACCGGTCCCAGGGCTGATCTTCATCCACGGCGGCGGGTGGTCCGGTGGAGACAAGAAGGACTACCGGTACTACACGGTGCGCTATGCCAAGCGCGGCTACGTCGTCGCGTCGATCTCGTACCGCCTGGTCAAGGAAGCGACGTTCCCAGCCTGTGTCCAGGACGCCAAGTGCGCCGTGCGGTGGATGCGGGCGAACGCCAAGACGTACCACATCGATCCGAAGCGGATTGCCGCCATTGGCGGGTCGGCCGGCGGGCACCTGTCAATGATGCTGGGTTACTCGGCCGGCGTGCCCGAGCTCGAGGGCGACGGCGGCCACGCCAAAACCAGCAGCGCCGTCCAGGCGGTCGTGAACCTCTACGGCCCGGTCGACCTGACGGTTGCGGTGGCTCGCAAGCACCCGACCGTGCTGGCCTTCTTCGGCGGGAAGACCTACGACGAGGCGCAGAAACAGTACGAACTCGCCTCACCCATCACGCACTTGGACAAGGACGATCCGCCCACGCTGATTCTCCATGGGACCATCGACGAGCTCGTGCCCATCGAGCAGGCAGACACGTTGGCGAAGAAGCTGAAGGAGTTGGGTGTCCCCTGCGTCTACGACCGCCTCGAGGGATACCCGCACACGATGGACCTGGCGTATGAAGTGAACGTTCGCTGTCAGTGGTTCATCAACCGATTCCTCGAGAAGCATCTCGGCGCTGTCAAGCCCGCTGGGTCAACACGGTAGGACGCCTTCTACTACATGTCCTCCTCAGCGGCCTGCTACGCCGACGGACCGACGGCACGGATCCAGACGGGTTACAGGAACGCTTGGACAGCTGGCGCAGGCTGGTGCCCGGCTTCTTTGGAGGTGGGCGACACGAGTCTCACGGGGTATTGGCGTTCCCCACGGCTGAAGCCATAGGGCACCCACGAGCCGCCGGCCGGTGCATCCGCAGATGAGGTCCTCCGTGCTGGAAACGAGAAAGGAGTCCAAGAACGCGGCCTCGAGGGATAGCCGCCAGAAGGACACGGAATCATGACCGCGACCCCGCTGCTTCTCGTGATCGGTAAGGCCCTGCTTGGGCTTGCTGCTGCGACGGCCGATACGGCCGATCGGGCAGAACCCGTAACAGCTTCTGCAAGCAAGGAACGCAACAAGCGGAGCACACGTCCCCGAATCCTGTTCAACAGCGACGGCGGGACGGGGGCCTTGTATCACTTCAAGCCGCCGATCACGCCCAAGCAGCTGTGCCGCGTCCTGAACGAACTCGAGGGCACGCACGTCGACGTCTTCATTCAGTCCGTCAATCACGGCAACGATCAGTTCCTGTACCCGACGAAGGTTGGCGTGCTCTACGGCGCCAACATCAAGGACAGCGAGTACAAGGAGAAGGTCTTCCGGCGGTGGGCGCTGAACGTCCGTTCGCTGCTCGATGCCGGCCACGATCCGCTACACGTCTGGGCGAAGCGGGCGCACGCGTTGGGGATGCAGTTCTGGCCCAGCATGAGGATGAACGACATCCACTGCGACTGGGTCGAACGGTGGCCGACGCTGCGCAGTGCGTGGGAGAAGCGCCATCCGGAAATGCTGATCGGCGATGCGGCTCCCGACCGTTACGTCGAGCTCTATAAGCGGAAGACCACCTGGGCACACGACTTCGCCAAGCAGGCGGTCCGGGACCGCAAGTTCGCCCTCATCGAGGAGATGTGCGTCACCTACGACGTCGACGGATTCGAACTCGATTTCCAAAGGCACCCGTACTACTTCAAGAAGGGCCAGGAACCCGACGGGATGCCGCTCATGACCCAGTTCGTGCGCAGGGTCCGGAACCGACTGAACGAGATCCAGAAGCGCAAGGGCCGACGTCTCGTTCTGCACGCACGCGTCCCACCGATGTTCGCGATGTGTCACGAGGTCGGGTTGGACGTTCGGACCTGGATCCGGCAGGGGCTCGTGGACATCGTCACGCCGATGTGCACGGGATACTTGGACATGAACGCCGATGTCCGCGGATTCGTCCAGGTCGCCCGGGAAACAGACTGCCGGATCGCCGGCGGGCTGGAGCACTACGTCAAGGGCTACGGGAGCGGGAGAGCGACCATCGAGATGATGCGAGCGGCCAGTTCGGGATACTTCAACGAAGGCGCCAGCGCGGTGTATCTGTTCAACTACGACGCGCATGGCCACGTTCCGTTCAAGCCCCACGAGATCCAGACGCTGCGCGAGATCGGTGAGCCGGAGGCGACCGCTCGCAAGAACAAACATTACCTCGTCTCTGTGGACATGAGAGGCCGTACGCCCGAAGAGGGAGGGACCAAGCAGCTGCCCGTCGACCTCATGCCTGGCGCGGAGCGATGCTTCTACCTCACCATCGGGGATGACCTGACCCAGGCAAGACGGGACGGACTTCTGGGGTCAGTCTGTCTGCGACTGTCTCTGAAGGGCTACCAGTCATCGGCCCATGTGATTGGCGTTCGACTCAACGGTCAGGCCGTCCAGCAGGGTCATGTCAAGAAGAACGCCCTTGTCTTCCCGAACGTTCCCGCGAGGCAGGGACAGAATGCTCTGGACGTCTCGATGACGGGACGCGACGGGGGCAGGCCCCCTCAGATCCGAATCCAGGGAATCGAGCTGATCGTGGAATACGGCAAACGCGCCAAGCCGTAGCGACGGCCAGCGCCTCTCGCGTTTGGCTACCGCCTGGCCATCGGCTCGATCTCTCGCCGGACCCGCCGCAAGACATCGTCCAGTGTCCCGTCCATCAAGTAGATCTTGCCGCGGACGTGCACGCGCCTTCCCGCCGGACAGCGGGGCAACACAGGGTCGGCGTGGACGCAGGGGATGTCCGCGTTGCTGAGAATGCTCCGCGGCGCCGGCCAGGCGATGGCGAAGACGTACTTCCCATCCTTGCTGGTCACCGCGACCACGGGGGCGTCGACGACGTCCTTGCTGCCTCCCCACCCCCCCCCATCGTACACGCGCGGCCCGCCCTCGCACGCATAGTGACACAGCGAACGTTTGCCACCGCCCCGGTCGGTCTGAGCCATCTTGCGCCATGTGCCGCTTGTGTGCACCCAGCTCCGCTCGAGACTGCGGTCCTCGAAGACCGTCCCGGACAGGACCGGACAGAACTGTGCCGCGACCGACACGGACCGCTTGCGCCGGTTGTGAATCCAGAACTCCAGGTCGACGTCATCCTCGTTGGGGGTGAGGCGCCCACCGACGATCTGGTTGTCATAGGTCCATTCGAACCAGAGCGATCCGCCCTCGCTCTCGTGCCAGATCTTCGCGAGCGGCGCGCAAGCCACGCGCGGCGGCATGTCGTCGCGATGGTGATCGATGAAATCGAGCGTGTTGGTGTTGACGGTCTCGGGGAATCGAAGATGGACCTCACTGGTCATCCACGGGGCCTTGATCTTCGCGATATGAGACACGCCGCCCGGGGGGTTGGACAACGGCCTGATGGTGATCCTGGAAGCAGCGTCCGGTACACGGCCCGCCTGGACACGCAACGACTGAGGCGCGTCGTCAGAGGCGACAAGGAAGACGGCGCCGAAGCGGCCGCCGCCTTCACTGAACACCTGCACGCCATCCAGGTCGCCAACCCGCGAATGCCCCAACGGCCGCCACCCACGACTCTCCCTGCGGTAGATCCGCGGCCAGCGGTAGTCGGTCAGCCCGGTAACGACGACGGGCACGAGGTCACACCCGCCCTGGAGCGTGAAGGCCGCGGTGTTCTTGTCGGCACGGACGGTCGGCGGGAAGTCGGCAAGCTTCGTTCCCTGTTCGACGGCCGCGATCCGCGGCGCCTTGGTACCGTATCGAACGGCCTCCCGTCGCGGGGTGTCGGCCGATTTGGTCTGGCCGTACGCCAGCCAGAGGGCGTCAAACGCAATCGTATCCCCGCGCCGCAGCGTCAACTTATCCACGTCCGGCACCAGCAAGAGACGCGTGTCGCCTGATTTCTCGCACCAGACGCTCACGGCGGGAGCGATCTCGGACCCGCCGACGCGGGCCGACCACGTCCGGACGATGAAGGCGTTCGACCCCTTCGCCTCGCCGTAGATGGCCGCGAAGGCGTTCTCGGTCGGAAGGCGAACGCCGCGGACGGGGAAGTGGTCCTTGTCGAAATCGAGATCTCGATCCTCGACGCCCGTCGCAGCGAAGCGTTTGTATCGAAGCCGTTGGACCCAGGAGGCCACGGTCAACAGGCGGAAGTCCTCCCTCGCGTTAATGACCGTCACCGGCTCGATCGCCTCGTAGCGAACGTGGATGAAGTTGCGCAGCTCGTCCGCCTGGGGCAGCTCGATCGTGCGGACACTGGCCTTGATCTTGCCGTCGGTCGACAGGTAGTCCAGGCCGATGTCCATCCAGGTCGGGCCGGTGCTGTGGTAGGTTGTCCCGCGATAGGCGAGGTACTGCCACTTGTCCTGTGTCCGGTACGACAGGAAGCTGTGTCCGGCGATGTTGTCGTGCTGCGGCTGACCGCCCCAGAACGACGCCTGGCTCATCGCCCGCCAATCGGCGATCGCCACGCCCGAGAGGCCACCGAACTTGAATGGGACGTAGCACGTGGTCTCGGTCACCCCTGTGGAACTGTGGAAGTAGTCCATCCACGCCCCCAGCGATGAGAACTGTTTGACCATGTGTCGGCCCCAATTCTGGTAGAGATGCACCGACGTCAGCGTGCGGTGCTCGTTGGCGGCGAGGTGCAGCGGGAAGTAGGTCTCGCTGAAGGGCGTGTCCGCCGGGTTGTAGAGCTTCTCCTCCTTCTCTCCGGCGAAGTTCTTCGAGATCTGGACCACGATCGGCAGCGGATGCCCGGCATCGTCCAGCAACACCCCGCCCTCCACCGACCCCCTGTCGCCGCCGGTGTTCTCGTGGCAGATGTAAATCGTCCGTGGCCGGTCATCGTTCGTGACCCGAAACCGCGCCGTCTCGTACCGGTTGGGATGGCGGTAGAAGTGTCCCTGGAAGCCCCCGGTGCTCAACGAGCCGATCGTGTAGCAGCCACGGACCGGATCGTATCGCATCGGCGAGACTGCCTCGAGGCTCTCGAAGGCCTCCTTGCCGAGCGGCTCGATCTCCCCGAAGAGCGGCAACGCGAACGTCTGGCGGGTCTTGTTCCTGAAAGGCTGCGCAGGGAACGTGCGGCTCACGATCCCCTCCACACGGACCGCCTTGGCGGCGAAGTCCTGAACGGCGTGCCAGGTGATCGAGGCGAGGATCTTGCTGGGATAGCAGTACAACGCCAGATCTCCCTTGAGCGGCGCGAGTTTCTCCTTGGCATCGCCGACTCGTACGTCCAACCAGTGGACCTCGCAGTAGTAGGGACCCCGGCGATACAGATTGATTCGGGACGGCTTTCCGTTCCGTTGGGTGGTGTAGACCTTCCCATCCGCAGCTTCGACGGCGAGCGACAGCCATGCCTTCCCCGTCGAGGCGTCGCGCAGCCGATGCGGTTTTTCAAGCTCGCCGATCAGATGATACGACTCGGCCTCGATCTCGAAGGCCGTCCGCTGCCCGTCGGTGTAGCGAACCTCCAACGTCGGCCTTGCGCTGATCGGCTGACGCTCGAAATCGGTCTTCCAAGCCACGGCATCCATCGCGGGAACTCCCGTCAACACGACCACGACAAACGTGCGCATCGAATCTCCTTCCGTGGGCGAACGTCGAACGTCCCTTCCGACAGCCGTCCCCGGCCCGATCGGTGCCCATCCTACCACGCCAGGACGGGCATTCGCCACGAACGCTGTGCACCGGGTAAGACCTCGTCGCCAGCGTGGCTCAAAGACGACGCTTGCACTCCAGACGTCCGCTTGGGTACGCTTGCAGTCACGCGGTCGCCGGTTGGGACCGCTTGGCTGGGGACCTCGATAGCCATGTGATTGAGTGGAGGAATCAGGTGCGCAGCAAACTGATGACTGTTGTGATTGGCTTGTCGCTGGCTACAGCGGCGTCTGGCCCAGCGAAGGCGAGCGGGTTGGCCCGCTCCCTCAAGAACGGGGGCTTCGAATCTCCTACCGACCCGAGCAGCGACAGCGACAATCTTCCCATCGCCGGTTGGCCGGCCCGTTCGAAGGCGTGCGTCTTCAATCCCGGCGCCGGCGCCACGGCGAGAACGACGTCTAAGAAGCCCTACCCTCTCGTTGGCGAGGGCAAGCAATACGCGATGCTGATCCTGCGCAAGACGCATGTCCTAGAGACTTGGGTCTATCAATCGCTGGGCGTCGTGAGCAGCGGCGACGTCGGCAAGGCCTACATTCTGACCGTCGAGCTGGGGTCCCGTTACCAGAACGCCGAGAAGTTCGCCCTGGCCGAAGTCGCATTCCGAACGAACGTCGACAAGAAGGGCCTTGGGGAGGCACTTGGTGACGTCGGCCAACTGGCCCTGATGAACGGCAATCGCCTGGTTCCTGTTCGGGCGGTCTTTGTGCCGACGCCCGCCGACGTCGGCAAGAACGTCTCGGCGGTCATCAGCTTGAGGGGCTTGTCGGTTCGCTCCGGCTCGGATCAGTACTTCGCCGACGACGCGAAGCTGACGGTCGTCGCCACCGACGCGCTGGATGCCGCTCTGGCGCGCCTACCCGCCGCCCCCGACCCGCTGCTCCTGCTCATGCCGCTTTGGGAAACGAAGCACATCACGCCGAAGAACATGATGAAGGAATATCTCTTCGGTCAACTCGATGCCGCTTACGCGAAGTGGCGCGCCGATTACGAGCAACGCAAGACGCCCGATCAGATCTCCGGATACCAGAAGCGCCTCAAGTTGAGGTTCGTCGAGGCCGTCGGGGGCTTTCCAGAGAGAACGCCCCTGAACCCACAGATCGTCGCGACGGTCGAGCAGAACGGGTACCGCGTCGAGAAGATCCTCTTCGAGAGCCAACCGAGACACTACGTCACGGCTGCGATCTTCCTGCCGGACCCGGGCAAGTACAAGCCGCCCTATCCAGGCATCCTGGTGCCCTGCGGGCATTCGAGTAACGGCAAGGCGTACGAGGCGTATCAGAAGGCGTGCGCGTTGGCAGCCATCAACGGGCTGGCAGCGATGATCTTCGACCCGATCGACCAGGGCGAGCGGCACCAGTTGCTCGACGCCAACGGCAAGGCGCGACTCGCGAGTTGTGCGGGGCACAACATGGTGGGCGTCAGCAGTATCCTCCTGGGTCGCAACACGGCCCGTTTCGAAATCTGGGACGGCATGCGAGGTATCGACTACCTCCAGTCTCGACCCGACATCGACGCCAAGCGGATCGGCTGCATGGGCAACAGCGGCGGCGGGACGCAGACGTCGTACTTCATGGCCCTGGACGACCGGATCGTCGCGGCGGCCCCGAGCTGCTATGTCTGCAGCCTGTTCGGGCGGCTGCTTCGCACGTACGGCGCCCAGGACGCCGAGCAGAACATCTTCGGCCAGCTGGTGTTCGGCATGGACCATCCCGACTACTGCATGATGCGGGCGCCGAAACCGACGCTGCTGTGCACCGCCACCAAGGACTTCTTCAACATCGAGGACGCCTGGGCGACGCTTCGATACGCCAAGCGGCTCTACGCGCGCTTGGGGTTCGCCGAACGAATGGACCTGGTCGAGACCGATGAACCGCACGGCTTCAGCATCCGACTTCGCGAGGGCGCCGTCCGCTGGATGCTGCGTTGGCTCGCCCACAGGGATGAACACATCAGAGAGCCAGCGGATCTGAAGATTCTGAGCGATCAGCAGATCCAGTGTACACCGCGGGGTGAGGTCATGCTGATCGAGGGCGCGCGGTCGGTCTATGACCTGAATCGTGACTACGAAGTACAGCTCGCGAAACGGCGGAAGGACCTCTGGTCAAAGGGGCCTCGCGCAGAGTTGCTCGAACGTGTTCGCGATCTGGCCGGCATCCGCAAGTCAAGCGAACTGCCCGGACTGACGGTCGAGAGGCTCGGTACCGAGAAGCGCGACGGGTATGGCATTCAGAAGCTCCTGCTGAAGCCGGAAGAGGGCATCTGGCTGCCGGCGTTGCTGTTCGTGCCGGACAGCAGCGAGCCGACGGGCTTGGTTCTCTACGTCCATGAGCGTGGCAAGTACGCTGATGCGAAGCCAGGTGGCCCGATCGAAGCGTTGGCGAAGCGTGGGCGCGCTGTACTGGCGGTGGACCTGAGAGGCACGGGCGAGACGCAACAGGTAGGACAGCGTTACTTCAACCTCGACTGTCACGGCTCGGACGGCCAGGACTTCTACACCGCCTACCTGCTCGGACGGACCTACGTTGGGATGCGGGCCGAAGACGTGATCGTCTGTGCCAAGTGGCTCGTCAGTCAGGCGCCGACGGGCAAGCTCGCCTCCGTTCACCTCGTCGGCGTCGGACACATGGGCATACCAGCATTGCACGCGGCGGCAGCCGAACCGGCGCTCTTCGCGTCCGTCAAGCTCGTTCGGACACTGACGTCCTGGTCGAACGTCGTCAGACTGGGCTTCGCCAAGACACCATACGTGAGTCTCGTACACGGCGCCTTGACGACATATGACCTCGCGGATCTGGCAGGCACGCTCGGGCAGAAGCTGGCGATCCAAGAACCCCTCGATGGAATGAGACGGCCCTGCAGCACCTCCAGATGATTGTGCCATGCGTGCCACGAATCAATGGCCCACGCGGAGGAGACCACATGACAACTCCTTGGAAGCAAGCCCGTAGCTTGGCCGTAGTAGCCGTGCTCGTGGTGCCACTGGCAGGCCTACCGGCGATTGGCGCCGTGTCCGTCCAGGAGCAAGCACGGCAGATACTAAAAGCCGCCGGCGTGGGCGGGGGTCTGGTCGTTCACCTCGAGTGCGGCGATGGGAAGCTCCTGGGGGCGCTGCACGCCTGCGGTGGCTACCTGATCCATGGGCTCGACGTGGACGCCGAAGACGTAGCGTCCGCGCGCCAACACATTCAGTCGCTCGGCGTCTACGGGCCCGTCGCCGTCGATCGGCTCTGCGGCAACGCGCTTCCCTACACCGACAACCTGGTCAACCTCGTGGTGGCCGAGGAGCTCGGCGCAGTATCCATAGACGAGGTCATGCGGGTGTTGGCGCCGGAGGGCGTCGCCTACGTGAAGCAGGACGGCCGCTGGG
>CAYMLO010000160.1:0-21649 GCA_964390905.1 uncultured Planctomycetales bacterium | reverse complement strand
GATCCGGGCACTGACCCGACATGAGCCACTTGACGTCTGTCCGGTTGTGGCATGCCCCCTCCAGCTGACGACTCGAACGGATCTTGTTGGGCATCCCATACATGTACAGCGCCGCCAGATCCCGCGGGTGAAACGGCGGCTTGCCCTCTGCCAGCACATAGTCGCGTTCCCACGCCTTGAACGTCTCGCTAAAGGCGTCCGATCGCAGCAGATCGTCGAGCCGCCGGAGGTATCACGGACGCCGGATGTTGTCCGCTCCCCGGGCCTCAGATATCATCCGTTCATGGCATATCAGGAACGGACGATATGTCCAGGCGATCGAGGAGCATGCCATGGTGAGATGCATCGTTCGGCAATCAGGAATCCTGCTTGCGGCTGGGGTGGCCTGCTTGATGGGGGCGGTTCCGACGGCGTTAGCGAGCGCGCCGCCCGCGATCCAGGCCGTCCGTGCTTCTGAAAGCCCCGTCGTCGATGGTAGGCTGACCGAGGCATGCTGGCAGTCGCCCCACGCGGCGGGCGCTTTTGAGGTGCTCCGGGCCAAGCGACGGGCGTCCCTGCCGACGTTCGCGCGCGTTGCCTACGACGACGACAACCTGTATGTCGGTCTTGCCTGCTACGATGACCAGATGGGCAAGCTGGTCGCCAACGAGACGAAACGCGACGGCGAGGTCTATCAGGACGATTGCGTCGAGGTGTTTCTGGCGCCGAGCGCCGATCCCGTGCCCTACTATCATTTCTTGGTCAACGCCGCCAACACCCAGCGTGACGATCTCGGCCTGGACGCCAAGTGGAACGCCCGATGGACGTCGGCGGTTTGGCGCGGACCGGACCGCTGGTCCGTCGAGATCGCTATTCCGTTCAGGGAGCTTCCGCTCGAAGTGGCGGCGCTCGGGGTGTGGCGCGTCAACTTTGCACGAAGCCAGCAGTCGAGGGGGGAGCTATCGTCCTGGTCGCCGTGCACCTCGATGTTCCACGAGCCGGAGCGGTTCGGCACGCTGTCGGGGATTGACGTCGACTTGACCCGCCTGGTGCGGCGTCGGTTGGCCGCGCGGCTGACGGAGCTGGCGCGACAGACGGCTTCATGCATCCGGGAGGTCCCCGCGGGTGCGGACTCCCCGCTGAGGCGGGCCATCACCGGCAGGCTCGACGAACTGACAACCCAGCTCGGCAAGCTCAGCGGGCGGGTAGCGGCCGTCAAGACGCGCTCCGGCTTGGAGCGGATGGTGGCCGACATCGCAGCGGGGGAACGACAGCTGGTGTTGCTCCGACGCCGCATGGGGCGGCTGCGGCTCGCCGAGATCGTCCGCGCGGAGGGTGGGTCAACGGGCGGGTGGGCGGTCTGTCAGGTGAGCACGATGACCAAGCTGCCGGCCGATCAGCCGTTCGAGGGCAAGCCGGCGTCGTCGATCACCGTCGCCCTGGCGGGGAACGAGACCGACGCGGCCCAGGTCGTGATCGTTCCGTTGGAGCGTTCGTTGAGGGACCTGCGCGTGTCGGTCACGCCGTTGAGGCAGGTGGGTGGACGCGGCGAGATTCCTATCGGGCACCTGACACTCCGACGGGTGGCGTATGTCGAGACGAAGCGACCCACCGCAGGCGCGGCGTATCCGCCCGGTCGGCTGCCCGACCCGCTTTTGCCGAACGAGCCCGTCGACGTCCCTGCCGACGCCTTCCAGGCGTTCTGGCTGAATGTCTACGCTCCGGAGGGCACGCCCGCCGGGCCCTACCGCAGTGAGCTCCGGATCGACGCGAAGGGACATCGAACGCAAGCCGTCCCGGTCGAGGTCCGGGTGTTCGGATTCAGCCTGCCCCGCCGTCCGGCGCTGCGAACGGCGTTCTTGCTGAACCCCGCTTACCTCTCGAAACGGCATGGGGTCACCGTGGCCGAGAACACGGTGCCCGGTTGGATAGCCGGTCTGTGGTCGGGCGCCGACGTCAAGGGCCGGCCGGACTACTTCGGGCTGGGTGAGTTCGAGCACGCGTTGGACACAAAGGTCAAACACGGCGGGCGGCAGTCGGTCCGCATCACGGGCAAGCGGATCGTCCGCGGGACGCACGAAGGTCCGCGGGCTTCGTACCACACCGGCCCCATCTCGCTCGAGAAGGGCCGCAGCTACCGGTTCACGGTCTGGTACCGGACCCAGGGCCTGACGGGCCTGGCCGATGCATGGCTGTCCGGCGGATTGGGCGGCGCGGCCCTACCGCCGTCGAGCGGGTGGAAGCAGCTTGACCGGACGTATACCCCGAAGGCCGACGTCGACATCTACGTCTACCTGCGGAACCACGCCGTCGGAACCGTCTGGTTCGACGACGCCAAGCTCGTCGACACCAAGCGAAAGAAGAACCTGCTGCCGTCGCCGGGCTTCGAGCTTCCGTACGGCAAGACGGGTGCGGACCTGCTTGGCGAATACCGGATGAGCATGTTGGCCCACCGCATCAGCGACGCCGACGTCGCCCGCCCGACGATCACGGTGGACGCGGCGGGTGAGGTGTCAATCGACTGGAGCGAGTTTGACCGACGCATCCAGTCGCACCTGGATCACGGCCTGAACGCCTTCAACGTCAAGTGGCTGCGGATCGGCGGGGGCTGGGGGAAGGTGACCACGCCGACCGAGAAGCGGGCGCGAGCGGTCTGTGCGCAGATCATCGCGCAGACCGAGAAGCACCTGATCGAGAAGGGGTGGATCGATCTGGCTTACATCTACGTCTTCGACGAGCCGGGCGAGGCCGCCCGCGCGAAGATCATCGACGTATTCAACTTCGTCCACCAGCAGGCCCCTCGCCTGCGCCCGTTGCTGACGTACGGCTATGGGGCGACGCGTCCGTGGACGCGAACGAAGCCCGACGGGCCCGAGGCGAGCTACGCCGCCTATGCCGATCCGGTCGATATCCACGTGCCCCACATCGACTGCTGCGATTGGCGCGTTCTGGACCGCCTCCGCGGGCAGCCGCAGAAGGAGCTGTGGCATTACGTCTGCATCTCGGCGAAGCGACCTTACCCCAACCTATGGGCGATCGACTACACGGGCGTGGACAACCGCGTGATGTACTGGCAGCTGTGGCGTTACCGCCTGACGGGCACGTTGTACTGGTGCGTCAACTACTGGAAGCAGGACGTCTGGCAGGACCCGATGAGCTATCCGGGCGGCAACGGCGACGGGTCCCTGTACTACCCGGGCAAGGGCGGGCCGATCGAGAGCGTCCGCCTGGAGCTGACGCGCGACGGCGTGGACGACTACGACTACCTGAAGCTGCTGGCCGACCTTGTGGCCAAGCCGCGGAAGGACATCCCGCAGGACTTGATCGAACGGGCCAGGAAGCTTCTGGATGTAGACGAGGTCTGCACGTCCTTCACCGAATACGCGACCGATCCGTCCGTCATCGAGAAGCGCCGCACGGACCTGGCCAGCGTAATCGAACAATTGTCCCGCGCCGCTCGGCCACCTGAGTGAGGTCGTCTGGCGGAGCGCTTCGTGGGCGCTCTGGTGTCTGCACATGTGTTCGCAGATGCCCCGGGGGTTCGTCTGCTACTCGTTTCGGAATCTCGACAGCAGGCCTTTCTTCTTCGGCGGGGGGGGGACCAACTCGTCCAGTTCGGCGTCGATGTCCTTGATCCGCATGCGCTGCTCGGCGCAGAGACCCGCGTGCTGCTCAGAGGCGACCAGCGCCTCGGCCAGCACCCGTAGCGTATGCTTGACGTCCCGCTCCGCGGCGACGAGCTGTCGTGCGGCCTTGGTGGGATCCACGTTCATGTCGACGCGCTTGGCGAGCGGGTTATCCTCGCTGCTGGTCCGGTCGACGGCTTCCAGCCATGCTCGGAGTCGGCGTGCACGCTTCTGGAC
This sequence comes from uncultured Planctomycetales bacterium, assembly GCA_964390905.1. GTDB lineage: Bacteria > Planctomycetota > Phycisphaerae > UBA1845 > JAFGLZ01 > JAFGLZ01. The sequence continues at coordinate 17,807 of CAYMLO010000160.1, read as the reverse complement.
CTTCCTGATCCGCGTCTGGAACTCATCGAAGTTCGACGACAGGATCTGGTGGTGGGCCTCCTGACCGACCTCCAGCAGGAGCCGGTGCCGTTCCCGACGGAGTTCCTTCACCTGGTCGGGCGTTTCGTCGTCACCGATGTCGGGCGGGTCCTCGTCGGTCTCGGCGTCTATTCGCTCGAGAATGGACATCGGTCGCGTCTGGTCGCCGTCCTGGTCTTCTGGGTCCTCGTGCGCTTCGTGCTCATCCTCGATGGCCTGCAGGGCGGAGGTGGTTTCGTCTTGGGCGGCCTCTTCGAGGACGCGGATGGCCAGGTCATCTGCCTGGCTCTCGTCGAGGGGCGCCTGGTCGTCGGCCGGCGGGATCCGGAACGTGCCGCCGCACCGGACGCACTTGGCCATTGCTCCCCGGGCGGCCGCAGGCACGGCCACCTTGGTGGCGCAGCAGGGGCAGTCCAGGATCAACCGATCGAGCGTGCTATCCAACTGACTCATCCGCTTCCCTCATCCATGAGCCCGTCCGGGCCGCCGACGTGACCGATCCTACTAATCATAGCGCAACAGAAGTGTCCGGCAAGAGGGACGGTGACGGGAAATGGCGGCGACGTCACTCAAACCACTGTCGCCCAAGTTGCCCAGCGCGGCGAATGTGCTTGATCTGCCCGATCCGGGCTGCTATACAAGCGATTGAGGGGGCACGTGTGTTTCCAGACGGATTCGGACAGGTTCGATCCGATGACGCTTGACGAACTCAGGGCAGAGATCAACCGCCTCGACGGCGAGCTCGTCGAGCTGCTCAACCGTCGGGCCCAGGTCGTCGTCGAGATCGGCAAGATCAAGGCGGTGGACGGCACCCCCATCTATGCCCCCGACCGCGAGCATGCCGTTCTCGAGCAGATCCACAAGGCCAATCGGGGTCCGCTGTCGGACAAGGCGCTCTCGGCGATCTGGCGCGAGCTGATGAGCGCGTCGTTCGCCTTGGAGAAACCCCTCCGTATCGCCTACCTGGGTCCGGAAGGCAGCAATTCCCACCTGGCGGCCACGGGCAAGTTCGGCGCGTCGGTGGAGTATGAGTCCGTCAGCGACATCCGGGGTGTCTTCGAGGAGGTGGGGCGCGAGCACACGGACTTCGGCGTGGCGCCGATCGAGAACAGCACGGGCGGCGGCATTGCCGACACGATCGACGCCTTCGTCGAATCTCAGGTTCGGATCAACGCCGAGATCAACCGGGCCATCCACCACAACCTGCTGGCCAAGTGCGGACTGGACGAGATCGAGCGCGTCTACTCCAAGCCGGAGGTCTTCAGTCAGTGCCAGCATTGGCTGAGCGAGACGGGGCTGGCCCCCAAGTGCATCGCGGTGGCCAGCACGAGTAAGGCGGCCGAGATGGCCGCGCAAGAAGACCGCGCCGCCGCCATCGGCAGTACGTTGGCCGCCGAGCTCTACGGGCTCAGGACGATCTGCGCCAACGTCGAGGACAACCCCAACAACGTCACGCGTTTCGTCGTCATCGGGCGCGGAAAGACGCGACCGACCGGCGACGACAAGACGGCGCTGACCTTCACGACCGCCCACGAGCCCGGCGCGCTGGCCGACGTCCTGACCGCCCTCAAGGAGTGCGGGACGAACCTGACCTTCATCGAGTCCAGGCCGAGCAAGAAGCGCAACTGGGAGTACTTCTTCTTCGCCGAAGCCGAGGGGCACATCGACGAGGCCTACATGGTCAAGGCCGTCGAGCGCGCCCGCCAACACTGCCTCGGCCTGCACGTGCTCGGATCCTACCCGCGCGCCAGCGAGGTGGTCTGACCCGGTTCACATCGGCAAGCCGTTATAGTGGGTGTTCGTACCCGCCTGGGTCAAGCGGGTTCGTCGTACCGTCCTTGTGGCGTAGGAGGAAGTCGGCCTCTGCGATCTGGCCGACCCGCCTCGAGCCAACGAACGCGGATTCGTCAAGCGCTTGAATGGGCGTTACGACCAGCAGCTCGAAGTCTTCCCCGTCGAACAACGCGTGGCGGAGCGGATCGCCCCCGTCTTCGTCTGACAACCTTCGGGCGTCGTCACTGATGACGGCCTCCACCTGCGACGCGTCCAGGACGGCGCCGACGCCGGAGGCCTGACAGATGCGGGACAGGTCGATGGCCAGCCCGTCACTGATGTCGATCATCGCGTGCAGCTCGATGGCCTGGGCGAGCCGATCGGCCAGCTCGATCCGCGGCTCGAAGGTCAGATGCCGGCCGAGGATGCTCCCCCCCAGCGGGCCGGTTACGTAGATGGCGTCTCCGGGCTGGGCGCCGCTCCGGGGAACGGGGGATCGATCCGGCGGACACAGGCCAAACATCGTCACGCAGACCGCTCCTGGCTGCGACCAGCTTGTCGTGTCTCCGCCCACGATGGGGCAGTCGAACTGATCGGCCATTCCCTTCATGCCGAGGAACATCCGTCGGGCGAACTCGATGCCGCGCCCCTGCGTCAGCCCCGCCGCCGCGACCGCCCCCACGGGCCTGGCTGCCATGGCCGCCAGGTCGCTCAGTGAACATGCGACGGCCTTGCGGCCGATCTGCTCGGGCGTGTGATGTTGGCTGTCGAAATGCGTCCCGTCGAGCAGCATGTCCGTCGTGACCAGCACGTCCCGATCGCCGATGCGGACCGCGGCACAGTCATCGCCGATGCCGATCGGTACGCCATCACGCGCTACGTCCTGCTGCTCGAGCCACGTCAGGAACGCGCTCTCTCCGTCGGGCATGATCCACCTTCGCGAGCGGCCCCAGCGGCGCTGCCCCAGGCAGTGCGACGGGTTGGACCGCCCCAATCAACGCGCATATCATTCAGACATGGATGATTCTACCGCAAACCGCGGTCGTCGGGTGCACGCGGCGGTTGGATCGTTGGCCCTGGTCGTGGGCGCTTGCGCGGCATCGTCCAGCGCCGCCCAGCCCGCGACGCGGGCCGGGCGACTGGCGCTGCCCGCCCTGCCCGCGGATCCTGTCGCCGAGGAGAAGCTTCTGTCCGAGCTGGGCGAGGGATTCCGGGTGCGACGCTCGCAGCATTTCTCGGTCGCCTGCGACGCCTCCCAGGCGGCCTTGAGAGGCCTGTTGCGCCGTATTGAGGATACATACGTTAGTGTTCATCTGTTTTGTCGCGCGCAGGAGATCCCATTGCGGGTTTCGGGTGCGAAGCTGCAGATCGTGTTCTGCAATGATTGGTCGACCTACGCGGAGCGGGCCCGACGAAGCCAACTCGACCCGGCGGGGACATACGGATTCTACAGCCAACGGCGGCACCGATCGGTCTTCTGCAACATCGATCGTGCTCCGGCCGTGGACCGGCTTCGTCGTGAGATCGCCCAGGCCAGGGACGACCTGATGGCATTCGAGCACGTCCTGCGCGACTTCCCCCCGGGGACCGACCGGGTAGAACTCAGCTTTCCTGACGGGCGGGCCGCCACGGTGACAGTCCCGGAGGCCCACAGGGAGCTGGCGAACAGCCGCCTGAGGATGCGTCGCCTGGAGGTCAGACTGCCCCGCGATGTGGAGCGGCTGTCCAGATGGGCTATTCAGCATGAGACGGCGCACCATGTCCTGTTCGCGGGCGGGGTGCACGTTCGGGGGGCGACGACGCCGGCCTGGCTGCTGGAAGGGCTGGCCACGCAGTTCGAGGGCCCGCTGGCCGCGGAGGCCGGCGCCCTACCGGGGATCAACGACGAGCGGCTCCGTGAGTTCCGCCGGGCCCACGAGCAGGGCCGGCTGATCCCGGTGGCGAGGTTGTTATTGGACGATGAACTTTTTACGAAAAACACGGCCAATCGGGTAATTTCCTATGCCCAGGCGTGGTCTCTGGTATACTATTTAAGTAGATGGGAGTCTGAGCGGTTCGCCGCTTATGTGCGAGCACTGGCCGCCCGTCGCCCGGGTGAGCGGGTCGCCGCAGGGAATGAGCGGAGCGAATTTTGTCGTTTCCTCGGTCCAATTGACGAGACGTTTGTGCGGCGGTGGGAAAAGCACATCCTGGCACTTCCCGTCCGCATGGGGGAGACGAGACGTTAACTCGGCCAAGACAACGACCTTCGTCGGCTTCTGTTCGCGCCGGGGTATGAGGGGCGCCAAGCCGAATGCCGTCGGGCAGTAATAGGAATCGGGCACGACCCGATCTCGCGATGGGCATCCGTTGCCGGCGTGCACGGCACGTGCGCTGATCACCATGGACGCACACTCTCTAGACAAGCTCGAGTTTGATCGCGTCCGGGACCTGCTGGCAGGATACTGTCGCTGCGCGCTGGGCCGTCAGCTCGCCCACGAGATCATGCCGGCCCGAAAATCCCCAATGATCCGGCGCTGGATCCATCAAACGTCCGAAATGATTCAGGTTGTCGAGCACGTGGGGCTCCCCCCGATGGCCGGTGTTCGCGACGTCCGCGGGCTTGTTCGACAGGCCGTGCCCCCCACCCGACTCGCGCCAGAAGATTTCGCCATGATCGGCGAGAGCCTGGCGGCGACGCATGAGATCCGACAGTGGATCGACAGCTTTCCGGGCGAGTCCCCTACGATCCTCAGCGTTACCGAGCGTGTGGTCGACTTCAAGTTCATCGCCGAGCAGATCGCGCGGGCGATTGATGCCTCCGGTCAGGTCCGCGACGACGCGTCGGAGAAGCTCGGTCGGATCCGCAAGAGCATCCAGCAGGCCACCGACCAGATCGACGTGGCGATCAACCGGCTGCTCCGATCGAGCCACGTGACCCGGATGCTCCAGTTCCCCAATGCCACGTTCCACAACGACCGGATCGTCCTGCCGCTCAAGAGCGAGTACCACGGTCGTCTGGCGGGAATCATCCATCGCAGCAGCGATACGGGTGCGACGCTCTTCGTCGAGCCGGCGGAGGTGGTCGAGCTCAATAACGCCATCGCCAAGTTGCGTCGGGACGAGCACGAGGAGATCGGGCGGATTCTGTTCAAGCTCACCCGAACGATCTACGCCAACGCCGACGCGATCATCAGGACCATCAACGCCATCGGCGTGTTGGATCTGGTGGTGGCCAAGGTGGCGATGGCCCGCGACTTCGAGATGGTCATACCGGAGATCAGCGAGGAGGGTATCCTGCGGCTCCGGTCCGCCCGGCACCCGATCTTGCAGGCGATGAGCAAGACCGACGCCAAGCAGGGCCTGGCCCCGCGGACCGTCGTCCCCATCGACGTTCGGTTGGGCGAGGACTTCGACCTGCTGATCGTCACCGGACCCAACACGGGGGGCAAGACCGTCGCACTCAAGACCGTCGGCCTGCTGGCCGTGATGGTCCATGCTGGGCTGCCTATCCCGGCGGCCCCGGGGAGTTGCATGCCGGTCCTGAGGGACGTGCTGATCGACATTGGCGACGAGCAGTCCCTGCAGCAGTCGCTGTCGACGTTCAGCGCTCACATGTCCCGGATCCTGGACGTGCTGAGGCGAGCCGGCAAGGGCACGCTGGTCTTGCTCGACGAGCTGGGCGCCGGCACCGATCCCGACGAGGGGGCCGCCATCGGCATGGCCGTCATCGAGAAGCTGCTGTCGGTTGGGTGTCCCACGATGGTCACCACGCACCTGGGTGCGCTGAAGAGCGTCGGGTTTACGCAGAGCCGTGCCGACAACGCCGCCGTCGAGTTCGACGTGGAGACGCTTCTGCCGACGTATCGGCTGCTGGTCGGGCAGCCCGGCCAGAGCAACGCCATCGCTGTCGCCGAGCAGTTGGGCCTATCCGCCGAGATGGCGGCGGCTGCCAAGGCTCACCTGCCCGAGCAGCACCGGGCGTTGTCTCGCGCGATCGCCAGCACGGTCGACACGCGCCGCCGCGCCGAGGAGGCCCGCCAGGAAGCCGAGGAGGCCAAGGTGGCCGCTGCCGGTGCCGAAGCCGCCGCCCGCACGCTCGCCGACGAACTCAGTCACAAGAAGGAGGCGTTCCAGCAGTGGGCCCAACGCGTGACCCACCTCAAGCCGGGGGATACGGTCAGAGTCGTCAGCTTCGACCGGACCGGTCGGGTCGTCCGCGTCCACTTGGCCCAGCAGCGCGCCCAGATCGATTTGGGCAGCACGGCCGTCGAGGTCCCCTTCAGCGACTTGCACCCGCAGGACACCCCCGCCCCGCCGCCCAAACCGGCTCGCGAAACGTCTCCCGTGTCGGTCGCGCCGAAGGGCTCGGCTGGGAAGGCCGAGCCGAAACCGGCCGCATCCAAGGCGCCCACGAACAACCGACCCAAGCGCAAGTCGCCGGCGCTCGATATTCCCGCCATGCCCGAGGAGCAGATCCTTGCCCTCCAGTCGGGTGACCGCGTCTTCGTCCGCCGGTTCAGGAAGGCCGGTCAGGTCGTCCGCCTCAAGCGCGACAAGCGAATGGTCGTCGTCGACCTGGGAACGGTCGACGCCGAAGTCGCCTTCAACGAGATTTGTCCCTGCAAGAACGACACGCACCCGCGGGGTCGCCCCAAACGCCTCCCGCCGCGCGGCGCCAACGGTGGGCAGCCCCAGGAAGCGGACAGCCCCACGGCGCGTGGAGCGCCTCAGGCGGTCCCCGTCCCCACGCCTCCGTCGGACAACGGTCAGTCCCAATGAGCCATGGTGCTACCGGCGGACGAGCTGCACGCCGGAGTAGACTTCGTTGAGGCCCTCGGATGGGATGTCGATGCCGAGGGCGTCGATGATCTGCTGTGCCTGGTTCGATAGATCGACGACCACGCGAACCGTGCCATCGGCCTGGTCGGCCTGCGTGAATCGTCCCTGGAAAGTGACCTCCGCCGTGGCGATCAGGACCGGAAGCTGAATCGGCACGGATAGGCTGGCATACACGCTCAGTTCGACGTTGATCCAGACCGCCTGACCGGCCAAGATCGGGCCGGCCGCGTTGTCCTTGCCGGCCTGGGCGCGCCCCACGTAGTAGAGGGGAAACGGCGATCCCGCGACCGTGGCGTCGTAGGATTGACCGTCGAGGAGGATCGGATCGGGCAGGTCGACCGGCAGTCCCCCCTCAATGAGGGTCGGCGACACGGAGGCCCAGATCGGATCCCCGGTGCTGTCGAGATACATCTGCAGCATCATCTCGCCGTCGACCACGGCCTCCCAGGTTCCGTTCAGGTGGGGGGCGGTGCTTGGCAAGTCGTTCGGCTCTTCTGTGGCGGGCGAGAAGCAACACCCCGTTGTGATCGAGAGGACGGAGAGACAGACGACCGAACACCCAATGCGGCTGTGCATCGACTCGCACCTCCTGGCCCGGACCGTGTCTGCCCGCGTCGGTGGGAACGTACCCTCCACATCATATCCTAGGCGTGCTCCCGCCCAACAACAACCGCGATCTCGACAAAAGGCGATCTCTGTCGGCTTCCGTCGATTGCCCCGCGCCCCGCCCCTGGGGGGGACGATGGATTGGGCTTGAACCGTCGCGCCTCCGGGGTAGGCTATGAGGTGAGGAGCAGCCCCATGTGCATCCGTCGCTTGACGCTGATGGCCTGGGCGGGTGTCCTCTCGACGACGGCATCGACCTGGTCGGCCGAGCAGGACGCCGCCGGGAAGGTCTTGAAGGACCACGGCCTCACCAGTAAGAAGATCCTCTCTGCGGAGGTCTACGTCCTGCAGGGCGAGCTCGACGTTCACAAGCGTCTGGACACCATCAAGCGTGACAAGGCCTGGAAACGACTCGTGAGGGACACCCGTGAGCTTCGGGATGCAGAGGTCGGGCTGGTGAGGATGGAATCGGACGCGGCCGGTATGACCGCCGAGTTGGATCGAATCAGAGAGCAGATGAAATACGAAAGCGACCGCGGCCGGGCCTACCCCTACAACCGTCTGGTGGGTCAACACAACGATCTAGTGAGTCGCCTCAACAACCTTCGCAGGGAGTACGGCTTGGCCGTGGGGCGCGTGAATGGTCTCCGCGCGAGCGCTGCGGGCGGGCGCGCGGAGTATCTCCAATCGCTGCTGGACCTTCGGGTCCTGGTCAACGAGACGCTCGAGCAGTACGAGAAGCTGGGCAAAGACCAGGACGTCAAGAGCGCGCTGGCGGCGGTGAACCGATCCCGACAAGGCACCAAGCCGGTCGTCTTGGGCCCCTCACGTCGTTTCTCGAGAGATGTCAAGAGGCTTGTGGAGTTGGAGAAACCCCTACGCGCCGAGATCATCGCCCTGCGGCCCAAGGGCGGCGTCATGTGGGTAGAGGCGGTGGTGAATGGGAAGACGCCCGTGGCCATGCTCTTGGACACGGGGGCCACGTACGTCAGTCTGCCTCGGAGCCTGGCCGCCAAGTGTGGCGCGAAGGCCACCGCTGCCGACCCGGAAAAGACGCTGAGGTTGGCCAACGGGACCACCTCGAGCGTGAGGATCACGCGGCTCGAATCGCTGCGCGTGGGTGGTTTCGAAGTGGCGAATCTGGAATGCGCGGTTCCCACCGTCGAGGGGGCGGCCCCGCCGTTGCTCGGCCAGAGCTTCCTGCGGCACTTCACCTATACGGTGGATCCACACACCCGGAAGCTGACGCTCCGGAAGCTGGAGGTCCCCACCGAAGACGCCAAGCCCTCGAAGAAGGGGAAACGCAGATCACGACGCAGGTAATGCAAGCAAGACGCGTCCGCCGCCGCTGAAGCGGCGGACCGTCTGATCGACCCTAGGTCGTCCCGCCGCCGAGCGTGACCGGGAATACCCCGTTCGTGCCGGTCCACGTTCCGCATCCATAGGGAATCGTGCAGGACGGGTCCCGTTCGTAGTCGGGGACCGTCAGGATGGGCCAGATAATCTGGATCCAGTCGTCCGGGGTACAGTTGCTCAGCACCGTGCCGCAGGGATTCACGGACAGCAGGAAGGTCTCAAGACAGTTCATCCCCACCGTCGTGCCGGCCACGAGCGGTGCGGCGATGAGCAGCAGGACCGCCAGGCGGTGTTTCGTCATCCGTAACATGCCAAGCTCCTCTCAATCAGCCGGCGACGGCATCCTTGTCGCCGCCGCACTGACGCGTGCCATTTTCAGCGGGTCGCCCCTGTCGACCAGCCGTCGCCTCCGCTACGACCCCGCCAGGGAAGTCAGGTCAGTCGTCGTCGTGGTCGTGGTGGTCGTGGTGCTGTTCGGCGTGTAACCGATGCAGTCCACCAGGATGCCCGAACCCGTGAACAGGGTGTCCGTTTCGCAGGTCAAGAACCAGGTGTAGTTGAGGGATGTCTGGGTCTCTTGCCCTGCAAGTATCGCGCAGTTGCCGAGGAAACTGAACACCACTCCCCCGGCCAGAGCGAGGGCCAGAAACTTCACCCGAACCTGTCGGCGCGAACGCATAAGGTCCTCCTCTCCGTGGTCGGCTGGGTTATCGATCGGTGGGCGCCCTACCCCCCTGTCCGCGTTCTAGGGCGGCGCCCAGTGATTATTATCGGCTTGAATTCGAGAATCAACTCGGCAAAATGGAAAATTCCACCTTGCGTCAGACCTGGGGGGCGCCCCTGTATTTCTCCCTGTGAAATTCTACTCACGGAGATTCGCAAGCTGTTACATTTTAATAACTTAGAGTGGTTTAGGCAGAAGGGCGGGCCGACACGGGGGGGACGTCTGATGACCCGAGCGCTGGACGGGGTTTGCCCGGGGATCAGACCGGGTTAGCCAGGAGACGTTCGGCGTTTCGGTGCAGGATCTGGTGTCGGTCCTCATCGGTGATGTCGGCGGATAGCAACGCGCCGATCCCGTGATGGGGATCGAACCAGGGCAGGTCGGTTCCAAAGAGCATCCGGTCGGCGCCGGCCTGTTCGACGAACTGCTCGATCACGCCGCGGTTGTCCAGGACGGCCGTCAGCTCCAGATACAGGTTGCCAAAGTCTCGCGTGAGCTGAACGGCCTGGTCCCACGCGCCGTGGCAGGAATGGCCCATCAGCAGGGAGAGATTCGCGTATCGCTCGGCGATCTTGCGGATCACGTCAGGCCCGTCGTACTTGCTTTCCTCCCAGGTATGCGCCAGCACGAGCAACCGCCGTTCGTCGGCCAGCTCCCAGGCGGGGCGGTAGCGATCGTCCGTCATCGGCACCTGGTGGTAGTCGCAGAGGAACTTGATCCCGACGAAGACATCGGGATGCCGGTCGATGAGGGCCAGGTCGGTCTCGATCTGCTCGGGATACACCCCGTTGACGGGCAGGTAGGCCCGCAGCCGGTCGGGGAACTGCCGGACCGCCTCGATCGCCGGACCGTGGCCGACGTCGGGCGAGAACAGGCTGGCGTGGTGAGCGAAGATGAGCATCTTGACGCCCGCACTGTCCATCGAGCGGACCATGTCGACTGCCTCGGGGCGGGGGAAGTAGATGCTGTGCCACACGCCCATGTGGCCGTGCATGTCGTAGACCGGACAGTCGGCGCATCGGCCGTCCCGCCAGAAGGCCTCGGCCAGCGGGGACGAGCCGATCATAGCTGCACCTCCCCGAGGACGCGGTCGAGGTTGCCGGCTGCGATGGCCTGACGGTCGGCCGGATCGATCTCGGCGTGCCGGATCGTCATCATCATCCCGCCGGGATACTGGACGGGGAATCCGCTGCCGTACAGCAGACGCTCGGGGCCGTAGTCTGCGACCAGCGCCTCGATCCCACCATCCAGCAGGTAGTCGGCCAGATCGACGTAGACGTGTTCGTAGTGGTCCAGCAGTGGCCGGAACCAGCGGTCCGCCCCCCAACACCCGTAGTCCGAGGTGACGCAGACCAGGTCGGGCAGATCGTCCAGCAGATCGTAGATGGCTGGCCAGCCGCTCCCCCGTGCGTTCGACAGGATCAGTGGGATCCGCCGCTCGACCATCGTCCAGAGGACAGGGCCCAGGACCTCGCGTCGCAGCAGGTAGTGATGCGGTTCGGGAAACACACGCAGCGCGCGGACGCGGGCATCCTTCATCTGGGCGACGAGGTCATCGGGTTTGGGGAACTCCGGCAGGCAGCTCGGCAGAATCGTCCAGCAGCCGACCAGGCGGTCGTGCGGACCGATCTGCTCGGCGAGCATCCGATTGCCGACGACGGGCGCCAGGTCGTGCTGGGCGATGTGCCAGACCAACGCGCGATCGATGCCGTTGCGGTCCATCTCGGCCAGAAGGTCGTCGGCGGTGGCGGCCGGTCTGGCGACGCCCTGCACCGGGCGACCGATGAAGGCGTTGGCGTCGAAGAAGGCGAGCTCGGTTTCCGCGGACCCCAACGGCGTCTCCTTGCGTGCGACGGTAACCGGCAAGTGATGGTAGCAGAGCGGCTCTGGAGTTACCATACGACGTCGTCAGAATCGCTGGGAAGGAGACCAGATCGATGGCACAGATCGACGCGACGATGGTTCGCGAGTACGACATCCGTGGTTACGCGATGCCCGCGCCCGGGCGGACCGTGAATCTGGATCCCACTGTCGCGCGGCATATCGGGATGGCTTTGGGCTCGCGCTTGCCGATCGGCGCGAAGGTTGTGGTCACCGCCGACGCGCGATTGACCAGTCCGGACCTGCGTCGGGCCGTGGCCGAAGGCTACGCCCTGGCCGGGGCGAACGTGGTCACCGACCCGCAACCTGTGCCCAGCGGCGTGGTCAGTTGGTACGCCGGGCGGTACCGGTTGGGCGGATCGTGCCAGATCACCGGGTCGCACAACCCGCCGTACTTCAACGGCCTGAAGATCACGGAGAAGGGCGGCGCCTTCTTCGGAGCGGCGCTGGCGACGATCGTCGACGTGATCCGCGACGAGGCGTATCGCCGCCCCAAAAGAACCGGGACGATCACGCACACCGACGTCGTGTCGCCCTACGTCGAGATGCTGCTGTCGGCTTTTCCGGGCAAACTCAAGTGTCGCCATCGGATCGCGCTGGATGCCGGCAACGGTCTGGGCGGCGTGCTGGTCGACGTGCTCAAGGCCAAGGGGGCCGACGTCATGCCCCTGCTGACCGAACCGGACGGGCGGTTCCCCGTGCACCTGGCCGATCCGTCCAGCGCCGAGGGTCAATCGTTCATCGTCCCCCTCCTGCAGGCGGCCAACCGGGGGGTTCGGGACAAGCAGCAACTGTGGTACGGCCTGCTGACCGACGGCGACGCGGACCGGAGCGGCTTCGTGGACGAACAGGGCATCCCCGCGCCGGGCGAGCTGCTGGGCGTGTTCTTCTACCAGGACTATCTAAGTTCCCTGCCCGCAGCCGAGCGGACGCGGCACGTGTTGGCGTTGGACGTCCGCGGGTCGGGCGGGTCGCAGCAGCTTCTGGAGGCCGCGGGCGGTCGGGGGCTGTTCATCGGCTGCGGTTATCCGAGTCACCGGGCCTTCGCGCCCGTGATCTGCAAGTCTCTGGGCAAGACGCGGCCCGTCTACGTGAGCGCCGAGTCATCGGGTCACTACTTCTTCCCGACCGCCGGCTACGACGAAAAGGGACGGTTCAACAAGGCCCGCGCGGGCGGTCTGGTCGACGACGGTCTGTTCAGCGCCGTCAAGTTCGTCTTCATGCTGGACGCGTTCGCCAGGAAGCACCGGGGCAGATGGCGTAGGGGGATGCTGGCCGACTTCATCGCCTTGGCCACGCGAGCCCAAAAACGCAGCGCGATCAGCCCGGAGCTACGGGTCGAGGCGTCGGATGAGACGAAGTTCCACGTGGTCGACGAGGTCGGCCAGCGGCTGGGTCAGCAGGTCGACGACCTGCTGCCGACCCGAGGTCCAGTGACCGTGGGTGACGTCCGGATGCAGCGTCCCGACGAGGGTCTGATCACCGTTGACGGCCTGCGGGCCCAGTTCACCGACGGCAGCTGGATCCTCATCCGCGCGTCGAACACAACCCCGATGCTGGTCTGCCGCGTGGAGGGTGCGACGCCGAAACGCCGCGACCAGCTGCTTCGGCTGCTTCGGGACCTGTTGAGCGACTACGACGACGTCGACGAGGGACCCATCAGTAGGCTGCTGTGATGACCGCTCGAGACGCGGCTGCGATCGCGCGGTGAAGGGAGCATGCACATGATTAAGCGTTTGACTGTTGCCGCGTTGACCTGCCTCTTGTCGGTTGCATCGAGTCAGGCGGCTCCTGGAGCGGGGGGTTCCGAAACGCCCGCTACGGGCGCTGATGCGTGTTCAGCCTGCGTGGTCAAGAGCCCGCGGGTCATGCCCGCCAGCCTGCGGTTCGTGGCCAAGACGCGTCAGGGTCGGCTGGAGATGATCGGCCAGGGCGATGAGCAGATCCGGTTGGTGACCGTCTGGGGCACGCCGTTTGAGTGCGGCCGGGCGCATGGCGAGCTGCTCGCCAAGGAAGTAACCGGCCACGCCGCCCGGCTCATCGATCTGATGACCCGGGACATGAAGCAGCCGGTCGAGGCCCTCGACCAGGTCTACGCCGCCACCAAACCGCACACGCCCGCGCACCTCCTCGAGGAGCTGAAGGGCCTGGCCGAGGGCAGCGGCGCGCCGTTGCAGCAGATCATCCGGGCCAACCTGATCGGCGAGGCGAGCGAGTGGCATTGCAGTCTGTTTGGGGCGTGGGGCAAGGCCACCCGCGCCGACGGCCACGTCTATCAGCTTCGCGCCCTCGACTACGAGATCCGTGCGGAGATCCAGCGGTATCCCGCGATCATCGTCTGCGTCCCCGACAAGGGCCACCCGTTCGCCAACATCGGTTGGGCCGGCGTGATCGGCGCGATCAGCGGCATCAGCTCGGCCCAGATCGCCATCAGCGAGATCGGCGACAACTACGACCAGGCCAACGATACCTTCGACGGTCAGCCGTTCATGTACATGCTGCGGGAAATCCTGCAGTTCGATCAGACCCTCCAGGCCGCCCTCGACCGCGTTCGCAAGACCCCGCGGACCACGTCGATCATGTACGGCATCGGCGACGGGAAGCTCGGCGAGGTCCGCAGCCTGCAGACGTCGCGGACGCTGTGCAACGTCTACCACGCAGGCAACCTCGAACCGTTGACCCCGACCCATCCGCGGATCCCCGACATCGTCTACCACGGCATGAGTTGGGACGTTCCGAAGTACGACAAGGCCCTTCACGACAAGCTCGTCGAGCACTATGGTCGGATCGACGCGAAGGTCACCATCGAGGACATCCTGCCGTCCGTCGGCACCGGGAATCTGCAAGCCGTCGTCTATGACCTGACGGCCCTGCGGGTCTGGGTCGCCAACGCCCGTGCTGCCGGCGAGAAGGGCCCGCTGAACGCGTACGAGCGGTCCTTCGTGGAGATCGACATGAAGCAAGTGTTCCGTCGTGCCGCCCAGCTTGCGGCCGAGAAGCCCCGATAGACTGCTTGCGGGGGCGCCTGGATCCGGGACGAAGTGCCTTTGGCAACTCGTTCCTGGGAAGTCCAGGACGATTCGGGTATCATTGGGTGGTGAGGGGCCGCATGTCTCGCAGGAGGGGTTCGCTGATGCGTTCGTTTGCCGTCGTTTCATGCGTGACGTTGCTGGCCGTCGGTGGGTGGGCAAGTGGATCGTTTGCGCACATGGGCGCCAAGTTCGAGCCGGCCGATGGTCAGGTGATCCACGGGCTGGGGCAGTACGTTCCTGCGGCGGCTGGTTACTCGGATGCGGACAACTGGCAGTTCGTTACCGATTACCAGACGGCCGTCGGACACGTCCCGGTCATCTACGCTGCCTACCAGGCCATCGATCCGGTCGTCGCGTTTCTGGACAACACCGACCTGACCGACATCGTCCAGAACCACGGCCATCCCTATCACCTGAACCTGGGCCTGTTCCTGTTCGATCTGACGCAGGAGAACATCGACGTCGCGGCTATCCTCGGTGGCGACTATGACACGCAGATCGCCGCCATCGCGGCTGAGGTCAAGGCGTTGGGCGTGTCGACGTTCTGCCGGCCTGGGTTCGAGTTCGGCGCGCCCGACGGGCTGCATGGCGACAACATCTCGGGTCCGGACTTCATCTTGGTGTGGCACTACATCCGCGGCGTCTTCGACACGGTGGGCGTCGAGAACGTCGCCTGGGTCTGGAACGCCGTCAACCCGAACACCTTCAACTATATGTCCTACTATCCCGGAGACGCGGCCGTCGATTGGTGGGGCATCAACTACTTCACCACCAGCCAGATGAACAATTCCGAGGCCTTCGTGCTGGATGCGGCGACGCACGGCAAGCCCGTCATCATCTGCGAATCGTGCCCCATTCATAACGGCGGCACGGGCAACGCCGCCAACTGGCAGAATTGGTTCGTCCCCTACTTCGGTAAGATCACCGGCCACGCCCACCTCAAGGCGTTCACCTACATCAGCGACCCGTGGGACCGGCCCGGCTTCTTCGACTGGTGGGACACGAGTCTGATCGATGCCAATACGCCCGCAACCCTCCGCACGAACTACGCCGCCGAGATGGACGACTCCCGCTACATCCACCACGGGCCGCTGCAGGCGTTGACGCTGACCGTCGTCAACGATGCGTGGGGCGACGTCGAGATCGTCCCCGATCCCGTCGACGCCAACGACCCCGACCTGCTCGGGTACCTGCCCGGCATGTGGGTCCGGCTCGAGGCCAATGCCATCGACGGGAAGGGCTTCAAGCAGTGGGAGCTCTACGACCCCAACCACCCGGGCGACGCGAACCACATGGTGGTGGACGCGAACGCCGTCACCCTCCTCACGATGGACGCCGACCACGAGGTGACGGGCGTCTTCAAGTGCGGCAGCGGCGTGGGAGTTGCATTCCCGCTGATGGCATTGGCGGCCTGCGCTGTTGCGTTCGCCATGCGCCGACGCCACCCAAGACGCTGATCGCTTGTTCATACCGCCTGCCGTGGAAGTCGGCAGACCGATCCGCATGTTGCCCGACTTGCGTTGCACAGGTTCTTGATGCACAGTCTATGCACTCGCCCTGAGCGCGGACGGGAATGTGTCGACAATGGGACGTATTTGGAGCACGACGGAGGAGGCGACATGGACAGCGGGTTTAGCCGGCGTGACTTCCTCAAGACGATGGGACTGGCAGCGGGATCGGTGGCGGGATCGAGAGCGGCGTTCGGGGAGACCGCAGGCCGCTGCCGCAGGCCGCCCAACATCCTGTTCATCATGGTCGACGACCTGGGGGCCGAGTGGCTGAGCTGTTACGGCGGCGAGGAGATGAAGACGCCCCACCTCGACCAACTGGCCGAGGGCGGCATGCGATTCACGAGCGCCTACTCCATGCCCCAGTGCACGCCCACCCGCGCCACGCTGTTGACGGGGCAGTATCCGTTTCGGCATGGGTGGGTGAATCACTGGGACGTTCCGCGGTGGGGGGCCGGTTGTCACTTCGACTGGAAGCACAACACCACGTTCGCGCGAATCCTCAAGACCGTCGGCTACGCCACGGCTGCAGCGGGCAAGTGGCAGATCAACGATTTTCGCGTCCAACCCGACGCGATGGCCAAACATGGTTTCGACGAATGGTGCATGTGGACCGGCTTCGAGACCAACAATCCCCCCAGTGCGAAGCGCTACTGGGACCCGTACATCCACACGAGGGACGGCAGCAAGACGTACACGGGCCGGTTCGGCGCGGACGTGTTCGTGGACTTCCTGATCGACTTCATGAGCCGGCACAAAGACAAGCCAATGATGCTGTACTTCCCGATGGCGTTGACGCACGGTCCTTTTACCACGACCCCGCTCGATCCGGACGCCAAGGGAAAGCTCGCCAAGCACAAGGCCATGGTTCGCTATACCGATCACGCCGTCGGCCGGCTGGTCAAGGCGCTGGACGACCTGAAGATCCGCGACAACACGATCGTGATCTTCTCGACCGACAACGGGTCGGGGCGAGGCGTGACCGCCCGGATGAACGGGCGGAAGGTCAGCGGGGGTAAGGCGACGTTGGGGGAGCCCGGCGTGTGCGCGCCCTTCATCGTCAATGGTCCGGGTCTGGTGCCGGCGGGGGTGAAGACCGACGCGCTGACCGACTTCACCGACTTGCTGCCGACGTTCGCCGAACTGGCAGGGGCCGAGTTGCCCAAGGATTCTGCCGTCGACGGTCAATCGATCGCCAAGCTGATCCTGGGCAAGGCCAAGGACTCACCGCGCGACTGGATCATGGCGATGGGCTTCGGCCCGGCGAGGCTCACCGCCCGAGGCGTCGAGCCCAAGGTCCCGTTCGCGGACCGCGTCGTGCGCGACAAGCGTTACAAGCTATGGGTCCTGAACGGCAAGAGCGCCAAGTTGTATGACCTGATCGCCGACCCGGCCGAGAAGCAGAACCTGATCGACAGCACGGACCCCAACATCACCGCCGCCCGCAAGAAGCTCGAGGCCGTCGTCCAGTCCTTCCCCAAGCGCGACGCCCGACCCAAGTACGACGCAACCCCGGCGCAGGCGTGGGACAGGAAGCCGGGAGGCGGAAAGAAGAAGCGTGGCAGGCAGAAGAGATGATCCCCGAGCGGGCGCCAAGCAACACGTGTCGAAACGTGGTCGAGGAGGCGTGAACATGGACACTCGGATCAGCCGTCGCCACCTGCTGAAGACCGTGGGGGCCGGTGCCGCGTCGTTGGTGTGTCCGCGGGGGACGGCTGGGGGAGAGGTAGGCGATCAGAGGCCCAACATCATTCTGATTATGGCGGACGATCTGGGGTATGGGGACCTGGGGTGCTACGGCAACGAGAAGATCGCCACGCCGAACATCGACGCGCTGGCCAAGGGGGGGATGCGGTTTACAGACTTCCACTCGAATGGCGCGGTGTGCAGCCCGACGCGGGCGGCGCTGCTGACAGGGCGGTACCAGCAGCGGTGCGGGGTCGAGGGGGTCATTACGGCCAAGAAGCATCGTGACAAGGGCATGGCACTGACGGAGGTCACGTTCGCCGAGGTCCTCAAGGATGCGGGCTACGCCACCGGGCTGTTCGGGAAATGGCACCTGGGGTA
>CAYMLO010000159.1:0-21724 GCA_964390905.1 uncultured Planctomycetales bacterium | reverse complement strand
GCTCCGTGCAGGGCAGTGCGATCACACTTGCCGGTTCAACCGGCTCCCCTTCCTTTCGGCCGGCCGGGCCAAGGAACTGCCCGGCAGTGCTGCTCAAGGGGGTAAGGCTCGGGGCGCCGGTCTCCGGATCCACCAGTTGCTCGTCCGGCAGCACGCCTACCGTCACAAAGACCGCCGCCGCAGGGCGCGTGCTTCTGGGCGAGGTGATCCATCAGGCCACGGGGGGCGGGGTCGATCTGCTGGCCCGCGACGAGGTCCGCAACCCGGCGATGTTCGCCGCGCGGATCGAGATCGCCAGCGGCGTCTACCCCGCGTTTGCCGATTGCTCGGTCTCCGCCAAACCGAGCTCGCAGATCATGCACTTCGTCAGCCGCCGCCACGGCCTCGGCTTGCGCCGGTGGGAGAAGGGCGACATGGTCTCTGCCTCCGGCGGGCTGTTCGGCGCGATGATGTACTCCTTCCCGAACTCCGCCACGCGGACGCCGCCGGCCAAGACGCCCTCGATACTCCTCGGTCCGCGGACGTGGTTCGAGAACGCGGGCGTTCTAATCTGCCGCCCCGGTGAGAACCCCGCGTGCAAGATGGCCGTCGCGCTCAAGGGCGGACACAACGCCGAGCATCACAACCACAACGACGTCGGTTCGTACGTCGTGCTCGTGGGCGGCCGGGCGCTCGTGGTCGATCCCGGCGCCGAGGTGTATACGTCCCGGACGTTCAGCAGACAGCGCTACGTCAGCAAGGTCCTCAATTCCTACGGCCATTCCGTGCCGCTGGTGGCGGGCAAGCTCCAGAAGACGGGCAGGCGCGCCTGCAGCCGCGTCGTCAAGACCGAATTCACCGACCTGGCCGATACGCTGGTCCTCGACATCTCCTCGGCCTATGACGTACCGGAACTCAAGAAGCTCCAACGAACGTTCTGCTACTCACGGAAGGAGGCCGGTTCGCTGACCGTGACCGACGAGGTCGAGTTCGCCAGCCCGAAGGACTTCAGCACCGCCGTCATCACCCTCGGGCAATGGAAGAAGCTCAGGGCCGGCTCACTGAGGATTCATGACGCCAAGGCGGCGGTTCGTGTGGACATCGACGCCGGCGGCCGCGAGCTCCAGATCGACGCCGCGGAGATCCACGAGGACGTCAGGACCAAGAAGCTCCCGACCCGCATCGGCATCGGCTTCAAGCGGCCCGTGAAGAAGGCCGCGATCACTGTGAAGATTACCCCAACGTCGCTTCCCGGCGGCAAGAAGGGCGGGTGACGTTTTAGGACGTGACGTTCGAGCACAAAGCCCCCGGTCGGCGTACCGCCCGTGCCGGTCCATGGGCAAGCTGCCCATGCTACGCGTCCGACGTCGGCTCCGCGATCCGCACCTCTAGAAACGTCAGGTCATCGTCGAAACGTATCCGATCGGACCAGGCGAGCATTCTCTTCTCGACTGCCCCGAAGCTGACGCCTGACGCGGGATAGCCAAGCTCGGCGAGGATCCCCGCGAGACCCTCGACGCCAAGCTGAGCGCCGCTCTCGTTGAAGATCTCCGTAGCACCGTCGGTGAAGAACAGGATGCGGTCCCCCGGACCGATTCGCACGGCCGCTTCAGCGTACGAGGCGTCCTCCAGGACACCCAGCGGCAGGCCTCGTGCCTCCACGTGGCTGCGGCTCCCGTCCGACCTGAAGAGCAACCCGGGGGGGCTGCCAGCACCCGTGACGCGTAGCTCGTTCGCTTCCAGATCAAACACGCCACACACGCCGGCGGCGAAGGGCGTGTCTTCCCTTGTCAGTTGATGGAGGCGCGCACCGACGACTCGTGCGAACTTGCCCGGATTGACGAGAAGATCGCAGCTGCTCCTCCAGAGCGAGTTGAGGTACATCGTGTAAAGCGCGGCGGCGACGCCGTGGCCCGTGACGTCGGCCAGGAGGAATCCGTACCGTTCGGGACCGACCTTGGCGATCGCGTAGTAGTCGCCGCCGACGATGTCGTGCGGGATGTAGTGGGTCGAGAAGCGGATGCGATCGTCCTCCGGCAAGTCCGCTCCCATCGATATCGCCTGGATCTTCTTGACCCGCTTGAGGTCGTCGAACTCGGCGGAAAGATCGCGGAAGGTCTCGACCCCCCCGATCACCTCGCCCCCGCCGTCACGGATCGGGGCGACGCTCACGCTGAGGGGGACACGTCCGCCGGCGCGCGTCTGAGCAAACACGACGACCGGAAACGTGCTGCTTTGACCGGTTGCGATGCACCGGTGAAGGGGGCAGTACTCCTCACCGCACAGGCGGTGGCCGTCCTTGTCGACATGGCAAAGCACGCCATCGTAACAGTGCTTGCCGATGATGTCGGCCGCCCGCCATCCCGTGATCTGCTCGGCAGCGCCTCCCCAATAGACAATCTTCCGCGTGGTGTCCGTGACGTACACCCCGTCGTTGATGGAATCCAGGATGTCCTCAGGGCCGAAGCCCAGCTGTTCGTCCACGGTAGACGCTCCTACGCGCAGCGATCATGTCCCTCAACGTACGATTCAGTCGCCGACGATCTTGCCGTCGATCATCTCTCTCGGCTGCCGCTGCCCCAGCTCGCCGATCCGACCAGGCGCGCGATCAGCACGGCGATGTACAAGGGCCCTACCACCGCTTCCAACAAGCAAAGCGAGCGCGCTTGGCTGGTCACCGGTGCCATGTCACCATAACCAAGCGTCGTGAGCGTCACGAAGCTGAAGTAGAGCAAGTCCGACCAGCTCATCACGCTGTCCGGATCATGATCGGACCCCACGGCGAACGTCCCTGGGTGAGCCGACTCCATGAGCATATAGGCGGCTGCGAAGGCGAATCCCAACAGCAGATAGACGCTGATGGCGCCATAGAGCACATCGTCAGAGATGGTCGAACCCCGGAGCACATGGGCTAGGATGGTCAGCGTCGTGAAGCAGTAGAATGCGACGACCCCGGCCATCAGATAGGGCTCTGCACTCGTCTTGCCCACCGCAACAGGGAGCCACTGGAAGCCCAGAAACGGCAGGGCCAGGATGGCCGCCACGGGTACATGCCAGCGTTTCGAACTGACCGCGTAGACGCCTGCAAGCGGGATCAGGGAGAAGAGCACGCGAACAAGCGTTGTCGGGTCTCCGTCCCGTTCCAGGTAGGGGTAGAGGGCCAGAAGGGCGACCAACGAAACGAGCAAGGGCAGGCACCGACCCTTCAATCGTTTGCGCTGCACCCACGGTAGCATTCCCCCCTGGTCCTGACCGGAATCGGGTCCGCTCATCGGGTTGGGTCCGATCACCCCCGCGCCCCGGCGCGCAGGCCCCTACTTGGGCGGGAACTTCGCCAGGATTCGCCGGACGGCCTCGCTGGTTCGCTTGAGTTTCTCGGCCTCGCTGACCGAAACGACGATGTCCGCTTCGGCGATCCCCCGCCACATAAGCTCATTGGTCTCGGGATGAACGATGTCGATGACCAGCGTTCCCTTCTCGAACCGCTGTCCAGAACCGCCCAGGTCCTGCGAGGTGTAACCGCGTTGCTTGGCTGCGCTCTCGGCGTCGAGATCCTTCTCCACCGCGGCGTAGTAGCAGACCATGAAGTCAACTTTGTAACCCAATCCCCTGTGCTCGTAGCCCTTGCGGCCCAGTTCCTCTTCGATGACCTCTCGCATCCGACGTGCGGTGGTTGTCTTGGCGGACCTCGCGTCGCCCGCGAGTTTCCCTGGGATGGTCATCCACGAGTAGGATCCCGTACTTCGGAATCGGGCCTTGGGATCATGCTCTGCGCGGACCTTCATGTCCTTCATGGAACTTGGCGTTGTCGCGCAGCCGCCAAGTGCAGCAACCAACACGGCGCTCAAGAATGGCAATGCCTTCGACATGTGATCGACCTCCTGCTGTTGGACCGATATCCGGCGGCTACATCGGCAGCCGCGCGGCTCTTGCTCCGAGACGGGGCCCGGCGTTGACACCGTGATGTGACAGGCCTATTCTTGCGCCGCAATACGCTATCGTGGCGGGGGCGCATCGTCAAATCTCCCTAAGCGACCCCCGTGTGCTGCGGACAAGCGGTGCGTACCGGGCAGGCTCTTGGAGCTTCCTTTCGGCTTCGTGTGCGACCGGACTGTTCGGATGGATTCCTTTCTGGGGCAAGACGTATCTGGGACATGCCCATGCCTCCTTTCCAGCGCAACAGATCGTTGTGGCTCGTCGTAGTCCCCGTGGCGACTTCTTCGCTAGCCGGGTGTGACCGGGGAAACGAGTATGTCGCCCCACCGGCGCCCGAAGTCACGGTCAGCCAACCCGTGCAGCAAACGGTGACCGACTGGATCGAGGTCACCGGGACGACCGAGGCAATCGAATCCGTTGACATCCGCGCGCGAGTAGAGGGCTGGTTGGAGAAGATCCACTTCAAGCCCGGCACCCCGGTCAAAGAGGGGGATCTGCTGTTCACGATCGACGAGAAGCCCTACAAGGCCAAGTTAGCCCGGGCCCAGGCCGATTGGGGGACCAAGAAGGCCCAGCTCGAACTGGCCGAGTTCAACTACCAGCGGATGGTCAAGCTGAAGAAGCAGGACGTTGCCGCAGAGCTGGAGACCACCGAGGCCAAGGCAAACCGGGAGGCGGCCAAGGCTGCCGTCGCAGCCGCTGAGGCAACGGCCGAGGAGGCGCGGCTGGACCTGGGCTACACGAAGATCTCGGCCCCGATCGGCGGACGGATATCCCGCAGTCTCGTCGACGAGGGCAACCTGGTCGGCGCGGGCGAACGGACCTTGCTGACGACCATCGTCAAGGATGACCCACTCTACTGTTACTTCGCCATCAGCGAGAGTTTGGTTCTCAGAACATTGAAGATGGATCAGGCGAAGAAGGTGCGGGCCGCCAAGGAAGCCGGGGGCATCCTGTACCTTGGTGTGGCCGGTGAGCAAGGGTACCCGCACAAAGGCCGGTTCGACTGGGCGGACAATCAAGTGGATCCAAGCACAGGCACGCTACGAGCACGCGGCGTCTTTCCGAACCCGGAGGGCGATCTGATCCCGGGGCTTTTTGCGCGGGTCCGAGCGCCACGCGAAGCACGAGAGAACGCGCTTCTGGTCGCCGAACGGGCGCTGGGCACGGACCAGCAGGGACGGTACCTGCTCGTCGTCAACAGCCAGGACGTTGTCGAGTATCGGTCCGTCAAAGTCGGTTCGTCGGTCGATGAGATGCGGGTGATCCTGGAAGGCCTTCGGCCCGGGGAGTGGGTCGTCGTCAATGGACTCCAGCGGGCCCGGCCAGGCGCGAAGGTCAAGCCGACGCGGGTTCCAATGCCCAGGCCTCCCAAGGCCCGAACGCAGCCTACGACACCCCGGACGCAAACCACGCGGGCCACGAGCTAGAACCATGTTCTCCAGTTTCTTCATCAGCCGCCCTGTCTTCGCCTCGGTCATCGCGATCGTCATCGTCATCGCCGGGCTGGTTTCGCTGACGGGGCTGCCCGTCGAACAGTATCCACAAATCTCGCCGCCCACCGTGAAGGTCACGGCCGTCTACCCCGGCGCCAACGCCAAGGTCGTCTCCGAAACCGTCGCCACGCCCATAGAGCAGCAGGTCAACGGCGTGGAGGGCATGCTCTACATGTCCAGCACGTGCGCGAGCGACGGATCCTATTCGCTCACGGTCACCTTCGAGGTCGGCACGGATATGGACATGGCCACCGTGCTGGTCCAGAACCGCGTTGCCATCGCCCAGCCCATGCTGCCCGAGGAGGTCAAGCGGCAGGGCGTGACGACCAAGAAGCAATCGACCAACATCGTCCTGTTCATCGCCCTGACTTCGCCGGACGGGCGATACGACGAGGTCTACCTGAGCAACTACGTGAGCCTCCGCATCAAGGACGAACTCGCCCGCATCACAGGCGTAGGCGAAGTGAAGCTCTTTGGCGCGGACTACAGCATGCGAATCTGGCTGGATCCCGAGCGACTGAAGGCCCGCGAGCTGACGACGAACGACGTGGTCAGCGCCATCCGCGAGCAGAACGTCCAGGTGGCGGCCGGACAGATCGGGCAGCCGCCCGTGCCTGAGGGGCAGAGCTTCCAGTACACGATCAACACACTCGGCCGACTGTCCGACGTCGAGCAGTTCGAGAACATCATCGTCAAGACCGCCGAGCAGGGGCGGCTCACGCGAGTGAAAGACGTGGCCCGGGTGGAGTTGGGGGCTAAGTTGTATGACTGGCGGTCACTGCTCAACGGGAAGGCGGCCGCGGCGTTCGCCGTCTATCAGCTCCCCGGCGCCAACGCGCTCGACGTTGCCGACATGGTCCGAGCGAAGATGGCGGAGCTGAGCCAGTCGTTCCCCGAAGGCCTGGCGTATGCCGTCCCGCTCGACACGACGACGTTTGTTCGAGCGTCGATCCAAGAGGTGGTGGTGACGCTCTTCCAGGCCGTGGCGCTGGTCTTCCTCGTCATCTTCATCTTCCTTCAGGACTGGCGCGCGACGTTGATCCCGGCCGTGACCATCCCGGTCTCGCTCATCGGCACGTTCGCCGTCATGGCCGGGCTGGGCTTCTCGGTCAACATGTTCAGTCTGTTCGGGCTGGTCCTCGCCATCGGCATCGTGGTGGACGATGCGATCGTAGTCGTCGAAAACGTGTCGCGCAACATTGATGACGGCGGTCTGAGCCCCAAGGACGCCGCCGTCAAGGCGATGGGCGAGGTCACCGGGCCCGTGATTGCGACTACATTGGTGCTGCTCGCCGTGTTCGTACCCACGGCATTCATGGGCGGGATCACCGGCCGGCTCTATCGCCAGTTCGCGCTGACGATCGCTGCCTCGACCGTCATCAGCTCCCTCAACGCCCTGACGCTCAGCCCGGCCCTGTGCGCGATACTCCTCAGGCCCGCCGCAGACCGCCGCAACCTGTTCTTCCGCGCCTTCAACTGGACGCTGGGCAAGGCCTCGAACGGGTACGAGGGCTGCGTCGGCGTGATGGTCAGGCGGGCCGTCCTCATGCTGTTGCCCTTCGTGGGTCTGATCGTGCTTTCGGGGTTAGGGTTCGTCTCGCTACCGACCGGCTTCCTGCCGACCGAGGACCAGGGCTATGCCATGGCCTCGGTGCAACTGCCCGATGCCGCGTCGCTCGAGCGGACGGGCGAGGTCGTAGAGAAGATCAACCGCATCCTGGCCGAGACCGACGGCATCGAAAGCCACCTCGCTGTGGTCGGCTATGCGCTCATGGACGGCGCCGTTGCCTCCAACGCGGCCGGATTCTGGCCCGTGTTCGACCCCTTCGAAGAGCGAACCGACCCGAACCTTAGCCAAGAGGTCATCATGGCCAAGGTGCAGCGGAAGCTGGCCCGCATTCAAGAGGGCGTTGCTTTCACTTTCCTGCCGCCGGCGATCCCCGGCCTTGGGGTCGCCGGGGGCTTCCAGATGCAGCTTCAGGACCGCGCTGACGTCGGCCTGGGCGCACTGCAACAGATGGCGACCGAGATGGCCATCGACGGCAACGCCCAGGCGGGGTTGACCGGCGTCTACACGACGTTTCGGGCCACCGTCCCCCAACTCTTTGCCAATGTCGACCGCACCAAGGTCAAGACGCTCGACATCCAGCTTTCGGCCGTCTTCGACACGCTGCAAGCGTACCTCGGCTCGGCCTACGTCAACGACTTCAACAAGTTCGGCCGGACCTACCAGGTGATGATCCAGGCCGAGCCCAGGTTCCGTGCCAGCCCGGACGACATCCGGCGCCTGGAGGTCCGCAGCAACACGGGCCAGATGATCCCCCTAAGTACGTTGGCGACCATCGAGGAGACGCTCGGCCCGCAGATCATCACGCGATACAACCTCTACCCCGCCGCGTCCATCAACGGCGCGGCCGCGCCGGGCTACAGCTCGGGCCAGGCACTTGCGATGATGGAGCAGATGGCCCGCAACAAGCTGCCCGGGTCGATGGGCTTCGAGTGGACGGGCATGTCCTATCAGGAGAAGTTGGTCGGCGGCGAGGCGGTCTTCATCTTCGCGCTGGCGGTGGTGTTCGTCTATCTCGTGCTGGCGGCGCAGTACGAGAGCTGGACCACACCCGTCTCGGTCATCCTGTCCGTCCCGTTCGCGCTGCTGGGCGCCGTGGCAGCTGTGATGGTTCGCGGTATGGACAACAACGTCTACACGCAGATTGGCGTCGTGCTGCTGATCGCCCTGGCCAGCAAGAACGCGATCCTCATCGTCGAGTTCGCCCGGGAAATCCGAACGCAGGGCAAGAGCCGGATCGAGGCCGCCATCGAAGCGGCGCGGCTACGATTCCGACCCATCCTCATGACGGCGTTCTCGTCGATCTGCGGCTTCTTCCCCCTCGTCGTCGCCTCGGGCGCGGGATCCGCCAGTCGGCAAGCGCTCGGCACGGCTGTCGTCGGCGGATTGGCCGTGGCGACACTGCTCGGCATCCTCTTCGTCCCCGTGCTCTACGTCGTCGTCCAGTGGTTCGGTGATCTGCGAAGCGGCCGTTCGACTGCATGACACGATACAGATCGGGGCGATGAGTTTGGCGGGGACGAGGATCAAGAACGCAATCGTCCTGCTCGATCAGGTCAACCTCGAGCTCGCTACCGGCAGACCAGTCTACCAAGCCGCCGTCGACGCAATCGTTTCGCGTTATCGCTTCCCGTAGTACTCCGTCACCAGCTCCTTCGCGGTGATGGCCTGCTCGGGCAGCTTGGTCGCAAGGCCCTTGGCGCACACCGCTTGGATCCTGATTGGCTCGGCGCCGAAACGAACGCGACCGTGCGCGATCCTGCGCGACGGGTCGAAGAAGAACGCCGCTCGCTTCCCACCGACGTTGACCTCCCGGACGTCACGGTCTCCCACGCCGATGAAGACGAGGTCCTGCAAGCCCATCGGCCCGTGAAGCTCGACGGACAATGTCTGGCTGCCGGCGTCCCACGTCTCGGAGATCCTCTTGCCGCCCCAGAGGTGGTAAGGAACCCCGCCGGGCAGCTCGCGCAGATAGAGAAGTGTAAGACCACGCCCCGGAACGCGAATCTTGCTCAGGCCTTTCGCCAACGCTCCGCCCCGTACGACCTTCTTCGTCCTCTCGTTCACGTCGTAGAGCACGTACTCGGCCTCTGCGGACAGCTCGAGCTTGCGAGCCGAATGGATCTGGACGCTGGTCTCTTGCTCGGCCTTGCCCATGTTGGCGACGGGGACGAGGTAGTCCTTCCAGACGCGGTTCCGGTAGATCGTCGCGTAGGTGTCAGGCGCCGTCGCCGAGAAGACGTCCCCCGACACGGCGAAACAGAACGCGTCTGACTCATACATCCCGAAGTAGTACTGCGGCAGGTTGTACGTGCGGATGAAGAGCGGCTCGTCGGCGGTCACGCCTCTCGCGTAGGGGAACTTCTTGGGATACAACCGCCAGTCGAGGTACGCGAACTGCCCGCCACCGGTGAGCAGGTCATAGTTGTAGGCGACGCTGGCTGCACATCTGGAACCCTCGGTGTCTCCGGGATACATGCTTCCCTGGGCGTACGTGTTGCCGATCGAGCCGAACAGATCCCAGTACGCCCGCAAGGTCGAGAAGCCATACCCCTCGCCGTAGAGGTGGACGTCGAAATCGCAAATGACGGGCAACACCAAGCCCGCGGAACAATGATCGACCAGCACGGCATGCGGGCACCCCTTTCGCAGCGCCTGCCTCCTCCGCCAGTTCATGTCGTGGAGTTCGATCAAGCTGTCATAGGGGCTCCTCGGATGGCCGTGCTCCTTGCGGAGCGTACAGTTGCCATAGGCCAGGTTGTCATCGATGTACATCCCGTCGACCCGGTAGGCGTCTAGCATCCTGCCGATGCAGGCGACCCGGTAGTCGGCCAGTCCGTTGGGGGAGGCAAGACACGTCGCCACAAGACTGCAGTACGGGTCCATCGAGGCGGTATATCTGCCGCCGTAGTTGAATCCCTGCCACAGCGACCACTTGCCGCTCGCCCGCAGGTCCGAAACGCCCTTCGCGCTGGCGTACATCAGGTCGGCGTTCGCCGTCCAGAGGAAGAGCATCCCCGTGCGATGGACCGTCTTGATGACCCTCTCCAGCTCTGCCGCGGGGGGGCGGGGCACGCCCGGCGTTCCGAGGCGATGCATCTGAAACAAGGTGAAACCCAGCTGCGCTGCGTGTTCGATCTCCGCGTCGGTGGGATAGGAGTGCTTCTTGTCGCCCACCCAGATGAACATCCGCAGATCGCGCCGCCTGGGGTGGGGCAGCTTGTTTGGGGCAATGCTGATGCCCACGCGGAACGTGAACGCCTCGCCACCTTTGAGCAGGTAGGGCTTGCCTCCCGATCCGATGCTAATCACGTGTTGGGTCAGAGACACGAGGGCCTGGCCGGCATGCTTCTCCCTCACCTCGACGACGGCCGTGTCCAAGCCTGTCTTGGCCAGATGGATCCCGCCGCTGTCCGTGAAGATCGCCACCGCGGCCTCGGGGCTGAAAACCTGGAGGCAGGACGTCAGCGTCTTGAATCCCACCGCCTTGCCGGCCTGCGGGAGCGGGCCGTAGGGCGCGTTGGCCCCATGATGGTCCACCCGCTTGTGGAGATGGTGGCTGAACGAGCCCCTTGCCGTGAGGCAGTGCCGGATCCCCTCCCGTATCAGAAAGTCTTCTTGCGGCAAGAGTGTCAGCTCGGACACGACCACGCCGTCGTTGTAGAAGACATGGGTCAGGCGGTAGCCGAGGTCCGAACGGGGGTCTCCGCTCGCCTCGAGAACACCGGTTGTCTTCAGCACGACCTTCTCGCTGCTACGCGTCACGACCAATGTCTCGCCCGAGTTCTCCTTGGCGGTGAGGCGCCGGTTGTCAATGAAGATGTCCGCGGCGTCCTGAAGCCGCACGACAGTCCGGCCCTCCCGCTCAACCCAAAGCGAGCGGATCGCCCCAGTCGCCTTGTCCACGACGTACCGGTAGGTCGGCCCCCGGATCGTGATCTTCCCGGCGTCCACGAGGCAACGAACGTCCTCCGCCGGGAGGGGCTTCCGCAAGACCGAGGTGACGGTTTCGCTCCTGCGCTTCGCGTCGGCGGCGGCTGTGTGCGCAGCAAGGGCCCCGAGCAGAGCGGCGAGCATCGGCAGACGAAATGACAGACCTACAAGGTGCATGCATAGACTCCAGTAACCAACCCCCCAGAATCATGGCAGCCCTCGAGCAAATCCTCAAGAGGAACTGCCGTGCCGGTCTACCGACTCGGCATGGTGGACGACGCTTGACACCGGCAACCGACCGCGGCCTAATCGCAAGCGATGAGGAATACGGGGTCGGGAAAGCAGCTGCCGGCCCCGTCGAACTCGGCGAAGATCATGCATCACCCCCACTGGCTTGTCGTTGCCCTTGCAGTGGCCTGTCCGCATCCGTTGGCCGTCGCGGGCGCACCGCCAACATCGACGCGCGCCTCGGGCCGCTTCCAGCCGTACCTCGACGATGTTCCTCCCGTCCCCCATCCCCCGAAGCTCGCCTACAGCGTCTGTTCGGTTTCGGACCACAACCACCTGGACGACCTGGCCCGAGGGATGCGGGGCACGGCCTGCGACCTGTTCTTCGTCTGCCCCATGTACCGCATCGACAAATGGGACGGGCATGCCTTCACGCCCTGCGGTGGGGGGCTGCTGGGGTCGGCTCAGGCCCTGGACGCCGTCCGCCGACTCAAGGACGCCGGATACAAGGTGGCGATCCAGCCCATCTGGACGCTCGACAGACGGACGAGCCGGGACATGATCCCCAACGTCAATGCCTTCTGGCCGATGTGGGCGCATACCGACGGCAAGACCGTGGAGGCCTGGCGCCAAGTGTTGTGGCATTGGGTCGAAGTGGGCGCCGACTTCAAGGCCGACTACCTCGTCTTCCTTCACGAGGCCACGAACCTGCTGCCCTACCCCGGTTGGGAGGACTTCATCAAACGGGCCAAGGGCCGCGCCCCGGGCATGCAGTTCATCTTCAGCCACCACAGCTTCCAAAACCTGAGGATTCACTACGGCGATCTGCTCGACTTGGCCGTCGGAACGATCGCAATTCTGCAAGCCAAGGGGGACACCGACACCGCTGCTGCCCGGCTCATCGAAATGGCGCTCACGCGCAGCATCATGCCCGGATTCCAGCTACCGCAAGACCCCAACCGCGTCCGGCAGATCGGGAACGATTTCTACCGAAGGTACTGGGTCGGCTGCCAGACGCCACAGGACCGTGCGGCGGGCCGATACCCGTACCTCGAACTCATCCGAAACCACGTAGACGCGATGAAGTCCTCGGACTACTGGCCTCACGCGATGATGCCCGACAACGTGGCCGACATGGTGAAGGCGTATCGGAGCGTCTCCTACGAGCCTGGTCCCGACTTCAAACGACCGTCGGTGGCGGTCGACCTCTACGCCGCCCAGCGGTGCACCCGGCGCCTCTTCGGCAAGAACAAGCTGTGGTTCCGCGAAACCGGCGTCGACCCGCATTGCCGCAAGTGGCTCCAGAAGAAGTACCCCGCCTTCCTGCAGGCAACCGTGGAAGCATGGACGGGGCACACGGACTACGTCGTCTGGTGGCCCGGCGGCTACGAACCCAGGTTGGTTGAGGCGTTTCGAATCGTCTCGGAGCGAACGAAACCCAAACCGAACTGAACTGCCCCCGCCCCACGCTCGAAACCGTCGCGGGGGATCGCAACGAACGTGTCGCCGTACCGCATGTCCCACAGGGACAGCTTAAGGAGAATACGATGGGTGCTCGCGCCCCAGGGACGCGCCTTGTGCTGCAAGCTCTGCTGGTCATTCCAGTCGTGATGAGTTCACGGGCGCCATGCGCTCAGATCATCCAGGCCACGCCACCCCCCGACCGTCAGGCGCGGATCGAGCGGTTCGAGCAACGCAACAACCGTGAGAATCTCGAGAAGCTCGCGCGTCGCCTGGCCGGCATGATCGACCTGACGCACCCGGGCGTGGCGGACGGTTTCGCCCGACACTACCGGCAAGGCAGATACGCAGCGGCCCTCGACGCCTATCGCGACTACGTCCTGGGCAAGCTGCGCGAGCCCGGTCGGTACGGCATCCCGGCCGGCTGCGTCAAGCTCCAACCCCCAGCCAATCCCAGTTGCGACAAGATGATGGTCCGATCGCCGGCCGATGAGCTGATGCGGAACGTCTTCACCGCGAGGTCGCTCAAGATAGACGTCGGCCGGCCCGGCGGCATCAACTGGCTGTTTGTCCCGAAGGCGTGGCAGCAGAAGGGCAAACGCGCCGCGACGCTGGAGGGCTCGGACGACCACACCGGCGACACGCCGATGCTTCCGAGGACCGAAGCCTGGCGGAAAGGACCCGCCGATTTCGCGCGGCACCTGCGCTTCCCGAAGTTCTTCAATCACCTGCTGGACCAGTACGCCAAGACCGGAGACCGAGCCCACGTCGAGAAGTGGGCCGCCTTCATCGACGATTGGTGCATGCACCAGAAGGCCGACGCCGACCGATCTGCCCTCAACGTCCACCTGTACATCCCCCAGCAGGTCGAACGGCTCGAGTACTTCCTCGGGAACCTGGCCTTCGTCGCACGGCGACGCGCGACCCTCCAGCAGCATCTGCCGGGCTCGACGCTGGTTCGCCTGCTGTTGCGTCGGTTGTCGGAGACGGCGGCCGCGACGATCCGCCACCTTCGCTACTTCGAGAGCAACTGGCGCTTCCTGGCGTCGCGGGGCCTGATCGATATGGGTCTGCTGTTCCCGGAGTTCCGTCTGAGTGAGGCGATGATCCGTGAAGGCCGGCGAGGCGTCGAGGTCTCTCACGTCCTCTGCGAACTGCCCGACGGCAGCGACTATGAGCTGACACCCAACTACTGGGGCACGTACCTCGGCTGGGCTGCTCGCCCGATGATGCAGCTGTACCGAGACCGCCCTCAGGAATGGATGACGCCCGTGTGGCGGGCCGAGATTCGGCACCATACCTGGATGCGCGCCAGGGCCATTCTGGCTCACCTGATGCCCAACGGCCAATGGCCGATCGCCCCGCCTCAAGACCGAAGGAATCAGGTGGGCGAGTACGACCGCCCAGCCCTGCGGGAGGTCATCCCGGAGTTCTTCAACGTACCGGACACCGCCCGGCGACTGAACCGGGCCTTCGCCGACAAATCGCCGAGCCGTCGGAGCGCCGAAGCCATGAACGCCGGGACCGACCCGCCAAGCTACGCGTCGGAGTGGCTGCCGTACGGCGGATGGTACTTCCTGCGCGGCGGATGGGATCCGAACGACCCCTTCCTGTTCATGAAGTCGGCCTCCCACGTGATCGGCCATGGCGGACCGTTCACGCTGTGGGCGAACAACAACGCCGTATCCCTGTACGCGTTTGGCGAGGAGCTGCTGTTCCTCCACCACATCACGCCCGTGACCGTGGACGGACTGGAGCAGGACGTCCGCGCCGGCCTGCCCTACTGCGGTCACATGGGGTACATGCTGGCCAAGGCCATCCGCGCCAAACCCAAACAGGCCCGTTGGCACGATTCGGACAGCTTCGCCTTCGCCGAGGGCATCTACGACAAACCCTACGGACGGCCGGGACGGCACGTCCGGACCTGGCTCCTCGGCGTCAAGCCGCCCCCGATCGTCACCGACGTGACGCACACCCGACAGATCCATTTCGTCAAACCGCTGGGGCTGTGGGTGATCACCGACCGACTCACCAGCCGAGACGAACACCACTACACGCAGAAATGGCATCTCCACATCCCCGAGAAGAGCGACTACGGGCCCATCTATGGCTTCACGAAGGACGAAGTCCTCGTCGATCGCGCCACCGGGACCGTCAAGACGTCCAATCCCAGCGGCCCCAACCTGTCGTTCCATCAGATCGGCTCAGCGCCGTTGACCATGACGGCGCAGCTGGCCCCTCCCAATCCCACCGGGGTGCATTCCTGGACCACCAAGGGCAGGGACCCTCGATACATCGAGAAGGAGAACTACCTGTTCGCCTTCACCATCTCGAGGATCAGGACGTCGTGGAAGGGCAGGGGCCACCAACTGCTCATCACCGTCGCCTACCCCCGCAAGACCAAGGACGTCGACCTGAGGCGGCTCACCCGCGTGGAAGGGACGGGCGGGCTCTATGGCTTCGACGCCGTCCTGCCGACCGGTGAGCAAGTCGCCTATCGTGTGGTCCCAGACAACAACGGGACGATCCGCCTGGGCGGCGTGACGATGACGGGCGAGTCGCTGCTCGTCGCGACGATGAAAGACGGTCATCAGCGCGGCGTGGCCTTGGGCTGCAAGCGTTTGGCCGTTGAGGGCGCGGACCAGACGCTCGAAACCGACAGCGCCGAGTTCACCGTTGTCGGAGGCCAGCGCCCCCGGATCACGTCGATCTACAAGCCAATCGATCCGGTGCGGATCTCGCCCGACGTGGACGTGTTCGCCGACAGCGTCGGCGTGACAATGACCAGCCAGACGCCCGGTGTGATCATCCACTACACGCTCGACGGCAGCGATCCGACCCCCGATTCGCCGACGTACGCAGGCCCGGTCAGGCTAACCCAGTCGGCGACCGTCAAGGCCAGGGCCTTTCGCAAGGGCGTCACCGAAGTCCCCCCGACATTGTGCGGCACGCATGCGACGCTTGTCAGCCGAGCGGTCTTCACCAAGCAGACGCCTCGCAAGGCCGATCACCCAACCGGTCTGGCCCGAGGCCTCGACTACGCCTACTTCGAGGGGCCGTGGCAGGACCTGATGTTGCTGCTCGATCAGCTCGAGCCGATTCGTCGCGGCACGGTCAGCGAAGCGCTCGACACCCCCGCCGCCAACCGGCGTTCCCATTTCGCCTTCAGGTACACGGGCTACTTCGAGGCCCCGCGCGACGGCGTCTACACCTTCTACGCACCCGACCCCATGTACGATCCCAACCAGATCAACCGGGAAACCGGCTATGACCTCCAGGTGAGGGTCGGCGACCGCCTCTGGGATCCCGGCACCCGTCACCACGCCTTCGGAACCTGGTCGATCGCACTACGTCGAGGCCTGCATCCTATCGAAATTGCCTACGTCGACTACCGCGGCGGCAAGGAGGACCTCTACTTCCCGAACACGGAATACGGCTGCGTCTGGCAAAGCGGCCCCCCCAGTCTGCAGATCGGCGGACCGGGCATGGCGAGGCAGCAGATTCCTTCTGAACTTCTATCGCGGCGGCGGTGACGCAAGCCTGGGCCCGCGGTGGTCCCGGAAGGCACTGTCAAGTGCCCGGGACGGCCGGGCCTGTCCCCGGACGAGCTTGGCAGTCCCGTATCCCTGGGTTTCGGCATCGTAATCAGATAGACCATCTACAGGCCACAGGAACCCCCCCTCGGCAGGTAAACCTCTGCGGGTCACAAGGTTATCGGGTTTTAGCTAAGCGCGCGCCGACAAGTGCCGATAACTCGACAGAGCGAGAGCCGAGGGGCCCGACGGATGGTGCGGCATCGGGCTGGAAGTCTTGGCGACCCGTGGGGGTAGGCGTCTGGCCGCGGGAAGGAGCGCCGAGATCCGGGGATCCCGTGAACCCTATGTCCGTAGCGGGCCAGCCCCATCGGCGCAGCGCCGTCGCTAGGGACGTTGATGGGCCAGCTGCGGAGACAACCCACATGGCCATCACTGGGCACGGGTCGTGCTGACGTTCGAGGGGAGAGCACTGGTATGGGTCCACGGGACAAGCCAACAAGATCCGAAAAGCAACCGGACCCAGGCGCGACGGGCGCGAAGGCGGCCGACACGACCAGCCGCCGAAGCTTCCTGGGCGACGTCGGGAAGAAGGCGGCGTACGTCACGCCGATCGTCCTGACCTTGACGGCGCGACAGGCCGTCGCGTTGGGAAGCAACCCCTCGGACACTCCATCGGCCGGATGCCTGGAGGCGGGTTCACTGTGCGGCGCCGACGGCGACTGCTGCAGCGGAAAGTGCACGGGCGGCGTCTGCGAGTAGCGGTCGGCGGTAACTCCAAGGCAAGATGGACTGGCGAACCCTCCCACCCCGTCGCGATGCAGCGAGGCTGCACGGAGAGGGAGA
This sequence comes from uncultured Planctomycetales bacterium, assembly GCA_964390905.1. Classification (GTDB taxonomy): domain Bacteria; phylum Planctomycetota; class Phycisphaerae; order UBA1845; family JAFGLZ01; genus JAFGLZ01. The sequence goes on along the minus strand of CAYMLO010000159.1, from coordinate 4,745 downwards.
CCAAGACATGAGCCGATGCGCCAGACTGACCGATGTCTTGACGCTCCTGGCGATGGCCGGCGCGGCCTGGGGCTTGGCGTCTTCCCGCGCCCACGCCGACTACATCGAGATCGATCAGACCTGGTGGAACACCGGGGGGGATGTATGGCAAGTCAAGGACCTCAGCGATCTCAACATCCCGCCCAATGCCGTGGTTGAGGTCGGCTTGGTGAACATCGAGATCGACCCGAACTACACGGAGTGGTGGGCTGGCGCGCGGGCCTACGGCTCCAGCCTGGACAGGCGATTCCAGGTCCGCCGAGCCAACGGTTTCCCACTGCTCAACATCGTCAGTCTCCACGTCCAGACGGACAGCGAGGCGCGGATCGAGTTTCGAAGTGAGAGCTCGTATGTCTTCTTCGCGATCGTCGGCTATTGGACCTCCGGGACGTACGTCGAGACCATGGATTCGTTCAGCGCGAGCGCAAGCGGTTCGTGGATCGATCAGAACCTGGGCGGCTATGGGGTAAGTGCAAACGAGATCGCCGAAATCGTCGTGGGCAACAGCGACGATACCGATGAGCGGGAGGGCGGCGTACGGAAGGATGGGTCCAGCATCGAAAGGAAGCTGGACATCCGCAAGGTCTGGACAGGGGGGAGCGGCATTGACTCTGTAACGCTGTTTGTCCAGGCCGGCGCATCCGCCAACGCCACCGTCGAGGTCTACGCCGAAGACGCAAATGACGTGGCGTTCACGCTCGTGGGCTACTGGAGTGATCCTCCCGGGACGTTCACCGAATCGTTCACCGACGTGGGCGGCCCGACGACAGATAACACATGGGAGGACAAGGATCTCAGCAGCTACCTGCCGGCCGACGTCGTCACCGTGTCGGAGTTCGTGTTGAGTCACGGCCATCTCACGACGGCCGTCGTGATGGGCCTTCGCGAGGACGGATCCGCCATTGATACCAGGAACCCGACGATGGACTCTGCGGACGGCGGCGGACGGGATCTCCTGCGAATGCACGTCAGATCGTCCAACGAGACTGTCGAGGTGTACTTTCAGAATCTGGCTTTGACCCCTTTTGAGTTCTACCTGACAGGCTACTGGGAGTTGGACCCAGGCGTGTCCATTGTCGAGACAGAGGGCGCAACGGACTTGCTCGAGGGCGGTTCCAGCGATACCTACAAGGTCACCTTGACCTCGAAGCCCAGCGACAGCGTTGTCGTCACCGTCGATCCCGATAGCGACGTCAACCTGGGCGCGGGAGCGGGCAACTCGATTCAGCTGACGTTTACGACCGCCAACTGGAGTACGTGGCAGACGGTCACGGCGACCGCGTATGACGACGGGCCCGGAGACTGCCCCGAAACCGCGACGATCACGCACTCGGCAGCCAGCGACGATCCGAACTACGACGGCATATCGATCCAGAACGTCACCCCGGACATCCGGGAGATCACGAGCCAGTGGCGAATGGATGACGGCAGCGGGGCCACGGTCAACGACTCCACGTCCAACAACAACGACGGTGAGCTGAAGCCCGACGCGTCAACCGGGCCACAGTGGACGGAGACGGGGCGGGTCTACCGTTGTCTGAAGTTCGACGACACCAACGATTACCTACGCATCCCCGCACACGCCTCGCTGAACCCCTCGCATGACGTCACGATCACGGGATGGTTCAAGCTGGATTCGCCACACACCAGCTCGTCAGCCAACACACAACTCATCTTGAGCAAGATGTCGAGTGACACCCTAAACCTACACCTCTGCCTGGTGGGCACCGATCACCAGCTATGGGACGGGATTCCGGACGGAAGCATGCTCTTCTACGCCGCGGAGATTGGCGAGGGAAGTACGCTGATCATCGGGTCTCGGACGAGCTGGGAGGCGAACCGATGGTATCACTTCGCGATCGTCTGGGACATCGTCGACGACCCGAACCATGACGGCGTGTGGACGGACAAGATGTACATCGACGGCGTGACCGAGGGGTCCGTCTCATGGCGGAACAACCCGGGCACGGTCAATATGGACTTCAACGCGGATATCACCATCGGTGGGGGGGATCTCCCTGACGGCATCATATCGGGGTTCGTCGGCCTTGGCGGCCTCGTCGACGAGGTGACCCTCTACGCAGGCCTGTTGACCGAGGACCAGATCCAAGACGACTACACGGTGTCGGCCTATTCGATCACCGACCTCGGCGCCCTGTCGGCCGGCAATCTGAGCCTCGGTCTGGCCATCAACAGCTCCAAGCAGATGGTCGGCTTTGACGAAAACGAGGCGACCGACAACGAAAGCGCCTGGCGATACGCGAGCGGCTCGCTGACCAGCCTCGGCACCCTCGGCGGCACGACCAGCGCCGCCTTCGACATCAACGACGGTGGGAAGATCGTTGGGCAATCCGACACGGGCAACGCCGGTTTCTCCCACGCCTTCCTCTGGAGCAGCGGCTCCATGACGGACTTGCACGAGGTCATCGGCGGTCGAACGGATAGCGCGGCGTTCGCCATCAACGCCAGCGACCAAGTGGTAGGGATGATCTACATCCTCAGCGGCGAGCCCGAGACCATCCGGCGGGCCTTCATCCACCTGCCCAGTACCGCGTACGGTCTGCCCGCCGGGATGAGCAGCCTCGGCACCCTCGGCGGGGCCGAGAGCATCGCCCTGGACATCAGCGACTCGGGCGTGGTCGTCGGCGGCGCCCAGATAATCGGGTCCGACGGGTACATGCGGCCGTTCAAGTGGGAGAGCGGCACGATGACGGACCTGGGCACGCTCGGCGGGGACGCCAACTCGGTCGATCACCGTGCCGAAGCCGTCAACAGCTCAGGACAGATCGTCGGACGGTCCTACACGGCGGGGGGTGAGGCCCATGCCTTCATCTGGCTGCCGGCGACGGCGTACTACCAGTCCGCCGGAATGAACGACCTTGGAACGCTCACCGGCGGCGACGACAGTTGGGCATTCGGCATCAGCAGCAACGGGTGGGTCGTCGGCACGTCCAACGTGACCGGAGGCGACTACCACGCATTCGTCTGGAAAGACGGCTACATGGACGACGTGCATGATCTGATGTCCTCGAGCTTCGGGTGGACGGTGGAGCGGGTCTGCGCCGTGAACGCCGACGGCGACCTGGTGGGTTGGGGCTCGGACCCGAATGGTGATACCAGAGCGTTCCTGATGGAGCGTGCGGGCATCGGCGGCGCGCCAGAGAGCGGCGGCCTCGGGAGCAACAACGCAGGCAGAGAGTCAGAAGGTGCTGGCGGCCAGGCTGGAATGCTCGACCCTGTCTCGGCAGCGCTGAGCGCCGCCGATCTGGAAGTCGATACCCAGCCTGATGCCATCCCCGATCAGGACGCGGACCCGACGACGGACCCCAACGGCGATCCGGTCGGCAGTGCGGACCCGCTGGGGAGCCTTGCGCCGTCTCCGCCCTGCGGCGCGACGCCAACACTGCTCGCCCTCGCCGGAATCGTCGGTCTGATGGGAATCGGTCGGTCGGACCGAGGCAGAGACAGGTGAACGCCAGCACGACATATCGCCCCGTCATGGCGGAGCTCGTACGAGCCGTTGCAGACGCAAGTCGAAGGGTCATGACGATCCGCCTGAAACGGCGCAGTCCTCCCTGGACGCTGCTGGCGATCCTGTCCCTCAGCCTGGTGGGCGCCTGGATCAGCGGGCAGTTGGTCAAACAGCACGCCGGCCTCTGGGATTCGCGCACCGGCGCGCACGGGCTGTTCGGACGCGTCTGTCAGGCGTCCTCGAAGATAGGTCTGGGAGGTTGCGACGGTTCCTCCAAAGGCAGGTGGGCTGAGATCCCGCTGCCGATTCCCGTCCCGACGTCCGATCTGACGATTCATCTGCATACGGTCTTCGTTCCGGTGGCGTTCGTGGGGCTGTCGTACTTCGTGTTTGTGGGGATGTGGTTTGCGCTGATCGGTCTGCCGCGTCCATACGGCCGTCGATGGCACCGCGTCCCCCTCGCCGTGACCCTCTTCGGAGCCGCCGTATCTGTCCTGTACCTGGCGGCGATGGCGCTCGGCGTCGCGTCCCCGTGTCCGTGGTGTCTCGTGGTGCATGGGGTGAATCTTGTGATCGCACGCGTCGTATGGCGACTGTGCAAGGGCCAGACCGCCTCCGGCAAGCCGACGAGCGCCGACGCCATGTCGCCTGCAGACGTGGCCGCCAAGACGGTCACTTCCCGCGAGGCCGTTGGCGCTATCGCGTGTTCGCTGGTCGTGATCGCCGGTCTGTGGGCCTATCGCAGCGAGCGCCTTGCGCTGGCGGAGAAATGGAACAGACTCGCGCGGTACAAGGCCATGGTGACGTCGCTGCGCGAAAATCCTCAGTTCCTGCTGCGAGAGCATCAGGCCCAGCCGAAACACGACATCCCGTTGCGTCCGACGGAGTCTGCCCCCGCGGACCTGCCGCAGATCGTGGTCTTCACCGACTTCCAGTGCCCGTCGTGCTACTGCGCATCACGGGAGTTGCATGACGTCGCGGCGCGGACCTTCGGGGGCAAGGCAAGCGTCCTGGTCCGTCACTATCCCCTGTGCAACGCCTGCAACAAACACGCCAAAGGCCAACGTCACCACGCCGCGTGTCAAGCCGCCTACGCCGCAGAGGCCGCCAGGATCCTGGGAGGCCCAAAGGCGTTCCGGCAGATGCACGACCTGCTGTTCGAGAACCGCAAACAGCTGGGTAAGAGCACCTATCGCGCGCTCGCCGAGAAGATCGGCCTGGACGCCGACCTGCT